>VGMT01000062.1 GCA_016866335.1 Bacteroidota bacterium | reverse complement strand
AAGATATTGGGGCCTTGTGGGAAAATTATTTGGTTTCGGAACGAAGAAAAAAGAATTTCTACCAGCGATTTTACGGAAATTCGTATTTCTGGCGAACAAAAGAAAAGCAAGAAATCGACTACCTGGAAGAAGCAGACGGGGGTTTAAAAGCATATGAGTTCAAATGGAAGGAAAAAGCCAAGCACCGAATCAGCAAAACCTTTCGCAATGCCTATCCCAATAGCGAAATGGCCCTTATTCACTCAGGAAATTATGATTCCTTTTTGCACTAAATTTTAGTAGAGGAACGGTGTGCAATGGACCTTTAATCCATAATTTAAAAAACCGCCACGAAAGGGTAGAGGCAGCGGTCTGCCCGAACGATTTTTCTATCTTTGATTGCTTATTTATCGTTGCATGGTACGTTTTGCTTTTGTAATTTCTATTCTGCTGATTGGAAGCTCCGCGCTTTTGAGCCAAAGTTCTTGCCTAGAGACCAACCCCCAAATGCTGGAAGCCGGGCAAATTACCGAGGCCAAACTGGCCGAATTGGTAAAAACCCACAAAAAAACCTTCAGCTCCTATGAAATTGAACAGCTAAAGGATTGCATACAGCGGCACAACAACGGGGTAAATACCGAGCTACTAAAATGGAAAAACAAGTACGCAGATTGGAGCTTGGCTTGGAACGAACTTATTGATTTGACCGATATCGAAGCCCTTGAAAAGCAGGTGGAGGCACAAAAAAACAAGGTCAAAGAACTGAAAACCAAGCTGTCGGAAGATTTGGGGAACATAGCCACCAAAGGCATGTACCTATGTGTGTTGAAAGATTTAGATCCCTACGATTTCAACAACGCAGGCTTGCAAGAAAAGGCCAAATCGGCTGTAACTCTTGTTGCGGTTGAAAACATCAACGGGCATTTTATTCAATCCTTAACTGAAACCGTTCGAACCGAACATGCTCAATCCTTTGTAAAATACATCCAAGACAGGGTTGCCGGAGAGCTTACTGTTTCGCAAATGCTTCTAACAAAACCGTCTCCAACCCGAACCGCCTTTGTGTACGTGGCCTTGGTGGACGTTTTTCCGTTGCGCAAATCTAGCCTTGGACAGGGAACAATGAAACCCACAAGCGCGTCCATAGTTATGGATTTGTTGGGCAAAGATGCCGGCAGCTTGGAAGGAATAAGCGGATACGATGCCAGTTGGAAACAAGAGGTTGAACAGCTGGTTCAAAACAACCGCGAATTGGTCAAAGAGGCGAACCGAAACGCTGAAAATCAAAGGCAACAGTTGATGGAAAAGGCGGGGGAAGATGTGTTTTCGGTGGAACAAGAATTGCAGCAGTTTCAGAACAAATTAAAGCGCAAACGGGGCGATTTGGCCGAACGGGTGCAGCAGGTGGGATTGAGTTCCTCAGGCAGTATTTCGGGCGACATTCAAAAAATTCGGGGAAAGCTAAGTCAACAGCTTGATGTATTGTATGGAGAGTATTTGGAGATAAAGTCAAAGGAACTTCTGTTTCGGTACGACATAGCCTTATCGGGTGAACGCAGTATTCCAGAAGAAATTGGCGCCCAGGGGCTTCAGTTGGTGCAGCAATTGGAAAAAACCTATGGCAAAGCCGAGGAATTTGAAAAACTGAACGAGTTGGTAAAGGGAGAGAATTTGGATTTGTTTAGTCAGAGGGTTAAGGAAGGTGGCAGACTGATTCGCGAGGTTTCGAAGGTTTGGGTGTTTCAGGAAATGCATACGGGAGGTTGGCGCTTAACGGTAGTGGCTCGGTTCAAGGTCTTGCCGGGCGGTTCTTCCGGCACGCCCGGTGGCACTCAAGCCAGGCAATTGCCCGGCCGCCCCGCGGTGGAATGGGTGGGCATTCCCGCCGGCACTTTTACGATGGGCAGCCCAAGTTATGAAACCGACCGGGAAAGCGACGAAGGCCCCCAGCATTCGGTAAGCTTAAGCGGGTTTAAAATGAGCAAGTAC
>VGMT01000061.1 GCA_016866335.1 Bacteroidota bacterium | reverse complement strand
TAATGCTGGTTTTTATGGTTCTGATGCTGGTTTTCGCTGCCGACGAACAAATCCGCCAAGTCCAAATTCAATTGGTTCAAACTTCGCCCGCCATGGCCAAGTCGGCACCCATGATTTTTTACATTTCGACCGCTTTTGTGGCTTTGGGCAAATTGCTTTTTCCAGCCCTGTTGGCAAAACATAGGCATTCCTTTAGCAGGTAAAATAAACCTTTAGGTCCGAAAGCATGGCAGGGAATCTGGTGGTTTTTGACAATTACGATTCCTTTACTTACAACCTGGTTCACTACCTTGAAAATCTAACCGGTCAAAGACCTGAGGTGGTTTTGAACGACGATCCAAATTGGGAGCGCTGTTTTCAGGCAGATGCCTTGGTCGTATCTCCCGGTCCGGGTTTACCCCAGGAATCGGGCGCCTTGATGTCTTTGTTAACAGGTTGGAACCCCAATAAGCCTCTGTTGGGAATTTGCCTGGGTATGCAAGCCTTGGGGCTGTTGGAAGGCGAAAGCCTTGAAACGCTTGCTCAACCTGTCCATGGACGTTCTCATGCCGTTCATTGTTTAAAACCGGATCCCTTGTTTCTTGACATTGAGGCTGTTTTTCAGGCAGGGCGCTACCATTCTTGGGGCTTTTTCAATCTGGTATCGGGCAAATTCCAACCGTTGGCAAAAACCGACGACAGCTGCATCATGGCCATAAAGCACCATGAAAACCCTTGGTATGGCTTGCAATTTCATCCTGAGTCCATCATGACTCCCGACGGTATGCGCTTGCTGCACAACTGGCTTAACCTGTCGGGCATTGCAAACACCTTTCCCCATTCCTAAATTAACATCTCTATGGCTGCATCCTCCTTGCCTTTGGCTCCCGATTTTATTCTACCAAACCTTGTTTTTAATGAAGCTGGAACGGGCCGAACCTTTCGAACGGCTGACCTGATGGGTAGTAAAGGCCTATTGCTGGGCATCATTTGCAACCATTGCCCCTATGTCATTCACATTGCTCCTACCCTTTCCAAAGTATTAAATGCATTGCAGGAATTGGGCTATGGGGCCGCACTGATATCGGCCAATGATCCTGTTTCCTACCCACAAGATTCCCCAGAACGAATGCTAGAATGGGCCCGCCACTACTCCATTCCGGTTCCCTATGTGTTTGATGCCGATCAAAGTCAGGCAAAGGCTTTGTTTGGCAGTTGCACTCCCGAGTTCACCTTATTTTCAAGCCAAGGCAAGCCCATATACCGGGGGCGATTTGATGACAGCAACCACAAGAACGGGATTCAATCTACGGGGATTGATTTGTTTAATGCCGCCCAGGCATGGGCTGAGGGGAAAAATCCGGCGCAACCCTATTTACCCTCGACAGGGTGCAGCATAAAATGGCTGCCGGGCAATGAACCGGAGTATTGACCTAAAAAAACAGATCTTGTTCAACTTAAATTGAGTTTTGACATTGACAACCCAAAAATTCGTTCTTAACTTGCGGCAAACGGGGAAGAATGAAACACAGGGAAACCATTGCTCTTAAGGATTGGGCAGAATCAGATAAACCAAGGGAAAAAATGCAGGCTCAGGGGCGGCAATCGGTAACCGATGCGGAGCTAATAGCTGTTTTACTGGGCTCGGGCACCAGTGGAAAAACGGCTCTGGATTTGGCAAGAGAAATGCTGAGCGAGGCAAAACAAGATTTGCATGCCCTTGCCCGTTGGGATTTACCCTATTACAACCGTTTTCATGGAATGGGTCCTGCCAAAGCCATGAAAATAATGGCGGCCCTTGAATTGGGATTGCGCCGGCAGCATCAGCCCAGCCAATTTCCAGAACAGGTGGTTAGCAGCAAACAGGCGGCCGAATTGCTTCAAAGCCGCCTTGGCGATTTGCCCCACGAAGAATTTTGGATAGCCCTTCTTAGCCAATCCAATCGACTCATTAAAACCTGCTTAATTGGGCGGGGGGGGCTTGCTGGAACCTTGGCCGATTTTAGGATAATTTTTAAACATGCTTTGGAATCAATGGCTCCGGCATTGATTCTGTACCACAACCACCCCAGCGGCAATTTAAAACCCAGTTCGGCAGACCAAGCCCTGACAAAAAAAGCCATTGAAGCCGGTAGAGTTTTAGATATTCGTGTTTTAGACCATATCATTGTTGCGGGTTCTTCCTTTTATTCCTTTGCCGACGAAGGACTAATAGAACCTTAAATCAGAAATTTGTTTCAAATTTTAATCCTTAAATTCAAGTTACAAATGCAACTTTTAGGGAGCTAAATGTTAAGATGTTTTTATCAGAGAAAGAGAAGCTAAAAATAACCCCTCTTTCCTCTGACATGGAAACACGACGAACTTTGTCTCCCGT
>VGMT01000060.1 GCA_016866335.1 Bacteroidota bacterium | reverse complement strand
TGGGTGGGGGTTGGGGGGGGGCTTGGCGTTGTTTTATTGAAAAATACCGAGGCGGAACTTAATGATTACCCTTCAAGCCCTTCAATCCGGTAAAACCGCATACCCAAAAGCTCCATCGTGGCTTATTGAAATCGGAACCCATTCCGAGCCGGATAGCAGCATAGGTCGGCCGTTTTGGGTTTTGGAATATACCGCTGGAATGCTGTGGTATAGGCTGTAGGATTCTGGCAGGCTATAGGCCAAAAAACCCTGGTTTGTTTCCATGTATTTCATCTCAAATACCCGTTTGTCTTCCAGGAACTCAACCTTAGCTTGCTGGTCTTTGCATTCCATTAGGTTGAATTGGCTCGGATGAAAACGGCGGGGTTGTTCCGTGTCGGGGAGCGATTTCCAAGCGGCTTCTTTGATCGCCCAAGCCAAAGCAGGAATCATGGGGAAACTGCATTCAGGGCAAACCCGCAGGGCATGCCTGCCTTTGGGGTTTAACCAATTTGAGGAATAGGAGGGAAGGTGAAAAAAGTCGATACCGGGGTTCATTTCCCCCTTAGGCTGGAAATCAAGCGCAGAGCGTCGCCTACGGTTTTTAATTTCTCGGCATCTTCATCTTCAATGCGTATGTCAAACGCCTCTTCTACATCCAATACCACATCAATCATGTGGGCCGAATTGATTTTAAGGTCGCGAAGAAAATCCGAATTTTCATTAACCTGTTCCAGCAATGCGGGTTCGGGTACATATGGCTTTATAATGCCCAGCAGTTGGGCGTGCAATTCAGTTTGCGGCATAGGTTGGGCTTATTTTTTGGATAGTGGACCCGATAAAAAACCAAGGAAGGAAGACAGGCGGGATTTTAAGGAATGCCGGTGAACCACCTGATCTAGAAAGCCTTTTTCAAGCAAAAACTCGGAACGCTGAAATCCTTCGGGCAGCTCGGCCTTGATGGTTTCTTTTACCACCCGCGGCCCTGCAAATCCAATCAAGGCATTGGGTTCGGCAATGTTTAAATCGCCCAACATGGCAAAGGACGCAGTTACTCCGCCCGTGGTAGGGTCGGTTAATACAGATATGTAGGGTATTCCGGCTTTGGAGAGCAGGGAAAGTTTGGCCGAGGTTTTCGCCATTTGCATTAAAGACAAGGCCCCTTCCATCATTCGGGCTCCACCGCTTTTGCTGATGAGGATGAAAGGCTTTTTGTTTTTGATGCTGTGGTCAATTCCGCGGGCAATTTTTTCGCCCACCACGGTACCCATGCTGCCTCCAATGAATTTGAAATCCATGCAGGCAATCACCACCTCTTTTCCATCCAGTTTTCCGAAGGCTGTTTTTATGGCATCTTTCAAACCGGTACTGCCAATGGCCGCTTTGATGCGAGCGGGATAGGGCTTGCTGTCTGAAAAACCCAATGGGTCGGCCGAGGTCATGTTTGGGTTGAGTTCTTTGAAGGCGGCATCGTCGAACAGCAATGAAAAATATTCATCGCTGCCAATGCGTTCATGGAAGCCGCAACTAGGGCAAACCCACATGGCTTTGGCATGATCTTCGGTTGGGACAATTCCTTTGCAGGATGGACATTTATACCAAAGGCCTTCGGGGGTTTCTTTCTTTTCAGCGGTCGAGGTTAGAATGCCCTCTTTGGTTCGTTTAAACCACATATGTGTTTAGATTAAGCAATCGTAATTTCAGGGCTAAGGTACACATCTTGGATGGCATTTAGAAGAGCTACTCCCTCCTTCATGGGCCGTTGAAATGCCTTGCGTCCTGAAATTAAACCGTGTCCACCGGCACGTTTATTGATTACTGCTGTGGTTACCGCTTCGGCCAAATCGCTTTCGCCCGAGGAGGCTCCCCCCGAATTAATCAAGCCAATTCTGCCTGAATAGCAGTTGATTACCTGATAGCGCGTTAGGTCGATGGGGTGCTCTGAGCTGAGTTGCTCGTACACTTTTTTGTGCGTTTTTCCGAAATTTAAGGCCGTGTAGCCTCCGTTGGTATCGGGCAGTTTTTGCTTGATGATGTCGGCTTGAATGGTTACGCCCAGGTGGTTGGCTTGTCCGGTTAAATCGGCTGCGGTATGGTAATCGATTCCGTCTTTTTTGAATCCTGAATTTCGTAGGTAGCACCACAAAATGGTAGCCATACCTAGTTCGTGTGCCCGTTCAAAGGCGGCTACAATTTCTACCAGTTGCCTTTTGCTTTCGTCAGAGCCAAAGTAGATGGTGGCACCAACGGCAACAGCTCCCAAGTTCCAAGCCTCCTCGACCGAACCAAATGAGATTTGGTCAAATCCGTTGGGGTAAGATATAAACTCGTTGTGGTTGAGTTTTACAATAAAGGGAATTTTATGGGCGTAGTTGCGCGAACAAGCGGCCAAAACGCCAAAGGTCGAAGCTACCGCGTTGCAGCCTCCTTCTATGGCCAATTTAACAATGTTTTCGGGATCGAAATAGGCTGGATTCGGAG
>VGMT01000059.1 GCA_016866335.1 Bacteroidota bacterium | reverse complement strand
AAAAGCCAAGCCACATGCATTCTTACCTGCGTGGCTACAGCCATAGCCACAGCCATTCGTGCATTCGTGGCTAAAACCCTAGACGCAAAAAGCGTAGCCACATATCTTCTTTCAAGAGTGGCTACAGCCATAGCCACAACCATTCGTGCATTCGTGGCTAAAACTCTAGTCGCAAAAAGTGTAGCCACATATCTTCTTTCAAGAGTGGCTACAGCCATAGCCACAGCCATTCGTGCATTCGTGGCTAAAACTCTAGTCGCGGATAGCGCCTGACTTTCGCGTTTTTTCATATGCCCTTCTGCTACCCATGATTTTACTAAGAAAAAATTTAGGACTAGGTGTTTAATCGCGGAATGAAGGAGCCTGGGATTTGGCTGGACACGACACCCTATCTAGTTTCCACATGCCATCGGCAAAGGCACGGAAAGCGTCAGAGCGCTTGGCCAGCAGAATATGCGACACACCTAAACTAAGGCATCGGGACTGGCTCCAGTTTTATTGAGTTGCCCTGCTTACTTGGCTTCGGATCGAACCCAAGGGAACCGTCTTTTTTCTCCTTCAAATTGAACTTCAATTTGGTAAAGGCCGTTTGGCAGTTCTCCGGGCCACCATTCGTTTTGGGCAGAACCTTCGGCCAAAAGCCGACCCATCGCATCAAAAATACGCCAGTAATTGGGGCTTTCCTGTCCCTTAAATCTCAGCACATTTTGGCCTGGATTTGGCCAAATTTCTCCCTGAAATAAACGGTTGGTGTTTAGGCTGGAGCTGCAGGGTAGCCGGTTGATGTATTTCCAAATATCGTTTGTAAAAACAGGGGTTACATCTCCATTTCCGAGGTTTGGACTTTCTCCCATGCGTACCCATACAAGGTCCTTTGAAGGCACCACACTGATAATTTGGCCGTCTTTTCCTTGGGCGGCGTACATGTCGGCCGGAGCATCGGGAAACAAGGGCCCAGGAAAAACAAACGGCACCCCCGGAACCATAAACGACGCTAGTTGATTTCGTACTGTAATTAAACCTTCTTTTGAAGCAGGGGCAGAAGTCCAGCCCGTTCCAAGGTATTGGCTGCTGCTGTCAGAAAGCGCTAAATAACCCTCCTGTTGAGCAATTCCTACCAGCATGGCAGTTAATGTTTTTCCTGCCGAAGCCCAATACCAAAGGCTGTCTTTGGTAAAGTTGCCATAATACCATTCCAAGGCAATTTTACCTTTGTCAAGCAGCAGGAATCCTTTGCTGTTGTTGGCTGCCAAAAATGCATTTAGGCTGTCAATGTTTTCTTGACACCATCCTAAATCGGCGGGATTTCGGGTATCCCAAGTGCCGGTTTGAGGAGGAAAATACAAGGTTTGCCCCTGAACAGTGCAGAAAGCGAAAGCAAACAAAAGCGGCAGGGCCCGCAGCAAAGTAAACCGCATAACCGAATAGTTTTAAAATAAAATTAGCGTTTAAAATAGGAAAATCAAATTCTATTCCCGGCCGCACAATTCCCGAAACTTGCAGTAGCTGCATAGTTTTTGCGGTTCTATCATTGGGAAGTCTACTTTGGGTTTTGGAATGTTGGTATCGACCTGTTCGCAGTATGCGTACATTTCCTTGGTATCGGCCTGCACCTTGGCTTCAAAATCGGGCAAATCCTCTGCGTTTAGGTTCACGGTTGTTTCGGAACCGCTTAGATAATGAAGAATCAATTCAATCTGTTCAAATCCTACTCCCAAATTGGTATGGGCAAACAAGGCATAACCCAACATTTGCCGGGCATGCTTTTCGGGGTCGGTCTTTCCTGTTTTCCAGTCGAAAATATAGGTTTTGCCTTGGTGTTGAAGCAAAAAATCTACTTTGCAATAGGCCTTAAGGTTGTTGATTCGAGTTTCGCCAAAGCCCCCGGGTTCAATCATCCACGCTTTTCGAGTGGACTCAGGTAAGGCGCAAATCCATGCATAACGCTCGCTTTTAAGAAAAAACTCCAGGTATTCCTTGGTGGCTTCTGTCAATTCTTTGGCCGTTGGAGCGGGATTGCTGCCATAATGAGCTTCTTCAAATGTGTTGTTTTGTACAAAGGTTTCTGAAAGTTGATTTAGGAATAATGCAAAGCGCTCAGAATCGATAGGAGCGGTTGACTTTTCAAGGCGTTTCAGCAAGGCCTCAATGCCCAAATGACTTAATGAACCCACCGCCAAGGCACGGTTGGTTAACATTTTTAAGGCCTGAATTTTTGCAACCGGATACTCAACATCAAATTTAGCATAATACTGATAATAGTAATGCCGTTTGCAAAAGGCAAAAGCTTCGTGGCGGCTTGCCGACCATCCTAAAATGGCTGAAAATGGATAGGAAATTAAACTCATGGGGAAGGAAAAAGGAATAAATTATTCGGAATAAGTTTCAAAGGTAGTGAATTCGAAGGGCTTTGTTTTCGCTTTCCGGCCAACCTGAAATCCCCTCTTTCACCCTTCAATTGCAACAAAATCCAAGATTTGTTTGTCTTGGTTGTTGACTAAGATTGAAAAACAATCGAATTTTACATCTTAAATTCAAGTTACAAATGCAACTTTTAGGGAGCTAAATGTTAAGATGTTTTTATCAGAGAAAGAGAAGCTAAAAATAACCCCTCTTTCCTCTGACATGGAAACACGACGAACTTTGTCTCCCGT
>VGMT01000058.1 GCA_016866335.1 Bacteroidota bacterium | reverse complement strand
CGCATTGCCTTTGGACCCCCTTGATTTTGAGGCCATAGCACAGGCGATTCAAACCCACAACATTCAATTGCTGGTGGTAGGTCCTGAACAACCTTTGGCCCATGGCCTAGTGGATTACCTTAAGCAGCGAACCGATTTGGGGCCACTCAAAGTAGTTGGTCCCAGCCAAAAGGCGGCCCTGCTCGAATCAAGCAAAGATTTTGCCAAGGGCTTTATGAATCGGCATGGCATTCCAACAGCCGAACACAAAACCATAACCGCAAAAAACCTGGTGGAAGGCTTTCGGTTCATCGATCAACTTCAGGCACCCTATGTGTTGAAAGCCGATGGCTTGGCCGGAGGAAAGGGCGTGTTGATTCTTTCGACCGCCGACGAGGCAAAACGGGAGCTTAGCCTTATGCTTAATCCTCAAAAAAACCGAGGCGAGGCCAGCAAAGTGGTGATTGAAACCTTTTTGCATGGCATGGAATGTTCTGTTTTTGTGCTGACCAATGGGACCGACTATGTGTTTTTGCCTACGGCCAAAGACTACAAAAGGGTGGGCGAGGGCGATACGGGACTCAATACCGGAGGCATGGGCGTTGTGGCGCCATGGCCTGATACCAGCCCCGAATTTTTGAACGAAGTAGCCCAAACCATTGTCGAACCTACCTTAAAGGGCATGAGCACCGAAGGCCAACCCTATACCGGTTTTTTGTACGTTGGCCTCATGGTGGTGCAGGGCAAACCCTACGTTATTGAATACAATTGCCGCATGGGTGATCCCGAAACCCAAGCCGTAATGCCCTTAATAAAAAACGATTTGATTCCCTGGCTTGAAGCTGCCGGCGGCGGCCCTTGGCCAGCAGGTGAATTGGAATGGAATTCGGGCATGGCAAGCACGGTGGTGCTCTGCTCGAAGGGCTATCCCGGCAGCTACGAAACCGGTTTGCCGCTGCGTTTGCCCGAATCGGATTCGGCTTTGGTTTTTCAAGCCGGAACCCGCAAAACCGAAACCCAGTTGCTAAGCCATGGAGGGCGCGTGTTGGCCGTTACCGGATTGGGCGAAACCCTGCCCGAGGCCCTGCAAAATGCCTATGGGTATTTGGATGCCTTAAATTGGTCGGGCGGGTTTTACCGCCGCGACATTGGTTACGAATGGCTCAACAACGAAAGCCGCTGAAAAAAGGCCTGTAGCGCCTCGCCCCGAGCCGAATCGCGGAGCCTACATTGCCAAATTTGTCCGGAAGTTCGAATCTCCACCCGTTGATACCGCTCGCCGGGAACGTCGTGCAAGTTCCAGCCTTGCAGTTCGCCCGGCTCAAACCCGACCTGATAAAACCGCCGCAAACTGCCGTTGATGTGCAGCAACCAGCCATTGGGGCGGCGCTCGGCATTCATTCGAATTCGGGGACCCAAGGGCTCAATAACTTCGGCAACTTCAGCTGGACCTGACAACCAATCCATGCCCGGACTGCCCACCGCCGGACCAAACAGCCTTTCTCGCCAGGAATGTGGAGCCCCATACTTTAAATTGATTTCACGCATTGTGGCTGGTGGATACAAAGAAACATCGTACAACTGCATGGGCTATTGTTTTTGGTGGGCGGGGCGGTTTATGTAGAGTTGGCCTTAGGGCTGAGTATTCAAGGCGGTTTCGATTTGTTTTTAAGGCACAATGTTGAACTCCAACACCGATAAAAGGGTATTGGGCCCCCCTGTCTTTACGGTGGTGCCCGCCGGCAACCACATGGGTAAAATATTGGGTATTGCCGTTCGGTTTGCACATGAGAAATTGCCGCTGGTCCAAGAGTTTGTGCAGTTTGTGCTGGAATAAACGGTTAAATTCTGGTTAGGTAAGTTCTCGATGGTATTTACAATCCGTTTACCATTCACCCAAAAAATAGAAATAAAATAGTTGCCATAAAAACTAGCTGTGGGTTGTACCGACCAGCATTGTGCTGACCTCAATTCATGGGTAGAATTTGCCGATATGTCAACGCACTCATTTGTGCGGCGTTCATTGCCCGAAATGGAATTAATCTTCCAAACCTTGTTCGCCGGCACCGTCTGCAAAGCACTATCCACCAACAACACTTGATTGAACTGCAAATTGCCTTGGGCCGCGCCTATGGAAACCAAGCAAAAAAGGAAAAAACCAAAGACACCTTTTCTCATGTTAGGGAACGTTTGTTTTGTTGCATATTGGGATTAAACCCGACATTGTTTTAAGGAATTGGATTTAATGTGTTGCGTTTATGTTGCCTAAAGCCAACAGGGGCCATGGCAGAATTAAGGCACAATGTTGAACTCCAACACCGACAGCCAGGTGTTTGGCCCGCCTGAACGCAAGGTCGCTCCTGCCGGCAACCACATGGGTAAAATGTTGGGGTTGGTAGATTTGTTCGCACAAGTGAAGTCCCTTGTCGCGCAACTGGAGGTGCAATTTGAATTGCACCAGGCCGTTACGCTATTTGGCAATCCTTCTATTGAATTTATAACTCGGTTTCCATTGACCAAAAACAAGGAAATGGAATAATTGCCGATAAAACTTGCCGTGGGTTGGGTAAATCCACACCGTGCCGACTTCAATTCGTGGTTTGAATTCGCCGAAATATCTACACACTCGTTCAGCCGGTACTCACTCCCTGAAATGGCCGTGATTTTCCAAGCCTTGTTCGCCGGCACCGTACGCAAAGCACTATCCACCAACAACACCTGATTGAACTGCAAATTGCCCTGGGCCTTTCCTTGGTTCAACAAACCGATAAAAAACAATACAAATACCCCCAGTTTCATAGGTAAGAAGTTAAATTAAGCTCTAAATTAAACCATAAACAGCAGGCCGGCCTCCTTATACTTAAATTTAATTCCGAAATTCTAAGATTAGGCCCTAAACAGCCCCAATTCCGGCTGCTCTGCCCCAGCTTAATTCACAAACCCCCAAATCAAGCCAAGCTGCAGATAGCTTAGCCACGAATGCACGAATGGTATGTTTTTTAAGGCTACCAACATAACCACAACCATTCGTGCATTCGTGGCTAAAACCCCATACACCCAAAGCCCAACCCCATATCTTCCTGTTTGAGTGGCTAAGGCCAAAGCCACAACCATTCGTGCATTCGTGGCTAAAACCCCATACACCCAAAGCCCAACCCCATATCTTCCTGTTTGAGTGGCTAAGGCCAAAGCCACAATCATTCGTGCATTCGTGGCTAAAACCCCATACACCCAAAGCCCAGCCCCATATCTTCCTGTTTGAGTGGCTAAAGCCAAAGCCACAACCATTCGTGCATTCGTGGCTATAACCCTAGCCGCGGATAGCTAAGCACTTAAATTTAAC
>VGMT01000057.1 GCA_016866335.1 Bacteroidota bacterium | reverse complement strand
TGAAGAGGTTGAAGAGGGAAAGGCAAGAGGAGGTGGGAAGCAGCAACTTTTTTATGCAGCGTTTATTTCTGGTTGAGGCAGGCTCGCCCTAGGGAGTCCATTCTACTGTTGCAGTTTGCAGTTAGAATGTCGCGGTATTGGGCACCGTTTATTTTAGGTTGAGGCAGGCTCGCCCTAGGGTGTCCATTCTACTGTTGCAGCTAGGATGCCGCGGTATTGGCCACCCCCACCCCGCAGTCTCCCAAAATTATTCCCTACCTTCGCCCTAAATTCTCTTGCTATGAATAGCTTTCAGGTGGTTGTTATCGGCTCAGGTCCCGGCGGATATGTCGCAGCGATCCGTTGCGCGCAATTGGGCTTCAAAACAGCATTAATTGAAAAATACAATACCCTTGGCGGCACTTGTCTAAATGTTGGCTGCATTCCTTCTAAAGCTTTGCTTGACAGCTCGGAGCATTATTACAATGCCGCTCATTCTTTTGCCGAACATGGTATTGAATTGAGCAATTTAAAGGTAAATTTTGCCCAAATGATCGCACGCAAGACCGAGGTGGTAAGTCAAACCTGTGCAGGAGTTTCAGGCTTAATGAAAAAAAATGGAGTTGAAGTGTTTAGGGGCTTGGGCTCCTTTAATGGTAAGGGCAGAATCAATGTAACGGAAGAGGATGGCAGCAAAATTGAACTTAGCTATAAAAAAGCAATTGTCGCTACAGGTTCAAAACCCTCGGGTTTGCCTGGAATTGAACCCGACAAAAAAAGGATTATTACCTCGACCGAGGCTTTAAATTTAAAAGAGATTCCCAGTCATTTACTTGTAATTGGTGGGGGAGTAATTGGTTTGGAAATGGGTTCTGTGTACGCTCGTTTGGGGTCAAAGGTGAGCATAGTTGAATTTGCCGATCGCCTGATTCCGGGATTTGATAGTGCCATGAGCAAAGACCTAACTCGGGTAATGAAAAAATTGGGTGCCGAGGTCTTTACTGAAACCCGGGTAACCTCGGTAAAAAATATGGGCAAACAGGTTGTGGTTACCGCCGAAAATAATAAGGGGGAGTCTTTTGAGTGGAAAGTCCCTTATTGTTTGGTTTCCGTAGGCCGAAAGCCATTTACAGAGGGACTAAATTTGGATAGTGTGGGTATTAGCATTGATGAAAGAGGGCGCATCCCAGTGAACGAACATCTGCAAACGGCCGATCCCACTATTTATGCCATTGGCGATGTGGTTCGTGGAGCAATGTTGGCACATAAGGCCGAAGAAGAGGGGATGCTTGCCGCTGAAATTATTGCAGGACAACAACCGCACATCAATTATTTGCTGATTCCCAATGTGGTTTATACTTGGCCCGAGGTAGCCTCTGTGGGTCATACGGAAGAGGAATTAAAGGCCTTGGGCCGAGCCTATAAAGTAGGTAGTTTCCCGTTTCGGGCAAGTGGACGTGCCAGAGCTAGCATGGATTTAGATGGACAGGTGAAAGTGCTTGCCGATAAGGAAAACGATGAAATATTGGGCGTTCACATTATTGGCCCCCGTGCTGCCGATATGATTGCTGAAGCGGTCGTTGCCATGGAATATAGAGCCACTGCCGAGGACATCGCACGGATGAGCCATGCTCACCCAACGTATACCGAATCATTCCGAGAGGCCTGCCTTGCGGCTACCGAAAACAGGGCTATCCATATTTGATTTTCGGGTCCGCCTCTTTTCGCGTATTTCGGTGAAGGGATGGTTTCGTTCCTTTCCGTATGACCTTGATGAATTGAACGGCCAATTCAATTATTCCCTTTGGGCCTTAATTGCCCTTCAATCTTCCTAGGCCCTGTTGGGCCAAGATCATATTTGGGTCAAGATCTAAAGCCGTTTGGTAGGCCTGCCTTGCCTCCGTTTTCTGTCCGAGCAATTCTAGGCAATAGCCTCGATGGTATTGGGCCTGAATAAATTCGGGGTCTAGATTAATAGCCTTATCGAACCACACCAGGGCTTCATCGGCCTGTTTTTTTTCAAACAACAACAAATATCCAAGGTTGTGCATGGATGGCACATGTTTGGGGTCCAATTCCAACAACTGCAAATAGGTGCTCATGGCTTCGGGCACCCGATTGGTTTGCTGATAATAATAAGCTAAAGCATAATAACTCTCTTGTTTAGAGGGGTTTACGTCAATGGCGTTTTTAAAATAGAGAATAGCTAGGTCAGAACGTTTTGCTGCATGCAGTTGCCCCAGTTGAATCCAAGCATGAAAATACCCCGGATCTTGTTCTGTGGCGGTTTGAAAGGAAGAAATAGCCAAACCTGTATCGCCCATTTCTTTGAAGGCCATTCCTTTGGTAAAGTAGGCTCGGGGTTGGTAGGGGTTTTTCCGTATAACCACATCCAAATGCTTGAATGTTTCCGGATACTTTCCCAAATAATACTGAAGTTCGGCCATGCGCAAGTTGGCATCAACTCCTTCGGGCTCTATTTTTAGGGCTTTTTCAATCTGTTGGCCAGCCTCGTCCACTTTTTTGGTAGTAAAAGACAAGTCGGCCAAATGCAGCCAAATGTCGGCCCTTAAAGAATCAATAGACAGGGCTTGTTGAGCATCTTTGCTTGCCTTATCGAACAGTTGGTTTCGGGCAAAATACCGAGAACGTGCAAACCAGGCGTCTGGATTTTGTGGTTGAGCTTCAATTTGGGCGTTTAGTCGAAGCAATTCAGCGGCTGAATCGGTCTCGATTTCAATTCCCTCGGCTTTAGGACCGCAGCCGGAACTACCCATGCCCAAAAACAGCAACCCAAGTATTGTAATGCAAGATGCAAGCAGGGCGAGCGAGGGCAGCCGGAACGAAGCGGTGTTCAATGTGGTAATTTTGGGGCAAAGATAGGAAGCCTAGCGTAGGCTGCCATCATTCTGCCAAAAACATCGTTGCTGCTAAGAACTAACCCGGCTGCTTTTCCCAAAAGAAACTAAGGTTTAGCATGAGGGCCCAGTTGTGGGTGCCCATTTGGGAGAATGCCGATGAAAGTAGGTGCATGTAGCGGCCTTCTAGCCCAATTCGGGCGAAAGGCATAGGAGAATAGCAGAGGTTGGCGCTGCTTGAAAGTAGCCGTAGGTTTGGGGCCCAATATCCCAGCGCTTGCCGGCCCTCTGGGTCGTGGTAATAATCGGCGCGAAGGGCCGATGTCCAGCGGGCAGCCCATTTCTTTTGAACGACTCCCCCAACATAAAACCAGGGTTTCCAGCCCAAGCCTGCCGCGTTTTCCAATCCCAAATCGACAATCCCCCACAAGGCAAATCCCCGGCCCGCCTTCCACCGAATCCAGGTGTTTTGAAACAAACGCGGGCTGTTGGCCGAATCGGGCAAGGCATGACCATAAAACCCCCCATGGCTTAAGGTCAAAGAATCGGTAGGGTTCCATTCAACTAGCCAACCGAAGCCCGGCTGTGTGTAGTTATCTGGCATTCGGATTCTTTGCCAACCGTTGTTGATCCAAGCCTGCAATTTCAATTGGGTGTTGGGTGTCCATTCCAAACGGGCACCTGTTAGGTAATAGGGGGATTGTTCGGACGAGGTTGACCGGCCCAAGCAAGGATTGGACAAGGGAAGCAGCGATTCGGCGCCCAAATAGCTTTGAAAAATGCCGGCATCGAGCCATAGATTTGAGCCGAGTTTTATTCCCGCATTGGCTTCAAAAATGGATTGAAGGGGACTGGGCTCGGCCGCAAGGTTTTTTTCCACGTAACTGCCGGTCATTATGGCGAACCGGCCCCGGAATTTATCGTGGTCTAAGACCAATCCCGCAGCGGCCAGGTTAAGGGCAACTTCCCCGTTTCGGTGGTGGTTGAATAAAAAGTCGGGGCGGGTGGCCGAATCAGGAAGGCTCAGGTCTTTGCTCCAATACACGTCGGCCGCAGCCCAATAACCCAGTTTTTGCGCCTGGGTTTTAAGTGCGAAAGCGCCCGCCAATAGCATTAAAAAAAGAGGGGATTTTTTCATAAAAAAACAGCTCAATTATCTGGAATTCAGCTCGGTGTAGCCCAGCAATCGATGTGCAATATCGCCGTTGTTTCGGGCGTACACATAAATTTGATACTCGTTTTCGGTTTGGGCAAAATCGCCTTCGGTGGGCATAAGTTCTGCCTGATTTTTCCCCTTTGGCACCCAGCCATATAGGTAATTGTAGAGTCCTTGTTTTAACGGGACAGACAGCATATAGGCTTGGGTTCCGGGGTCGTACACCATTTTGTAGCGTGCATCCAGGTGTCCGTTGCTCATACCGCCCAACAAATACACATCTCCATTCCCGAGAGGGGCC
>VGMT01000056.1 GCA_016866335.1 Bacteroidota bacterium | reverse complement strand
ACCTAAGTTTAGGGGGAATGGGGCTTACAGGGATAATTCTTTCTTTGGCCTTTTACCTAAAACCAATTGAAACGGCCTTCATTCGCCAGCATACGGTTCGATGCGAGAACCTTGACGATACCATGGCGGGTTTGGAGTCGTACGGAAATTGGACCAATTCAGTGGCATGGTTGGATTGCATGGCCGGCGGAAAGGCTTTCGGGCGTTCCATTTTGATGCTAGGCGAATCGGCCAAACTGCCCGAATTGTCGCCAAAACAGGCCCAAAATCCCCTGAAAATTCACTCCACCAAGGGCATACCTTTCCCCATTGACATGCCCTCATTCACCCTTAATCGGTTTACTGTTCAGGCATTTAATCAGGTTTATTTTCATAAGCACCCCAAAGGCAGCCAAGATTCGGTGGTGCATTACGAACCCTTCTATTACCCGCTCGACAAAGTTCTGGGTTGGAATCGCATTTATGGAAAGCGAGGTTTTACCCAATATCAGTTGGTTATTCCTCATCAAGATGCCCGTAAAGGCCTTCAAGAGGTTCTTGAGCTATTGGCCAAACGCCGGATGAGCTCTTTTTTGACGGTTTTGAAAATTTTTGGTGAGCAGCCTGAAAATTACTTGCGCTTTCCAAAGGCGGGGTTTACCCTAACCCTAGATTTTGGAATTTCTTCCTCGCTTTGGCCGTTTTTAAATGAATTGGACCAAGTTGTGGAGCAATACGGAGGAAGGTTATACCTGACCAAAGATGTTCGCATGTCGGCGGATTTTTTAAGGCGGACCTATCCTATGGCGCATAGATTTATTGATAAACTTAAAGAACTGGACCCCGAAGGTTCTTTTCGAAGCCTACAATCGGAACGCCTAGCCTTGCACTCATGAAAAAAAACATTTTAATCGTAGGTGCCAATTCAGATGTGGCCCAATCTTTGGCTCGGTTGCGAGCAGAAAATGGCCACAACCTTTGGCTTACCGGTCGAAGCCTTGAGGCACTAGAGCCTATTGTATCTGATTTAAGGGTAAGGTGTCAGGTAGAGGCTCTCCCATTCATTTACGATGCTGAGTCAACCGTTCCCGAAGACCTTCTGCTGGCTCTTCCTGGCTTACCCGATGAAGTTCACGTTGCTTTTGGTTACTTAGGAAATCCAAATGGAATTGATCAGGCATCAGAGGCATCACGCATTATGACGGTGAATTTTACCGCAG
The DNA here is from genome assembly GCA_016866335.1 of Bacteroidota bacterium. Lineage (GTDB taxonomy): Bacteria > Bacteroidota > Bacteroidia > CAIKAF01 > CAIKAF01 > CAIKAF01. The sequence goes on along the minus strand of VGMT01000056.1, from coordinate 3,507 downwards.
CCGTATTGTTGATGAATTCCTTGATGCATTCCTTCATTCAGGCAAAAAAACAGGCGGTTATGGTGGGTATTTCCTCAGTGGCAGGCGACCGCGGTAGAAAATCCAATTTTCTTTATGGTTCAGCTAAGGCGGGATTTTCGGCCTATTTAGATGGACTTCGGAATTTTGGTTACGCTCACGGAATCCATGTGGTTACTCTAAAACCAGGCTTTATTCGTTCAAAAATGACGGCGGGCTTGCCCTTGCCCGGTCCATTAACTGCAACTCCACAGCAGGTGGCCAAAGCCATTGAAAAGGCGGTTAGAAAACGAAAGGGTAGGGTGTATGTTTTACCAATTTGGCAGGCAATCATGCTGGTTATTCGAACCATTCCCGATTTTATTTTCAAAAAAATGAACCTGTAGGTTTAAAGTGGAGTAGGTTTTTTAAAAAAGGTTCTGACCGTTTTTAGCACATGCTCTGTTCCTATCCATAAATAGGGCAAAAAGATAGGCCAAATAGGCATTTTGTATCGGAATAAACTGCCTAAGACGGGGGTTGTTACTCCCATCAAAACCACCAATGCCAAACCATACCAAAAGCTGCTCCATAGCCATGCCCGCATTCCATTTCGCATGCTTGACCAAATTCCAAGGCCTATCAGCAACATGGCAAACGATTCAGGAAGCATAATCCAGGTGAAAATCCCCTGAAAATCGCCCGGTAAGGGCCTGAAAACAGCATTTATAAACCCCCATTGTAAGGTCCTAAGAAAGGACAACCAGTTGGGATCAAAGGCAGGAAGGTAAATTTGGCTACCAGCGTTTTCGGAAGCCGCTAAATTCAAAAAGTGTTGAAGTTTGGTGCTCAGCATTTGAAGCAGTGGATTCCATCCGGTTAGGCTACTGAAACCAACATAAAAAGCAATCCCTAGCAAGGGGAAGGCAATTTCAGGAATAAAAAAAGCGATAAGTTTGGAATTGGACCTACGCTTTTTTAACGATTCCCAGAAAGTGGATAGGCTATATACCCCCAGAAATCCTGTAAGAAGAAAGGCCATATAAGACTTGGTGAAGTACAAAATAGCAATGGCAAAGGCCGCTCCTAAAAAACGCCAAATTCGGTTTTTCAATAAAAACCAACTTCCTAGGGCAAGTCCCATTTGCAAAAGAACCAAGGCTTCTTTCAAAGGTGCCGAACTCCAAATAAGAACAGCAGGAATGGCATGCAAAACCACCAAAAGTCCAGTGGAAGGTAGTTTCCAGCGGCAGGCAATAACCCTGCAGATTAGGTAGCTTCCTACAAAGCCAAAAACGGAGAAAACCAGGCTATGAGCCCACAGGCTGTTCCCGCCCAAAAGGCGCAATATGGCATGGGTCCGAATAACGGCGCGGTTGTCGTTGTACATACGGTTTCCATACGGATGTACCCAATTGAGCATGCAATCGAAATGCCGGCCTTCGTATTCAAAATCGTTGGCAAGGCCAAACCAATTGGCCCAAAACTCATCGGGTGCATTGGCATGAACTTCGGCCATATTTACGGCATCGTTGTAATACCTATGCACATCGGCTTTGCTGTTGTCGGTATAATAATAGGTGTACAAGGCAACCGTTCCCAAGCCCACCAAAATGCGCAGCCCAAGCAAAGACAGAAGAATGTATTTTTTCTTTTTTTCAAACCCAGGCCATGGGTATTTCCAAAGGGCAAAAAAAAGGATTGCGATTCCCAATAAAAGCGGCCATGAACTCATGGGTCAAAGATAGGGTAAAGGGCTGTGTTTAAAACCGGTATGTACTATGCCAATGGGTAAAGGCATGGAAACAAAAAAGCCAAACCGAAGTTTGGCTTTTTTGCGGGTGGAGCATAACGGAGTCGAACCGATGACCTCTACAATGCCATTGTAGCGCTCTAGCCAGCTGAGCTAATGCCCCATTTTTTTCAAATGAGGTGGCAAAACTACAAATATTTCTCATTTTTGTGCAAATATATTTTATGTCTGAACACCCCTTAAAGCTGGCTATACAATCTGTACTGGAAAATTCCCTTGATTTTCCTGTTAATGTTACTTCCATTCGGGCCCTTAATGGGGGGTCGGTAAATTCAACCGAGGTCGTTGAAAGCGATCAAGGGACGTTTTTTATCAAACACAACCGGGCCAGTCAGCACCCCAACATGTTTAAGCTGGAACAAAAGGGCCTTGAATTGCTTAGCTCTGCAAAGGCATTACGTGTGCCTAAGGTACATGGAGTAATTGAGGCAGAAGGCCAAGAGATTTTAATCATGGAAATGATTGATCGTGGTACACCGCATTATGATTTTTGGCCTGAGTTTGGTGCTCAGCTTGCCCGGCTTCATAAAACGGAAGGGGCTTCGTTTGGTTTGGATTACGATAATTATATCTCTTCTTTGCCTCAATCCAACAACCAAAGCTCCACATGGGCCTCGTTTTTTTATGAACAGCGTTTGGCCCCTATGCTAAAAAGGGCTGTTGATGCTGGAAAAGCCGATGTTGAGTTATCAAATCAGTTGGAGCGTCTTGGTTCTAAGCTGTCTGAAATTTTTCCGGTTGAAAAGCCTTCCTTGCTTCATGGTGATCTTTGGGGCGGGAATTTTATTTCTGATTTAAGCGGTGATGCGGTAATTTTTGATCCTGCCGTTTATTACGGACATCGGGAAATGGACTTATCTATGACCCGTTTGTTCGGTGGGTTCGATCCAGCTTTTTACCATGGATACGATGAAGAATGGGCTTTGGAATCGGGCTGGGAAGAGCGCGTGGCCATTTGCAACCTGTACCCTTTGTTGGTGCATGTTAATTTGTTTTCTGGCAGCTACATTCAATCTGTTCGAAATGTACTGAACAGGTTTTAGGCTTTGCAAGGTTGCAAAGATTCGATATTGAATTTGGGTTAGCGGACCTTTGAGTCATCATTTAATTCAAATTCATTATGAAAACCAGCAAAACCATTTATCAATTTGTTTTGGACCAAAGTGGGTCCATGTCAGATGCACGGCCGCAAACCGTCGATTTGTTCAATTCTCAACTTAAAACCCTGAGAGAGGCCCAAGAACTGCACCCAGAACAGCATTTTTATGCCGCTTTAACGGTATTTGATACCGAGGTGTACCACACCATTGGATTTTCAGCCGTTTCTGGAATGCCCAATTTAAAATTGGCCGATTATCAACCTTCCGGAGGAACTGCCATGTATGATGCGATAGGTGATTCTATTGCCCGCATTCAAACCTTTTTTGCTCCAGAGTTAAAAAGCAAAGAAGCCAGCGTGGTGGTGGTTATTCTAACCGATGGAATGGAAAACAGCAGCCGCAGGCACACCGCTTCTGCCGTATCTGCCAAGGTGAAAGAGCTTGAGCAAAGTGGATCTTGGTCGTTCACCATGTTGGGGGCCGATTTTAATGTACATCAATTGGCCGAAGGCTTAAACCTTAAACAATCTTCAACAAAGCAGTATTCCAAAGGCGAATTTTTTGAAATGCAACAGGATTTGTCTTTTTCAATTTTAT
>VGMT01000055.1 GCA_016866335.1 Bacteroidota bacterium | reverse complement strand
AAAACACGAAGACAGACACGAAATGACAGCGAACAAACACGACAGAAAAGAAGGGCGAAGTGCTAACAGCCGTTTTGCAAAAGCGGGGCTTACGTGCTTCTTTGACAGTGAAGTGCTAAATTCAAGTTTTGTGCATCTAATGAAGTTTAGTGCTGAAAATCCCCGCCTTCGCAAAGCTGCAAAAAATCCTAGACCTAAATTTCTCGATAAGAAATACTATATGTGTATTGTAAATTTTGACCATTATGTAGGAACCTATTCAGACAACATAACCTCACTAGGAAGAGTTGCTGACAAAGAGCTGCGTAAACTTAGAAATCAAGGTCATACTACGTTTGACCCTTTATGGCGAAACAAAACACATTTTAAAAATCAAAAAAAGGCTTACAATTGGCTATCAGAAAAAATGAATATACCCTTAGAATTTACTCATTTTGGCATGTTCACTATTGAACAATGCCTAGAGGCCATTCAGCATTGTATGAATTTAACAAATGAAAAAGATGGGAGTATTTAATAATTTATTTGGCAGAAAAAATAAGGTGAATGAAGTTGACCAAATCAATAATGATGTTGCTCAAATGGCTTCAGACTTTTTGTTCATAGCAGAAGAATATAAGTTGCAAGTTGGCAACAGTGGCTTTTACATTTACTTGCTATTTTACTACCGTGGACTACAATGCATTGGGGAATTTGAACTTAAAGCTTACAAATTCAAGCCCAACCGTACATTTTACCCCATGCCAAACGGCCACGAATTGCTATCTTTGCCCCCGATAGGCGGTAGAACGCCAGCGTTTGTATTCACTTTAAAGCACTCAATATGGCCGTTACGCAGGATCATATCAAAGAGATGGTTAGGCGCCTGGAAGCGCTGAGGGGGTCACTTTGACGTGGCTTCGAAAGCCATAGAATTGGAAGAAGAAAACCTGAAACGACAGGACCCCGACTTCTGGAACTCACCCAAAGAAGCCGAAATCACTGAAAAAAACATTCGGCAACTCCAAAAATGGTTGGCCGAATTCGATGCAGCTCAATCGACCCTAGACGACCTGCAGGTAGTCTTTGATTTTTTTAAAGAAGGCGAAGCCACCGAAACAGAACTGGAAGAAGCCCGGGATGCCGCCCTGGTTTGCCTTGATGAACTGGAATTCAAAAAAATGCTCTCGGGCAAAGAAGACGGCCTGAGCGCGGTGCTTCAAATTACCGCCGGAGCCGGCGGCACCGAAAGCTGCGACTGGGCCTCCATCTTGATGCGCATGTACCAAATGTGGGCCGAAAAAAACGGATACAAAGTCATTGAAACCGACTTTGTGGACGGCGACGTGGCCGGCATTAAATCGGTTACCATGCAAATTGAAGGCGAACATGCCTATGGCTACCTGAAAGGGGAAAACGGAGTGCACCGCCTGGTACGCATTTCGCCCTTCGACTCGAACGCTAAGCGCCACACCAGCTTCGCCTCGGTGTATGTGTATCCGATGATTGACGACACCATTGACATTGAGGTTAAAGATGCCGACATTGAATGGGAAACATTTAGGTCGGGCGGTGCCGGAGGACAAAACGTGAACAAGGTTGAAACGGCTGTTCGCCTTTACCACAAACCCAGCGGCATTATAATTAAAAACCAAGAGAGCCGAAGTCAGCTGCAAAACAAAGAAAATGCCGTTCGCATGCTTAAATCGCAGCTCTACGAAAACGAAATGCGAAAACGCAACGAGGCTCGAGCCGAAGTAGAAGGCAATAAGAAAAAAATTGAATGGGGCTCGCAAATTCGTTCGTATGTACTGCACCCTTACAAATTGGTGAAAGACCTAAGAACCGATTTTGAAACCTCGAATGCCCAAGCTGTTCTTGACGGAGACCTAAACGGGTTTTTAAAATCGTTCTTGCTGAATTACGGAGGTTGATTCCTTACTACATTTGGTTTTATTGCCCCAATTTCTTTCTTGGCCTTAGGCCAATTTTGTACCTTAGCAACAGCTTTAAATTCTGCGCCCCATGATTGGAACCGAGATCAAAAAACTGGAAAATTACGTGCTAGGCCGCTGGATTGCTGCCGAAGGCGATGGCCAAATCTTGCACGATGCCTCGACGGGTGCCGAACTGGCTTTGGCTAGCACTCAAGGCTTGGACTTCGAGTCGATTCTGCATTATGGGCGTAAAACCGGAGGGCCCGCCCTTCGAAAAATGACCTTTCACGAACGGGCCCGTATGCTGAAGGCATTGGCCATGTATTTGAGCGAACGCAAAGAAGCCTATTATGCCATTAGCAGCGCTACCGGAGCAACCCGCGTTGATTCTTGGATTGACATTGACGGCGGAATTGGCAACCTGTTTGTGTATGCCTCAAAAGGCCGCCGTGAGTTGCCCGACACCCCTTTTTATGTAGATGGGGCACCTGAAATGCTTTCGCGGGGCGGCAGTTTCATTGGCCACCACATTGCGGTTCCCCTTGAAGGAATCGCCGTTCACATCAACGCCTTTAATTTTCCGGTTTGGGGCATGCTCGAAAAAATTGCGGTAAACCTGTTGGCGGGGGTTCCCGCTTTGGTAAAACCCGCCACCTTGACCAGTTTTCTGGCCGAGGCCGTGGTACGCGACATCGCCGCTTCCGGCATTCTACCCGAAGGAGCCCTGCAACTTATTTGCGGTAGCGCCGGTAATTTGCTGGATTATGTGGATTCTCAAGATGTGGTAACCCTTACCGGATCGGCCGATACCGGCTTCAAATTAAAAGCCCATCCTTCTATTATTCGCCGTTCGGTTCGGTTTAACATGGAGGCCGATTCATTAAATTGCTGCATATTGGGCCCCGATGCCCAACCGGGCACTCCCGAGTTCGACCTGTTTATTAAAGACGTATTGCGCGAAATGACGGTGAAGGCCGGGCAGAAATGCACCGCCATACGTCGGGTTATTGTTCCCGAACCGCTGCAAGAAGCCGTTGGCCAAGCCCTGAAAGAAAAACTGAGCAAAAACACCATTGGCGACCCCCGTGTTGAAGGGGTTCGAATGGGGCCACTGGCCGGAAAAAATCAGCTAAGCGATGTTCAGGCCAAGGTTCAGGAACTGCTGCAAAGCTGCGATGTGTACCACGGTTCTGACCCCCATTTTGAACTGATGGGCGGAAACCGAGAAAAAGGCGCCTTTATGGCCCCCTTGGTTCTTGTGGCGCGCGACCCACTTCGCAATACCGCCGCACATTCTGTTGAAGCCTTTGGTCCTGTATGCACCCTGATGGGATACAGAGATACGGCCGAAGCCATAGAATTGGCCAAGCGGGGCGGCGGCAGCCTGGTGGGAAGCATCGTTACCTACGACGACGCCTTTGCTGTGGATGTAACGCTGGGAGCGGCCTGCATGCACGGCAGGTTGCTGATTAACAACCGCGATTGCGCCAAAGAAAGCACAGGGCATGGTTCGCCAATGCCCCACTTGGTGCACGGCGGCCCCGGCCGAGCTGGCGGAGGAGAAGAAATGGGCGGGATTCGCGGGGTAATGCATTACATGCAGCGCACCGCCATTCAAGGAAGCCCCAGCACCTTAACCGCCATAACCCAGGTGTATCAGCCGGGCAGCAGACAAACCGAAGACCTGGTTCACCCCTTCCGCAAGTATTTTGAAGAACTAAGCATTGGGGAAACGCTGCTGACCCACAAACGCACGGTTACCGAAACCGACATTGTCAATTTTGCCAACATCAGCGGAGACAATTTCTATGCCCACATGGATGAAACCTCGTTGGAAGGCACCTTGTTTGAACGGCGTGTAGCCCACGGATATTTTATCTTATCGGCCGCGGCCGGTCTGTTTGTGGATCCGAAAAAAGGTCCGGTTTTAGCCAACTACGGATTGGAAGACTGCCGTTTTACCAAACCCGTTTATGTCGGGGCAACCATAGGAGTGAAGTTGACCGTAAAAGAAAAAATAGCCCAAGAACAAAAAAATCCGGAAGACCTGCCGCGTGGTATTGTGAAATGGCTGGTGGAAGTGTTCGACGAAACCGGAGAAACGGTGGCCTTGGCAACCATTTTAACCTTGGTTCAACGTAAAAATGCATAAGGAATGGCACACGATGCTTCTGTTTATTTAAGCGAAGGAGATGTACAGGTTCAACGGCTGGGTAAAGTCAGTACCTTATCGTTTTTTCATCCGAAAAGCAACAGCCTGCCTGGCAGGGTGTTAAAAAAGCTGGCCGAAGCCATAAAGACAGAAGGGCAAAACCCTGAAGTAAATGTGGTGGTTCTGCGCAGCGAAGGCGAAAAAGCCTTTTGTGCGGGGGCCTCATTCGACGAGCTGCTTTCCTTAGACAACCGAACCGATGCCGATGCGTTTTTCATGGGATTTGCGCATGTCATCAATGCCTGCCGAACGTGCCCTGTTCCCATCGTTGGCCGAGTGCAAGGCAAAGCGGTTGGAGGAGGTGTAGGCCTGGCCGCCTCGGTCGATTATTGCTTCGCCACCCAAGGCTCTCAAATAAAACTCAGCGAACTGGCCGTGGGAATTGGCCCTTTTGTGGTGGGTCCTGCGGTTGAACGGAAAATGGGGCTTAGCGCTTATTCCGATATGGCATTTAACGCCACAGAATGGAAATCGGCCGAATGGGCGCGCGAAAAAGGGTTGTTTATGGAGGTGTTTGCCGAGGTAGCCGAGCTGGACTTGGCGGTACAAGCCTTGGCCGAACGGCTGGCCAACAGCAGCCGCGATGCCTTAACCAACATTAAAAAAGTATGTTGGGCAGGCACCGAGAATTGGGACAGTTTGTTGCAAGAACGGGCTGAAATTTCAGGAAGGCTTATTCTTGAACCCACAGCCCGAGCCATTTTGCAGCAGCTGAAAGGATGAGAAGGGCAACCTTAGTTTTGCTGTTCGGCCTGATTTTATGGGCTTGTGGAACTCAAAAAAACAACCCAAGCGCCGCATCGGATATACCCCTAATTGGGCATCATTACGGAGCCGTTCTTGATGAAATGGGTGGTCCAGAAAAAAGCATGGGAAACCTGAAATTGTACGCCCAAAAAGGCCTGATTTATTATACCGACCCTAAAGAAGAACAGGTAATTGGATTGGTATGCAGTTGGTTTGAAGGGGGCTATGGGTTTCGCGGGCAGGCCTACGGGTTCCGATTGGGCGACACCTACCCAAAAGCCTTATCGGTGTGGGGAAATCCCGAACGCCGGTACTACAAAAACGAACTGGCGGACGAGGTGTATTGGAAAAACGACAGCATGGAAATTTGGATGGAAATTTGGAGGGAATCGGGTTTTGACGCTACCCTAACAGGCGATTACGAGGCAGAGACGATTAAAAGAATGGTTTTTTATCGGCGAGGCTAAGTCCTTTTGCAGGAAGGATTTTAGGAGCAGGCCGCCGAAGCGGCAGGGATAGACGAAGCTACCCCGCAAGGATGCCGAGGCCTGGCCCGCTAGGTGCGGAGGCGACCTTAGGAGCCCCCGCAAACCAGCTGGGCCAGCCCTTCGGCAACCGCGGAGTAGCAAGGAAAGCCCGTTTGCCGCCCAAAAAATCTATAAAATTCCGGAGTTGCTAGCTCTGATTTTTCTTATTCATCGACTCCGCCAACCAGGCTTCCATGGTTCTGCGAACCGTCTGCTGGGTATAACTGGCCGGGCCGGAAACCGGAGGCATAATGCGCACCCGCACCCGACCGGGGCCGCCCTGACCGGGCCAGCGAAACAGGTTTTTTGGGTGTGGAAGCCGCTGCAAATTGTTCTCAAAATACACGCCAACCACCGGCACATTGGCCTGTTCGGCCAACTTAAAAGCCCCCTCTTTAAACGGCAACAAGCTGGCGGAACTTGGATTCTGGGTGGCTTCCGGAAACACCACCAAACTGATGCCCTGCTGCAAATCGGCCAGGGCCCTGCGAAAAGCGTGGGACGACTCGCTGCTGCTTTTTCGGTTAAACGGAATGTGTGTTTTGCTGAACAAAATGCCAAACATGGGAAGCTTGGCCAGCTCGGCCTTGGCCATGAAATGAAAGGGGCTGCCCACCACAGAGTACATCAAAAGTATGTCTAAAAAATTGCGGTGGTTTGGGGTAAATACCACAGGGCCGTCCTGAGGCGAAGGCAGCTGTCCCATTATTTGTAGCCGAATGCCGGTAACCAGCAACAGGTAAGCGGCCCAGATGCGTTGCAGCCGCAAAGCATGTGGGTAGCGTTTTGGCTTTTGAAAGGCCCAGACCAAAATCGGATAACAGAAGAGCAAGGTTAAACCAAACTGCAAGGCAAAGTAATACTGCCACAGCAAAGAGGCCGCCGAACTGAAGTAGTTGACCTTGTTCGATTTAGTTGGCATGGAATAAGGTTAGAACAGGTTGGTGCTCGGGCATCGTTGATGGCTTAGAATAAATGGGCCAGCCTTTGGTGCCAACGGGCAACGAAACCAAGGAAACTTGATTGCCGCCTACCCGAATAGAATCCCTTTTGCCAAATTCAAGAGAACCGCGCGGAACCTCTTGGAAAGTTCTCTTGCTTACAGCGTTGACCTTAAGTTCAGTTCTTTCCATTGTTGGGCGTCAATTTCGGCGGGAGCGTCGATCATTAAATCGCGGCCGGCATTGTTTTTAGGAAAGGCAATGATATCGCGGATGCTGTCGAGGCCAGCCAAAATGGAGCAAAGCCGGTCAAAACCAAAGGCGATGCCACCGTGGGGAGGTGCTCCGTACCTAAAGGCATTGAGCAGAAAACCAAATTGCCGTTCGGCCTCTTCGGCTGAAAGTCCCAGAAGGGCAAACACGGTTTCTTGAATTTCACGGTTGTGGATCCGTATGGAACCGCCTGCAATTTCGCTGCCGTTCAAAACCAAATCGTAGGCATTTGCGCGGACCGCACCCGGGTTTTTTCGCAGTTCCTCGTAGTCGGCTCCGTAGGGACTGGTAAAGGGATGGTGCATGGCAAACCAGCGCCCCTGCTCCTCGTCAAATTCAAACATAGGGAAATCAAGTACCCAGAGGGGGCAAAAGGTATCGCTGGGTCTAAGGCCAAGTTCGTCGGCAATGGCCAAACGTAGGGCGCCCAGTTGTTTTTGCACCTTGGCCTTAGAACCTGACAGCAGCAGGATTAGGCTGTTGGGTTGGGCCAAGAGTTGGCTGGCCCAGGATTTCAGTTCGGTTTCTGAGTAGAATTTATCTACGCTGCTTTTTAAGGAACCGTCGGCGGCGTATTTTACCCAAACCATGCCTTGGGCTCCAATTTGAGGTCGTTTAACCCAATCGGTCCAGGTGTCGAGTTGTTTGCGTGACCATTCGGCAGCGCCTGGAATGCAAATGGCTTGCACGGATTCGGCTTGTTCGAAAACGGGGAAGGCCCCGTTTCGGGTAAGCAGAGTTACATCGTGTATTTCCATGCCAAAACGCAGGTCGGGTTTGTCGGAGCCATAGCGTTCCATGGCTTCGTCGTACGACAGGCGCAGGAACTCGGGCAATTCAATG
>VGMT01000054.1 GCA_016866335.1 Bacteroidota bacterium | reverse complement strand
GGGGGACGGCGCTGTACTGCCAAACAGGTTGGCTGCAAGGCGTGGTAACCGACAGCTTGAACCGCCCCATAACTTTGGCCACCGTTGTGCTTGAAAATGGGGCCTATGTTTCTGTGAACGACGATGGGTTTTACCGTATTGAAATGCAGGCAAACCTGCCGCAATTGGTGAGCATCAAGGCCTACAATTACCGGCCTGAAACGTTTCGAATTGCCCTGAAGCCCGGCGAAACCAAACGCAAAGATGTTCAATTGAGCCTGCTGAGTTTGAAGGAATACCGGCTTGAAGAACGGCGCAAGGAAGACTTAAGCATTGTTGAAATTCAGGTTCAGGATGTTCAGGCCATGCCGGTTCCAGGCGATGCCCTTGTGGCCCTGATTCGGCAGCAAGGTATAGGTGTGGCTGCCGGCAACGAATTGTCGTCGGGCTATTCGGTTCGCGGTGGCAACTACGACGAAAACCAGACCTATGTGAACGGCATGGAGGTGTACCGTCCGTTTTTGGCCCGAAGCGGCCAACAAGAAGGTCTTAGCTTCGTGAACCCCGATATGGTGGAATCCATCGAGTTCTCGGCCGGTGGCTTTGAAGCCCGCTTTGGCGATAAAATGAGCTCGGTGCTGAACGTGGCGTACCGCAAACCCACTCTGTTCCGCGCCGATGCCGCCCTGGGTTTTTTGGGCGGTAGCCTGCACGTTGAAGACGCTATTTTTCACAACCGCTTAAAATACAACATTGGCTACCGCTACAAAAGCAACAACTATTTGCTGTCGGGCCTAGATACCCGAGGCGATTACCAGCCCGTTTTTCAGGACGTTCAGGCCTTTGTTGCCTACGACCCCCACGAAAATTGGGAAATCAGCTTTTTTGGCTCCTTTTCTGACAACAATTACCGTGTAATTCCCGACAACCGGCAAACCCAATTTGGACACATTCAAGAGGCCAAACAGCTGAATGTGTACTTCGATGGGCAAGAGTCCACCCGGTTTCAAGTGGGCAGCGGAGCCTTTGCTGTAAAGTGGTCGCCCCTGAACTCGGAACACCGTTTGTATGCCAATGCTTTTCGAACCGTTGAGGAAGAAAATTTTGACGTGCAAGGCCAATATTTCTTAGGTGAAATTGAAAACGATTTGGGCAGTCCTAATTTTGGCGAGGTAGTCAACACCACCGGTTATGGCACCTTTTTAAACCACGCCCGCAACCGAATGGAAGGCAATGTGTGGGCGGCGGGTTATTCGGGCGAACACCGCATCAAGAAAAAACAATTGGAATGGGTTGGACTCTGGGGAGCCGAATACCGCCGAGAATCCATCAAAGACCGCCTAAGCGAATGGAGCCTGCTGGATTCTTCCGGCTATTTGCTTCCTTTCAATGGTCCGGCCGACCTGAATTCCATGGAATTGGACGAGGTCCGAAACACCAACTCAAATCTAGAAAGCCAACGCATTCAAGGCTTTGTTCAAAGCCGCAGCAAATTTCTGCTGCCCGACTCGTCCAGCTTGCTGTTCAGCGCCGGACTCCGAGCACATTGGTGGGATTACAACGGGCAGCTGTTGCTGAGCCCACGGGTTCAACTTGGATTTAGGCCCAATTGGAAAAGCCAGTTCTTGTTCCGAGTTTCAGGAGGTTTGTACTATCAAGCCCCTTTTTACCGGGAGTTGCGCGACTTGGACGGAGTGCTTCAACAGGGTGTTTTGGCTCAGCAATCCTGGCATGCTGTGGCAGGCATGGATTATCAGTTTAAATGGTGGGGTAGGCCGTTTAAACTTACTGCCGAAGCCTATTACAAGCCGCTTTTTGACCTGAATCCATACAAAATCGACAATGTCCGCATCCGCTATTTTGCCAACAACCTGGCTCAAGGCTATGCCGCTGGATTGGACGTAAAATTAAACGGGGAGTTTATTCCTGGTCTAGATTCCTACGTTTCCTTGGGTATTTTAAACACCATGGAAGACATTGTTGGCGATCAGGTCATGGGCCCAGGCGGAGCCCCCGTTGATTACGGTTTTATTCCTAGGCCTACCGACCAGCTGCTGAATGTGGGCATCTTTTTCCAAGATGAATTGCCGGGTTTGGAGCGTTTTCGGGTGCATTTAAATTTACTGTTTGGCAGCCAGCTTCCTTTTGGTCCGCCCAGCGACATTCGGGCTGCCGATACGCTTAGAAGCCCCTTCTACCGCCGAGTTGACATTGGTTTTAGCTTTGTGTTTTTAGAGGCCAACCGTCCAAAAGTGGAACAGAGCCACATTCGCACCTTTTGGGCTTCTATGGAATTTTTTAATCTGCTCGACATCAACAACACCATTTCGTATTTGTGGATTCGCGATGTGTCGGGCCGCCGTTACGCCGTGCCGAATTACCTGACGCCTAGGCTGATTAATCTAAAATTGGTTTTGCAACTCAAGTAGCAGACCACATTCTTCATTTCAAAATCCAACCATCTATCATCGAGGCAGAAATTTAGCGCAGAATGCAGAAATTTTTGCGCAGGCGCTGCGGTCAACTTCGACGCGTTATTGCAAATTAGGGATTATGGCCGGCAAATATTATTGAAGCAGATTCGAGGGAAATCTTCGGCCTATGGCCTATCTTTGAGGGTGATTTTTATAGGAAACTTGCCCTACTCGTTTGCTGAACCGGACCTCACAGCCTGGTTGTCGCCTTTTGGAGACATCAGGGAAATCAACTTGGTTCGGGATCGAATTTCAGGCCGAAGCCGAGGGTTCGCCTTTGTTGCTTTGGGCAGCGAAGGGCAGGAATCGGCGGCCATTGAAGCGCTTGATGGTATGGAAATCCAAGGAAGAAAAATACGAATTAGCAAAAAACAGGATGCATAGAAACGAACGAATTGAAAAGCTAAAGCAGGCTATGGCCAGCCGCATTGTAGTATTGGATGGCGCCATGGGAACCATGATACAGCGTTACAGCTTGCAAGAACAAGATTACCGGGCCGAGCGTTTTGCCGATTGGGAGCATCCGGTAAAAGGAAACAACGAATTGTTGAGTTTAACCCGGCCTGACATAATAACAGAAATACATCGGGCGTATTTTGAGGCTGGGGCCGACATCGCCGAAACCAACACCTTTGGAGCCAACCGCATATCGCAGGCCGATTACCATATGGAGGCCTTATCGGAAGAAATGAATTTGGCCTCAATGGCCTGTGCCCGTGCAGCTGCCGATGCCTGTATGGCCCAGACTTCGGGACGGATTTGTTGGGTGGCCGGAGCCATTGGCCCCACCAACAAAACCGCTTCTTTGTCGCCCGATGTGAACGATCCCGGTTACCGTGCCATTACCTTTGATGAATTGGTAGTGGCTTACCTTGAACAGGCTCGAGCCCTTTGGAAAGCTGGGGCCGATGTGCTGCTGGTTGAAACCATTTTTGACACCTTGAATGCAAAGGCGGCCTTGTATGCCATTCAACAATTAAGGGACGAAACCGGCGAAGCCATTCCCATCATGGTTAGCGGCACCATCACCGATGCCTCGGGCAGAACATTGAGCGGGCAAACCGTAGAAGCATTTATGGTATCGGTGCTTCATGCCGATTTGTTGAGCATCGGCTTGAATTGTGCATTGGGCGCCAAAGACATGGCTCCCTACATTCATGAATTGGCCTTGAAATCGCCCGTGATGGTTACTGCCTATCCAAATGCCGGATTGCCCAACGCCTTTGGAGCCTACGATCAATCGCCCGAGGCCATGGCCGAATTGGTGTCGGAATTTATGAAAAACCGATGGGTTAACCTGATTGGCGGTTGCTGTGGCAGCACCCCCGACCATATTGCGGCCATTGCCCGCGTGGCCAAGGGAGAACGGCCCAGGCCTACCCCTTAAACGACGTAAAAGCCATGATTCGCGGCAGGGATTGACGCAACTACCCCGCAAAGGTGCCGAATCCTGGCCCGCTAGGTGCGGAGGCGACGTGAGGAGCCCCCGCAAACCAGCTGGGCCAGCCTTTCGGCACCTGCGGAGTAGTGCGGAAAGCCCGGCTGCCGCCCCCAATCCAAAATCCCATTTGAATTTCAGCATAAATTAAACGTGTGCATTTAAAAAAAAGAATTGGAATTCTTGCCGACATACTAAAAAAGTCCTACCTTAGATACTGAAAACCAACCACATTCCTATGAACACAAAGCGAATAACCCTAGGCTTGGTTTTTGCCTTTTTTTTGCTGGTATTAACCGCAGCTACCATAGATTTGAACAACCTGTTTAACTACTATGGCCTGCCCATTCCCAATTACATCAATAAGAACAATGCCCCGGCCCCACATCTGGACGACAACATGCGGGCCACCTTGGGCAGGGTGCTTTTTTACGACGCTCGGTTGTCGTCAAACAATGCCGTTTCTTGCGCTTCATGCCACAAACAAGCATTTGCGTTTGGCGATACTGCTTTGCGTTCGGTAGGCCATACGGGCGGTCTCACTGGGCGGCATTCCATGCGCCTAATAAACACCCGTTTTGCTACCGAAACCCGCTTTTTCTGGAACGAACGTGCCAGTACGCTCGACGACCAAACCACTCAGCCCATTCAAGATGCCATTGAAATGGGGTTTTCTGGCCAAAACGGCCAACCGGGCATCGACTCGCTAATTCGAAAACTTGAATCCATTCCAGAATACCCCGCTCTGTTTCAACTGGCTTTTGGCAGCGAGGACATTTCAGAGCTGTACATTCAGCGCGCACTATCCACCTTCTTAAGAAGCATCAGTTCCTTCGACTCAAAGTTTGACCAAGGCATGGCGCAGGCACCGAACATCAATGCGCCCTTTCCCAATTTTACCAACCAAGAAAACAACGGCAAAACTATTTTTCTTAGCCCGCCGCCCGCTGGGGCCGGATGCCAAGGTTGCCACCGCGGACCTGAATTCGACATAGACCCCAATAGCCGCAACAACAACGTTGTTGGAGTTGCGGGTGGCCAACCTGGCCAACTGGACTTGGGTAATACTCGGTCTCCTTCGCTACGCGACATGGTCAATCCTTCGGGGCAGCTGAATGGACCCATGATGCACGATGGAAGTAAAACCACCTTGATGCAGGTGGTTGACCACTACAACCTGATTGTACCTATTCCGGGCAACAACAATTTAGATGGTCGGCTTGCTGGGCCTCAAAACCAAGGCCAAAACCTGAATTTGTCGGTGAACGACAAAAACGCCCTGGTGGCCTTTTTGCGCACCCTAACAGGTTCGGCGGTTTATTCTGCCGAACAGTGGTCAAACCCCTTCGATGTCAACGGGAACATTGATTTTATAGGTCTGCCCTTGTCAACCAATACCAGCAACAGCTTGCAATGGTCGGTATATCCAAACCCGGGAACGCATTGGGTAAAGGTGGAGCTGCCTCAAGGCCTAACGGCATCGCTATCTTTAACGGACGCTCGGGGGCGAACCCTTCGTTCTATTGGCAACAGTTCGGCCTTTTTGCTGGATGTTCAAGATTTGCCTGCAGCCACCTATGTGCTGCGCATACAAGACGAACATGGAAAAAGCTGGGTAAAAAAGTGGATAAAGCAATAATGCGCATTCTTATCTAATTCCATCGGGTTTGGTTACTTTTGAAGCCAAACCAAGCCAGATTGGGAATGAAACATGCTAAAAAAGTAGCCGAGCTTCAGGCAAAGCAAGCCGAAGCCCATTTGGGGGGCGGAGTAGCCCGTCAAGAAGCCCAACATAAAAAAGGCAAACTCACCGCGCGCGAACGCATCGATTTGCTGTTAGACCCGAATTCGTTCGAAGAATTGGGAATGCTGGTTACCCATCGTTCCCGACATTTTGGCCTAGACAAACAGACGTTTTTGGGCGACGGTGTTGTTACCGGTTACGGAACCATTCACGGGCGTCGCGTCTATGTGTTTTCTCAAGATTTTACGGTTTTGGGCGGCTCGCTGGCCGAAGCCCACGCCGAAAAAATTTGCCGGCTTATGGATATGGCCCTGAAAAATGGAGCCCCCGTAGTTGGCCTGAACGATTCGGGAGGTGCCCGCATTCAAGAGGGCGTAGTTTCCTTGGGGGGCTATGCCGATATTTTTTACCGAAACACCAAAGCCTCGGGGGTTATTCCTCAAATTTCAGCCATTTTGGGCCCCTGTGCTGGGGGAGCCGTTTATTCTCCTGCCATTACCGATTTTATTCTAATGGTGGAAGATACCTCGTACATGTTCGTTACGGGCCCCAACGTGGTAAAAACCGTAACCCACGAAGAGGTGAGCAGCGAGGAATTGGGCGGAGCCTCTACCCATGCCACCAAAAGCGGGGTTACGCACTTTACCTGTACTACCGAAACCGATGCCGTTCGGCACATACGTAGGTTGCTGTCGTACCTGCCTCAAAACTGCGAAGAAAAAGCGCCTCATTTGCCTTACCAAGCGGCCGAAGAAAAGCGCCCTGCATTAAACACCATGTTGCCCGAAAACCCCAATCAACCTTACGACATGAAAGAGGTGATTCGGGAAATTCTAGATGCCGATTCCTTTATGGAGGTGCACAAGGATTTTGCCGAAAACATGGTGGTTGGATTTGGTCGCCTTGGGGGCCGAAGCCTAGGCATTGTAGCCAATCAACCTGCCTTTTTGGCGGGTGTGCTCGACATTAAATCCAGCACCAAAGCTGCCCGCTTTGTTCGTTTTTGCGATGCATTCAATATTCCTTTGCTGGTTTTAGAAGACGTTCCGGGCTTTTTGCCAGGTACCGACCAAGAATGGAACGGAATCATCAGCCATGGGGCCAAATTGCTTTATGCTTTCAGTGAAGCAACGGTGCCTCGCATTACCGTTATTACCCGTAAAGCCTATGGCGGAGCCTACGATGTAATGAACTCCAAACACATTGGTGCCGACATGAATTATGCCTGGCCCACCGCCGAAATTGCCGTGATGGGCGCCAAGGGGGCTGCCGAAATTATTTTCCGCAGCGAAATTGCCGCCGCCGAAGACCCACAAGAGAAATGGAAAGAAAAAGAACAGGAATACGCCGAACGCTTTGCCAACCCGTATGAAGCGGCAGCCCGAGGATACGTGGACGAAGTAATACTCCCGGAACAAACCCGCGAAAAACTCCTGCGCGCTTACGACATGCTTTCCAATAAGGTGGAATGGCTCCCCCGTAAAAAACACGGAAACATCCCCCTGTAATGAACATACTTGTGCTGGGCTCTGGCGGCCGCGAAAATGCCCTTGCTTGGAAACTGGCTCAAAGCCCTCGCTGCGACGCACTTATTACCGCCCCCGGAAACGGAGGAAGCCCCAGCGCATTGCCTTTGGACCCCCTTGATTTTGAGGCCATAGCACAGGCGATTCAAACCCACAACATTCAATTGCTGGTGGTAGGTCCTGAACAACCTTTGGCCCATGGCCTAGTGGATTACCTTAAGCATCGAACCGATTTGGGGCCACTCAAAGTAGTTGGTCCCAGCCAAAAGGCGGCTCTGCTCGAATCAAGCAAAGATTTTGCCAAGGGCTTTATGAATCGGCATGGCATTCCAACAGCCGAACACAAAACCATAACCGCAAAAAACCTGGT
>VGMT01000053.1 GCA_016866335.1 Bacteroidota bacterium | reverse complement strand
TAAAACTCATCTTCAGGCGTATATTTGCCCCACTCAATTTGGCCCCGTAGCTTAATTGGATAGAGCATCTGACTACGGATCAGAAGGTTAGGAGTTCGAATCTCTTCGGGGTCACCACACAACGAAAAGGGCTGCAGCAATGCGGTCCTTTTTTTTGCTTTTGGGGGGCTGTAGCGTAGGGGAAGGCCTCTGTGCCTGCTCCAACGACGTACATAAATTCACGTTTCCCAAAAAATTTGTTTCTTTGAAGCAGCCATGAAACAGTTGATATTTATTTTTCTTGTTTTGCCTTTGACCTGGGTTAAGGCCCAAAGCGTTAGCGGGGTTGAAATGAGCCAGGTAGGCAAAACCGTGGTGGTGGAATACGTATTGCAGGCCAGCGAACCCCAAGAAATTGCAGTGTATTTGAGCACCGATGGAGGAAAAACCTTTTCAAAGCCGCTGGAAAAGGTGAGCGGAGACGTGGGGAAAGGCATAGCGCCGGGCAACAAGCGCATAGTGTGGAATGTGCTGGAGGAACTGCCGGAGTTGGTGGGCGACAACCTGGTGTTTATGGTTGAAATTGCCGAGGGCTTGATTTGGGAGGCCAAAAACGGAAGACCGAGAATGGAGTGGGTTTCTATTCCCGCCGGTACTTTTACGATGGGCAGCCCAAGTTATGAAACCGACCGGGAAAGCGACGAAGGCCCCCAGCATTCGGTAAGCTTAAGCGGGTTTAAAATGAGCAAGTACGAGGTAACTTTTGCTCAGTACGACGCCTTTTGCGCTGCTACGGGAAGAACAAAGCCATCTGATGAAGGGTGGGGGCGTGGGAACCGACCGGTAATCAACGTAGATTGGAACGATGCCACGGCCTTTGCCCAATGGATGGGCTGCCGGCTGCCAACCGAGGCGGAATGGGAATACGCCTGCCGGGCAGGAACCACAAGCCCCTTCAATACGGGGAGCTGTTTGGGCAGATGGCAGGCAAATTATAATGGCAATAATCCCTATTCCACCTGCCCAAAAGGAACATACCCACAAAAAACCATGCCCGTGGGCTCCTATGCTCCCAATGCCTGGGGCTTGTACGATATGCACGGGAATGTTTATGAGTGGTGTAGCGACTGGTATGGGGATTATTCAAAATTTGAATATTTCAACTCCAATGGGCCTACTAAGGGAACCTTTAAAATTATTCGCAGCGGTTTTTGGGGTAGTGATGGAAAATATAGCCGTTCAGCTAATCGCAATTCGAGCTCTCCATCCAACCGCAACAACAACATTGGCTTTCGGTTGGTCGTCCCGAGTTAACAGCGGTAATCATCCGGACCTTTACCCTCCGAAGGTTGTGGCAAGGGCTACATCCCCAGAGGGACAAGTTTCCTTTGCATTCTGAAACCTCAAATTAAAAATCTCAACCTTTCCTGCTTTATTCTTTTCTTTGATTTCCAATGAAAAACATCCTGTTTGGTTTCCTGATTTTTCTATCAGCTCAGGTAAACGCCCAAAGCGTTAGCCAAGTTGAAATTAGCCAAATAGGAAAAATCATTGTTGTCGAATATGTTTTGGAAGCCATAGAAGCCCAAGAAATTCTACTTTACCTAAGCCAAGATGGAGGGGTTTCCTTTTCAAAACCCCTTGAAAAAGTGAGCGGAGACGTTGGAAAAGGCGTACTCCAAGGCAAAAAACGCATCGTTTGGAACGTCTTTGAAGAAATCCCCGAACTGGTTGGCGATAATGTGGTGTTTTTGGTCGAAATTGCCGAAGGTTTGATTTGGGAAGCAAAAAATGGAAAACCTAGAATAGAATGGGTGGTCATTCCCGCCGGCACCTTTACGATGGGCAGCCCAAATACTGAACAGGAAAGGGCCATAGTCGAAGGCCCCCAGCACTCTGTAACTTTAAACGGGTTTAATATGAGTAAATACGAGGTAAGTTTTGCCCAGTATGATGCTTTTTGCGATGCGACTGGAAGGCAAAAGCCCAAGGATAATGGTTGGGGTAGAGGTAATCAGCCGGTTATCAATGTTAATTGGTACGACGCGAGGGCTTTTGCCCAATGGATGGGCTGCCGTTTGCCCACCGAGGCGGAATGGGAATACGCTTGCCGGGCAGGAACTACGACGCCCTTCAATGCTGGAAATTGCTTAAACAGTAGGCAGGATAACTACAATGGAAATTATCCATATTTAAACTGTACTAAAGGAAGTAACCTTAAAAAAACCTCTTCTGTTGGCTCTTACGCTTCAAACGCTTGGGGGTTGTATGATATGCATGGGAATGTATGGGAATGGTGCAGCGATTGGTATGGAAATTATTCAGGTGGTTTCGTATCTAATCCAACAGGACCAATTTCCGGCTCGTATCGGATATTGCGAGGTGGTAGCTGGTATTTTAGCGGTGGAAGTTGCCGCTCGGCCTCTCGCGGCGCTGTGGACCCATCACGCTATAATAACTACATTGGCTTTCGGGTGGTCAGTTCAAATTAAGAGTGGAATAATGCCGAATCTATAAACACCGAGGTTGATTTAAGGGCTAATTCCCACTCGGGACTATAAGCCTTAAAAGGCAGGCGAGGTAGTTTTAAAGGTCAGCCGCAAAGCCTCCCACAACAACCCAAACCGACTAAAAACCTACCTCCCCCCAAACACCCAATGCAGAATGTTTGCACCCATTCTCAGGGCTTTTAAACGCGTTTCCGGCGAATCACCATGCACCTCCGGATCTTCCCAGCCATCGCCCAAATCGCATTCGTAGGTGTACAAAACAAGCATTCTGCCTTCGTGCATCAAGGCTAAGGCCTCCGGAGCTTTTCCGTCGTGCTCATGAATCTTGGGCAAGCCTTGCGGAAAAGAGTAGGGGGACTTAAAAATCGGGTGGTTGCGGCCCAATGCCGCTAAGCTTTTGTCGGGAAACAAGCGCTTTAACTCCGCTCGTACATAGCTGTCCATACCGTAGTTGTCGTCAATGTGCAAAAACCCGCCCGCCAACAGGTAGGCACGCAGCTGCTGTATGTCGGAATTGCTTAACTTGAAATTCCCATGCCCCGTGGCATGCACAAAAGGATACCGGTACAGCTCGGCACTGCCCGGCTCAACCACGGCCACCTCTGAATTCAAGTTCATTCCCATTTCTTTCTGGCAAAAGCGCAGCAAGTTGGGCAGCGCGGTTGGATTCGCATACCAGTCTCCGCCGCCCTCATACTTTAACACCGCCAATTGGGTTTTCTGTGCCTTAAGTCCAGGCAAAAACCCCAACAAACACGCTATCAAAAACCCAATTTTCTTCATTTTTTTGTGGCTTTTGGGCCGCTGGCATCAATCAAGGCATACCAGGCCCAGGTGCTGCTAAAGGGCAGCAATTTGAACATCAGCTGATCCATCCCGTCCAGCAGGCTCAACATCGGTTTAAATACCCGAAACCGGCGAAAGGGAATGGCAAACAATGACCAGAAATAATAGTACTTAATGTTCAGATTGATAAAGTGTTGTGCCAGGTTGTCTAAATCCTTTTTTAACAACGGATGCTCGTCGGGAGTGCGCATGCCCGGCGTGCGATTTCGGTAGGCATTTATCAGGGGATTGTGGCCCAAAGGTTCCATAAACAAGATGCGGCCCTGAGGTTTTAACACCCGCTTGGCTTCGGCATAAAAGGCCTCTAAATCCAAGTGATGAATGATTCCAGAGCCAAAAATCAAGGCCAATGAAGCGTCGGGAATCTGCAATTCTTCGGCGTTCATAACTTGAAAATCGACGTTGTTTAGGCCAGCGGCTTTGGCTCTTTCTTCCGACTGCCGAACAGCCTCTTCTGAAATATCAATGCCTTTGATGTGGGCGGCCAATGCGGCGAATTCAGGGCTAAAGGTGCTGGGACCGCAGCCCAATTCCAAGGCGTTTTCGCCGCGAATGGCTTCGGCCACCCGCCGCCGAAATTCCGCCCGAATTCCCACAAATATCTCGTAATAGGAATCGATTTTGCTTCGTAGCCCCGTTGAAAACGATTCGTTGTGAAAGGCTTTTTCGTTTTCTATGCGTGATGTATCTGCCATATTCCCGTTCAATGCGGTACCTTTGTTCTAAGTTCAAAGGTAGGTGAAAATAGCCGTAAATGCTCAATTGCTTCTGTTCGATCGCCTGGAGGGTATCGGCCGCTTTGCCTATGAAACCTTGGTGCGGATGGCTAGAAACCATCCTGAGCATACCTTTTTGTTTGTGCATGACCGTAAAGCGGATGCGCGCTGGGATTTTCCCGTCAACGTGCAATGGATAGCCACCCGATTGCCCAGCCGGCATCCCTTTTTATGGTACTTGCGCTTTCATTGGGAAATTCCCGCCTTGCTGCGCCGCCATAAACCCGACATTTTTTTCTCGCCCGACGGCTGGAGCATTCCCGGTTCCTGGCCCAAGGTGGTGGTGCTGCACGACTTGAATTTTTTGAAGCATCCGGAAAACCTGCCTTTTTTTACCCGCATTTATTTTCGGTATTTTTTCCCGAGCTACGCCCGACAGGCCAATAAACTCATCACCGTTTCGCGCTTTTCGGCCCAAGACATTCATGAAACCCTGGGCGTTCCTTTGGCCGACATTGGAATGGTGTACAACGCTGCAGGTCCTGATTTTATGCCGCTCAGCGATTCCGAAAACCAATCCACCCGTCAAACTTACAATCTTGGCAACGCTTACCTGTTGTTTTTGGGAGCTCAAATTCCCCGCAAAAACCTGCCTCGCCTGCTGCAGGCCCTGGATTTGCTGTGGAAGGAACAGCCCAATGCGCCCAATTTATTGATTGTAGGCGAAGCCATGTGGTCGGGTTCTCAGGTGGATTTGGCGGTACAGGGGCTTAAAAACTCCGATAAGGTTCGGTTTACGGGGCGTTTGCAGCGAAACGAAGTGGCCAAGGTGGTGGCGGCGGCCCATGCTTTGCTGTTGCCTTCGTTGTTCGAAGGTTTTGGCATTCCGGTGTTGGAGGCCATGGCCTGCGGGGTGCCGGTGTTGACCTCCAATTGTTCATCCTTGCCCGAGGTGGCCGGCGATGCCGCCGTGCTGGTCGATCCCTACAGCATTGCCGACATCAAAAAGGGAATTGAACGGGTGTTGAACGGCGAGGCTTTGCGCATGCGCTGCTCGGAGAAAGGACTTAAACGGGCGGCAGAATTTTCATGGGACCGCTCGGCGCAGGAGTTGTATGCTCAGATTGAGGGGGTTTTTCTTCGAGATAATTTGAAATAAAAAAAACATGAGTACCAAAAAGCCAAGGGTGCTGGTTTGGGGCGCCCACCCAGACCCAAGCCGTTACGCCAATCAAGCCGCAGCATTGCTGCATCAAAAGGGCTACGCTTTGGCCCTCACGGGCGTTCGTTCCGGAGAAATTGCTGGAATTCCTATTTCGCCTGAATTTCCTGAAGCTCACAGCGTTCATACGGTAACGGTGTACGTAAATGCAGAGCGTTCATCGAAAGCAAAGGCTGAATTGTTTCGGCTGTCTCCGCAGCGCGTTATTTTCAATCCCGGCGCAGAAAATCCAGAGCTGATGCAAGAACTGCAGCAGGCTGGAATTCAGGTAGAAACGGCCTGCACCTTGGTTTTGCTGCATACATCACAATTTTAACCAAAAAAGCTGTATATTTGCCTCCCTTATGGTCCTGTGGCCGAGTGGCTAGGCTCAGCTCTGCAAAAGCTGCTACAGCGGTTCGAATCCGCTCGGGACCTCAAAAAAGCTCGGTTTTTCCGGGCTTTTTTAGTTTTTGAGGGCGGCAAGCGGGCTTTCAGCGCTAGTCCGCAGTCGGCGGTCAGGGCTGCAGCGGGCGGCAGGTAGCTCCCAAGGTCGCTCCTGCCGCCGCGCGCAGTCCCGCCCACCGCCTTTGCGTGCTAGCCGCTTCAATCCCTGCCGCGGGCCGCTCAAGCCATGAGGCATATCCCTGTTGCACAATGCAATTCTTGCTTTGCCGCCCGGCGCCCGGATGGAATAAGGTAGCCGATGCCAGGCTTTGCCCATTGCCGAACGGGCGAGGAGGCGACCAGGGGGAGCCACCACAGCCCATTTCGGCATAGGCAAAGCCGGCGGCGCTACCTATGACAGCCGGATAAGCGCCCCAAAAAAAATTAAAATTTAGATAATTCCATATAAATTATTTAGATTAGCCTAAAAATATTGGTGCGGTTCCCACTGTTTATTTTGCTTTTGCCATGCCTGTTGTCGGCTCAGCCTTCCGACAGCGCCCTTAGGTCGATTCAGCTTAATCCATTCTATTTCAACGCGAATACTCCTGCAACGAAAGAACTTTCCTCCCTGGTTTTTGTCTCGACCGCCCGCATCAGAGCCATGCAGCAAGCCAGTCTGAAAGAGGTGCTGCCCTTGATAAACGGGGTTTTTGTTCAGGAATCCTGTCAGAGCTGCGGTTTTAGTCGTCTTCAAACCGACGGACTTACAGGGCCTTATACTGGGTTGCTGCTGAACGGTCGACCTTTTTTGCCCTCTATGGGTCTGGTTTACGGTCTGGAATTTGTCCCTGCTGAACTTTTGAGCGCCCTGCAGCTGGACCGCAGCGGCACTCAAAGCCCTGAATGGAGCAGCTTTTACCCTGCTGGGCTCCTCGATATTCAAACCAGCCCGGCAGCACAGCAAACAGGCTGGCTGAACCTGAGGCAGAGCCACTGGGAAGGCGGATCTGGCGACCGGCAGCTGACGCTTTTTCAGCCTCTTTTTTGGTCAAACGGCTCAGCCTCGTTCTGGGTCAACCGCCGCGACCGCAGCGCATGGGATGTGCATCCCGACGGATTTTCTGAAAGCCCTAAATTGGAGCTTTCGACCCTCGGAATATCGCTTCAATACGCTTTAAACCGGACACATAATTTGGAATTTAACTTTCGGGGTTTGCTTGATTCTCGAACCGGGGGCAGCGATATGGAGCTACCCTTGCCCGAACGCCGTGTCGCTGAATCCATTGCACATCGGTACGGTTCGGCCGAAGTCGCTTGGACTTTTTCTCCCAATCCCCGCTATGCTCAAACCACTTTTCTGCAGTTTCACTCCCTTCATCGCGGCAGCTACTACGGCGGAAATGGCATGGACCTTCCCGGTCCCGATTCAACCGGGCAGGCCCTACTTTATTATGGAAACAGCCAACAAACCTGGCTTCTAACCGGCTGGAAAGCCCAAATTACGTTGCATCCCAGCCTAAAAGCATCTTTAAACGCCTCCCTAGGCCACGATTTACTCAACGATTCTACCCCTGGCCTGCAACGCTCATTGATTCAACAATCCCTCAACGGCAACCTTGGATTGCAGCTCAGTTGGATTCCGAAGCCATTGCTGCATTTTAAAGCCGGTTTGCAATGTCCAATAAACGCCTTTTCAGGAAGCATTGCGCTTGAAAATTTCTCGTCCACCCAAACCGCCTTTTTTTTGGGTCTTCTTCCCAATTTAGCGGCAGATTTTTTGCTTTCGGAAGCCATTCAACTAAGCCTAAACTACCGACTTACCCAACGTTCTCCCCAAGTATTTGAGGAAGACCTACACCTAAGCATGCTAGGGGCCAAGCCCATTTTCTCGGTATGGTCTCCAAATCTAAGCCCCGAGCGCGGCCATCAAGGAATCGTTTGGGTTCGTTACCAAGGCAAACTTGGCAAAAGCACCGAATGGGAAGCCAAGCTCAACGCCACCCTTCACCGATTGCATGGGGTTTTTGTATGGAATGGCTTAAGTTTTCAGCCCGACTTTTACTTGCAAGAAAAATCAAATGGCAAAGGCTTGTGGATGTTTTCTTGCGGATTTGAATCCGAACTTCGTGGCAAACAATGGCTGCTGCAGGGCATGGTGAATTCTGTCGTACAACGGCTGGACGTGGCTCAAGAACTGTGGGATTCTGAAGAATGGAATCTTTCTGGTCTTCACCCGCGTTTGCTGAATGTCCCCGCATGGTCGGGGATGCTGCGAGCGGAGATTTTCCCTGGCCAACAGCAAAAATGGTCATTAGCAACCTTTGTACGGTATTGGGGTTCCCTTGAGTTGCTCCGCATGCCGAATCAAGAAATCGAATTGCCTGCGGTGGTTCAAAGTCCGAGTTTTTTTGAAATTTCTTTTACTGCTCGATATTTAATGGGATTGGGGCAAAAAATGGCCTTAGAGTGGGAGGGAGGTGTGCACAACCTAAGCAATGCAGTTCAGAACGATTATGGAATGGGTGCTGGACGGGACCCCAATTATGTCTACGGCCCAGGCTTGCCTCGTCGCTTTAGTTTAGGACTTCGTTTTCGTTGGTTTTGAGGAAGTTGATTGGCAGAGGTGTTTTTTAAAAAGTGAAAAAAAAATTGAAATTTGACTTGACAGAAGGAAGTGACCTTCGTACCTTCGTTGTTCATCGATGAAAAAATAAATGCTTCGTCACGTATTTGGGGTGGCGAAGAACACTTAGGGTTCTTTTAGTTGTGAAGTGTGTATTGTGGATTTTAGGAGAGCCGAAAGGCAATTCTAGGGTTCATAGGGGTTCTCAGAAATGCTTTCCAAATCAATAGGGGAAACCTTGTTGAAGAGGGAGGCGGGAGTTTCGGGTATG
>VGMT01000052.1 GCA_016866335.1 Bacteroidota bacterium | reverse complement strand
GCGCCGCCCAAGGCATACATCAATGGATTCAAACCAAAAAAGCATGAGCAACATCGATCTATCCATAAATTTTGCCGGCATTAAAGCCCCAAATCCGTTTTGGTTGGCTTCGGCTCCCCCAACAAATTCAGGTTATCAGGTCATGAAAGCCTTTGAAGCCGGCTGGGGCGGAGCCGTGTGGAAAACCCTGGGCGTGCCCGTACAAAACGTATCGAGCCGCTACGGGTCCATAAACTACCGCGACACCCGCATGGCGGGGCTGAACAACATTGAGTTGATAACCGACAGGCCGTTGGCCGACAACCTACGGGAAATCGAAGAGGTCAAAAAGTACTTCCCCAACCATGCCGTGATTGCCTCTTTAATGGTGGAATCAAAAAAGGAATGGTTTCAAATTGTGAAGGACGTAGAAAACGCCGGTGCCGATGGCATAGAACTTAATTTCGGATGCCCGCATGGCATGTGCGAGCGCGGAATGGGTTCGGCGGTAGGGCAGGAGCCCGAGGTGTTAAACACCATTGTGCAGTGGGTCATGCAGGCGGCCAGCATTCCGGTCATCACCAAATTGACTCCCAACATATCCGACATCACCGATCCGGCTTTGGCGGCGGTGCGCGGCGGCAGCAGTGCCTTGTCGCTCATCAACACCATCAAAAGCATTGTTGGAATTGATTTAGACACCTATGCGCCCTATCCAATTGTAGATGGAAAAGGCACCAACGGAGGCTATTGCGGTCCGGCGGTGAAACCCATTGCCTTGCACATGTTAAAAGAGCTGGCCGGCCATCCGGAGATTCGCAACACGCCCATCAGCGGCATTGGCGGCATTGAAACCTGGCGCGATGTGGTGGAATTCATTTTGCTGGGTGCTACCTCGGTGCAGGTCTGCACGGCGGTAATGCACTACGGTTTCGGCATTGTGCGCGAAATGGAAGCCGGTTTGCGGCAGTTTATGAGCGACAAAGGCTACAGCAGCATCTACGATTTCGCCGGCAAGGCCGTGCCCAACGTGGTGGAATGGAAGCACTTAAATTTGCATTACAAAGTGGTGGCCAGCATCAACGCCGACAAATGCATAGGCTGTCAGCTGTGCCACATTGCCTGCGACGACGGCGCGCACCAGGCCATTGCTTTGCCAAGCAACGGCAGTCGGGTACCTGAAATCATCGACGAAAACTGCGTAGGCTGCAATTTATGTTCACTGGTTTGTCCGGTGGAGGACTGCATAACGATGGAGCGCCGCGACGACGGCAGCAAGACAGAAACCTGGGCTGAGCGCACGGTGTTGGGCAAAATTCCCGAGCACTTCAACGATCCGCGCGGGGGTGGGGTAGGGCATTTTGTGCCTGAGCCTTCGGCGGCGCTTAATTACAAGCGCAAGGACAGGTCGGGCAGAAAGTGATTTTTTTGTTGGGCGGCAGCCGGGCTTTCCGCACTACTCCGCAGGTGTCGAAAGGCTGGCCCAGCTGGTTTGCGGGGGCTCCTCGCGTCGCCTCCGCACCTAGCGGGCCAGACTTCGGCACCTTTGCGGGGTAGTTGCGTCAATCCCTGCCGCGCCTCGTGGCCGTTTATCGCGTAGGTAAAGACGCAACATGTTGCGTCTCTACCGGTTCCCACCCAAAACCGTCCACAAACATTTCAATAAATACCGAATAACCCTATCGGCTTTCCATTTTATTTCCGATAGCATTCGTGCTCGCGTGGCTGCCGTTATAGCCACACCCATTCGTGCATTCGTGGCTAAAAACCTAGACGCAAAAGCGTAACCCCATATATTCGTTTATGCGTGGCTGCCCTCTTCAATGCGGTTTTGAAAAAGCAGAACCCTGCAAGTTTGCTATATTTGAACCAAACTACATGTATGAAACTTGGTTCGTATGCGTTCATGATGGGAGCAATTTGCCTAAGCTGCCTGTTTTTGTCAACGGGTTGCTTTAAAGGGGCTGATGGATATGGTTGCGTTTCGGGAACATGTCAAGAGGTAGCCGATGGCAACTTTATCAGCTTGGAGGATTGCCAACAAAATTGCAGTTCCGTCGATTCCGGGAATATTCAGGTAACCTTTTGGGTTGAAACCCCAGTAGATTTGCCCATTACGGTATATGTGAACGGACAATCGCGCAGCATCACCAATTACTATCCTTCGGGTGTTAGCTGTGGGTATTCAGGCTGCGCTAATTTTTCCCTTCCGCCGGGCACCTATTCATGGAACGCCAGCGCCAGCACAGGTACCTGGTCGAACACCTCGACCTGGTCTTCCAGTTGCCATACCATGAAATTAAATCCCTAATATTCGCCAAAGAGACGCACTATGTTGCGTACATGCAATAATCGGGTTTAAATTTCGTTTTAAGCGCAATTGCATATTTATGGCTCTTTTCTTTAAAGTAAAAAACAAAATCCAGGGTACATTTAAAAGCAATCTAAAGCCTAGGTTTTGGCTCTGTATATTGGCTTTTGTGCCTTGTGTGGCTTGCGGTTTTTATGAAACCGAAACCCTAAGCCCAACAATACCAGCCATGGACAATCAAAAGACGAGCCAAAAGGCAGTAGAGGCCTTGGCCTATTGCCAAGAGAAGGGCTTTAGTACCAGCCATTGTATTTTAATTGATTTCAGTGTTCATTCTGGTTTAAACCGATTGGTTTTATGGGATTTTAACAGCAACAAAGCGCTGTATTCCTGTTTGGTCTCGCACGGTTGCGGAAGCAGTCCTTGGTCGGCCGATGAAACCAAAACAAGTCCGGTGTTCAGCAATGCGCACGGCAGCCACAGTTCATCGATGGGAAAGTATAAAATTGGGGAGCGGGGTTACAGCATTTGGGGTGTGCACAGCAAATACCTGTTGCATGGTCTTGAGTCGAGCAACAGCCAAGCCTTGGCCAGAACCATTGTTTTTCATTCTTGGGATGCGATTCCTGACCAAGAGCTGTATCCTGCAGGCACACCCGAGGGTTGGGGTTGCCCTGCCGTTTCAAACAATGCGTTTAAGTTCATGGATCCGTATTTAAGGGGAAGCAGCAAGCCTGTTTTGATGTGGATTTACACGTAGAGACGCACCCTTTTGCGCCTTTACACACGGTAGCCACCCGATAAACGGCCAAGCGTGGCGGCAGGGATTGACGCGGCTACCCCGCAAAGGTGCCGAAGCCTGGCCCGCTAGGTGCGGAGGCGACCTTAGGAGCCCCCGCAAACCAGCTGGGCCAGCCTTTCGGCAGCTGCGGAGTAGCGCGGAAAGCCCGCCTGCCGCCCAAAATCAACCATCCTTTAAAAAACGCCTTGGCACGGGTTATGCAATAACAGGGATTTGCATAAAAACTCCTGATATTTACGTCGGCACGCGACAAGTTGGCGCTTGAAGCTCCGTACTTTTACCACGAAACGGACAATATGACATATCATTTGATTGGCGAAGACACAGATTTTATTCCTTTAATGACTACCGAAGAGGAGGGGCATTTGGAGGTGTCGGAAATCCCCAAAGAACTGCCGATTCTGCCCCTGCGCAATACGGTGCTGTTCCCCGGCGTTGTTATTCCCATTACGGTGGGCCGAGACAAAAGCATTAAATTGATTCGCGACGCCTACAAAGGAAAGCGCATTATTGGTGTGGTGGCCCAGCGCGATGCGGAAGTAGAAGAACCCGGTCAATCTGACCTGTTTGAAATTGGAACGGTGGCCAGCATTTTGAAAATGCTGCGCATGCCCGACGGCAGCACTACGGCCATTATTCAAGGAAAACGCCGCTGCCAGATTGAAGCGATTTTGAACGAAGAACCGTATTTGACCGCCAAGGCCAGCATTTTTGAGGAGGGGAAGCCCGAAGAAACCGATTCGGAATTCAACGCCATGGTTTCTTCGATTAAAGACCTGGCCCTGGAAATCATTCAAGCCAGTCCCAACCTGCCCAGCGAAGCGGCTTTTGCCATTCGCAACATTGAGAGTCCCTCGTTTTTAATCCACTTTGTCTCTTCTAACCTGAGCAACACCATGGAAGAAAAGCAAGCCATGCTCGAGGTTCGGGACTTAAAAGAAAGGGCAACCTTTTTGCTTCAGGCCTTGCACAAAGAATCTCAGCTGCTTGAGTTGAAAAACCAAATTCAAAGCAAGGTGCGGGTGGACATGGATAAGCAGCAACGGGAGTATTTTTTGCAGCAGCAAATGCGGCAAATTCAAGAGGAGCTGGGCAATGGAGAAACCATAGACATCAAAGAGCTTCGTAAAAAGGCCGCCAAACTTAAATGGAGTAAAACCGTACAAAAGACCTTTGACAAAGAGTTGGCCAAGCTGGAACGCATGAACAGCATGGCGCCCGATTATTCGGTTCAAATGAACTACCTGGAGTTTATGACCGATTTGCCTTGGTCGGTTTATTCAGCCGATCAGTTTGACCTGCAGCGGGCGCGAAAAATTCTGGACAGGGATCATTTTGGTTTGGAAAAGGTCAAAGAGCGGATTTTAGAGCATTTGGCGGTGTTGAAGCTTCGTGGCGATATGCGGGCGCCCATTTTATGTTTGGCGGGCCCTCCGGGAGTTGGAAAAACCTCCTTGGGGCGTTCGGTGGCCGAGGCTTTAGGCCGCAAGTACACCCGAATGTCTTTGGGCGGTTTGCGCGACGAAAGCGAAATTCGAGGCCATCGCCGCACCTACATTGGGGCCATGCCAGGAAGAATCTTGCAAAGCCTTAAAAAATCAGGTACGGCGAACCCCGTTTTCATTTTAGATGAAATCGACAAGCTGAGCCGCGATGTGCATGGAGATCCTTCCAGTGCCATGCTTGAGGTCTTAGACCCGGAACAAAACAACACGTTCCACGACAATTTCTTGGATTTGGATTTTGACCTTAGTCGGGTTCTGTTCATTGCCACCGCAAACAGCTTGTCTTCCATTCAACCCGCTTTGCGCGACCGCATGGAAATCATCCACATTAGCGGCTATTCGGTCGAAGAAAAGGTGGAAATCGCCAAAAAGCACCTGTTGCCTCGGCAATTGAAAGAACATGGTTTGCGAAAAAACGGCATTCAGCTCGGCAAACCGGTTTTGGAATTTCTGATTGAATCGTACACCCGCGAAAGTGGGGTTCGGAACCTAGAGCGTAAAATTGCGGCCTTGGTTCGCAAGGCTGCGGTGGCTGCTGCCTCTGACCAAGCATTTCAGGCAAAAATGAGCAAAGATGAGGTCAGCAAAATTTTGGGTCCTCCGTTGCCGCGCGAAAAATACGAGAACAACGAACAGGCCGGTGTGGTGGTGGGTTTGGCTTATACCGCCGTGGGGGGCGACATTCTTTTTATTGAAACCAGCTTAAGCCGAGGCAAGGGCAGGCTTACCTTAACCGGAAACCTAGGAGGGGTAATGAAAGAATCGGCCCACATTGCCTTAGAATACCTAAAAAGCAAATCGGACCGCCTTAAAATACCGCATGAGGTATTCGACAATTGGAATGTGCATTTGCACGTGCCCGAAGGGGCCACTCCCAAAGACGGCCCATCTGCTGGTATAACCATGCTTACGGCCTTGGCTTCGGCGTTTACTCAGCATAAAGTGCGGCCAAAACTGGCCATGACCGGCGAAATTACCCTGCGCGGACAAGTGCTGCCTGTGGGCGGAATTAAAGAAAAAGTATTGGCCGCCAAGCGGGCAAACATTCAAACTATTGTTATGGCCGAAGACAACCGCCGAGATGTAGAGGAAATTGAGCCTTCGTACCTTGCCGGCATTCATTTTGAGTACGTGAGTACCATGGAACAGGTGCTGGAATATGCCCTGTTGGGCAGTCAGGTTAAGGGCGCAATTCGGCTTATGGAACCGGCCCCAATCAAGTCTTAACCGGTTTGATTGAGCCATTCATTTGGCTGAGTTTACAGAGGAATTCAATACTTTTACTCAAAGCCTCCGCGTATGAAACCTGCCTTGTTTTTTCTTTTTATGCTTTTTTCAACCTTTGGCATGGGTCAAAAGGTGTTCAGCGTAGATTATGAATACCGGGCCGATGTAAAAGTATACGTGGTAGATGCCGAATACCGGGCCGACCTGCTGGTGTACAAAGTAAAATCGGAATACCAGGCCGGGCAAAACGACGGAAAGTGGTTTTTTGTTTCATCGGAATACCAAGCCAAGAAAAAAGTGTTTTTTACCGATGCGGAATACCGTGCAGATTTGAAGATTTACTTTGTGGATTCTGAGTACAGAGCTGGTTGGAAGAACAGTTCTAAAAAACACCTGTTGTATTGAGGCTTGAGGCTTCAAAAACCCTTTTTTGGGCTTGGGTCTTGCCCCTTGCGGCGGTGCTGCTGCTGTACTGGCCCCTGCCTATTCACCTAAATCAGGTCCTTTTTTCGTATTGGAGCGATGCCGATCGGGCATTTCGGGTGTATGCCGAGTTCGCCTTGGGGCAAGCCTCGGGATATTGGATGGAAGCTTGGTTTTTTCCCTTTGGTGAGCATTTGTTTTACTTGGACGCCAATCCGTTGTTGTGTTGGTTTTCTGCGGGGTTCTTTTCTCTTTTTCCCAGCCTTCGGCCCTATATGGTAGGGGTGTTTAATGGACTTGTGTTGGCTCAGTTGCTGTTTACCCATGTGGGATGGTTTCGGGTGGGACGCTACAAAAGCATGCCTGCGATGCCTGCCGCTGTTTTGGCCTTGGCTCTTTCGTTGTTGGCTCCCCAGTGGCTAAAAAACAACGGAAACTTCTCTCTGGCTTACACCGCTCTTTTTCCCTATTTATGTTTGGCTTTGCTCAAATGGACCGAGCAATCCAATTCGCTTCGGCCTATTCTTACTGCCTCTTTTTGGGTTGCCTTATCGGTGTTAATTCACCCGTATTTAGGTTTGGTAAACGGTTCCTTTGCCCTGTTGTGGGTTTTGTTGGCGAAGCCCTTTAAACTTAAAAACTGGTTTCGGGCCTTGCTGCTGGCCGTACCCTTGCTTCTTTTTGTGGTTGTTTTAAAATGGAGCGACCCCGCCTCTGCCTATCGAACTCAAGAACCGTGGGGTGCAACCGACAATCAAATGAGCTTAGCCCAGTGGCTTATTCCTGGGGTAGGTCATGTGAATGAATGGCTAACCAAGTGGGTTGGCGACGCCGGCAGTTCCCAGGCCTGGGAGTTTGCTTTTATTCCCTGGTCGGTATGGGGGGCCCTATTGTGGGTTTTAATTTTAGGTTACGGTAAATTCCTGTTCAAGGCCCTTCCGAAGTCGGCCGTTTTTGCCGGCTTGGTTTTGTTGCTTTTTGCAAGCGGTTTGTTTGGCTTGAGTCGGTTTTCGTGGCTGTTTGAAGTGGTACCCTACTTAAAGCAGTTTCGGTATGTACTGCGTTTTGCCTGGCCCATGTACGGAGTGCTTGGATTTTCGGTTGGGCTGGCATTCTACTCTGCCCTAAAAAACACCACCCCCCGTTGGCGCAGTTTGTTGTTGGTGTTGGTCTTGATGCCGGCAGGGATAGAAGCCCATGGCCACCTTCGGTTTTTAACCGACATCCACCTGAAAACGCCGAACCTGTATTCCGAATCCCATCAATCGGCAGAATTTAAAGCGGCCTTAAGGGTGTTGCAAGCCGAAAAACCGGCGGCCTTGCTTACCGAGCCCTTTTTGTTTGAAGGCAGTTTGATGACTGCCGGCGAAAACCCCGTTGAGCTGCGGCGCTTGGCTTATGTTTTAAGTGTACTTGGGAAGGTGCCAACCGTAGGCGGAATATTAATTCGGCCAAACGAAAATCAGGCCTTAGCCAGCAGCGGCTTTTCGAGCGAGCCTTGGTACAGGCCGAGTCCCTATTTTCAGCGGGCATTGAAGGGCAAGACCCTGGCACTTCTGTTTCCAAAGGACTTGGATTGGAGCCAAGCCCGTTGGTCGCATCGAAAGCCGTACAAAGTCGTAGCCGTTGATTCCACCTACCGTTTAGGGCTTATTAAAGCCGAAGATTGGATGCGGGTTCTTTCTATACCCATTAGGTCCGAGAGCGATTCCGTGCATATCAACCTGCTTGCCGATGAAAACTATCGGGATGCTCCGCCCTTTGGCAATAAAGCCAAACAAATTTCCCGAAGCGAATACCATGTACTGCTGGACACCCTTGGTTTGAATGCGGAGGATTATGAAGCTAGCCTATGGGTAGATGCCCGCCGAGGTAATTCCGTGAATGGGGTTTTGTTTGTTGAGGAAGTGAATGAGCAAGGCCAAGGGCAATGGATAGCCCAGGCAAATCCTGCTCGAAGCCGATGTTTGGATGGAGGCTGGGCGCGTTGCTCGCTTAGCTTTGCTGCCCGATCATGCATGCGTTACCGAATTATATTAACCGCCTACGACTTTCAAGCAAACGCATTTGGGCTGAATCGGTTTATGTTAAGACCCTTAGATATAGAAGTGGGAGGTGTTTTTGGGGCTTACCGCATGTGGAACAACCATTGGCAGAAAATACCATGAGTCAGCTACTGGTGGTTTGTGGTTTGGTTTGGAGGCAGGGTATGTTTTTGGCGGCGCGGAAAAAGGCCGGGAAGGCAAACGCTGGCTTGTGGGAACTTCCTGGGGGGAAAGTGGCTGAGGGAGAAACGCCTGAGCAAGCGCTTATTCGGGAGTTTAAAGAAGAGTTGGGAATGGAATTGGAGGTTGGGCAGGTTTTGGGGAGTGTAGAGCAAGAGGGAGCATTAAACTTAAGGTTGATTGCCCTGGAGGCGAGATGCGAATTTGAGCAGCCCACCCATAGCAGCGATCACGACTCGGTGGTTTGGGTGGTACCGGAATTTTGGAGGCTGCTAAATTGGTGTGGGAACGACGCCCGATTGTTGGAGGAAATTTTTTGGGCGATTTCAAGGGGCTGATTTTTTTGGGGCTGATTTTTTGGGGCTGGGCTAGGTGGTTGAGTTCTGGTCAATACGGTGGCATCCTAACTGCAAACTGCAACAGTAGAATGGACTCCCTAGGGCGAGCCTGCCTCAACCAGAAATAAACGCTGCATAAAAAAGTTGCTGCTTCCCACCTCCTCTTGCCTTACCCTC
>VGMT01000051.1 GCA_016866335.1 Bacteroidota bacterium | reverse complement strand
ATCAGCATTGATTCTTTTACCATACTTTATGTTATTGGGCCAAACAACAACAAGTACGTATTATTTTGCACACAGCCTTATTTGGCATCAGAAGCTACCAAACAATCAAGCTAATATTCCTTTTTGGTTAGCAGAGTTAGAAAACGCAGCAGGCGATGTGTGCCTTACAAGTGGTAAACATACTCCGGGACAAAACGGCGCCACTGCACTACCGCCCGATCATAGCTGGGCGTTTACATTTTCTAACCATGGTTCTGCGATGACTCCGGGAGGGGCTTATGTTTCTGGTGCTCACCAAAATGTGGTGCTGACCTACATGAATTGGGAAATCATATCTGATTATGGTAGTTCAATTGGCCAGAGAATACCCGGCACAATTCCAAAAGCAACAGACAGTATTGCTTCTATTTTCAATTGGCTAAATGCGAATGACCCCGGAGTTAATTTGTATTTGTATGAATGCTGGCCCAAAATAGAAAAAAACTATATTATGAATGGTCAAGATTGGAATGCCGTCACAAACACAGGAAATCCTCCGAATGCTGCTCAATGGGCTCTATACCTTAATTATGCTTTAGGGAATTCAAATGGTTTTTGGAAAGATCTTCAAGATAGCTTAATAATTAAATCAGGAATTACAAACACGAAACTAATTCCTTCTTCATTGATTTGTGCAAAACTGTGGCGGCCAGGAGGCATATTGTCAGATATGGCTCCAACGTCAATTTTTGAAGATACTGGACCGCATGGCCTACCAAGTGCTTATTTTTTAGCAGCAATGGTTGTTTATGCAGCCCAACATCAGCAGGCTCCTACTAAACCTTTCAACTCACATTCACAGATTGATCAGCGGATACTCGACAGGTTTTCTGATATCTCGGCTTTTATAATGACTGAACTCAGCGCGTTTAATTTTCCAAATGGAGAAAGCAGGGTATGGGAAAATACAACAACTATAGTTGAAGAGTCCAAAGAGCTTGGCGAAACTAATATTAAGATTTATCCAAACCCTGTGAAAGGTATAATTAATCTAAATATAGGCATTAAACTTTTCGGTAACGTTTACACCATTTATGATAACACAGGAAGAGTTGTTTTGACTGGTATAATCAACCAAGAAAATACAACAATTGAGTTAGGCAATTTATCCGATGGAATTTACATGTTCAGTGTTGGAGAAAATATGAAGCAGACATTTAAGGTAATTAAA
Source organism: Bacteroidota bacterium (assembly GCA_016866335.1). Classification (GTDB taxonomy): domain Bacteria; phylum Bacteroidota; class Bacteroidia; order CAIKAF01; family CAIKAF01; genus CAIKAF01. The sequence goes on along the minus strand of VGMT01000051.1, from coordinate 7,798 downwards.
GAATAAACCAGCCCTTAACAGCGAGTAAGCGCAACCCTTCGGGTATTCGCCTACTCGAAAAACGTTAGGGGCAAAGGCTACCGGGACAGACAGAAATTACTAGAGACACAATGAAATTGCATCAAAATCAAACTTTTCATACATTTAAGCATGTTAAATCTAAAAACAGTTAAGGATACACTTCTTGCTCATAAGCAAAGACTCAGCATTAAATACGGCTTGAGCAACCTAGCTATTTTTGGTTCCTACGCTAGAAATCAACAAACAGATGAGAGCGATTTAGACATTCTTGTAGAATTTGATAGACCAATTGGTTCAGAATTTATTGATTTAGCAGATGAACTAGAGCAGTTGTTAAGAGTTAAAATTGATTTAGTCTCAAAAAAAGGCATCAAAGACAAGTATCTAAGATCAATCGAAAAGGAGCTCGAATATGTCTAGACGAGAACCAGAATTATTACTAGGAGATATAATTGAATCAATTCAAAAAATCAAAAGCTACACAAATGGAATGTCGTCGAAAGAGTTCTTTGAAGATGACAAAACACTTGATGCAGTAATTAGAAATTTTGAAATAATTGGTGAAGCAGCCAATAGAATGCCAGAAGAAATTAGAGTTAATTTTAATGATGTTAATTGGCATCGAATAAGAGGCTTTAGAAACAGAATTGTTCACGATTATATGGGAATAGACTATGAAATTGTCTGGGAAATAATTGTAAATGATTTAGAAGAATTACAGCAACAAATTCAGCATATCCTAGGCAGTATATAGCCTCAGCCCCTAACAGCGCGCAGCCGCAATTAAAACTGCGCCTACACGCAAACCGTTATGCCTCATTGTAGTGCGACCGTTTAACAATCAACATTCGTGCTGACTTTGAACCACAAAAGCCAATCCTTCGCAAAATTAAAAGAGCTGCAAGCGGCCACACAAACCAAAGCTTTTGCTGCACATTTAATTTTACCCAACCGCACCACTAACTTACAAGCATTGCGGACAAAGACCTGATAAAGTAAAATTCATTTCGCTGACTTTATAATTCTTAGGCAATTTAAATGACGGTTCAACATCTTCAAGACAAGTAACTGCTTTGCATTTTTGACAGCTAAAATGAATGTGGTTATGACTGTGATTTACAGAACAAGAATGGCAACCAGCATATTTTACGACACCATCTACATTCACTATTTTGTGAATGACTCCTTCTTCCATTAACCTTTCCAAGACACGGTATATTGTTACTCTATCACATAAACCGTCCAACGACTTCTGAATTTCGCTGTGAGACAAAGCCACAGAAGATGAAACAATCAACTCTTGAATTTCAGTTTTTGCAGTAGTATTTCTTGCTGACTTCATCTTTCTATAAATTATTATTGCAACATTGTTGCGTTTGCGAAGATAATGATTACTTTTGCAACATTGTTGCATCAAGTAAACATAAATTAAAATGATATCACAAACTTTCAACGAATGGACAAACTGCATTGTAAACGACTGTAAAATTAACCTTACAAAGGACTTTGCAACACAACGCTTGGCAGTTTATCTAGACAATAAAAATGTTGAAACTCAAAAGTTCATTTCGCTTTATGGAGAGCAACATCTTAAAAATATTATTCAATGGTTACAACAAATATGACTTTAACAAAAAAATTACCAGTAACCGTGTTAAGTGGATTTCTTGGAGCAGGGAAAACAACCTTGCTTAACCACATTTTGCACAACAAAGACGGCTTACGAGTAGCCGTAATTGTAAACGATATGAGTGAAGTAAACGTAGATGCAAGACTTGTGAACGAGCAAAATGTGCTTTCACGAACAGAGGAAAAATTAGTAGAAATGAGCAACGGCTGTATCTGTTGTACTCTTCGGGAAGACTTGATGATAGAAGTGGAGAAATTGGCTAATGAAGGCCGATTTGACTATTTGCTCATTGAAAGCACTGGCATCAGTGAGCCTGTTCCTGTTGCTCAAACATTCAGCTTTGTGGACGAAGAAAAAGGAATTGACCTTTCAAAATTCAGTTACATTGACACGATGGTTACGGTAGTTGACTGCTTTAATTTTTTCAATGACTTTGGAACAAATGAATTATTAGTTGACCGCAAGCTAACGGATATGGAAGGCGATTACAGAACCATTGTAAACTTGCTGACTGACCAAATCGAATTTGCCAATGTGATTATTCTGAACAAAACGGATTTAGTAGATGCGAAAACTGTTGGACTGTTAAAAGCATCCATTCAAAAATTAAATCCAAGTGCTAAAATCTTGACTTCTGATTTTAGCAAAGTAGAACCCAAGGAAATTTTGAACACAAAACTTTTTGACTTTGAAGAAGCACAATTTTCAGCAGGTTGGCAAAAAGAACTGGAAGGCGGAGTTCACACACCCGAAACTGAAGAATATGGCATTTCATCCTTTGTGTTTCGCAATAAAAGACCATTTCATCCAGAACGATTTTGGAAATATCTAAATGAAGATTATCCAAGCGGAGTAATTAGAGCCAAAGGACTATTTTGGTTGGCATCAAGACCAAATGACGCCATAAATTTCAGTCAAGCAGGTGGTTCATCTCGTCTTGAAAAAGCAGGTGTTTGGTGGGCAAGTATGACTTTTAATGAGCGATTAAAATACCAATCGTTTGCCGACAACCGAGAATATATTGAAAGTAAATGGAGTAAGCAATGGGGAGATAGATTGAACGAATTGGTGTTTATTGGACAAGACATTGAAAAAGAAAAAATGATAGCAGACCTTGAAAAATGTTTGTTGCAGGACAGCGAACAACTACAATTTGAAAGTAAAAAGGGATTTGCCGACCCATTCCCGAAAGACATTTAACTTGCAAATGTGCCACCGCTTTTGGTGGCACATTTGCTTTTTCCCAACAGCACAAGTCAACGCTAAAAAAGCAAAAGAGCCACCAAGCCAACGCACTGTGACAACATCGGCCAAGAAACAACGAAGGCATAACACGGTTTTGGCAAAAGTGGCGGTCCAGTGCCTCGTATGACAGTTTTTCTTATATTCGGAGTTCGGTTCTTCGTATAATTTAGTGGTAAAAATCGCCACCTTCGCCAAGCCCGAAACCGTTGGCGTTCATGACCGAAGAAAAGGGCTTATTCGGCTTGAAAATAGGCTAAAATCGCGGTTTTAATAAAGCGGTGTTGTTGAGCAGGGGCCAATTCGGGCACGGGTTTTAGCAGTTCAAAATGGGGCCAGCCGTCTTCATCACGGCCAATAAAGCTGTAGTATCCGTAAGGAATAAGCAAAGAGCAAATGGCCACATGCAGGCATTCCATTTTTTGCTGTTTGTTCATTTTAATGGGGCCCAAACCAATTTCCTGAAGTCCAATGAGCATTAGAACCGCTTCCAATTCTGGTGCATCGCCCAAAACATCGCTTAGGGTTTTTAGCAGGGCTGCCCAATCGGCCTGAAATTCAAGTTCGGGCCTAGGCTGATTGCGCATGAATCAATTGTAGAGCTGCAGAATTTCGCGGGTGGTTTCGCCGGGAATAATCCGCACCACCGTTTGGCCCACCAAATCAGCCTTTTTACCGCTCACGTTCAACACGACCTCTAAAGGCAAATCTGAAATGGGATCGGTGTGGGTATAGCTAACTTCACCGGCTGCGTTGGAATACTTTGTTACATCAACAATACCGGCTCCGTTTCCTGTTTGAATAAACCGAACCTCAGCTTCTGAAACTTTAAACCCTTGAGAATCTAGAACCGTAACAATTACGGTACCAGGAGTGGGCTCTTCGTAGCATCCGAATGTGCTAAAAGCTAGACCTATGGTAAGAAGAACAGATGTTAACGTGCGAATCATGGCAGTATATTATACATAAAGGTAGAGATTTTTTTTAGAACTCATAAATCGCACCGCTCAATTATCTTTGTACCAAAGCAGATTCATGGAAACCCTACTAAAGGAAATAGCCCAGCGCACTCAAGAGGCCAAGCTTACAACGAAAGCCGATTGCGAGAACTTTAAGCGTGATGTGCTGGGAAAGAATGGTTTGATTCAAACGGCCATGGATGCGTTTCGCGACCTTCCAGGTTCCGAAAAACCAAAATGGGGTTCTGAATTAAACCGCCTTAAAACCGAGGCCAATACCCTGTACCAGACAGCGCTCGACAACCTTGATTCGGAGGTTAAATTGCCTTGGACCGACATTACTTTGCCTTCCATTCCATTGCCAAAAGGAAGTTTGCACCCATTAACACAGGTTGAAAGCGATTTAACGGCTTTGTTTAACCGAATTGGTTTTCGGGTTGCTACGGGTCCTGAAATTGAAGACGATTGGCACAATTTTACCGCCTTGAATTTTCCAGAAAATCACCCAGCACGCGATATGCAGGACACCTTTTTTATGAAGGGAAATCCAGATCGCTTGCTAAGAACCCATACCAGTGGAGTACAGATTCGCACCATGCTCAGTCAACAGCCGCCCATACGGGTAGTTGCTCCGGGCAGGGTGTACCGCTGCGACAACGATGCCACCCACAGTCCGGTATTTCACCAGATTGAAGGGTTGGTTATTGACAAAGACGTTTCGTTTGCCGATATGAAAGAGGTACTCTACTATTTTGTGGATCAGTTTTTCGGAAAGGAATTCGAGGTACGTTTTCGGCCCAGCTTTTTTCCCTTTACCGAGCCTAGTGCCGAAATGGACATTGGTAGAAGAAAGGCCAACGGAGAAATTGCTTGGATGGAAATTTTAGGATGTGGAATGGTTGACCCCGCCGTTTTGGAAAATTGCAACATCGACCCCGAAGAATATTCGGGATATGCCTTTGGCATTGGAATCGACCGATTGGCCATGCTCCGCTATCAAATTCCCGACATTCGCCTGCTGTACGAGAACGACGTTCGGTTTTCGGGTCAATTCTAGCCATTTAGGCTCATCTAAAAATTTTTAATTTTTAGTTTGAATTTCAATAATTTAGGCTAAAAATTACCTCCCTTTAAGGCTCTGAGAATTCCGTATTTTTTTATACTTAGGGCTGCGGGGGCTTAGATTTCCAAGAAAAGGTCTTATTCTTAACGGCGGGAGGTATGGCTGAATTTTTGGATGGGTTTGTTTTGTATTTTTTGGTTTCGGTTTTGAGTCGCGGCAGGGATTGACGGAGCTAGCACGCAAGGATTTTGCCGGTTGGCAGGCAGAGTTAAGCAGAGCGACTTTAGGAGCTACTGCGAAGCCTGCCTGCCCCGGCAAAAGCCGCGGACTAGCCCGGAAAGCCCGGCTGCCGCCCAAGAAAATTCAATCGTAGAACCGAGAACAATGCAGATTTAACGGCCCAAGAAAACGAGTAAAATGGCGATGTCGGAGGGCGAAATGCCGCTGATGCGTGAAGCTTGCCCGACGGTTTTTGGCTGCTGTTGCCGCAGTTTTAGGCGGGCTTCCATGGATAGTCCGTGGATGAGCATGGGGTCGAAGTCGGCGGGGATGCTGACGTATTCGAGTCTTTTGATTTTATCGGCCGTGTCTTTTTCGCGTTCCATGTACCCGGCGTATTTGATGCGGATTTCGGCGTCGGTGATGGAATCGACTGAGCGCAAGCTCAGTTCGTAGCGGATGCTGTTGCTGGTTTGGGCTAGACCGTTCAGGTCAATTCCGGGTCGGGCGAGCAGCTGCGCCCAACGGATTTTTTGGGTAATGGGAGCGCTATCGACCGCCTGCAACCAAGGGTTAATTTCGCTGGGTTCCGCGCTGTTTTTGTTTAAAAAAGCATGCAAACTTTGGCTATCGGCCCTCTTTTTTTCAAGGGCCTCGATGCGTTTATTTGAGATGAGGCCAAGGGAATTGCCTAGAGGGCTGAGTCGTTCGTCGGCGTTGTCTTGCCGGAGTAAAATGCGGTATTCGGCCCGCGATGTGAACATGCGGTAGGGTTCGTCGGTGCCTTTGTGGATCAGGTCGTCGATGAGGACACCGATGTAAGCTTCGTCGCGTCCCAGCACAATGGGTTCCTTATTTTGGACTTTTTGCACTGCGTTGATTCCGGCCATAAGTCCTTGGCAAGCGGCTTCTTCGTAACCGGTTGTTCCGTTGATTTGACCTGCGAAGAAAAGTCCTTCGATGGGTCGAGTTTCGAGCGAAAGGCTGAGTTGAGTTGGAGGAAAGTAGTCGTATTCTATGGCGTATCCGGGCCGAAACATGCGGGCATTTTCCAGGCCGGGTATTTCGCGCAGGGCTTTCCATTGAACGTCTTCGGGCAAGCTGGTAGAGAAGCCGTTCAGGTATATTTCGACCGTATTCCAGCCTTCGGGTTCAATGAAGAGTTGGTGTCGGGTTTTGTCGGCAAAGCGGTTTATTTTGTCTTCGATAGATGGGCAGTATCGGGGGCCTTGGCTTTGAATGGCCCCGTTGAACATAGGGCTTCGGTCGAAACCGCATTCCAGAATTTCATGGACAATGGGGTTGGTGTAGGTAACGAAGCAAGGCAGTTGTTTGTCGGTCAGGTTCAGGTTTTCGTAAGAAAAGCAGGCTGGATTTTCGTCTCCGTCTTGGCGTTCGGTTTTGCTGTAATCGATGGAGCGTCCGTCGATGCGAGGTGGGGTTCCGGTTTTCATTCGGCCGGATTCAAATCCCAGGCTTATCAGTTGTTCAGTAACGCCGTATGCAGCGGGCTCAGCTGCCCTGCCACCGCCGTAGTTTTTTTCACCGATGTGGATGAGTCCGTTTAGGAATGTGCCCGAGGTCAGTACAACGGTTTTTCCGGCGATGTGGTTTCCCCGTGCTGTTACAACGCCCCGCAGGGAGTTTCGTTCCATCCAGAGTTCTTTTACGGGCTCCTGCCAGAATTCCAGTTGAGGAATGGCTTCAAGGTATTGCCTCCAGAGGTCAGCGAAGAGTTGTCGGTCGTTTTGGGTTCTTGGGCTCCACATGGCAGGGCCTTTGGAACGGTTGAGCATTTTGAACTGGACTCGGGAACGGTCGGACACTTTTCCTGACAGTCCGCCAAGGGCATCGATTTCGCGTACGATTTGACCTTTAGCAATGCCGCCCATGGCTGGGTTGCATGACATTTGCCCTATGCGCGACAGGTCCATCGACACCAGCAGGGTTTTAGCTCCGCGGTTTGCTGCGGCCGCAGCGGCTTCGCAACCGGCGTGTCCGCCTCCTACAACAATAACATCAAAAACATCGATCATGGTCCAAACTAAAATGTTCCACGTGGAACGTAACGTGAGTAAGGTGTTTTTTCCTGAACTGCAAAGGTAAGTAGGATTCTGTTTGCAAGGCGTTTTTGGATGATTATTGATTATGGGGGGGCAGTTGCATGGTTGCGTGGGTGCAGGGCTGAACGGTTTTATGGATGCACGGGTGCATGGAATTTTAGGATGCACGGATTTATGGTTGCGCGAACACGCGGAGTCATGGATTTACGGATTTGTTAATGCCCGAACGAATGCACAGGGCTGCACCCTGTGCTAGGGTATTTCGCCCCTTCAGGGCTGGGCGGCTTGAGGTTTGGTGCGGAGGTTTGGCTTCGGGCTTAGGAGGGCATGGATCGAGGGGTACATGAATGCAGGGATTCGGGGGTGCCGGGGTTTGCGGGTGCTCGAATTCACGGATGCGTTGATTTATGGTTGCAGGGTTGGACGGATATTCGGATTCGCGGATTCACGGATGCCCGAACGAATGCACAGGGCTGCACCCTGTGCTAGGGTATTTCGCCCCTTCCGGGCCGGGCGGCTTAAGGTTTGGTGCGGAGGTTTGGCTTCGAAATCCCCAAAAATCTTGCATTTGTGGCTAACATATCTAGGGGTTTTTATACAT
>VGMT01000050.1 GCA_016866335.1 Bacteroidota bacterium | reverse complement strand
CATGGCTAAACAGCTGCAATTCAACGGCAGCATCTCGGAGAACATCGACCAAGGCGGCATGCCTCCAAGATTCGAGCAGGGGTTCAATGCGAAGCAAAAAAGGGTCTTGGTTCCAAACCGCTCGTTCGGGTTGGGCATCGGCTTCATGCAGAATCCAGCGGCGGTAGTTTAGAGATGCTTGTGCCAAGCTTACCGCATCGGGTTTGCGTCCTAAGGCCTGCAAAACGCCCAATAAAATAACTATGGCCGGGTGAATTTGCAGTCGGGCTGCGCTTTCGGTGGTAATGTCGGGCCAGTGCAAGTGGGGTTCCTCCTTTTTTCGTTCCTGATAGGCTTCCACGAAGGCATCGATGGCCTTGTTGTCGCGGAACAAAAAGGCAATGTGTCCGGGCAGGTAGCCATGGTTGTCCAGCAAATCGCGAACCCGGTTAATGGTAAGGTTAAAGCAATCTCTACGGATTTCTTCCACCTTTTTATCGCCGAGAATGGGCAGGTTAAGTTGAACCAGGCCCCTAAATTCCAATTGCTCTGCTTTTCCGGGCGTTTGGCCAGCGTCTTGGTAGATCTCAGGGAACTTATTCAGCCACTCTTCAGGAAGTCCTTGCCGGCCCACCACGTTGGCCATAATTTCGGGGCAAGATTCAAAGAAGGCCCTATTGAAATCAATAATACCGAAAAGGCTCCGGTAATTTTCCCTCATGGGGGCGGCCAAAACCCGCCCAGCGAATTCCTGGGGAACGGTTTCTTCCAGCAGGCGCCAATCTCCATTTCGAAAGCGGTAAATGGCTTGCTTCACATCGCCCACCAATAGGGATTCCTTGCCTTGGGCCAATCCGTTTTCTACCAAAGGTTTCAGGTTTGTCCATTGCAGTTCGCTGGTATCTTGAAACTCATCGATTAAAAAATGGTCGAAATAATTGCCCCATTTTTCGAAAATAAAAGACTGGTTGCTGTCGGCCATCACCTTTTTAAGGATGGGCGCGGCGTCAGAGATGGATAGTTTGTTTTCTTCGTCCCTCCATTGTCCCAGCAGGCGAATCATTTCCCCAATCAAGCCCAATTCGTACACCCTTTTCTTGAGCAAATAGCAGGAAAAGGCCAGGGGTGTTGTTTCCACAATCGCATCAAACAAAACACAATAGGCCTGGAACAGGCGTTCGCAGCGAGGCACTCCCGCCCGGCGGTTGGCAGCGTTGAACCATGCTTCGGGATTTGAAGCGAATTGAGCAATTCGGACTTTTTCTTGCACACCGTTCAATTCCTCCACATCTGGATCCATGGCCTTTTTAATCAGGGTAATGCCGCCTTTATCGCCATGAGAAAAATCAGAAATACCAAATCCGGCATCTTCCATTTCCTGCTGGGCCGTTTGTGCCATAGACCGAATGTTTTGGTACCAGTCTTCAAGCTGTTTGTTGGCAAAGCCCAGCATGGCTTCCATGGCTGTTTCGTTTTCGAGAAAAGCCAGCAAGTCATCTTGTTTTAGCTGAAATTTCTCTTCCAGCACTTGTCCGGCAAAGGCCATCAGGTCGCGGCGGAAATCCCAGCTTTTTTCTAGCTCGAGCCGATCGGCCACAAAGCGATTCAACCAATGGGCAATGTGGCTGTTTGCGCTCAGTTCGTCCATTAAGCGTTGCACCAGGTCGGTCAAAATTTTATCTCGATCCATTTCGATGGCATAGCCAGCCGACAGGTCAATTTCGCGCGCCAAAGAACGGAGCATGCGTTGCATAAAGCTGTCGAGGGTAAGCACATGAAAGCGGCCGTAGTCTTGCAGCAACTCACTAAGCAGCTGCATAGACCTTTCTTGAAGTTCGGTGGAATCGTCGGGAGGCAGGTTTAGATCGGAACACAGTTCTTTAAAATAAGGACTTTTCAGAGGTTCTTGGGCCAATTGGCTTAAGCTGCTCAAAATCCGGTCCTTCATTTCCCGGGTAGATTTGTTGGTAAAAGTAACGGCAAGGATACGCTGCCATTGGCCTTTGGATTGCAGAGCTAAGCGAATGTAGGTATAGGCCAATCGGTATGTTTTTCCGGCTCCGGCACTGGCTTTGAGTAAATGAATAACAGACATGGGGACAAGATACGAAAAGGGAGTGCACGCCTTTGCACACCACCTTAATTGCAGAGGCATTTTGAAGCTCAAAACAAATCCATTACCTTGTGCAAAAACCTACTGCTATGGGAATTACGCGTCGATCGTTTGTGGGCAAGGCCGGCATTTTGACCGCTGGCGCTGCCGTTGGACTACCCAACATGGCCTTATCGGCCAACTGGAAAGAAGAAGCCCTGAAATGGCAACCCCGCTTAAAAGCAAACAGTCCCGAAGAAAATGCCAAAGACGAAGCGTTTTGGGCTTGGGTGCGGCAATGCTATACCTTGAATTACAACCTGATTAATTTAAACAACGGCGGAGTGAGTCCACAGCCCAAAAGCGTTCAGGATGCCGTGGACCAGCACTACCACCAAAGCAACCAAGGGCCCAGCTACTATATGTGGCGCATTTTAGACCAAGGCCGCGAACCTTTGCGCAGGGAACTGGCCGAATACGCCGGTTGCAGTCCGGAAGAACTGGCCATCAACCGAAATGCTTCGGAAGCCCTTGAAACCATCATCTTTGGCCTAAACCTAAAAAAGGGCGACGAGGTTTTGGTGGATCGGTACGATTACCCCAACATGTTGAACGCATGGAAACAGCGCGAAAAAAGAGAAGGAATTGTGCTGGTGTACGTGAATTTAGATCCGGTGCGCATGAGCGATGCACAGGTCAAAGAGGCCTATGTGTCGAAAATGAGCAAAAAGACAAAAGTGGTGCATGTAACCCATTTAATAAACTGGAACGGACGGATATTGCCGGTCAAAGAGATTGCCAACGAAGCCAAAGCCCGGGGCATAGAGGTGCTGTGCGACGGCGCCCATTCCTTCGCCCATGTGCCCTACTCCATTCCCGATTTAAACTGCGACTACTACGGAACCAGTTTGCACAAATGGCTGAGCGCGCCTTTTGGCACCGGAATGATGTACATACGAAAAGAGAAAATTGCTTCGGTTTGGCCGTTGTTGGCTCCTGAAAAACCCGAAAGCGACGACATTCGGAAGTTTGAAAGCTTGGGAACCCGAAATTTCGCTTTGGAACAAGGCATTCGCGAGGCCTTGGATTTTCAGCAGTTGATTGGGAACGAAAACAAGCATGCCCGACTTCAGTACTTAAAAAGCTATTGGACCGGGAAAGTGGCCTCGAAGGCCGATGTAGAAATCAATACTCCTTTGAGCCCCGAATCCAGTTGTTCCTTGGTGCATTTGGGGTATAGAGGAAAAACCGGAGCTGAAATTGAACAGCATTTGTTCGGAAATTTCAAAGTGCATTGCGTGGCCATTGATTATGAAGGCTTGAAGGGAGTGCGGATTACCCCGCATGTGTACACCTCCTTGCGCGATTTAGATGTACTGGTAGAAGGGGTAATGAGCTTGTCGTAGCCAAAGAAATTCAAAGGTAGGCAGCCGAGGCGTTGGGATTTTATACCTTTAAAGCAAAAAATGAAAGCAGTTTTTTGTTTGTTGCTGTTGGGAATGGCGGGACTTAAGGCCCAGGGAACCCTGCAATTTAATCGGGTATTGATGGTCAGCACGGTTGATACTGTTCCTGCAAACAAAGTTTGGAAAGTAACCTCGGCCTTGTCAACATCTACCTTGCATACAACCGGAACAAATGTTGCCCTCTCCACCTCAATGCTTGTAGACGGGAATACGGTATTTCTTAGCGGGCGTTCGTACCAAGACTGGTCGGCCGACGGCAACCAATCGTTTGGGGTTTACACCCCAATGCCGGTGTGGTTGCCGGCGCAAACCAGCTTAGCGGCGGGGGCCAATACCCTGAGTTTATCTGTGATTGAGTTCAACGTACTTCCGTAGCGCTGGACGGGGCGGCGCTCCGGATGGAACGGAAAGCCCACAGGCGGGGCAGGCTACAGCGGCCGCAACGAGGAGGCGACCTTGGGAGCCACCGCAGTGCGCTGCCGCTGTGCCTGCGGCGCCGAGGACTTGCAGAGACAGCCGGATAAGCGCCCAAAAACACAAAAAAAGACCCTGAAACCTGATTTTTTTCGCAAACAAGAGGGAGCCTTTGCGAAATTCAAATTTTTACTTACTTTTGCAACCCAAGTTTACATAAGGCCCATTCGTCTAGGGGTTAGGACGCAAGATTTTCATTCTTGAAACAGGGGTTCGATTCCCCTATGGGCTACTAAAAATGAATTGAATGGCAAACATTAAGTCAGCAAAAAAGCGCATCAGAAATTCCGAGACCAAGCGTCTGCGCAATCGGTATCAACATAAATCAACCCGTACGGTTTTGAAGAAATTTCAGCTGGCTACGTTGAAAGAAGATGCCTTGAGCTTGATGTCGAAAGCCGCTGAAATGGTTGATAAATTGGCAAAAAACAACATTATCCATAAAAATAAAGCCGCCAACATCAAATCAAAAATGATGAAGCGTTTGGCTGCTATGTAATTGGTTTTTTGTGATTAAGGGTTTAAAAAAGGGCTGATTTTCAGCCCTTTTTTTTATTTTAGTGCCAAACACCTCCCTATGAAACGATGGATTGTTCTTGGCTTTTTTGGTCTGATGGCCGCCATGTCCCAGGCTTTTTGGTTGAATTATGCGGCCCTTGGGCCCCTCTTTAAAGACAAATACGGAACCGGCGACAGCGAAAATGTGCTGCTAATGATGGTTTTTCCCCTGCTGTACGTGCTGCTGTCGCAGCCTTCAGGTAGGTGGATTGACCGGCGTGGATACGCTCCCGTGGTGGCTTTGGGCGGATTGCTGATGGCTGCCTTTTCATTGGGGCGGCTGTACGACGGAGGTTTTTACTGGTTGCTGGCCATGCAGGCAGGCATTGCCCTGGGGCAGCCTTTGGTGGTAAACGGAATTTCGAAACTGGTTTCAGAGCGATTCCCGGCCGATTTGGCCGCCACCGCCACCGGACTGGGATCGGCTTCTATGTTTATTGGAATGGGTTTGGGCATTGGACTTACTCCCGAGTTGGTTCAGGGAGATTCTTTGTTTTTGGCCGACGCTGTTTTTGCAGGTCTGGCGGTTGTGGGATTGCTTGGATTTGTTGGAGCCGAGGGCTTGGGTAACATTCGCGGCAACAACCTTACCCAAGGCCATGAAGACCAAAATCAACCGAAATTAAGCCTAAAAACACCGGGCGTGCTGGTTTTAAGTTTGGTGTCGGGCCTGGCGTTGGGGGTATTCAATGGATTGATGGCCGCCATGGAATGGGTGCTTCGGGAATATGGAGTGGGGGCCGATGATGCGGGCCTGGCTGCTGCCCTGTTGATTTTGGGTGGAATTGTGGGGGCGGTGGCCATACCTCCTATTTCAGATAAAACAAAAAAACGTCGGCCGTTTATTCGTGGGGCTGCTTGGCTGGGCATGCTGGGCATTGGAGTGCTGTTGGGTATGCCCTTGCCTTTGGCGGGACTGTTTGGACTAAGTTTCGTTACCGGCATGGTATTTTTAACAGGGTATCCATTGATTTTGGCTGCTTCGGAAGAAGAGGCAGGTTCGGCCTTGGCTGGGCAAGCCACATCGTGGATTATGTTGGCAGGCAATGCGGGGGGAGTGCTTTTAACGGTTTTAACCACGGTCATTTGGGAAGGCAGCAAAGACCCCATGTGGCTGATTGTTTTGTATGCTGGCCTGTTGCTTTTGGCGGGAGTTTTGGCGGGGATGCGTGATAAGCGGATTTAAGGGAAGGGATTGGAAGGCGTTTTTTGGGGGGCATTTTTGTTCATTTTTAGAACGAAATGTCTAGGGGCTTACTAATTTGGTGGCTACCGAATTGACCAAATTAAAAACAGCGTCATCAAGCCCAACTAATTTCAAAAAACGTACTACATTTTTATTTGGAAGCATTATAAACATGCTAGAAGGTGCTGAGTGGCCTTTGCTGCCGACCAAAATAAAACCCATTAAACGCAGCCATAGAGCTGCCCCCAAAGCGAGTTACCGCATCAAATACATCTTACCAAAGCCCTCGCGGAAAAACCGGTCGGCCCCGCTGCTGCGAACTTCCAACTCTTCGCCTTGCTGCTTGGCGTACACCCTAAAAATATACACGCCGGTGGCCAGTTTGTCGCCAAATTCATCGGTTCCATCCCAGGCATATTCGGTAATGTTGTGCCCAACTCGGATGGGGCCCAATTCATTGCGGGTTATTTCGCGTACCACTACCCCTGCCTGATTGAAAATTCGAATGGTCAACTCTTCGGGAATTTCCATGCCAGGTTAGCCCCGCCGGATTCCAAAAAGCAGGCGTAACATCGGTTGCCGAGGCTACCACCGCTTGCGACATGGCAATGCCGCGCGCGCCAATTCCTACGTCGTAAAAGGCGTTGGCGTACTTGGGCGTTTGGCCTAAAAGTCCAAACATTGAAAGCGCACCCCAAGCGCTAAAAATAAAGCGTGATTGTAAGCTCATCTACTAGAGCGCTAATTTACACTACTTTTGCGATAGAATGGAATTTTTCAAACAACTGAAACGGGTTTTAAATTGGATTCCCAATATGCTTACGCTGGCCAACGCCAGCCTTGGGGCTTTGGCCATTTCGAACCTGAATACTTGGAATGGGAAATGGGTCATGTTGGCCTTGGCGGCCTGCCTGCTTCTTGACCTTTTTGATGGGGCCCTGGCGCGCATGCTAAAGGTTTCAGGCCCCCTCGGCAAGCAATTGGATTCTCTGGCTGATGTAATTTCGTTCGGCTTTTTGCCCGCGGCCATGGCGGTTCAAATTCTAGAAAGCAGCACAAACCCAAGCATGCAAGCCCTTTCGGTTTTGGGCTGGCTCATTTTACCCGCTTCCGCACTTCGTTTGGGAAGATTTAATTTAGATGATGGACAAAGTACGCATTTTAAAGGCCTACCCACCCCGGCAAACGCCCTTTTCTGGGCAGGAATCTGGTGGACGCTCAACGTAGAATCGGGCATCAAATTTCAAGAATTCCCAGTCTGGGCTATGGGAATTTCACTCGCGCTCTCTGTTTACCTGCTTAACGCCCCTATTTGGCTGTTCAGTTTAAAGTCTTTGCGGTTTTCATTTTTTGAGCTACGCTACCGAATTTTATTTATAAGTTTCGCTCTTGTTCTTTTTCTATGTACTTCGGTGGTTTGGTTTTGGCTTATTTTGCCGGCGTACGCAGCTTGCTCTTTCCTGTATTTTCGCTCGGTTAAGCCTGCCTAAACCCCAGGATTTTACTTTGTTTTTTTAGGGCCGAACCAACTCAACAAAATTGCGCTCTGTTTCAAAAAGTTGAATTTTATACAGGGTACAATTTCCCAATCTTGGAATTTCGTGCTCAATTTCTTCCCATATTTTCAAGGCCAAATTTTCGGTACTGGCCAAAATTCCTTGCATAAAGGCGACGTCTAAATTTAGGTTTTTATGGTCAAGAACATCGACAATTTTCCGTTTCAGCATTTCGCTTAGCGCCTTTAAATCAGCAACATAACCCGTATCTGGATGAACAGTTCCTTCGATGGTTACAAATAAATCGTAATTATGCCCATGCCAGTTGTGGTTGGCACATTTTCCAAAAACAGCCTCGTTTTGCTGCTCGGTCCAATCGGGCCGAAACATTTTGTGTGCGGCATTAAAATGCTCCTTGCGGGTAATTCGAATCAGTGGTTTCATAGTGTAAGGTAAACGAGAAGCGCTGAAAAATGTTCATCAAATAAGGAAAGTCGGTAATTAATTTTTGGGGCGGCTGCGGGCTTTCACCGGTAGTCGGCCGTGGCCGGGCAACTGCCCAGCGGCCTTGCGCGGGCTCCCAAGGTCGCCTGCGCGGCACGCGGGCAGTAGCCCGCCCAACAGCCGAGCTACCTGGTTCAATCCCTGCCGCAGGCCTCTTGTTTCTTAAACGCAGTTTTAGAAAGAAAAGGCCAATTTTAACGTGGCGCCTATTTTATCAGCATCCAAGGCATCAACTTAGTCGAGCTGCCGTCTTGCTTTAAGACCTGAACCCAATACAGCCCTTCTGCCAAACCCGTAGCAGAGAGCAGGGCCGTTTCAGATTGCCAATCGGTTTCCCTTAGTTCCTGACCTAGACCGTTGAACAATTTTACCCGAAAGGTGCCTGGAAAACGGACCACAGCAGGCTGCCCAACAGTGCAGGGATTTGGCTGCAGCACAGGTAGGGCCTGCCCTTCTGAATCCAAAGAACTCTGTGCGATTAAAATGTAATCTGTTTTTTGCTCTGAATCCAAGGCAAATCCTTTAAACACCGTTAGACCCAGGCTATAATATCCCGCCGCATCGAAACGAATGCTGGGGTTGGGGTCGCTGGCGGCGCTTCCATTCATCCAGGTGTAGGTGGCAGGTTGAACATTCCAAAAATAGGTTTCAGGGGCACATTGAGATTGATCTTGAAGCTGAAACACATCGGTGGTGGTTCCTTGGGTTTGATTGGCGGCAAAATCGGCTACTACATATCCAAGGCAGGCCCTAAACTGATCGCGAAAGCGGTATTCAGTAAAAACAGGGTTGGAAGAAAAGGGCAGAACCAAACCCCTAGCCTCAAAAATGGGCATTTTGCTAGCCGTTGACCACCAACTGTACCAAACCCGGGTGCTGGGAATGGGCGGCAGACCAAATCCACTGATGCTGATGCTGTCGGTCTGCCAAACCGTGGTTTCTACTTTTAACGCATTAAAAGTTCCAAACGGAGTGGTAATGGAACCCCAACCCGTCACTTGATTTCGGCGGGAACCCTTTTGAACCAGTCCAATGGTGCCTCCCAAATCAAAAGCCACCCGAAAGGTAGAGCTGTCGTTGTCGCCAAACTGCAAAGGGAACTGGTAAATTTCATCGTCGTCGGTATAAAAGGAGGGCACTGGTAGGTTTTGGTAGCTTAGCCCCCGGCCCACTGCTTTAAACACAGAATTGTTCTTGCTCAAAAAATCATAGCCTTTGGTCAATTGAATGGTTCCTAAATTCAAGGTGTCAAAGGTTTTTAACCCATAGGCAGTAATTCCAAAAAACAAAGAATAGGCAGGATTGATTTGCAGGGCCAGTTTGTATTCATTCAGTCCTTGAGATTGGGGGTTAAGCTGAGAAAAATCCCAGGTTTGGTTGGCTCCGGTGGCATTCAATGCGGCATTATTCACCGAGGCGGCCTCGGCCAAGCTGTAGCGAAGCGTATCGCCGCTGCCGGGCATGTGCGTCGAACCGATGGTAATTTGGCTGTTTACTTGCATTCCCTTAAACAGGAAAAAGAGTAAGAAACAAAAAAGGCGCCCGATTTTCATGTGGTTTTAGATTACAGAGCTCAAGGTAGTTAAAGTTAGGTTGGAATTGAAATTCCCTTTAGCCTAGGCATGAGCCATATAAGCTCCAGGTTGCGCTTGCATTCCTTCTCGAGTTGTGGCTGGAACGAATGCGGTTCAAGTAGCCGTAAATGAAACGGCGGAGCAGAGTTCCAGGATGGTATGCCGGCCGGCCATTTCCTGGTAATCGACCTTAAACCCAAGCTCAGATAGGTTCAAGCTATCCACGAACAGGTCAATCAGACGAACCTCATTATCGGCATCGACATGCGCACCCAGGCAATACATCTCCCACTGATTTCGGGGTTTTCCTTGGATAAATTTCATAAATAAAAATACCGATTTTTAGTGAGAAATAGGCAATAAACAGGCTGGATATTATTAAAAATTGAAATGTTTAAATGGGAGGTTATTAGAAAGTCTGATGGCTTACGCACAGGCGCAGTTTGGTTTGGGTTAACAAAATCAATAAACGATGAAGGTTTAAAGAAACCCCGATGATCAATACTCACATACGCCCAAATTGCGCTTGAGGGCCGTA
>VGMT01000049.1 GCA_016866335.1 Bacteroidota bacterium | reverse complement strand
AGGTACAACTATGTCCATGCTTCGGATTCTACTTACGGGCAGTCAGACTGAACAATTACCCCAATTGCAGCGTTTGGGTACTGGCGAACACAGGGAACTCTTGTTGGCCAGCGATGCGCCTTCGGCCATGCGACTGCTGCACCTAATGCCTTTTGATGTTTTGGTGTTGAGCGGCAGTTTTGGCGAAACCACCGACCGCTGGCTGATGTCTGAAGCCCTTCGCCAAAACAAAGAGGTAAAACTCCTGCGCCGCTTTGGTCCATTGTCTGATTTTCAATTTGAATTAAACACCGCCTTATTTCCGGAACCATGAAACGCACCGAATTTTTAAAAGCCACCGCCTTAGGCACCTTGTTCACCGGGCTTTTAGCCAGACAAGGCGTTTGGGCAATTACCCGAAACCCTAAAACCACAAACCCCATGAAAACCACTTTCCATGCCGCCAACAGCCGCGGCCATGCCAACCATGGTTGGTTAAAAACCTGGCATACGTTCAGTTTTGCGGGGTACTACGACCCTGCCCGCATTCATTTTGGAACCCTGCGCGTGTTGAACGACGACGAAGTGGCCGGGGGAATGGGATTTGGAACCCATCCGCACGACAACATGGAAATCATCACCATTCCGTTGTCGGGCATGCTAAAGCACCGCGACAGCATGGGCAACGAAGGCATAATTAGGGCCGGAGAAATTCAGGTAATGAGTGCCGGAACCGGTATTCAACACAGCGAGTTCAACGGGCATGGGTCAGAGCCTTGCCAGCTCTTGCAAATTTGGGTATTTCCGCGTGAAAAGCAGGTTCAACCCCGCTACGACCAGCTTACCTTTACAGCGGCCGACCGCAAAAACCGCTGGCAGCAAATTCTGTCGCCCAACCCGAACGACGAGGGAGTTTGGATTCACCAAGATGCCTGGTTTCATTTGATTGAGGCCGATGCCGGCAGCAAGCACCGTTACAGTTTGAAAAAGCCCGGAAATGGAATGTACTTTTTTGTGATTGAGGGCGATGCCCAAATCGGAGAACAAGCCCTGCAGCGCCGCGATGCCTTAGGCATGACCGAGGCTACGGAGTTTGAATTTACAACCAAAAGCGGCAGCTATGCGTTATTGATGGAAATTCCTATGCAGCTATGAGTATTCCTGTTTCTTCGGCCCATGCTGCCAAAACCGACAACCTACCCGATGCTCTATTGCCGGCCATTCGCAACCGGTGGAGCATTCGTTCCTTTGGGCCCGAGCTTCCATCGGCTCAGGACTTGCGTACCATTTTTGAGGCGGCACGCTGGTCGGCCAGCAGCATGAATGCCCAGCCTTGGCGGTTCGAAATCAGTTTTCGGCACTCAGAGCGTTTCCAGGCCTTTTTCAATGTGTTAAGTTCTGGAAACCAGGCCTGGGCAGGGAACGCTCCCATAATGGGTTTGGCTTACACCTTAACCGAACTGCCCGAATACAAGGTAGCCAACCGGCATGCCATGTTCGACTTGGGAGCGGCCATGTCGTCTATGTTTATTCAGGCTGCCGAGTTGGGTATATTGGGCCATTTGATGGGAGGCTACGATGCTGAAAAAGCGGCTGCCTTGGTCCAGGAAGAACGCCCCCACGAAATTGGCTGCTTTTTTGTGCTGGGCTACCCCGGAATGCCTGAACTGCTTGACGAACCCTATTTAACCCGAGAATGGACTCCAAGGCAACGCTTGCCCTTAACAGAATTGGTGAAGGGGTTGTAGCTCAGCTAATTTGGGTGCTAACAACATAGCCACACCCATTCGTGCAATCGTGGCTAAAAAATTAGACACAAAAGCCTAAGCCCATATATTTGTTCATGCGCGGCTGACGTTATAGCCAGAAATATTCGTGCATTCGTGGCTAAAAAATTAGCCACAAAAGCCTAAGCCCATCTATTCGTTCATGCGTGGCTAAAAAATTAGACTGCTACAACTTAGCTATGAATGTTTTTTCCATAGCAGGGCAGTCAGGCCACGGCGGCAGGGATTGAGCCGGGTTGCCCGCAAGGCTGCCGAAGCCTGGCCCGCTAGGTGCGGAGGCGACTTTAGGAGCCACCGCAAACCAGCTGGGCCAGCCTTTCGGCAACCGCGGACAACCGGTGAAAGCCCGCCCGGCCGCCCCCCAAAAAAAAACAAGCCTTTTGAGATACCCGAAGCAGGACGCGGGAAT
Organism: Bacteroidota bacterium; assembly: GCA_016866335.1. Classification (GTDB taxonomy): domain Bacteria; phylum Bacteroidota; class Bacteroidia; order CAIKAF01; family CAIKAF01; genus CAIKAF01. Next base: position 9,060 of record VGMT01000049.1, on the reverse strand, counting down.
CAGTCCATAAACAAATACAGGAAATAGGCCGAGAAAACGCCGATGCCCAGCGCGTAACCCAGCCCCAGCTCGACCCAGCGGTGCGCGCCCAGCGCCCGGCGAGCCGTCAAAGCCAGTCCGCCCAGCAAAATGCTGCCGCAAAGCAGCGGGAAAAAGGAGTTTAAGTAGCTGGGGCTAAAGCCCATAATCATTCCCGTGAGGCCTCCCCAACCCACAGCGTGCAGGCTGATTTTGAAAAACAAGGTGAATACAAAGGTGAAACCGACCAACAGCAAACTGCCCAGCAGAGCGAAGTCTAAAAAGGGGCTGGGCAAGGAACCACTGAGCCTTTGAAAGCAGAAATACTGGCAGACCAGAGCGGCGAACAGCAAAAATTTTCGGTCGGAGCGGTGTTCCAATTCAAGAGATTCTACCCAACCCAGGTTGCGCATGCTGAGCAGCAGCAAGCCGGGCACAAGCGCGGTGGCAAAGCCGATGCTGCCCCCTATGCGCAGGGCCATTTTTAGGTCGAAATGCGCCACAAAAAAGGGATTAAAGCCAAACAGCATAAAGGCCGAGGCCATGGGCAACCAAATGGGGTGCAGAATCAGAGAAACAATGCGCCAGCCCATTAGAATACTTTGCGCAGGCGCGCTACAGGTATGCCGAGCTGTTCCCGGTATTTGGCAACGGTGCGCCGGGCAATGTTGTAGCCCCGCTCATTAAGGATATCGGCCAGACGGTCGTCGGTAATGGGCTTGCGCTTGTCTTCGCCCTCGATGCAATCGCTCAGTATTTTTTTCACTTCGCGGGTGGAAACCTCTTCGCCGCTGTCGGTCGATAAAGACTCTGAGAAAAAACTTTTCAGCAACAAGGTGCCGCAGGGTGTTTCAATGTATTTGCTGTTGGCCACCCGGCTAATGGTGGATATGTCCAAACCCACCCGATCGGCCACGTCTTTCAAAATCATGGGTTTGAGTTTGGTTTCGTCTCCGCTAACAAAATACTCGCGCTGCAGTTCTAAAATGGTGTGCATTACCAACATCAGGGTGTGTTGCCGTTGCTTGATGGCGTCGATAAACCAGCGTGCCGAGTCCAGTTTTTGCTTTACAAACTGCAGGGTTTGCTTTTCTTGGTCGTTGGGTTGCCGTTTTTGCTTGGCGATGCCCTCAAGCATGTCGTGGTAATGCCTGGAAACCCGGAGTTCGGGGGCGTTTTTTCCGTTCAGGCTCAGTTCCAATTTATCTTCGTCAACCTGCAAGCTAAAATCGGGCACCACCACCGGCACATTGCGTTGGGCTGCCCCTGCGCTGCTGCCGGGCTTGGGATTCAAATGGGTAATTTCTTGAATGGCCTCTTTCATTTGCGCCTCGGTCAAGCCCATGCGTTTTTGAATTTTTTCGAAATGCTTTTTGCTGAACTCTTCGAAAAACGATTCCATCATGGTTAAGGCGTGCATCACCGAGGCGGTTTTGCTTTTTCGCTTGAGTTGCAGTTGCAGGCATTCGGCCAAATCGCGGGCTCCTACGCCGGGCGGATCAAATTGCTGCACCACCTTCAAAATCCGCTCCAGCTCGGTGGGTTCTGTTTCAATGCCTTGCGAAAAGGCCAGGTCGTCAACCATGGCATCGACCTCGCGCATCAAATAGCCGTCTTCGTCGATGTTGCCAATGATGTGGCGTGCAAGGATCTGTTCGGTTTCGTTCAGGGCATGCCAGCCAATTTGTACGGTTAGTTGTTCCTGAAAGCTGGGGCCGGCCGAGAAGGGAATGTCGCGGTGTTCGGCATCGGGCCCTTGGTTGTTGATTTGGGTTTTGTAGTAAGGGTAATCGTCGTCGTCCAGGTAATCGCCTAAGTCCAGGTCTTTCTCGTTCGATTCGGCGCTGTCGTCTTGGCCCAAATCGGCTTCGGGCTCCTGCTCGGGATCGTCGGGGCCTTCTTCTAGGGCCGGATTTTCTTCGATTTCTTCTTTAATGCGCTGTTCCAGAGCGGCTACGGGCACCTGCAACAGCTTCATAAGTTGAATCTGCTGAGGACTCAACTTTTGTTGAAGTTTTTGTTGCAAGGACTGACGCATGGCAGCCATAGAAAAGGGAATTAAAGATGCAGAGCCACAAAGGTAGGGAAAATCGCTGTTTTTTGGGGGCTACATCTGCGGGGGTTCGGAGCGGTTTTCGCCGGTATTATCTGCGGAATTGGCGTTAAAAAACGCCAAAATGCGTCGAGCGGCCTCAAGTCCGACCACCGCCTGCAATTCTTCTTCGGTGGCGGTTTGCATTCGGCGCACCGATTTAAACCGGCTCAGCAGGTCGGCCGCCCGTTTTTTTCCGATTCCGGGTATTTCTTCCAGCTGCGACTTTTTTAAGGAAGCCCGGTGGCGATTCCGGTAGTGGGTAATGCCGAATCGGTGGGCTTCGTTGCGCATCTGTTGAATTACCTTGAGGGATTCCGAGCGTTTGTCCAGGTACAGGGGAACCGGGTCGTTGGGGAAGTAAATTTCTTCCAGCCGCTTGGCAATGCCAATCACAGCGACTTTGTTTTGCAAACCCAATTCGTTCAAGGCCTGCAGAGCGGCGTTCAATTGTCCTTTGCCTCCGTCAATCACAATGAGTTGGGGCAGGGTTTCGGGTTGTTCGACACAGCTGCGGTACCTTCGCGAAATCACCTCTTTCATGGTTGAAAAATCGTCGGGGCCTTCGACAGTTTTTACGTTGTAGTGGCGGTAATCGGCTTTGCTGGGTTTGGCCTGTTTAAAGCAGACCATGGCCGAAACCGGAAAAGCGCCCTGAAAGTTAGAATTGTCGAAGCATTCCATGTGTTCAGGCAGGGTTTTCAAGTGCAAATCGCGCTGAAGGGTTTCCAGAATTCGGCGGCTGTGTCGTTCGGGGTCTTTGACCAAGAGTTGGCTGAGTTTTTCCTTGCGGTGAAATCGGATGTTGCGTTCGGCCAGGTCGAGCAGGGCCTTTTTTTCGCCCCGTTGCGGCACTTGCAAGCTGAGTCCCTGAAAATCGGTATCGGGCAAAAAGGGCAGCAGAGCCAGTTTGGCCTCGCTTTCAAAGCGCAGGCGGAGTTCCAACATGGCCATGAGCAGCAGTTCGCTGTCGGTTTCGTCCAATCGGGGTTGCAATTCCAGGGTAAAGCCTTGCACAATGGCGCCTTCCGAAATTTGGAGGTAATGCACATAGACCTCGTCGCTGTCGCGGTAAAAGGCAAACACATCCATGTGTTCCATGCCCAGCTGCACCACCACCGATTTGGCTCGAAAGCGTTCAATGCTCTCCCATTTTTGCTTAATTTTCTGTGCTTCTTCGAATTGGTATTGCGCGGCCAGATCGGTCATTTGTTGCTTAAGTTCGCGGAGCAGCGATCCGGTTTTTCCGCGCACAATGGCCCTGGCTTCGGCCACCATTTCAAGGTAATCGGTTTCGCTTTGTTCTCCTACACAAGGGCCCAGGCAATTTTGCAGGTGGTATTCCAGGCAGACTTTAAATTTATTGGCGGCGATGTTTTCGGGTGTCAGGTTCAGTTTGCAGCTGCGCAGGGGGTAAAGGCTTCGAATAAGCTCAAGCACAGCGCGCATGGATTTAACCGAAGCGAAGGGTCCCAGGTATTCTGAGCCGTCGTGCAGCCGTTTTCGGGTGCTGAAAATGCGGGGGAAGGGTTCTTTTTTAATGCAGATCCAGGGATAGGTTTTATCGTCGCGCAGCAGAATATTGTAGCGGGGTTGCAGGGCTTTAATCAGGTTGTTTTCCAGCAGCAGGGCATCCCATTCGGTTTCGGTAACCAGGGTTTCGATGCGGTCGATTTTGCGCACCAGCACGCGCAGTCGGGCGCTGTCTTGCTCCTTTTGAATGTAGGAATTGACGCGTTTTTTCAGGTTTTTGGCCTTTCCGACGTACAGCAGTTTGCCTTCGGCATCGAAAAAGCGGTAAACACCCGGCTGGTCGGTCAGCGATTTGAGCTGTTCGCTAAGTACGGCGTGGCGTGGTTCGGGCATAGTGCAAAGATAGGGTTCCGGAAAGCAGATTTTTCATGCCTCGGGAAAGCCTTTGGTTAAGTGGGTTGTAGAAATTATCCGTTGGGTAAACGTATATTAAACGTTTAACAAACGGATAAACGGCAGGGGCCTTCGTACCTTTGTTTTGGGGGGCCGTTTTCCCCCAGGGGGCCCGAATCGGTAGCTCGTTTCTGGGCAGGATTGGCCTATGGACGGCAGGCAGCACTATGTTGATTTTTGGGGGCGGCTGACGGGCTTTCACCGGTTGTCCGCGGTTGCCGAAAGGCTGGCCCAGCTGATTTGCGGGGGCTCCTGAAGTCGCCTCCGCACCTAGCGGGCCAGACTTCGGCACCCTTGCGGGCAACCTGGCTCAATCCCTGCCGCAAGCGCCTCGAAAAAAAATCCTCAAATTCTTCTAAAATTCTGCCCTGTCTTACACCAAAACGATGGCAATGCAGAACAGAAAAAACAGCCAAAACAATACATCTTTGATTCGGCTTGCCGGACCCATCATAAAATAAAAGGCCGACAACACCGACAGGCTAAAGCCAGCCCAAGATAGCACCCTTAGATTGGACTGTGGCGCCCAAAACACCATTGGCAGCAAAGACAATACATGCACGAAGGCCAGCTGAATCACCTGCCGCTGGTTCTTTTTTAAACCCGCATTTTGCTGCACCGAGGCAACAGACCAAAACAAGGCCAACACCACCCAAACGCCCAAGGCTATAGCCAAGGGAAGGGCAAAATCCATGGCGCCCTGATAGGGCGCAAATCCAGAACGCAACCACAGACTTTTTCCCCAGCCTTCAAACAAAATGTAATCAAAGGCCAGGTAGTACGAACTTGGCAACAGAAATCCTAAACCGGTAATGACTCCCTGCCTAAAGGTGTAAGGCCCCGTAAGGCTTAGGTAAATCCAAATGAAAACCAAAAAATAAAAATAAGCAGGCAGCAGCAAAACCAAACAGCCACCCAAAAAACCGGAATTAAAAACACCCGCATGGCTGCGAACCTCACCCGGAGCCCGCAACATATTGTACAAAGTGCCAATCCACAACAAAGAACTGCCTAAAAATAACCAGTCCATTTGCTGAACAGGAAATGCCGATAAAAACAAGACCAACACAAGCACCGGAAATTGGCTGGTTGACTCATACAGGTTGATTCGGTTTAATACAGCATGAAATGCCTGGGCCAAAATCCAAATCCCCAAACCATAAAGGGCTTTTTGAAGGTACAAGCTGAGTCCAAAAAAATCAAGGCTCGGCTTGGCCTGGCTAAGCACAGAAATGAACACAGCCAAAAAAGCCGATAAAATAAAATTCCATTCCCGTTGCCGGCGTATCCACCCAATTAGCATAGGGCCAAGGTAGAAAGGTTAATGGTTAAACCCGGAATTTCGGTCGGCATTGCGCTCTTTTTCGTTATTTTGTAGCCTCATAAGAAAACTGCCCTTGGGCAGCTTGCTCTTGAAATTGCGGTAAAATTACAAATTCGTTGATTCCATGCCTTTGCCTTTGCTCGCCCTGATGAATCTTAGTCCTGCCGAACGGCTCCGCGTTTTACAGCAAGACCGCGAGGAACTTTTTTTACTCATGGGCGTGGCAGTTGGACTTTTGGTTTTGGCTTTTTTGCTGCTGGTTGTTGTTTTTTTTAGACGTCAAAAATCCAGAAAAGAGGAACTAAAAGAGGCGAACCTGCCCATTCAAGCAGCAAATTCAAGCGAGGACATTGCCCGCCTTGCACCTGCTGAACCCGAAGTTTCAAGCAAGCCAGAATCGGCTCCAGTCAAAGCCGATGAAGCAAAGCCTGTTCAGGAAGAACCCATCGAAGGGACTGCCACCGAAGAACTTCCTAACGAAATGCAGGCAGAAGTTCTAACAGAAACGGAAGAAAGCCCCGAGGAAAAAGCTGCAGAGGCTCTGCAAGCGGAACCAGAAATAATGCCCTTGGTAGAGGCCGAAGTTGAAACCGAAGAACAACACCCCGTTGAACCTTTGGGCGAACCTGAGACTGAAAAGCCTGAGGCTGAGCCCGAGGAAGAAGCCCCATTAGAAGAAGTGCAGGAAGCACCTAGCATAGAGTTAGAGCAAGCAAATACCGTGATTGCCAATTCAGAACCCGAATTGGAAGAAGAAACCTTGGCTGAATTGCCTGAGTCCGATTCGGAATTGCTTGGAACAGGAGAAGCATTGCCTGCCCAAGAAAGGAAGGTGGAGCAAGAAACAGAGCCAAATTCAGAAGTAGAAAGGGTTTCAAAGAAAATCGATGAAGCCCTGAAAGGAGCGAAATCGGCCGAGGAGAATCGAAACGCCATTGCCGCTTATTTAAAAGAACTTGAGGAACGCAAAACAGGCGGTTCCGCTGCCCTTAAGCCGCAGGTTTCAACCGAGGAGACAGAACCCGATTCCCCTACCCCACCGGAAACCGAGGCAACTCCGCTTGAACCGGTTGCGCTTGAGGAAAAAGCAGAACCCGAGGTGGTTGCCTTGCTTTCGGCTCCCAAAACGGAACCCGATAGCATAGAGGAGGAAGAAGCAAGCTCCTTGCCTGTGGACAGCCTTTCTGAGCCTGAAGAAAACACACAGGCTTCCGATTTTGAGGTGAATTGGAACGATGTACAAGAAGATTCAACAGAAAAGCGGCATTTGCCCGCAGCCCCCGGCGACTTGAAATCGTTCGCCGATTGGCTTAAAGAGTTTCGAAAGCCCTAAGCCACCCTTTCCCCACAGGCAACCTTGTATGGAGCATTTAAACGTAGAAATTAAAGCCCGCTGCAGCGATGTGCTTGCTGCCCGTGAAATTCTAAACGCAGCTGGCGCTCGTTTTGTAGGCGAAGACCATCAAATAGACACCTATTTTCGGGTAGAAAGCGGAAGGCTAAAACTGCGGGAAGGCAACATTGAAAACCACCTTATTTTTTACAGGCGCAGCGACCAAGCGGGCCCTAAAGCATCAGAGGTAGCCTTGCTTGAAACCCAGGCGGGAAGCCCATTAAAACCCTTTTTAGAAAAGGCACTGGGTTCTTGGATGTGCGTGGACAAGCGCCGAGAAATATATTTTATTGGCAATGTAAAGTTTCATCTGGACCAAGTGAAGGGATTGGGCAGGTTTTTAGAAATTGAGGCCATCGACATGGAAGGAAAATGGGGGAAGGCAAAACTGGAAGAACAATGCCGATTTTGGATGGAAAAACTGCATGTTCAACCGGCCGATTTGCTCTCGGTTTCTTACAGCGACCTGCTGGAAAGTACCTTATCGGAATCAAAAAACGAGGACAAATCGCCCAAAGAGACGCTGTAAAAGGGTATATTTGCTCTGAATAAAACACATCCAAATGAAGGAATTGATTGCCAATTTTGCTAGCCAAATTGAAACCAGTTTAAGCATTGCCGATGCCAGCCCATTGAAAAACACCCTTAAAACCCCAAGCCTAATTGTGGTTTCTGGTTTGGGCGGATCGGGCATTGGAGGAACCATGGTAGCCGATTGGGCCAGACCCCATGCTTCCATTCCTGTGTTGGTGAACAAAGACTACAGTTTGCCCGCTTGCGTCAACGAAAACACCCTGTTTATTGCCTGTTCTTACAGCGGAAATACCGAAGAAACCCTAGAAGCCGTTGAAAAGGCACGGGCTGCGGGAGCCTCTATTCTGTGCATAACCAGCGGAGGCGCCTTAGAAGAGTTTGCCCAAAGGCATGGCTACGATTTGCGCAAAATTCCAGGTGGATTTCCGCCAAGGGCTTGCTTGGGTTATTCCTTAACTCAATTGGTAGATGTTTTTGTGTGGTTGGGTTGTTTGCCTGAAAGCTACCGTTCAAAAATGGCCGAAATGGTTTCGGTGTTGCGGGAATCTGCCTCTGATTTTGTGCGCGAAGGCCAAGCATTGGCCACCCATTTGCATGAAAAAATGGCGGTGATTTATGCGGAAGCGTCCAACGAAGGCATGGCGGTTCGTTTTCGGCAGCAAATCAACGAGAACGCCAAGGACCTGTGTTGGCATCATGTGGTGCCTGAAATGAACCACAACGAACTGGTTGGTTGGGCTGGAGGCAGTGCGAAATTGGCTCCGGTGTTGCTTCGCAGCGCTTCGGATTATCCACGAAATCAAACGCGGATGAACATCATGAAAGACATCTTTGCCAAGCATACTCCCCATACCATTGAACTTCATGCCAAAGGGGAGCACCCTGTTGAACAAGGATTGCACCTGATTCACCTGACGGATTGGGCCTCATACTTTTTATCGGAAATGCGGCAGGTAGATGTAATGGAGGTAAAGGTGATTGATTATTTAAAGGGCACGCTGGCGGGTTCTTAATGGAGGAACTTGGGCCCCAAAACAAAGCGGTTTGGCTTTGCCCCATGGGCAAAGTGGAATACCGAGCCGCTTGGGCCTTGCAAATGCATTTGCACAGCCGAATCGTAGAACAAAAGCTAGCGAACCGAAAGCGGGAGGCGGCGGATGTTCGGCCCACCGAAAATTTTTTGCTTCTGTGCGAACACAATCCTGTGTTCACCTTGGGAAAAAGCGGGAATCCGGGCAACCTATTGTTGAGCGAGCCCTTGTTAAAATCGAAAGGGGTCGATTTTGTGCCGATAAACCGGGGTGGAGACATAACCTACCATGGTCCTGGTCAACTAACGGCCTATCCTATTTTGGATTTAGGGAATTTTTTTACCGATATAGGCAAGTATTTGCGGTTGATGGAAGAGGCCATCATCCAGGTGTTGGCATTGTATGGATTAAAGGGAGAGCGGATAGAGGGCTTAACGGGAGTTTGGTTGGATGCAAGCGATCCGGTTAGGGCCCGAAAAATTTGCGCCATTGGGGTGCACAGCAGCCGCTGGGTAACCATGCATGGCTTTGCGTTTAACATTTGCGCCGATTTAAGTCCCTTTTCCTACATAGTTCCCTGCGGCATACCCGACAAAGGCGTGAGCAGCCTTGACCGGGAGGTGGAAGGGGTTGATTACGATCGGGTGGTAGAGCAAACCGTAGAAGCATTGGCGCGGGTGTATGGTATGGAATTGAAGGCCTGCCCTAGAGGGCTTTGGCCGGGTGAGTTTCCGCAGCCGGT
>VGMT01000048.1 GCA_016866335.1 Bacteroidota bacterium | reverse complement strand
AACGCCAAGCCCCCCCCCAACCCCCACCCACATAATTCCGTACTTTTGCGCATGAGCCAAAACCAACCGGTTATTTTAGCCATCGAATCCTCCTGCGACGATACCTCTATCGCCGTTCTTAAAGGCCTCAGCGTTTGCTCAAACGTAACCGCCTCTCAACAAATTCACACCGAATTTGGTGGAGTTGTGCCCGAACTGGCCTCAAGAGCGCATCAAGCCCATATGGTTCCCGCAGTGCAAAAAGCCCTGCAATATTCAGGAGTGAAGCTCTCTGACATCAACGGTATTGCCTACACCCAAGGCCCTGGCTTGCTTGGCTCGCTGCTGGTGGGTGCCTCGTTCGCAAAAGGGTTGGCCTTAAGTTTAAACCTTCCCCTAATTCCTGTAAACCACATGGAAGCCCATGTGCTTGCGCTCACCCTAGAGGACGCCGACTACAAAAACCGCCCCGGAATTGAATTCCCCTTTTTGTGCCTCACCGTTTCGGGCGGCCACAGCCAATTGGTTTGGGCCGAAAATCCCCTGAACATCCGCGTACTTGGAGAAACCAAAGACGATGCCGCCGGCGAAGCCTTTGATAAAGGGGCAAAAATGCTGGGCCTTGGCTACCCCGGCGGGCCCATAGTTGACCGCATGGCCAGCTTTGGCGTTCGGGGAAACCACCGTTTTCCCCTGCCCAAAGTTGAACCTATGCATTTTAGCTTTAGCGGTTTAAAAACCAGCCTGCTCTATTGGGTTCAAAAAAACGGCAGACCCAAAACCGAACAAGACATGGCCAACCTTTTGGCCGATTACCAAGAAGCCATCGTAGATGTTCTAATGAAAGGACTCGAAGAAGCTCAACGTTTTACCTCCTTACCTCGGGTAGTGTTGGCCGGGGGAGTTAGCGCCAACAGCCGGTTGCGCGAACGCGTGGAATCTTGGGCCCAAGAACGTGGTCTTGAACTTAGAATTCCTCAACTAGCCTACTGCACCGACAATGGAGCCATGATTGGTGCCGCTGCCTACTGGAAAATTCAGCAAGGCCTTGTTGGAAGCCATGCCGATCAGGCCCAAGCCCGCATGCCCTTAGCAAAACACCTGTAAACAACCTCCGATTTTTTAATGGAAAAATCCGGCCCCCCTTTCCTAGGCTTGTCAAAAATTCAAAATTCCCCACAGATACCGCATCTGCGTTGTACCTTTGAAGCATGAACCCGCCAGAAATAGAGCCCAAACCTGCCCTAAGGCGCAAACGCCGTTGGCTCTGGTCGATTCCCCTTTTCGTGCTGGGATTGCTGTTTTCGCCCGTCTTTCTGGTTCAATTGCCCCCGGTTCAACGTTGGTTGGGACAAAAAGTGGCTACCTACCTCGAAAACCAAACCGGGAACCACATTGAAATTGACCGGTTGCGCATTCGGTTTTTCTCGGATGTTGAATTGCAAAACGTTCTGGTTTTAGATTTGCAGCGCGATACCATCGCCTCCATTCACTGCCTTCAGGCGCATTGGCCAAAAATATCAGCCAAAACCATTTTCTTTCCCCACACCCAATTGGAAGACGCCCATTTTTATATGATTGGCGATTCAACCGGAACAACTGGCTTTCAGCGATTTATCGACGCTTTGGTTCCAGCCTCCCAGGGCGGCGGGGCAAGCTCTTCCCCCCGCTTAAGCTGGGGCCGCGTGTACCTGCACCATTCTTCGTTTATGTTGGCTCCCAAAGGCAGAAAATCTCCGCAAAATGGGGCCTTTGACCCCGACAATATGTGGTTCAGAAACATCGATGCGCTGGTATCCGATTTCAGCATCCACCGAGATACCGTTGAACTAAAGGTGCAGCATTTTCGAAGCCATGAACATGGAGGCCTTTCTCTGGCTGAACTTTCAGGGAAATTCAGGTACTGCTCTAAGGAAATCAGCTTGCACGAGTTTAGATTGATCGCTGGAGAAGGAGAACTGTCGGGCGATGTAGCCATGAACTACGATTCCTTGGCGGATTTTGATGATTTTTTTAATCGGGTACGTTGGAATGTGCGCCTTAGAAAAAGTCAATTGCCATGGGCTTATCTTGGGTTGTTCCTACCCCAGTTGCGGAATGTACCAGGAAAAATACGGCTGAGCGGCGACATCACCGGAACACTGAACAACCTTAGTAGCAAAAACCTTTTGCTCTCGGCCGGGGCCTCAACCCGCCTTAGCCTAAACCTGAACCTAAAAAACCTGGAAAATCCAGCTCAAATGGAGTTGGATTTAGACGCACCCCAAATTCAAAGCAGTTACTCTGATTTGCTTCAGTTGCCGATTGCCGCCTTCGCAGGGGCCCCGGTCCAGATTCCCGAGGCGCTGAAAATGGCCGGACTAATTCAACTCCAATTGAATGCAAAGGGTAGCTTAAATGCGTTCAGCACCGACCTGATAGCGCAAACCGGTTTGGGAAACCTATCGGCCAGCCTTGACATGAAAAACCTGAACGGCGAAAAACCCGAATACGCCGGAATGCTGGAATTAGATAACCTGTTTTTGGGGCCGCTGGTCAACGACAGCACGCTATTGGGTCGGGTATCGGCAAAAGGGGAAATACGGGGTCAAGGATTTGGAGGAGCAGACTTTTTTCTAGCCTTTGACGGAAATATTCACCAGGTTGGCATAAACAACTACACCTACAAAAAAATTGAATTAACCGCAGACATGGGCCCCTCGGTTTTTACTGGGCGCATTCGAGTTCAAGACCCCCACGCTCAACTGCTGTTCAACGGCCGCATTGATTTTGGAAGCGAAGAACCCGATATGGATTTTATTGCCAACATCGAACGGCTCGACCCAATTCCCTTGGGTTTGGTAATCGGTGATTCCATTCAACACATTTCTACCAACCTTAGCGTAAAGGCCAGGGGATTAAATCCCGATAGGTTGTTGGGAGAACTCCGCTTTGAAAACCTAAGAATGAGAACGGCCGACGCCGACCATTCTTTTGGCGATGTGATAATTCAGGCTGAGCAAAAAGGAACGGGGAAGCTGCTTTCGGTTCAATCGAACGTTGCCGAGGCCGAACTGGAAGGCCAATTTACCCTAGCCAACCTATGGAACGATATACAAAACAGGATAGCCGGGCTAAGCCCAGCCACAGGATTTAAAAAAATACAGATTGAAGGTCCCAATCTGCAAAATTTCACCCTTTCGCTGCGTCTAAAACAACCCGATGTACTCACCGATTTGTTTATGCCCGATCTACTGATAAACCCCAATTCGGTGGTTTATGGGAACTACAACGCCGCCGGGGGCGACGTTCACCTAAATTTGAAAAGTGGACTTATTCAGTGGAAAGAAAACCAAGTACACAACCTGTCCATGGCCATGGACACCTACCGCGACACCCTTCGTTTTTCAATGCTGGCCGATCAAATTGCTCTTAACGACAGCATGGAAATTGACCGGGCATTTGTAAGTGCAGATTTTATTCGCGATTCCATGTATGTAAACCTCGGTTTCAACAACCGTGGGCAAAAGGTCAATGCAGGCCGAATTCGGGCGCATACCCGTTTTACCGACCCCAACATGATTCCCCTGGTATTTGACCACAGCTATTTTTACTACCAAGACAGCTTATGGTTTATCAATCCCGACGCAGAAATTCGGTTCTTCGCCAACCATATTGATTTTGAAGATGTGCAATTGCTTCGTGAGAACATGGAACCCATTCTGAGCATTCAAGGCCGGGCAGGACCCCAACACAACGATCGGTTGGGTATTCAATTTAAGCAGTTCCCTTTGGCCATTTCCAATGAATTTGTCGGAAATAAAGCCCTTGGAATTGGTGGGGTGGTTGACGGAGACCTTACGGTTTTTAGAACACTAAGCGATTCCCTTCCCTTGGTAACGACCGACTTGACCGTGCATAAACTGGCTATACTTGGAGTGGTTCTGGGCGACTTAGATTTAATGAGTGGCTTTGGGTTAAAACAAAAACGAGAAATTGAACTGGCCGCCAGTTTACGCTCGGCCAATACTGAAATTCTTAGCATAAAAAACAGCCGACTCCGACCATTTCAACCCAAACAGCTGCTGGATTTAGATGTACAATTAAACGGATTAGACCTTAAATTCCTTCAACCCTTGCTCTCAGGTTCATTGAACGAACTCAAAGGCATTGCTTCAGGCAGAATTTTGATAAAAGGCGACGCCGAAGACCCTCAAATCAACGGGGGAATTTATCTTGACCAATGCCGTGTAGTTCCAACGTTTTTAAATAGTCCTTTCAACCTTGATTTTCAAAAACAACCCATTATTCTAACCAACCGTTCGTTGGTGCTTCCCGATGTTAAAATTACCGACGATGCCCAAGGCCAGGGTCATTTGATTGGTTTACTGTTCCATCAAGCCTTCCAAAACATGGAATTGAACGTTTCCATTGACCGTATTCAGCAACTACAGGTAATGAATACCCGCTCAAAAGACAACGAACTTTTTTATGGCAAAGCGGTGGTAACCAGCCAAGATATGTTGCCCCGAGCAGCCAAAAAAGCGGTTCAAATTCGAGGCCCCTTAGATAATCTTCTTATTTCGGCCTTTGTGGAGCTGGGGAAAGGCACCCAAATCAACCTGCCCATTACCTCTTCTACTTCGGCTACCGAGAACACCTTTGTAGGTTTCGTAGAACCCGCGGTTGCCACGGCAGGTACGGGTTCCAATAACGAACGAAAAAAAATCAAGAAGAAACAGGCCGAATACAACCTAACCGTTGATTTAAATCTAAGAAGCCAAAAGGATGCCATGTATCGGGTCATTTTCGATGAAACCGTTGGCGACGTCCTCACAGCCTATGGCAGCAGCGAAAACCTAAGATTGCTCGTCGATTTGAAAGACAAATTCTATATGGAAGGTGCCTTTAAAATTGAGCGGGGCGACTACCTTTTTACCCTTTCTAACTTAGTGAATAAGCCATTCGTGATTAAACCTGGAAGCACCGTTTTATGGTCGGGCGATCCACTGGGTGCTCAAATCAACGCCACGGCCATTCACCCAGTTAGGGCCTCTTTGTTTCCTCTTGTTTCGCCCTTTTTAAGCACCGATGCCGAGTCGGAACGGTACCGCCGAGCCAGCAGGATTTTCTCTGAACTCAGCCTTAGCGGTTTGCTCATTGACCCTAAAATAGGATTCGGCCTTAGCCTACCCGACGAAGACGAATCGGCAAAAGCATTGGTGCGCTCCGTCTTAAACAGCCCCGAAGAAATCAACCGGCAGGTTTTTTCCTTGCTGATCATCAATTCCTTTTTGCCCCCTGAATCCATTGGATCTTCAGGCTTTGGCAGCAACTTAGCCGCCTCAGGATTGGGAAGCAACTCCCTGAGCCTACTCAGCGGGCAGCTGAACAACTGGCTGGGTAAGGTAACCCGAGATGTAAACATCAACCTTGATTACCAGGCTGGAGAACAAAACCGATCTGAACGCGTTATGGTTGGTCTTCAAACTCAATTGTTTGATAACAGGGTTTTGATTGACACCGACCTAGGCGTGGGGGGCAACTCTCCGAACGCGGGCAGCAACCAAAACACAGTGGTGGGCAACGTAAACATCGAGGTTAAAGCCACCAACGACGGAAGGCTTCGCATTCGAGCCTTTAACCGAAGCAATGAGTTTAACCTTTTAAAAAACTCCGTTCCCTACACCCAGGGTATGGGCCTTAGCTATCAGCGGGATTTTGAAACCTGGACAGACCTGTTTAAAGGCATTACGGCCGAAAAGCAAAGCGCAAAAGACAAGGGTAAAATGCAGTTGGAGGATGAAAAACAGCGTCCTTTGATTCAGGATTCTGACCCGGAATACCTGCGCGAACGTAAGCAGGAATTTGAATCGCCGGTCGATGTTGGCAAGCCTGAAGAAGAGGACTCTATGCCCATTCAAGAGCAGGCCCCAGACCCTGTCGATATGGATTGAAATTAAGTATAAAGCTTGTTTTGTTTGGTTTTTTGGGGCGGCTGGGGGCTTTCACCGTTAGTCCGCGGCTGCCTGGGGCTGGCCCAGCGGGCTTGCGGGGGCTCCTAAAGTCGCCTCCGCGCCACGCGGGCCAGTCCCAGCCACCCTTGCGGGCTAACTGGTTCAATCCCTGCCGCAAGCGCACAATTCATATTGCCGCATAGCAATGCACTATAAACGGGTATTCAAGTCCTTAAATATCCTGAACTTCTTCATACCCTAACGCCGTATCAAGGGGTGGTTCAGCCCCCTTGATTTCTTTTTTTCATACCAAAACAAGGCCCGGGTTCGGCTACCAAGCCAACCACCTAAAACTCCATACATGGCTCCCAACAAAAAAGTGATGCCTACCCACCCATATCCTGAAAAACTGCGGCCTGAAATGATCTGTTCCAATTGCTCAAAAAACAAAAAAGCTCTGGATTGCTGCAGCAAAGGCATGGATAAAACCCAGGCCATTCCTGTTGCCAAAAAACTCCCTAACAGCTGTTGCCAGTGCGAGGGATTCCAAATGAAGGCCCAGAGCAGAGCCAAAACCATGCTCATGTATCCAAACGGTAGAAATTGCGCCAATATCCATTGAAGTGCCAATCCACCCAAAAAAAAGCCGGCTGTTTTCATGGTTTAGAGTTTGGGCTAAAGGTCCATTTATGCAAAAATTGGGGCAGCGAATCCATTTTTACCACATGGTATTTCCCCTGTTCCCAGGTTCCCAATTGATTCAAATAGTAAGTAGATGCGGGATTACCCGACTGCCCCCCCGGATAAATAACCTGAGCCCATACCGTATTTTCTAGGCTAACTATCATTCTCCAACTGGGTCCATTGTGGGTTTTCATGGCGTTGGGGGCCGAACCATGTCCGCCGTTTTTAATGACCGAAGACCCAAACGGCTCCAAACGAGCTAAATGCCGCATTTTTGTTCCACGCGCTAAATACCAAGCCTGGGCCTTGTATTCCTTTTGTGCATCATTAAAGGCAATAACCACCGCCTGCCGATGTTTTTGCCTTTGTGCAGAATCCAAATGAAGGGGCAATCCAGCAAAACCATTCGGTTGCAATGCTTCCAGCAACAACCAAGATTGTGGGTACACCGCCATTCGGTCGTCAATTTCTGGCCATACGCCTGCCATGGTTTTCTTTAACCATAGCTCAAAAAAGAGGGCTACTTTGCTGCTGTCTGAATAATTCCCATTCCACTTCTCCAATTCTTTTGTAAGGGTAGTTTGCGCTGGCAAGCAACCCAGCATTACCGGCAACAGGGTCGACGCCTCCTTGGAATGGTTGTCTAGCTGCAATTCGGCCATAGAAGACATACCAATTCTGTTTGGCAACGAAAGACGCTCGAAAATGCGCAGGTTTCTCCAAATCTCAAACCTACCTGTGTAATAATACGGACCAACACTGCCAAAGGGATGCTGGTTGGCCGAAAACACAAAACCAGTGCTTGGATTTCGAAGGTGTGGACTTAAAGAATCTGGAACGCTGCCTTGCCAGGGGGCTTTTCCAATCATAGGTTGTCCCAAACTGCGGCCGAAACCAGCCAGGCGGTTCGGAAAATTTCCTTTTTGCCATATCCCAATGTTCCCTGCTGTGTCGGCATACACAAAATTTTGTGGTGGACAACGAAAGGTTTCTAAGGCCTTTTCAATGTCCTTCAACGAACGGCTATGGTTTAATCCATAAAAAGTCCTGAGTTCATTTGAAGGTTCGAACCCAGTCCAAGCGAAGGCCAGACCATACCGCTTATTCAAAATCAGGGTATCGACATCCACCACAGGACCAAAATCGGTATAAGGCACATCAAACCGAACAGGAACCTGACCTTTAACCTCGATCACCTCGGGCCTAAACTTCAAATCTTTCCAAACAGAATCGACCTTGTAGGCAGTTTTCTTTTCGTTCAGTTCGAGCACAAACCAATCCTTTACGTCCACCGTTCCATTGGTTACTCCCCAGGCAGTAGCGGAGGTAAATCCAATGATTACAGCTGGAGTGCCGGGCAAACTAACCCCATGCACCCGGTGTTCGTTGTCGCACAAATTTATTTCGTACCAAATGGAGGGCAGGTTCAAGGGCAGGTGGGGGTCGTTTGCCAACATAGGCTTTCCGCTTTCGGTCTTGCTTCCATGAACTGCCCAATTGTTGCTGCCAAGCCCCTGAGTAGAATCTGCAGGTACAGACCGTTTAAACCAGGGCAGGTATCTGCCAAAATCGATGGTAGCACCGGGCTGCTCTGTTGGACTGAACATAGAATAAGGCTGAACAGCGGCCTGTGGAAAAGGGTTGTGATCGGGGTACCATTGCTCCAAATAACCTACGCCCAAATTGCGAAGAACCCAACCCAGTTCCATATCGTAGGTAGTTCCGGTCAATAGGTCGGCCATGTATTTGAGCATCAGTGCGCTCTTAAAGTTTGTCCAAGGTTCAGGTGAATAATTCAATAGCTTAAACTCCAAAGGATAATCGGAGTAGCTCAAGGATTCAATCCAAACATTTACACCACGGGTATAGGCATCCAGCACTTTTTTCATTTCTGGGTCGCTTTCAAATGCCATCAAAGCTTGTTCAGAAGCATAGGTCATTCCTTTAAGCCGCTGCTCCATATCTAGAGCCAAGGCTTTTGAACCCACAACCTCAGAAAGCCTGCCGGCGGCAAAACGGGTTTGAAAATCCATTTGCCACAAGCGGGCTCGGGCGGTAACATAGCCCTGCAAAAAATACAAATCGTTGGAATTTTCTACCTTAATGTAGGGAACCCGACGGTCGTCAAAACCTACCTCGGCCGGCCCCAACAATTGCCGTTCTACATTCTCGGGGACTGAAAAGTACTCGGGTTCGTTTAAAGCTTGAACCAAACCTCCTTTGGGATGAAACAACTTGCCTAAAGCGGGCACGTCCCCCACTCCAATTTCCAGAAAATACAAAAAGGTCGAACTCAGCAGCAAGGCCGCTACAAAACCAATGCGCTTCATGCCGAAATGTACGCTTTTTTTATTGCATGCTCTAAACAGAGACCTTTAGTTGCATTAAAATTAGCGCTTCAATACTACCGCAAACCGATGGCCATTTTCATTTAAAAGGGCATACCAACCTGCTGCCAATTCTGTATCAAACTGAAGTTTGTTTTCTCCTGCCTGCACATCACCTGCCCAAACCGTTCGACCGAGAGCATCGACCAATCGACCGGAAAAGGCCAAGGGACTACCAACGGTCAAGTCAGAGAAGAAAGGATTAGGGTATACCCACAAAGGATTGGGGTTCTGCTCTGAAATAGAGGTTGGGCAACTTAAGAACCAGGTCCCTGGACTTCCTTCTGGGCAGCCTGGAAACCAATTTTGGGCTTGGTTCATTTTGCCGGTGCTATCAAGCATTTCAAGCGAAGGACCGCCTCCGTTGGGTTGATTAGGCCAAGGGGCATTCCCATCAAAACAAAGGCTAAATTTAAGATTTCCTAAAGCGTCACTAATGAAAATGGATTCAAAATTAGAAGACAAAGCTATACCACTGGGCCCCAAAGGATTCATTACCCCTGTGTGAATTTGAGAAAAAAGGCCCAGGTCTTGAGCCAGTACACGGCGTTGTGCGGCAGCCAAGGTTTCGCCATTTGGAATCGTAAATGAGTTTCCTGCTTCATCGTTGACGCGCCAGGCAGAAATGTCCAATGGTTGATTGCCAGGGTTAAACACCTCAAACCAATCACCACTGGGTTGAGTACTGGCAGGCTTATACATAACTTCAGAAACCAATAGAACCTCTTGGCAAGGAGAATACGGAGCCAAAGGTGAGCCTTTCATGCAACCATCGAACCAACCCGAAGGCTGCATAGAAGGCAAGGATAGTTCTCTTTCAAGGGTTCTTCCACGGCCGTTTGCCCCTCGCGGCCAACCAGCGCCGTCAGAATACCCAACAGAATCAATTACCATTCCGTTTTTGTGGATTAAATACAAGGAATCTGACCCATTTCCCAGGCCAAACGACAAGGTTGAATTCAAGGGCTGCAGTCCTGGATGAACGGAGGCAAAGGCTAGGGTATCGCGGCAAATAAGAGCAAAGGTACCGGGCGGCAAAACCAAATCTTCGGGGAAAGACCAGTAATTTTGGTTGGCGTCACGAAGAGACCACCCTTTTAAATGGGCAGGGGTGCTGCCTTGGTTTTGAACCTCGACCCAATCGCCCTGAACCAACCCAGGGTGGTCTTGGTAATTTAGTTCAGTGATGCGAACCGAGTCGGAAGGCACATAAAGAAAAGTAAAGTGCGCTTTAAACAAAACAGAATTGTCGGTTATGGTGTCTTCCCAAATAGGATTGTTTCCGTTCGCTATATGCGGTTGGGGGTCCCAGTGGCTAAAGGCATAGCCGGGTTCGGGAAGGGCTACGAGTTTAACTGGGACTCCGTCAAAATAAATTCCTTGCCAAGGCAGGGGGCCAGGATTGATGGTTGAGATTTGAATGCTGCCTCCGGCCAAAGGAACAGCATCAAGAGTTACATCCACATTTTTTGGCAGGTTAAAATGATAGCGAAGGTGGTCGCGAACATAAGGACTTCGGCCCGCCAACTGATTCCGCATGGTTTGGTGGTTTTGAGCGTACGCATTCATGTGGTCGGGTACGGTAGTATATCCCCACCGGGCAAACTGCCCAGGCATTTCCGTTAAGGATTCTTGATACATTGCATTTTCAATGGTATCCATGGCCTGCCATAGCCATGCGGTATTCATTAAATCAGCAAATCGATTTACAAAGTAATTTTTATAGGTGTCGTTTTGAATCAGTTTATACCAAAAATGTGCGTGGGGTTCGCTTGGACCTTGTTGAAAAAGGTAACCAATTCCGTCGTGGGTGTTGTCGGTCCATCCGTTTGGATTTAAAGCCCATTCCAAATCAATTAGGCCGTACCTCCATTTCATTTGGGTGTGGGTTCCCCTAAAAATCTTGATGTTGTTCCAAGGCCAGTCTGTGTTTCCCACCCAGGCTTGAGCAGCGATGTAGTCATTGTAATAAGGAATATCCAACACCTGCCCTGCTTGAGTCAAAAATTGAGGGTCGGTCGGATTTAAAGCCGAAAAACTGTTAAAATCTTGAACAAAAGGTTGAATGGAACCTTCAATGGCGCGCAAAACACTTCCATACCAATAGCTTACCGAGAGAATATCTAGGGAATCGGGATTGGCCTGATACAAAACTTCACAGTAATTTACGTCTTGCTTTTCGCGCAATTCATATACCCCGTTGTAACTGCCGTTTAGGTAAACAACAACAGGGGTGTACGCAGAATAATTGTTAAAGGTGTATTTGCCCGTTATTTTAACCAACAAGGCATCTTTGTAGGGCAACTGCAGGTATTGGTTTGAGCCATTTCGAAGGTAAAACCGTTCAAAATCCATGCGACCATTTCGGTCGGGAATAAGGGGAAAATTTAGGTTGCCATCGCCCAATGAGCCATTTCCGGGTTCTACCCTAAAACTTTTTTGAGGATGGGATCGGCTACCTCCGGCTCCGCCCTCAATTTTTATTCCGGCCTTTTGCGACCATTTTAACTGCCCTAAGGTGTCGTAATAGTCGATATGGCAGGGTTTTTTCCAATCGGTCCACCAATTGTCGCAAATTCCATTAGGCCCAAACAAATCGTCTGGATTAGCACTGATGCTTATAACAGGCAAATCGTGGCTAACCTGAATATAATAGGAAGCAAATCCCACTTCAGATGGAAGAATCTGGCCGGCAGAATGAAAGGTGCGTGCGCGCAAAAACGTGGTTTGTCCGATGCCAAAATTGGAACCGTTGTACACAGGGTCAGCCAGGGTTGGGGTTGCACCGTTTGTGGTGTATCGAATTTCAAAACCTGGAGG
>VGMT01000047.1 GCA_016866335.1 Bacteroidota bacterium | reverse complement strand
CCTTGAATTTTTGGGCCTTCGGGAATAAAGTCAAGCACCAGGGAAGATGGACTGGGCAGATGGGGGGCATCGGGTACGGATAACCCCGACAGCATGGCCAAAATCAAAACGGAGGCAAAGGCAAAAATCCGTGTCGGCCAGGCCCATTTTGCCTGCGTTGGGGCGGATGGTATAGCTTTCCATGAGCGGGATGGCCGCCGCGCAAAAGAGGCGAAAGAGGCCCGAACTCGGTCGTCAAAGCTCCGTTTTCGTGGCGGGGCGGGCGGGGCCCAATGTTCAAAGGCCGTTCGGAATCGCTGATCTATGGGCGGCCTCATCCTTCGTTTTGTTGCGATTTAAACCCATAGAGGCGGGCCACCTGCTCTTGCAAAATGCGGCGGGCCCGAGCCAATTGCGACTTTGACGTGCCTTCAGAAATGTGAAGGCGCTCAGCTATTTCTTTGTGCGAGTAGCCTTCAATGGCGTAGAGGTTAAATACCAAGCGGTATCCGGGCGGCAGGGCCTGAATCAATTCCAGCAAGGCCTCGGTGGTCAGGCTGTCGTCGAATGTGGCGGCTTCGGCCTGGGCGTCTATGGTTTCGTCTTCGGAGCTTTCAACGGTCAACAGGGCCTTTTTTCGGTAGCGTTCTAAGGCGGTGTGCACCATAATTCGGCGCAGCCAGGCTTCGAACGGCCCCTGGCCTCGGTAGCTGCCCAAATGTTGAAACATTTTCATAAAGCCTTCTTGAAGAATATCTTCGGCTTCGGTGGCATTGGGGGCATAGCGCAGGCATACTCCAAACATCAGTGGCGAAAGGCGATCGTACAGTTCGTTTTCGGCACCGGCTTTGCCTTTAAGGCATTCAAGGATTAGCTTATTTAGGGACAGCATTGGAATCGGCGGGGCATTCCCCATGAGTAAAACGCAAAACGCCGGCGGCTTCGGCTGCGCAATCGTTGCTGTATGTTTTTCCGTCGCAGCCGCATACGGGCTGATAAATGGCGGGGCAAAGCAATCCCAAATCGGGTGGGCCTAGGCAAGGGTCTGCTGAGGCCTTGTCGGTTTTTTTAGATGCACAGGACAGCAGAGCCAAAAGCAGGGGGGTAAGAATCCCGAAACGGAAAAGAAGCACATTCATGTACCCGAAGGTAGGGTTTTGTTGGGGAAGGTGCAAGTAGCTACAGTCCGTGCGGCTGTTTTTACCGGGGGCAGCCCGTTGGGAGCGGCCCAAACGGTGCCGCTAGGGCTGGTAGGGCCGCCGCAAGGGGTAGGGCCGCCGCAAGGGCTGCCCCAACGGGGCCGCTAGGGCTGCTCTACTACCGTAGATACGAGGCCCCGAATCCCCATATCAACCACCGTATCGCCGGCCAAAGGCTCGTACACATTGTTGCCGCCGCTTTCTTTCCACTCAAAGCTTTGATTGGTCGAGAGGCTCACCACCACCTCAATGTCTCCATTCGATTGGGCGTTGACGCTCAGGGTTTGGTCAAAGGGGCCGGTTACCACACAGCTTCCTGCCGGAATGGGGCTCGACTGCCAAAGTGGATTGGGAACGGTTGTGGCGCCCGGAGGCGCTTGGCCAGAACTTAGTTGGGCCGGATATCCTGGAATGTTGGCTTCGAAGGCCCAGTATCCCTGCAATTTATTGCTGTTTAGCGTTTCCGAAAGGGTTTTTACCAAATGGGTTTTTATGTACGTATTGTAGCCGATAAAGCTTGCTACGCTGGCTGTTCCGTTCAAGGTTACAGGCACCTGAGGGGGCCCTACCCGAAACGAAATGTCGTAGTTTTGATAGGCCAAAGAAACCCGAATCCAGGAATAATTCCCCGCCGGAACCTGGCTCAAAGGAATTTCAAAAAACACCTCGTTGTCGTTCACCATCACCAAACTATCGAACAATATAGCCTGGCTGCCGTCTTGGCTGGTCGAAGCTGTTTGGTACAAAATGCTTCCCTGTCCCAATAAGGTGTACGGATTGCTGGCCAGTTCAATGTAATGCACCGCAATGGCGTTGAACCTTGGATTTTGAGCTCGGTTTTCGGCTGGAATGCTGGCTGGAGCACCAATGTTGTTTAGGCGTTCTTGGGTTGAATCCAACCGCATACGAAAACGAAGCATAGGCTCGGTTTTCCCTGTATCGGTACACGAAACAAACAAGGCGGAACCCAAAACGAAACAAAAAAGTAAAATGCGCATACGGTCTTTATTCAAAAGTATAAATTTGAACATTTACAGCGGCTGGGGGGTTGATTATTTAACCTAACATACCGCACTAAAAAACCATGCAAAAAATTCTCCCCGAAAAAAGGGTTTTGGAGCATTAACCTGAAATTAACCCCTTAAAAGAGTGAATTTTCCTTGATTAAGCCAGTAAGTGCTTGGAAATTCTCACCTTTGTAATCCAATGGAAACATCAGCCCGTATCCATATTGCCGTTCGACAGCCCCTTATGCGTTTTGCGTTGGATTCCCTATGCCAGCAGCAACCTGCCTTTGGTGCCATCAGTTTGGCCAGCGAACTGGACGAATTGGAAGGAGCCGAGGGCCTGCTTCGGTATTGCCAAAGCGAGGGCGTTCAGGTTTTGGTGGTTGACGACCGCTTTGCCGGTCTGTTCGAGGCCATGGAAAATTCGCTGGCCCGCGAAACCCTGCTGCGCTCTGTTCCCACAGTGTTGATTTCGGGGCAATCGGCCGAATGGATTTATCAGATTCACAAGGTTGGAATCGTGGCCTTGCTTACCACAGAATCGCCGCTTCAAGAAGTTACCGAAGCCATTTATGCTGCTGCCAAGGGCGTGCGCTTTTTTTCGCCGGCGGTGGTTGATATTTTAATTCAGCAAAGTCGACAAATGGCGGTGGGCGGACGACCCCAGCCCCAAGAAAACCTGTCGGAACGCGAAACCGAAATTCTAACCTTGGTGGCCGAAGGCCGTTCCTCACGCGAGATTGCCGAACAGCTGCATTTGAGCCACCACACCATCAACACGCACCGCAAAAACATCTTGAAAAAGCTAGCCTGCAAAAGCGCTGCCGAATTGATGAACTACGCCTACTCCAACGGCCTCATCGAAAAACACTAAGTTTGTAGGCCCATGGCCGCAAAACCCAACATCCGTAGTCTTTCGCAAGAAGAACTCAGTTCCTTTTTTACAGAACGGGGCGAGCCGGCCTTTCGTGCCAAACAGGTACACCAATGGCTTTGGCAAAAGCATGTGCGTAGTTTCGATGAAATGAGCAACGTGGCCAAGCCCCTGCGGGCCTTTTTAGAATCGCATTTCGAGCTGCTGCATTTGAATCCGAAGACCGTACAAAAATCAAGCGATGGAACGGTGAAATCGGCCCTTTCGCTGCACGACGGCAAGGTGGTTGAATCGGTATTGATACCCAAAGGAAAACGCATGACCGCCTGCATTTCAAGCCAGGTGGGTTGCTCGCTTGATTGTTCTTTTTGCGCCACGGCCCGGCTAAAAATGGCTCGAAATTTAATGCCCGACGAAATTTACGACCAGGTGGTCGAGGTCGGTAGGCAGGCCCAAGGACATTTTCAAACGCCCCTGACCAACATTGTGTTTATGGGTATGGGCGAGCCTTTGTTGAACTACAAAAACGTAATTTCGGCCATAGAGCGGATTACGCATCCGGAGGGTTTGGGCATGTCGCCCAGGCGCATTACCCTAAGCACCAGCGGAATAGCCAAAATGATTTGGAACATGGGCGAGGACGGCGTTCGCTTTCGCTTGGCCCTTTCCTTGCATGCCGCCACCGACGAAAAGCGCAGCCGTCTAATGTCAATCAACGACAGCAACAGCTTAGACATGCTCTCCGATGCCGTGGCGGGGTTTTACCAGGCCACCGGCAACCGCATTACCTACGAGTATGTGTTGCTGCGCGACTTTAACGACAGCGACGACGACGCCAGGGCCTTGGAGCGCTTTTGCCGCCGCGTCCCCTGCCGGGTCAATTTAATCGAATACAACCCCATTGAAGGCGGAGAATTCAAGGCCAGTTCTTCGGCCAGAACCAACGAGTTTATAGGCATTTTAGAGCGGGCGGGCGTCCGGGTCAGCCTACGCCGCAGCCGGGGCAAAGACATCGACGCGGCCTGCGGGCAATTGGCGAACAAACCGTAATATTTTGCGGCTGACCCACAAACCGACGCACCATTTTGCGTTCAGCCGGCGGCCTGTTTTTAAGATTGCGATGCTGGGCGGCAGCCGGGCTTTCCGGGCTACTCCGCGGTTGCCGAAAGGCTGGCCCAGCTGGTTTGCGGGGGCTCCCAAGGTCGCCTCCGCACCTAGCGGGCCAGACTTCGGCACCCTTGCGGGGTAGCCGCGTCAATCCCTGCCGCGGGCGGCGTTGTGGCCGTTTGCCGTGTAGTAACTGTACATGTGCTGTCTTTACAGCGAAACCTTTACCTTAGTGGAATGCAACTGCACAGCATTCTAGAACTGCCCCAAGGTCGATATAAAGTGGACCATGAAAGCCCCCAGGATTTGAGCATTCCCGTGGGGAACAACGGGCAACACCCCCGCGCCTGGTGGGCCAATCCACTGCGCTTTCAGCCCGTTGAAACCGCCGATTTTATTGGGTCGGTCGAAGCCGGCGCCCCCGTTAATTTCCGCGATGTGTTTATCAATCCGCACGGACATGGAACCCATACCGAAAGTGTGGGCCACATCGATGTGGGCGTTCAGCCTGCCTACCTGTCTGTTCCCAATCCTTGGATGCTGGCCCAGCTGATCAGCGTTACGCCCGTGGCCATTGGCAATGACATGGTGGTTATGCCAGAGCAACTAAAGCCCGGCCTGGTAAATTCTGAGCAGAAAGCCCTGGTTATTCGCACCCTGCCAAACGAAACCGATAAACTGCGCCGAGATTATTCGGGCAGCAACCCCGCCTACCTGCATCCCGATTGCGGAGCCTTGCTGCGCGATGCCGGGATTGAGCACTTGCTGTTGGATTTGCCTTCGGTGGACCGAGAAAGCGACGAAGGGAAATTGCAGGTGCATCATGCCTTTTGGAACCACCCTGAAGCCCCTAGAACCCAAGCCAGCATCACCGAACTGATTTATGTGCCCAATGAGGTGAAAGACGGTATGTATTTGCTGCATTTGGGCTTGTTGCGTTGGGAAAACGACGCCTCGCCAAGCCGACCTGTATTGTATCCCCTAATTCCCCTGTAATGTACTTGGACGAGATTCGGGAGTTCTGCCTAAGCTTAGGCGAAGTGACCGAGGGATTTCCCTTCGACAACCGAACCTTGGTGTTCAAAAATCCGGGGGGCATGTTTTGCTTGTTGGATGTGGAATGGGAACAAAGAACCCTAAACCTAAAAAGCGAGCCACAGCGTTCGCTTCAGCTTAGAGAAGCATGGCCTGGACAAATTGTGCCGGGCTGGCACATGAACAAAACCCATTGGAATACGGTAGATGCCGAGGGGCTTCCCCGCGAATTGCTGTTAAAATTAATTCGCCACAGCTACGATTTGGTGAAGCAGAAAAAGAGCCGAGGCAAAAAACCCAAGGGGTAAATGGCCCGGTTTTGCCTTTGTGCGGCCTGCGGCAGGGATTGACGAAGCTACCCCGCAAGGGTGCCGAAGCCTGGCCCGCTAGGTGCGGAGGCGACGCTAGGAGCCCCCGCAAACCAGCTGGGCCAGCCTTTCGGCAGCCGCGGAGTAGCTCGGAAAGCCCGGCTGCCGCCCTCAAAAAACCGAAAAATCATGGTATTTTGATGTTGGGTAGGCCGCGAAAATAGGTTTGCAGCTAAACTTGCCTTTTATTTGCCTGAAATTGCAACCGCGGGCCCGATTTATTCGTTTAAAAATCCGTTTCCTATCCATGCTACCTACATTTGAACTGCAGCAAAAACTTGAAGCCTACATTCGCAGGTATTACCTGAACGAATTGCTGCGCGGCGCTCTGCTTGCGCTAGGGCTGGGGATTTCAGCGTTTTTGCTCTTTACCTTTTCAGAATACCTGGGCCGGTTTGAACGGCCGCTGCGCGCCGCGATGTTTTTTACCCTTCTGTTCGGAAACCTTGCTCTGCTGGGCTTTTACGTGCTTCGGCCCCTGCTGGCGCTGTACCGGCTGCGTGGTCGCATGAGCTATTCGCAAGCCGCCCTGAACATTGGCTCGCACTTTGAAGGTGTGGGCGACCGCCTGATCAATGCCCTGCAGCTGCAAGAAATGCTGAAAAGCGAAGCCGGCAGCTCTGAACTGCTGTTGGCCTCCATTCAACAACGAACGCAGCAATTGAGCCCATTTGCCTTTGACCGGGCTGTGGATTTTAGCGTTAGCCGCAGGCGCATCCCTTGGCTTCTGGTGCCGGCGGTGCTGCTCAGCACCCTTTGGATTGCCTGGCCCGAAGCCATTACCCAAGGCTCGGAACGCCTGTTTCATTACCAAAATGTGTATTTGCCGCCGCCGCCCTATCGGGTTCAGATTTTAAACCCCTCTTTGGCTACTCCGGCCCACCAAGATTTTGAACTGCAGGTAAAACTATCGGGAAACGAGCTTCCGGAAGTGTTGTTTTTGCATATGGGGGGCGCTGCGTACCGCATGCAGCAGCTGAGCGAAAACGCCTACAGCTATGTGTTTAAGAATCCCGCCGCCGATCAGCTGTTCTTTTTAAGTTCGGGCGACCACCAAACCGAAGCCTACACCTTGTCTGTTTTGCCCCGGCCATTGCTGTTGAACATGAAAGTGAAGTTGGATTACCCGGCATACCTGAACATGCAGGACGAAGAATTGCTGAACCCCCAAGACATGACGGTGCCCGCCGGCACCAAAATGGAATGGGAACTGCTGTGGAAAGATGCCAGGCAGGTCTGGTTGTACTGGAAAGACAGCACCCAGCAGCTAAATACAGGTTCAGAGAACAAGGTGCGCTTTGGCCGCCGGGCTATGGTATCGTTTAACCTAGGCTTGAAGGCCGGAAACGAGAAATACCGGCAGCCCGACAGCGCCATGTATTCGGTTCGCGTTTTGCCCGATGGATATCCGGAAATTCGGGTGGAATCGGTAGCCGACAGCTTAGCCTTGTCGAGGATTCTGTTTTTAGGCCAAGCCAAGGACGACCATGGATTGAGCCGGATCGCTTTTTACTACAGCGCCGACCCAGATCTGCCCTTTGCACAATGGAAACGGCTGGCCCTACCCGTTCCCGGGAAAGACCCCCAATTTAGCTTTCAATATCCCGTCGATTTAAACGACCTTGGATTTGACCTGGGCGCAAAATTGTCGTATTGCTTTGTGGTTTGGGACAACGACGGAGTATTGGGGCCTAAATCGGCACGAACTCCGGTGGTGCAGCACCGCATACTAAGCCGTGAAGAAGTCGCGGCCGAACGCAAAGAAGCCAGTGAAGCCATTCAAAAAGGAATGCAGGAGCAGCAAAAAGAACTGGAAAACCTGCGGAAACAAACCGAGAAACTAAAACGGGAAATGCTAAGCCAAAAGAATCCGGCATGGCAAGAAAAACAACAGCTAAAAGCCTTGTTGGAACAAAGGTTGAAAATGCAGGAGGAAATGCAAAAATTTCAAGAAAAACAAAAGGAAAACAACCTTAGAAACGAGAATATATCGAAAACAGAGCAATCAATTTTAGACAAACAGAAAAAAATTGAAGACTTACTCAATGAAATGAAGGACTCAAAGCTGGAAAACATGCTTAAACAGCTGGAGGCGTTAATGGATAAAATATCGAAAGAGGACCTGAAAAAAATGATGGATGAATTGGAGATGAGCAACGAACAGGTGGAACGCGAATTGGACCGAACCCTAGAACTTTTCAAGCAATTTGAAGTAGAGCAGCGGCTGCAAGAGGCCATTCAACAGTTGGAAGACCTGGCTAAAAAACAGGAAGAATTAGAAAAAGACAAAGGCAAAGACAACGGAGAAAAGGCGGAGAAGCAGGCCGAGTTGAACAAAAAAGCCGAAGAACTCAAAAAACAACTGAAAGAGTTGGACGAGAAGAACAAAGAACTGGAAAAACCGAATGACCTTGACAATCAAGAAGAAGAGATGCAAGACATAGAAAAAGAGATGAACGATGCCGAGGAAGATTTGCAGAAAAACCAACCAGAAAAGGCCAGTCCCAAGCAAAAATCGGCTTCGCAGAAAATGAAAAAGATGGCCCAAAAAATGAAAGAAAAGCAGCAAAGCATGGCTGCCGGTCAGCAGGGCGAAAACATGGAAGATTTAAGGTTGTTGCTGGACAATGTACTGCAGTTGAGTTTTTCGCAAGAGGCCCTATTGGATCAGCATAAGGGGGGGCGGCAAAGCGACGGATTGATGCGCGAAGTGTTGAGAAAACAGCGGGGATTGATAACCGATGCCCGGCAGGTAGAAGATTCGCTGTTGGCTTTAAGCAAGCGGGTTCCCGATTTAGAAAACGTGGTAATGGAAGAGCTGCTGAAGGTTCGGCGGGGCATGCAATCGGCTCTGGACGCCGGTTCCGAACGCATGTATCCCGTTACGGCATCGCGGCAGCAAGAAGCAATGACCGGATTAAACAACCTGGCCTTGATGCTGAGCGAGGCCTTGGATCAAATGCAGCAGCAAATGAATTCCATGGGTTCCTCGGGCGGTTCGCAGTGCAACAAGCCGGGAAACAGCAAGCCGGAGCAAATGCAAGAAATGATAAAGCGGCAGTTGGGATTGCAGAAGAAAATGGAAGAGATGCAAAAGAAAATGCAGGAGAAAAAAGAGGGAGAGAAGAACGACACTCAAGGTAAGCCGGGGCAAGGAGAGGGCGGAAACCGGGGTGAGCAATCCAAGCAATTGGCGCAAATGGCGGCAGAGCAAGAACAAATACGGCGGCAAATGGAAGAAATGATGAAAGACATGGGCGAAGACGGGCGGAAGAGCATGGCCGAGATGATGAAAAAAATGGAAGAAACCGAGCGGGATATTTTAAACAAGCAAATCAATGCACAAACCTTGATGCGGCAGCAAGATATAACGCGACGCATGATGGATTCGGAAAAAGCCCTGCGCAAGCAAGACCAAGATGAGAAGAGAGAGTCGAATGAAAACCTAAAAGACTGGAAGTTGCCTGAACAAATTCTTCAGGAATACCAACGTAGGCGGCAAAATGAAACGGAGTTTCTGCGTTTTGCCAACCCCTCTTTTAAGCCCTATTACAAACAACGAGTTTCAGAATACTTCAATTATTCACGCCCATGAGCTATACTCCTCCAGTATTTGAAAAGGCATCAGGCCAGTTGACCTTGCCGGCCAAAGCGGAATCGCTGCGCACCGTAGAACTGTTGATACAGCATTTGTTTGAGGTGCATGGGATATCGACCGATTATTTAGGGAATGTGTTGATTGCCATGAGTGAAGCGAGCAACAACGCCATTATGCATGGATGCCCTGGGGGCTGTACTCCCGAGTTCGAGCTGCATTATGCCTACAGCGACCACACCTTGCGTTTTGCGGTAAAGGATTGTGGTTTGGGTTTTTGCGAGGAAAGTGTGCCTGACCCTACCTTACCCGAGAATTTAGAGCGGGAATGCGGCAGGGGCATCTTTTTAATGCGTAGGCTGAGCGATGAATTGGTGTATTCGGATAAGGGGCGGCAGGTAGATTTGATCTTTCGGGTGTCGTGATTCGGTTTTTTTCGAGTTTTGGTTGGCGGGCAAGGGGGTTGCGGAGGCGTAGGGCCTGGCTTGAGACCTGTGTTCGGGAGCGGGGGCAGCAGATTGAAGACATAAGTGTGGTATTTATGCTGGACGAGGAATTGTTGGAGCTGAATCGGCGGCATTTGAACCACGACGAATATACCGACATCATCACCTTTGATATGCGCGAAAAAATACCCGCAGATGCCTTGAAAGGGGAGTTGTACATATCGATTGAGCGGGTAAAAGAAAATGCCCGGTTGAATGGGTGTGGAATGGATGAAGAGCTGGACCGGGTTATGGTGCATGGTTTGCTGCACATGTTGGGGTTCAAGGATAAAACGGCGGGGGGGCGAGCGGCAATGCGGGCCGAGGAGGAGCTGTGTTTGGGTAGGCGGGTTGGGTAGGGGGCGGGCCTGTGGGAGGTGGCGCGGTGGTGCGGTGGTGCGGATTCACGAATTCAGACTTAATGGACATTTTTAATGCTAAAAGCCTCTGAATGCTTTTCTATTCTAAGCTTTGAGGCAATTGAAAGGTCATGAATAAAAAAAGTGGGAACAATGGATGAACGGCGGATTCATGGATGAACGAATTCATGGATGAACGAATGCGCGAAAATTTGGGAGCAATGGAAGGCATATTCGGCCCTAGAGCGCAACCATTCTAGGTGTTCCACGTGGAACAGGGAAGGAAAGGGCTGTGGCGGGTTGAGATTTGGACTCTAAAAACGGGAAATACAACCTTCGGGAAAGCCTTACAGGCAGGTCGGTTCAGGGCTTTATCCGTTTGGTAAACGTTTATTAAACGTTTATTAAGCGTTTACCAAACGGATAATCGAGATCTCCTAACGCACCTTCGTATTGGGGGGCCGTTTTCCCCCAGGGGGCCCGAATCGGTAGCGCGGTTTTGGCCTAGGTCGCGCCCATTGCCATAATCCATGACTAGACCCTAGGCTTTCATTTCCATTGATTCTCTTACGCCAATTATCACGGAATATATGCCCCAGTTGCATACTCCCTCTATGCATTCCGGCCTAACTCCCATTTAAAACCCCATTTCCTTGAATTCCTAAAAACGCTCTGTTGTCCTTCCAGGAAAAAGAATCCGCTTTCCCTCTTTACTTGACAATAGCCAAAATAAATCGGTGGCGAATCAAGGACAAGTACGAACTATCGTGATATAGCCTTGTCCTGCATTGTATTGACCTATGTTTTGAATAGGACTTCCATTAAAGGTTCCAGAGTTAGAAAATTGGCCGCTGGATGTGGCTGGATTTGTGCCACTGGAATGAATGTAGGAGCCGCCGCCGCCGCCGCCATTTCTGCCGTCAGAGTTGCCTGATCCGGTGTTGTTCCACATCCATGCACCCCCGCCGCCGGAATAACCGCCGCCGCCGCCGCCAGCATGATCGCCACCGGCCTTATCTGGGCCGCCACCGCCAAACCCGCCCAATTGACCATAACCGTTTCCTGCAATGCCTGTAAATCCATTCACTACCATTGCATTCCAACCCTTTCCTCCGGCCGTGGCAGAATTCCCATTTGTTCCATGAACAGGGTCGTTATTCCATGCCATTGAACCATTAGGGGCCAAATTTCCTGGCTTTCCAGGGTGGAACTGTGCCGAACCTCCATTAATTATGGATCCGCCGCCACCTCCGCCGCCAACCAACAAGGGAAGATTCTGTCCACTTACCCAAACAAAAGAGCCTCCTCCTCCATTGCCTCCTCCATTGGCTGTATTGCCTTGCGTATTTTGATTTGCCTCCTGCCCAACCACCAAATTCAATTGGGTTCCAGCGGTAAGGGCGAAGGTTGCCCTAACAATAGCGCCTGCACCGCGGTTGTTTTGAGCAACTCCATTGGGAATACCTCCCTGTCCGCCTGCAACGGTAATGGTATAGTTTCCCGATGCTGGAACCGTCCAAGATTGAACTCCTGAATTCACCGAAACAAAACCAAGACCGTAACTAGCATTGCATTGGGCTTGAGAAGGCCCGCTGGTGCCCGATTGACCACAATTTGAGAAGGAATAGGTTGCAGGCACACAATTAATGACCGTTAAGGTGCTGTCTAAGGTGTCTTTGCAGCCTGCTGCACTTGTAGCAATAAGCCGAACCAACACATTACCCGTTTGAGTCCATGTTACAGAAGGCGTACCCGAGGTAGAACTCCCGGGGCTTCCATTTTGAAAAGACCATGAAAAAGTGGCGTTTTGTGTCGTAGCCGTAAACTGTGTTGCATTATTAATAATGGGTGATGCAGGCACAACCGAGAAGGCCGCCACAGGGTTAGCGACCGATATAGAACGAAGCGCAGGAGCTGAACTGCCACATGAATTCACCGCAATAACAGAAATACTACGGGAACCTTGAACTGCTGAAAAATCAACAGAGATACTATCCACGTTGTTCGGGCCAACAACCGTATCTAAATTCCCAATGCTCCAAACATAGGAGTAGGCGCCGGGGACAGGCGAAATGGAAAAAACAACCGCAGTATCTGATGGACAAACTAGGCCAGGTCCCTGAATAAGCGAGGGTGATGGCGGAGCAGAACTGCATTCACATGAAATGGCCTTCCAGCCTGTTTGAAAATAGGCCTCGATACAGCGGGTATCGCTGTTGTAAACCTGCAAACCGTGTGCAGGACCTCCTATTCCATTGCGTTGAGCTGTGGTCATAGTGGGGAGTAAAAAGCCTCCATTCGTACCTCCAACTTCAAGCGTGGCAGAAGCATGTGGCGGAGTCCCCGCCCCAATTTTAACACCTTGGGCTTGAAGACCAACAATCCAAAATACGCATAGAAAAATAGAAACAAGAACCGTCCTCATAGTGGGTAAATAGTGAAATTAGACTATAAAGTAAGCTAAATTTTGGGTTAAATCGCAATTTCACCTTGTTACTAAATCCACCAAAAGGCAAAAAACCACACCAACACATCCAATAATCAATGGTACTAAACCCGCGTTGGAAGGCCTGACCTCAAATGCACGAATGCTTGAAGATTCGAGGTTAAATTGTCCTAGCCCCCATAACCAAGATGTATAAAAACCCCTAGATATGTTAGCCACAAATGCAAGATTTTTGGGGATTTCGAAGCCAAACCTCCGCACCAAACCTCAAGCCGCCCGGCCCTGAAGGGGCGAAATACCCTAGCACAGGGTGCGGCCCTGTGCATTCGTTCGGGCATTAACAAATCCGTAAATCCATGACTCCGCGTGTTCGCGCAACCATAAATCCGTGCATCCTAAAATTCCATGCCCCCGTGCATCCATAAAACCGTTCAGCCCTGCACCCACGCAACCCTGC
>VGMT01000046.1 GCA_016866335.1 Bacteroidota bacterium | reverse complement strand
GCCGGCTGCCAACCGAGGCGGAATGGGAATATGCCTGCCGGGCAGGAACCACCACCCCCTACCATACAGGCAATTATTTGAATTCCAGTCAGGCTAATTTTAATGAAAATGTTGGCAAAACAATGCCAGTGGGCTCTTATTCCCCCAATGCCTGGGGCTTGTACGACATGCACGGTAATGTTTGGGAATGGTGCAGCGATTGGTATGGAGATTATTCCAGCGGTGCCCAAACCAACCCTAAGGGCCCTTCATCGGGGTCGCATCGGGTTCTGCGTGGGGGCAGCTGTTTCAACTCCGGCAGGTATTGCCGCTCGGCTCACCGCTTCAACTACTTACCTTCCCTCCGCAGCGACGGCCTTGGCTTTCGGTTGGTCGTCCCGAGTTAACAGCGGGAACCATCCGGACCTTTACCCTCCGGAGGTTGTGGCAAGGGCTACATGCCCCGAGGGACGAGGGAGCATAAAGCCCTTGCCTGAAGGGTAAAATCCCGCGCAGCGGGAAAATTTTTATTTTTAGCTATGCAGATACGCATTTTTACCATTTCTGTTTTTGATTCAGGGCCAGGCATGGCCGAGTTGAATCGCTACTTGTCTGCGAATCGAGTTTTGGAGGTAGAGCAACGCATGGTTCAAACCGAAGGCGGAGCATACTGGTCTTTTTGTGTTCGTTCCGTCGTTGATCCCCTAGGCTTTTCTGCCAACCGGTCGGCAAAAGAAAAGGTGGACTACAAGCAGGTGTTGAACGCCGAGGAATTTGCTGTTTTCTCTGATTTAAGGACCTGCCGAAAGAAACTGGCTCAAGACGATTCGGTTCCAGCCTATGCTGTTTTTACCGATGAAGAATTGGTGGGTATTCTGCGCTTGGATATTCTTGAGCCCGAAAATCTGAAAAAGGTGCCTGGAATTGGAGAACCGCATTTCAAAATGAAATTTATGTAAGAAAGGCGTTAACTTTTTTTAAAGTATTGCTATATTTGAAGCATTCATAACCAAAAGTTAATTCACATGAATCTACGTTTTACTGTTTTGGCTGCTGGCTTAATGTTCAGTGGTGTTGGCTTGGCCCAAACATCTGTTCCTTGCGGACGTGCGACCAATATCTACACGATATTGCGCCCATCGCAGAATCAGGTTTATGCGGATCAGGCTTCGAAGTCTATTATTTTTATTCACCGGCAGGATGTTTCGCAAAGCGGCGAGCCCGCTACCAACAGCGGAGTGCTGCTGTACAGCGTTTCCGATAACTTTGGAAGCAGCTTCACCCAAAATGTAAGCCGTTTGAATCCGGCCTACACCCGTGCCGCTCGCTATCCGCAAATTGCGCTGTACAACGGCAACGACGGGGTTTCTTTTAACAACACCTCGACCATTTGGGCGGCGCCAACCCTAAAGCCAGGCAATGCAGGCTGGGACGGTCATGTAAGCGGAGCCTTGGCTTCGGTTACCAACAACCCAAGTTCGACCGAGAATTATGGTTTTCAAAACCAAAATTCTGGATTGCCCGGCGGATTAAGCCGGCGCCCAGGAACGAACGAGTACTTTATGGTGGAAACTCCCCTGAAGAACGATACCCTTCAGGCCGACTCGATTTATGTGTACAAAGGTATTTTTGACCCAAGTGCGACCGATATTTCTTGGTCAAGAACCCATGTGCTGACGGCCAACACCAACAAAACCTACGATGGATTTGGTCGGCAAATGCAACCCAACCTGGCTTTTTCGCCCGATGGGCAAACCGCCTGGATTGGAGCCTTGGGCGATTTGGTAGGCGGAATGGATTCGGTGTACAGCCCGATTTTGTACAAAAGCACCGACGGCGGGCAAACCTGGGGTTCTGCTGTTGAGGTGCAGCTGGCTACGCTACCCATTATTATGGATTCCCTGCAATCTTTGTTGTATCTGACCCAAAACGGGGATACGGCTTATGTTTCTGCTCCTACCACCACCTTTGATTTTGATATTACGGTAGATAACGGCGGCAATCCTCACTTTTTCTGCACCGTAGGTGCCGGTGAGGTACGTTCCCTGCAAGGCGTTGCTCAAGGCAACGGAAAAGTATATTCGGTTTATCCGTTTTATACGCCTATGATGATTGACATTACCTCGTTGGATGGAGGAAACACTTGGACGGCCGAGTACATTTCACCTTTGCTAACCTTCCGCACCGATATTCCCGTGAATGTATCGATTGATGCTTATCCACAGGCTTCACGGAACGTAGATGGCAGCTTGGTGTTCTTCTCTTGGACCGATACCGATACCTTGTTGGTGGGTTCAACCATCGACAACACTTCGCCAAACTTGCGTGTTTCCGGCCTGCGCATCAGCGATCGTTTTAAAACCTGCTTCCGCCGGATTGAGGGCGTAATCAACGACGATTTGGTGTTGGCTCCTTCCATGGCCCCTTATGTGATTAGCGACAACAACAACACCCGGCATACCTTGCCCATTGTATCGGCTCGGTTGATTTCGGACTCCGACAATCCGGTAGAGTTCCATTACTTGGGCAATGTGGCTCGTTTGTGCAACGAAGACTTTATTGACCCCAACTTGGGAATTGATTACCGCTACAGCTTTGATGGCATTTGCTACAACTGGCAGTGGGACGTGTGCGAGCCATCCAGCTCTATTGAAGAGGAGGCAGCAGGGCAGATAGATGTTAATCTGTATCCCAACCCTGTTGTTCAAACGGCAACGGTTGATTTGAGTTCATTCAATGGTCAAGCAGTATCGGCCCAGGTTTTCAACAACCTTGGTCAGTTGGTACTTGATTTGGCTGAAGTATCTTCATCGACTTTGGTACTGAATGCTCAAGATTTCGCTTCTGGAATGTATGTGTTGACCTTGCGTTCTGCGAGCAGGACCGAATCGGTACGGTTCATGATACAACACTAGTAGAATATTGTGCTTGGAAAAGGGGAGGCCAAAAAACCTCCCCTTTTTTATTGACAATTGCCTTTTGTTTTGGTAACTTGAACCGAAATGGACGGTTGGTTGATTTTATGCGGAAAATCGCCTAGGTCTTTTTTGGTTTAAAATTCAAAAAACAGCATGAACTTCCCCAAAATTTGGAAGTTCCTCACCCCCTTGCTTCTTGGTTTTTTGCTGCCGGAATTCGGATGGATTCCGGTGTTGGCCATGGTGGTTGCGAGTGCGTATGCCAGCCGCAGTTCGGTTGTGGTTTCTACCCTGCTGTGGGTATTTTCGGCTTTGGGGGGGCAGATAGAAAAACCGCCTGCGCCTTGGATTAACCCATGTCAAATAAAGGTTGAACTGATTGGACCGGCAGGCAAGCCAGCCGATTATTCCTTTGAAGCAACCGTTTTACAGGGAAACCTGAGGCCGGGTATGCGGTTGATGATCAAGATTCCCAAATCAGAAAGCCAGAGGCCAAGGGTAGGTGAACAATGGTGGGTTAGGGGAAAGGCCGAATGGCCCTCGGAACCAAGAAATTCAAATCGGTTTTCAGACCAAAAACACTTAAAATCGAAAGGCTTAGATGCTCTGGTTCAGGTGGATAGGGGCGGTATGGTTTGTGTAAAAGATGTTGATTTAGATGTTCAAGAATCAAGAACCCTGTCAAAGGAATGGGCAGAACGTATCCAGGCGCATAGCCATTTGGCTGAGACCGGATATTTGGTTCGGGCCTTGCTTTTGGGGGATAAATCAGGACTCAGCAAGTCGATGAAAGAATGGTTTCGAAAAACAGGCTTAAGTCATTTATTGGCGGTTTCGGGCTTGCATGTAGGGATATTGTTTGCGGGGTTAAACCTAATTCTAAAGGTATTTCCTGGAAAGCAAACCTGGCTAAGGGTAGCGAAAGCACTTTTGCTTTCGTTGGCTTTGTTCGGATATGCTGGTTTAACCGGTTATACCCCATCGGTATTGAGGGCCGCCTTGATGTTGGGTTTTGCCCAGTGGTTTGTGGTTTTCAGGAAAAGGGCCAATGGCCTTCAAAGTTTAGGCCTGGCCGTCTATTTTTTGCTCGCGTTGAGTCCAGAAATGCTTTTGAATGCTGGATTTCAGCTGTCGGTTTTGGCTGTGGCCGGGATATTAATCTTGGAGCCCGTATTCAAGAAGTACAAACCAGAGCCAATTCCGGCCTGGTTGTGGTCTGGGCTTAGCGTTAGCCTTTCAGCTCAACTATCGACCGCCCCGTTGATGTTGAGTTGGAGTGGGCAGTTTCCAACCTGGTTTTTATTGACAAATTTACTGGCCATTCCTGTAACCACCCTATTTATTTACCTTTCGGTGGTTTGGTTGTTGGGCGTTTTGCTGCTAGGCTCGCATGCCTTGATCGATGAAATGTTTTCGGAATTGGGCGGGTATTATTTAATGGGAATTGAATGGATGGCGTCATGGCCTAATTCGGAACTTCAGCTGTTCAAACCAGCTGCAGCGGAACTCATTTTGGCCTATGGACTGCTTATTGCCCTGCTTTGGAAAATAGCATCAAGGTCGCATTGGCCCTATTTTTGGATTTCTTCTCTGCTTTTTGCTGGTTTAATCTTGCAGCAGCAGAAAGAACAAATGCCCATGCACCTTGTTATGGAGGCAAAACGAAGCCAACCAAAGGTATTTTTATGGAATGCGGATTATACCGGCCCTGATTTGGAATTGCGGGCCGAGCTTCTTCCGGTTAAAATTAGGTTCAAAGAAAAAACCATTTTTTTGGTTAACAAGCCTATGGAATTGAGGTTGCTGAAGGAAGCCGACGCCTTGGTATGGTTAAACAAACGAAAGCCGCCGTTTAAATGGGTTCAAGGAATTCCCGAACAGGTAAAAAAGTACAGTTTGCAGGATTTCCCATCGGTTGGCTGGATGCCTTTGAGCGACAGCACCGACATGATTTTGTATTAGGCCATTACTTTGCCTATTTTTGACTCATGAAAACCACAGGGATAGCCTTCATGGCTTTGCTGCTCACCGTTGGGAACATGGCTGTGGCTCAAACTTGGAGCTGGAGTACGGTTTCTTCCAATCAAATTGTTGTAAATGCCCAAGGTGTTACAAGCATTTGCCGCGGAAATACTGACACCATGTGGATTGGCACCGATGCAGGTCTGGCCATGTATTCAAATCAGCAATTTACGGTGGTTCCAAGTTTGGCGGGTCGGTTTGTGCGCTGTTTGCTTTGGGATTCGTTGAACTCAACCTTATGGGTAGGAACCGATGGGGCTGGATTGTTTTCAAACAGTGGGAATGTGTGGACACAGGTTTTTCCTGAAAGTCAGGTTGGGTCTTCTGAAACGCGCATTCAAAGTTTGGCCTTGCATCAGGGAAATTTGTGGGTGGGTGGCGCAGAGAAGGGACTTTTTAAATGGGATGCGGGTTCATGGCAGCAGTTCAATGCCTTAACCACCGCTGGCCAATTGCCTTTTTCGAGTGTAAATGCCTTGGTGTCGTCGTCTTCAGGGTTGTGGGTGGCTACCCAAACCAATGGCCTATACCGCATGTTTGACCAAGGAGGATTCACCTATTTAACGGTGGATTCTGGTTTGCCCGCCAACCACGTACAATCCCTGTACAACGACGAGCCTTATGTTTGGATTGGACATTCTGGAACCCAATCTAACAATCACTTGGCAAGGTACCATGTAGGGCAAAAGTCCATAGAGGTTTTTGAGCCTGCTTCTGGCTATCCGGCCTTTAGGCAGGTGTATGCTTTTGCCAAAGACAGTTTGGGGCAAATTTGGATTGGTAGTCATTTGAGTGATTTTCCATTGGCCTATTACAACGGACAAGGTTTTGTTGGAATCCCAGAATTTTCAACGGGTTTTTTGGCCTCGCCGGTCAAAGCCTTAATGCTTGATTTTCAACAGTCAATTTGGGTTGGGCATTTCGGAGGATTGTCTGTGAACTCCCTTTTACCCACCTCGGTACATGAACCGGGTTTGGAATCGGAACGTTTGCCTTATCCCAATCCATTCGGTTCCCTTTTGACCATTCCAGGCCTATCTGAACACGGTTTTTGGGAGTTGATTAGCATGAGTGGCGAAAAGGTGGCTTCGGGGCATGGCAAGGAACTTTCGGGCAGGGCATTAAAACCTGGAACGTACCTACTACGGTACGATGCCGGTAGTGGAAAAGTGAAAACGACATTAACGTATAGAACGAACGATTGAGGAAAGAACTATGGATTCA
Organism: Bacteroidota bacterium; assembly: GCA_016866335.1. Classification (GTDB taxonomy): domain Bacteria; phylum Bacteroidota; class Bacteroidia; order CAIKAF01; family CAIKAF01; genus CAIKAF01. The sequence continues at coordinate 7,695 of VGMT01000046.1, read as the reverse complement.
ATACAGGCGGCAGATTGGCAGTTGATACTTAATCCGGCTTCAGGAAATTTCAAGCACAAACGAAAAGCAGTGCTGGAGGCATTGAAGCAAATGAGGATTCCTTTTCAGGAGCACAGCACATCTACTGCTGGAGTTGCCTTTCGTTTGGTACAGGAAGCCATTGCCTTGGGGAACACCAAGATTTTGGCTTGTGGGGGAGACGGAACCGTACATGAGGTGATAAATGGAATTTTAGGTCAAACCCAATGTCCGGTGTCGGATGTTTCATTGGCTTACATTCCTTGCGGCAGCGCCAACGATTGGGCTAGGACTCTTGGAATATCAGAGGACCCACTTCAGGCGGTTAAGGCCATAAAGACTGGGAACTACTTTAGGCACGACATAGGGAGGGTAATTGGAGAAGAATCGGAATCGCCCTTCTATTTTGCCAACGTATTGGGGGTTGGCTTTGATGCACAGGTTGCACAACGTACCAATGCCCGTCGTAAACCTGGGCAGCGAATTCATTACCGTTGGCAGATATTGCGCAACCTTTCAGGGTTTCAAACCCCCGAAATTAGATTGATTTTGGACGGGCAAGAAGTGTACCAAGGGCCGGCTTTCTCTGTGGCCGTGGGAATTGGAAAATACAACGGAAATGGAATGACGCCCTGCCCAGATGCCGTTCCGGACGACGGCTATTTTGATGTTACCATTTTTACCAACCCCAGCAAATGGGACGTGCTAAGCAAATCGGGGCGCTTGTACTCGGGCGACTTTTTTGATTTGGACTTTGTACGTTTTTTCCGGGGGCAATCCATTCAAATTGATTCGAATCAAAAAGTATTGGTCGAGGCCGATGGGGAATCGCGCGGGCAATTGCCCATTCGCATTGAGGTGCTGCATAGGCACATAAAATGCCTAACCCAACTAAAAAACAAAGATCTGTAGTTCCTGATTACAATGTCAAGGCTTCGGCCATTGCGTAATTCAAGCCATCAAATTCAATCTTGGCGGCCGGGGTGTTCAAATCGTGTTCAAAGATTAAATTTCGGCCCGATTCCACGCATTCCTTCAAAATTCGTTCCTTCTCTTTTATGGTTTCTAAGGGGCGAATATCGTAGCCCATAACAAAAGGCAATCGAATGTGGTGGGCTGAGGGGATTAAATCGGCCATGTACATCCATTCCTGCCCATGCAAGTCTTGAATAATGGGTAAAATTTGAGACTCGGTGTGCCCAAAAACGGTCTCCAGTCGAATGCCTCCGTATGGAAATCCGTCTTCTACCCAATTTAAAACTCCAGCCGCTTCAAGCGGTAGCAAATTCTCTTTTAAGAAAGAGGCTTTTTCGCGGGGATTTGGATTTAAAGCGTGGTTCCAGTGCGCTTTGCTAACCCAATGCTTGGCATTGGGAAAGGCGAGTACAAGGTCTTCCGTTCCAGCCTGCTTCAAAACAGCACCACCACAATGGTCAAAATGAAGGTGGGTAAACAGCACATCCGTTATAGAATCGGCCGAAATTCCCAGCGAATTCAGTGCGGGAATTATAGTGTTTCCCGTGGGTTCGTAATGGCTGAAAAAACGGGCCGATTGCTTGTTGCCCATGCCCGTATCTACCAAAATTCGGCGTTGACCTTGTTCCAATACAAGGCAGCGCATGGCCCAAGTGCATCTGTTTTGTTCGTCGCAGTCCAACATTGCATTCCAAATGCTTTTTGGAACCACCCCAAACATAGCACCCCCATCTAATTTTAAGGTGCCCGCCAAAACTTCAATGATTTTCCATTCTTGCATGAGGCCAAGGTAATGCCTTCTGCAGGGAATTCCAATTTTATGCTTTTCAATGTACATGGAAATAAAGTTATGAACATGCATAGGACAGGTTAGAAAAACAACTTAATTTTGATATTCAGATAGTAAATACTAAAAAACTGATTAACAGTGTCTAAGTTTAATCCTACTTTGTCTAGTATTCGGTCTAAAATCGAGAAATTGATGTTGATGTACAAGGCTTTAGAGGAGGAGTTGTATCGGGTAACCCAAGAAAACGAAGACCTAAAACGGCAAGCTGGTTTGTTGACTTCCGAGGCCCTGCCAACCCCCAATTCCATTGATGTAGAAGCCGTTCAAACCATTGCCCAACGGTTGCGTTCTGAAATAGAAGCCCTGCGTCAAGAGATTCAACCCCCAAAAATTGAGGAATGATATCAATTAAAATTCAGGTTGGAAACCGGTCTTACCCACTCAGTGTACCCGAAGAGCGTCAGCATTCCATTCAACAAGCGGCAGATGCAATCAATCAACGCATAGCCGAATATCAAAGCAAATACGCTGTAAAAGACATGCAAGACCTGCTGGCTATGACCTTGTTGGAGTATGTGCTTAAGTTGTCTGCTGGCCAAGAATCCAATCCTCTAGCTTCGGTGGGCGATGAATCATTAAACCAAGAGCTTTTGGATTTGGAGCGTTTTATTGGTAAGTTCCTGGAAGACAGATAGGTAAATTTTATATTTTTTCTTTGCCCAAACAAGCATTAAGTTTGTGGAATCTTTTACAAACCTTGAACATCCATGATCCATATATTATTCATTCAAACCCTACTCTTTCCGCTGATTGCCTTGGCGGTGGGATTGGGGGCCGGTTACGGTATTTTTTATGTTGTATTGCAGAAACGAGCAGCAGCCCTTTTGGCCAAGGCCGAAGCCGACGGGGATGTCATTAAAAAAGAGAAAATTCTTCAGGCAAAAGAAAAATTTCTGCAGTTAAAGGCTGAGAATAGCCAGAATTTTCAAGAACAAAGGGCTAAAATTCAAGAACAAGAATCGCGGATTAAGCAAAAAGAAAACCAATTAAATCAAAAGCAAGAAGAGTTAAAACGGCTTGAAGGCAATACCCAGCGCCAGCAAGAAGAGCTTAGTCAGCGTTTAGAATTGGTCGAGAAAAAGAAGCAAGACTTGGATAAAATGCACCAGCGGCAACTTCAGCAGCTGGAAACCATTGCGGGGCTTTCGGCCGAGAACGCCAAAGCACAGCTTGTGGAGGCTTTGCAGCAAGATGCTAAAACCGAAGCCATGGCCTTGGTTCAAGACATGGTGGAAGAAGCCAAACTGAACGCCAGCAAAGAGGCCAAACGCATCATTATTCAGTCCATTCAACGCCTTGGCACCGAAACCGCCGTTGAAAATGCAATTACCGTTTTCAATATTGAAAGCGACGACATTAAAGGCCGAATTATTGGTCGGGAAGGTCGCAACATTCGGGCCCTGGAAGCTGCCACCGGAGTGGAAATCATCATTGACGATACCCCTGAGGCCATTGTTTTGTCGTGTTTTGACCCTGTTCGCCGTGAAGTGGCGCGTTTGGCCTTGCACCAATTGGTGAGCGATGGCCGAATTCACCCCGCACGGGTTGAAGAGGTGGTGCACAAAGTGCAACGTCAATTGGAAGAAGAAATCTTAGAAATAGGAAAACGCACCTGCATAGACTTGGGCGTAAATGGCCTGCATACCGATTTAATGCGCCACATTGGTAAAATGCGCTACCGTTCTTCGTACGGGCAAAATCTGCTGCAACACAGCCGAGAAGTGGCCAATTTGTGCGCCATTATGGCCTCAGAACTTGGATTGAATCCCAAACTGGCCAAACGTGCCGGCCTGCTTCACGATATTGGAAAGGTACCCGATGGGGAAACCGAATTGCCTCACGCCATTTATGGTATGAAACTGGCCGAAAAATACCGCGAAAAACCGGAGGTCTGCAACGCCATTGGTGCCCACCACGACGAGGTAGAAATGACCAGCATGTTGGCCCCCATTGTTCAGGTTTGCGATGCCATTTCAGGAGCCCGTCCAGGCGCCCGCCGCGAAATGACCGAATCGTACATTCAACGCATTAAAGACCTGGAAAACCTGGGAATGGAATACGCGGGCGTTTTAAAATGCTTCGCCATTCAAGCCGGCCGCGAACTGCGTGTTTTGGTTGAAAGCGATAAAGTAACCGACGAACAGTCCGATAAACTGGCCTTCGAAATATCTCAGAAAATTCAAAACGAAATGAGCTATCCCGGCCAGGTACGGGTTACCGTAATCCGCGAAAAGCGATCAGTGGCCGTAGCCCGTTAGGCTATAAGCCCTGAATTCCTAAATGAAAAGTCCGGACATCTTCGTAGAAGAGTCCGGATTTGTTTTTTTCAAGGATTGATTTCATTTCCTCCAGCCAGGCCTGCATCCAAAATACGTGGGGGTGCAACCCCACAGGCTCCTGCAGCCACCATTCCTGCTTTCTTTGCTTAAAATAGTGTTCCAATTCCCGTTCTGAAAAAGTAGCCCCTTGGCCGTAGGGACTGACGAAATTTTTTACATCGTTGCCTGCCCAACCTGCTTCAGACGGCCTTTCCCAGCGAAGCAAACAGGAGCCGGGAATTTTAGCTGGCCCAAGTTCCAGCTTGATTTCAAGCCCCGCCAGCAAATACAATCCCACGTGGATGCTGCTGTTGCCCTTTCTGTTTTCCATCAATGTATGCATAAAACAATGGCTAAACCCCGAATTTTCAACAGGTCTTAGCCCTTTTACCTCGTACAATAAATGGTTTAAAAGTTTAATTTGTTCGGCAGAATTGCCCGAATTTCGGTGCTCTTCGGGCAGGTACGAAACCCAAGTCTTTAACCTTTGAATTAAACTTTCCCAATGTAGATGAGGAAAAAAATGCCGATGCAAAATGCCCATGCCTAGGCTAAGATTTTCCGGTTTTTTTTGCCAATTCTTTAAAAGCAGCAAGGTGTTTTGCCGGCGAATGGCATTGATGGCCTCTTCGGCCCGCCGTTGAACCTGATCTTGCATGGTGTTTTCCCATATTTTTTCAAGGTAGGGAAGGGCTTCAACGCCCGAATCGATGAATTGCAGCAGCAAAGCCTTCCAAACCTCAGGGTCTGGATCGGCCATTAATTTGGGCATAACGCGCCAAATTATTTTTTTTTCTTTGCCCAAGTGCAACCAGATTGAAAAACCATCGTAAAATACATTATAACCCAAACCAAAAAAGCCTATAGATAGTACGCATACTTAACCATTAAACGTTATTCATCATGCGTAATTTATCTGACCGTCAGCTTGTTGAGTTGTATCAACAAGGGCAACCAAAGGCATTTGAATTGATTTTAGAACGCCACGGCCCCAAAATTATGGGAAAAATCGTGAATACCGTTCGCGATGTAGAGCGGGCCGCTGACGTTTTTCAGGAAACCATGCTGAAAATTGTGGAGTACTTGCAAAGCAATCGGTACAAAGAACAGGGACATTTTTTGGCCTTGGTGTATCGAATTGCCCACAACGAGTGCATCAACGTATTTAGGTACGGCAAAAAAATGCCTAAAATGGAAGTTGAAAATAAGAAAGAGGGGGAATTGATGGATGTTTTTGAATTGCTGGACCTGGAAGACGGGAACATAGAGGAGTTGCTGTTTGACCAGGAGCTGCGCACGCAATTGGAAACCTTGGTTGGGCAGCTTCCTACCGAGCAAAAAGAAGTGGTTTGGCTGCGCATGTACGCTGGCCTGAGTTTTCAAGAAATTGCCGACCAAACAGGAGTCAGCATCAACACCGGCCTTGGTCGCATGCGCTACGCTTTAATCAACATGCGCCGAATGGTTGAGCAGCAGCGTTTGGAGCTGATGGGTTGACCTTGTTGGGGCTGCATGCAATAAACACCATGGAACTGCGTTATAGGAAAAAAAAGCCTATGACGCAGTTTTCCTCCTCATCGTTTTCAGATCCTTCTGATCCTTCTTGGACCCGTCATCCAGCGTATTTGCGGGCTGTACAGCGCATTCTCAGGTTGGTGAAATCACAGCAAGTGCTTCCGAGTGAATACCTGGATCGGGTTCGAATTTTTCTGAATTAGGGTTTGGGCGCTTAATCCGGCTGTCGCTGCAAGTCCTCGCCCCCGCAGGGCAAGCGGCAGCGCGTTGCGGTGGCTCCCAAGGTCGCCTCCTCACGGCGGCCGCTTTGCCCTGCGTTGGCTGTGGGCTTTCCGCATCCATCCGGAGCGCGGCGGCACAATAGGTTCAATCGCAGCAAAGCAATAAAACTTGTGTGCGGCCCTGCCCCGGATGGAATAAGGTAGCTAAAGCCTGCAAGGCCATAAGCCCACCGACCGAGGAGGCGACCTTGGGAGCCACCGCAGGGCGCTGTGGGCTATGGCCTTGCAGGTTTTACTACCTATGACAGCCGGAAATGGCAGCCCCCAAAAAAATCAAGAAAAAAAGCCGGGCGAAAAATGGAAAATCAGTCCGCAAGTTAAAATAATGATGCCGCAAGCCAGCAGGTTAAGCCAAAAACCTGAATAGGCCATGTCTTTGATGGTCAGTTCGCTGCCGCTAAAAACAATGGCATTTGGCGGAGTTGCCATGGGGAACATGAATGCCATACTGCTGGCCAGGGTTACGGGAATGGCGAAGAACAAGGGATGCAATCCTAAGCCTTGTGCTGCAGCAATAACGATGGGGACCAGCAGGGTAACCAAGGCAACATTGCTAATGAATTCGGTAAGAAACAGGGCCGACAAGGTGAACAAAGCCATTAAAATCCAGGGATTTTCGATGCCTAGCGACAGCAGCATATCGCTGAGCAATTGAATTAAACCAGAGGTTTCAAGTCCTTTGGCCAAGGCGAATCCGCCGCCAAACAGCAAAATAACCCCCCAAGCCAGTTTGTGGGTGTCTTTCCATTCTAAAATTGGAGGGCTGGGTTTACCGTGTTCCTGAGCTGGAACAATGAACAGCAGCAAAGCACCCAGAATGGCAACGGTGCTGTCGGAAATAGGAATGCTGAGCCAGGTTCCGATCCATGGGCCCAGCATCCAGCCCCCAATGCTGAGGGCGAAAATGCCAATAACCCGACCCTGCGTTGGGGATAGGGCAGATTGGCTGCCGAAGAAGTGGGAACTTGGCAGTTCAATGTCGAGTTGTTCCGAATTCCAACGAAAACGAAGCAGAGCAAACATAGCGAGGAGCAGAAGGGCCGCCAAGGGAAGGCCCATGGCCATCCAGGGAAAAAAGCCAAGTTGCAGGCCAGCGTTTTGGTCGCTTAGGCCCCTTAGAACAGCGTTTGGGGGCGTGCCGATCAGGGTTGCGATGCCCCCGATGCTGCTGGAATAGGCCAAGGCAAGCAACAGCCGTTTTCGGAATTGGGGGGCCCAATTTCCGCGAACGTGGGGAAAAACCGAAAGGGCCATGGGCAACATCATCATGGTGGTTGCGGTATTGCTAATCCACATACTTAAAAAGGCTGTTGCCAAAGAAAAGCCAAGCAGCAATCGTTTGGGCTGCCTGCCGGTTCGGCTTAGAATCCAATGGGCAGTGGCGGTGTGGAGCTGGTGTTTTTCAAGGGCTAGGGCCAGCAGGAATCCGCCCAAAAAAAGAAAAACAACCTCGTGGCCGTAAGCCGCGGCGGTGGTTTTTAAATCAAGAACTCCAAAACTGGGAAACAAAATCAGGGGCAATAGGGCGGTAACCGGCATAGGGAGTGCTTGGGTAATCCACCAAACCAACATCCAAACGGCCGAGAGAACGATGGGAAAAAGCTCGGGTTTGCCAAGGGCTTGAGAAACCAAAAAGGCAAAGAGCCAACCAAGTGTTGGGCCCAGCAGGATTTTAAGGGTTGACATGCTCAAAAGTAAGGAATGGTTTATATAAAATAGGGTAGGGAATGGATTGGAT
>VGMT01000045.1 GCA_016866335.1 Bacteroidota bacterium | reverse complement strand
CGAAAGTCAGGCGCTATCCGCGACTAGAGTTTTAGCCACGAATGCACGAATGGCTGTGGCTATGGCTGTAGCCACGCAGGTACGAATGCATGTGGCTTGGCTTTTTGCGACTAGAGTTTTAGCCACGAATGCACGAATGGCTGTGGCTATGGCTGTAGCCACTCTTGAAAGAAGATATGTGGCTACGCTTTTGGGGTCTTGGGTTTTAGCCACGAATGCACGAATGGCTGTGGCTATGGCTGTAGCCACGCAGGTACGAATGCATGTGGCTAGGCTTTTTGCGTCTAGGGTTTTAGCCACGAATGCACGAATGGTTGTGGCTGTGTGGGGAGCCCCGAAAACGAAATTTTCGTGCATTCGTGGCTAAGTTATCTGCGGCTTACCCTCCTTGCGCCAATGTCGCCCCGAAAACGAAACGTTCGTGCATTCGTGTCTAAGCTATCGGCAGGGACTTCTGAAAAAACGCTGAAGTCAGAAAAAAGACGGTTCCCTTGGGTTCGATCCGAAGCCAAGTAAGCAGGGCAACTCAATAAAACTGGAGCCAGTCCCGATGCCTTAGTTTAAGTGTGTCGCATATTCTGCTGGCCAAGCGCTCTGACGCTTTCCGTGCCTTTGCCGATGGCATGTGGAAACTAGATAGGGTGTCGTGTCCAGCCAAATCCCAAGCTTTTATCAGTAGGGCATTTCGGTCTTGCTTTATTGCCGATTGAATTCCTGCGACCCGGGCCGACAAGTTGGGCCGTAAAAAAGGACTTACCCAGTAAATTAGACTGTTTGGGCGATTGGCCCTGATTTTTTGTATAAGTCCAAGGTGGTTGTCTATCCGATTGTTTCCCAATTCAACAACAATTAGGTCGGGCTGCCAATACGAAAGCAAGCTATCTAGATTACGACTCCAAGAAGCTCCTATATCCTTTTTTGAGGCCACCAAGCTGCCGCTCACCACCCGAATTGGACTGTTGAACCCTATGCTGTCGTCGGCCCAAGTACGTCGAATTCGAAAACCACAACAATTGTTTTTTAAAACCGGTGCCACAAAGGTGTACGAACCTGCTCCACCAATGGCCACCGACAAAATATGAAACGAACCCTTTTGGTGCAGATACCGCTGCAAATGTTCTCCAAAATATCCCACCATGTGGCTGTCGCCCAGCATCAATACATGAATGGCCTTTGTTCGTTGGGCCACACCAAGCAGTGGAAAAAGCGCAAAAACCAAGTTCAGCCAATTAAGGCGAGGGTTTGTAACGCTTGTAAAACCTCCGAACATCCAATTCCGGTGGAATATCATGGGTCGAATGTACACAAATATCTGCGGTCAGCTCGGCCATAACCGGAGCCATTAACAAGCCCTTGCTTCCTAAACCATTAAAAATCAAGTGATTTTTAAACAAGGGATGAGGCCCTAAAATGGGCTTTCTATCTCCGCTGGCAGGACGGTACCCCAATCTAAAATGCAGGTTCCCATCTGATTGGAGGCCTGAATAATCGGCCATTGCATGCATAAGCTCTTTTTCTGCCTCTGCTTGATATCCGGCCTCCAGGCTCCAGCTGTAGGTGCTGCCCAAGCGGTAAATTTGTGGATTCACGGGGTCTTGCCCGTAAAAGTAGCCCCGATGCTGCACCAGGGGTTGAAAGCTGGAATCCCTTAGCTCCCATTCCACCTGAACACCTGCCGAAGGGCGCAAGGGTACCCACCCAAACAAGGTCGATTTAGCCGCCCAATGCCCATGGGCCCAAACCACCCATTGCTCTTTTGAACTTGCCAACATTTCTGATTCCATAACCGGTTCAGGTCGATGCATTCCCCATTTTTTCAATTCCCGTACCGATGCTTCGATAAAGGTTGGAATAGAAACGCTGCCCGCCCTAAGCACTTCCACATAATCGGATTGTAAGGCTACATGATGGTGTAGAATTTCTTGCCAGGCTTGCATCCAGTCCTTTGCATCTTGTGCGTCTCGGTAATAATGCCGAAGGCGCACCTGTTTTAAAAAGGTCTGCCCTAGATGCGTTTCTGCCCATTGATAAAATTCCAAGGACCTTTCAAATTGATTTGCACCGTAGGTTAAGCTGCGTGTTTTTAAATGAACGGGATTTAATAGGCCCCAAGCGGCTTGCGAGGCCGAGCCTGGCAGGTCGATTCCAAACACCTCAACTTCAATGTTCTTTCTCAACAAGGTTTGGGCCAGTACATGGGCCGCCAAGCCATTTCCTACAATGCGTACCGGAAGCATGCGCTAAGGTAGGTACTTTGGTTTTAGCCTGCAGGTGGCTGCTCCAACCATTTTAATACTATATGCGCTACAGCAGGGCAAATTCCTGCGTTTTTTCGAGTCAAATCAAGAACTTCCGACATGGTCGGGTGGTCGGTATGCGGATACATTCGGCAGGCCCTAGGCCTAGCAGAATATACCGAACACCGGTTGTCGTCCAACAGAAAGGGGCAAGGGGTTGACTTCAAAACCCAGTCTCCATCTTCGTCGAACCGCAGGTAGCTTTCTTGAAGCCGTCCGGGACTGATTTTTAAATGAGCGGCCAGGCGATCTACATCTTTATTGGTAAACAAGGGACCTGTTTCTTTGCAACAACGCGCGCAGGCCAAGCAATCGGTTTGTTCAAATGCCTCTTCGTGGGCAGAGTGAAAAGCTGAATTTTGCAGGGCCGGTTTCCAGCGCTGGATGGTTGAAAAAAGAGCCTTTACCTCTCGCTTTCGCGATTGAATGGTTAGGGTGCGCTTGAGGTACTCCTCACGCATGGTCTTAGTCCAGAATTATAACCAGGTATCTGGAGGAACTCCAAAAGGCTTCGGGATCCGTAATGACCAACTTTTCAATCATAAAATCGGTTTTCACCAATTCGTACGCTGAACTAGGGTGATTGGTGGCAAAATGAATGTTTCGCGTTCCCAATGGAATTTCGAGCAGCTTGCGGCGGTCGGCCGTTTTAAAGTAATCTTGATTAAAGTCTGAAGAGATTCTGGCACCGCTGCGGGCATTCAAAAATCCGCCGGAACTGATTACCTTTTTATCTTTTAATGTGGTGTAGTTGCCCGTAGCCCAAAAAACGGTATTGATAACCTCGGTTTGCTGCTCTATGCGGGCACCCCGGCGGGCATGAGAAATAGCTAAACTGTCGAACGACCTTTCTACCGTTTGCACGCGAACGTTAACTTTTTCCAACTCTTTCTTTAAAACAACAATTTGCCCGTCTTTTTCTTCTAAACTCCGTTGCAGGTTTTCAATAAGAGCCTGCAGCGATTTCATGTTCTTTTTTGACTGGCTCACTTCCTTTTTAAGGAGCTCAATTTTGGCTTTACCTTCATTCAACAAGGTTTCCAGTTCCAAAAGGTCGTTTGTCAGATTCGCCCTGGTGTTGGAACTCAACTCTGGGCTTCCTCCTGCAGCAGCTATGATTTCTTGGCGCGATTTCACCGAATCCATAACCTTTTGAATTTCCATGAAATCGGCTAAGTAATAATCGATCTCACTTTGTTGGTTGCTGTTGGCCATTTCCAATGAATCTATGGTTGATTGCCATGGATTTACCTCAGAATCGCTGCCGCCGCAGGCCCAAACAAACGAAACAAAAAGCAAAGAGGGGATAGTGTAGCGCATATGTAAACAATATCTTTGATAAAGGTATTATATAACAATCATATAACGAATTTGCCAAGAGCTTACAACATCGAAAATAAAGTTAAAACATCTTCGCCGAAATTGGTTTTACTTGACCGAGATTGCCGATTTTGTTCTGGATTGGGCCATTGGCTGCGGCGGCACCCAAGGGCTCAAAACGTTCAAATTGCTGATTCATCAAGCTGGCCTGAAGATTGCCCTTGGCCTGCCGAGATTTCACACGATTATCTGGTCTATTTGTCAGAATCAAACCATTGGTACAAGGGAGAAGCAGCGGTTTTGGCTTTGGCTTATGATTTGGGGGGTGTTTGGCGAATTCTATCGTTTATAGCCCGCGTTTTTCCCCGTCAAATTCGCCGTAAATTATACCTAATTTGGTCGCGAAACAGGTACAGAATGTTTGGGAAAACAGAGCATTGCGAACCACATATTTAAGGTTGATGCGTATGTTTTTTTGGGCGGCAATCGGGCTTTCCGGGCCTACTCCGCGGCTGCCGAATGGCTGGCCCTGCTGGTTTGCGGGGGCTCCTAACCTCGCCTCCGCACCTAGCGGGCCAGGCTTCGGCACCCTTGCGGGGTAGCCTCGTCAATCCCTGCCGCGGGCGGCCGGGAGGCTAGCATAAATCAATCCATTCTGCCATCAAAGCACCGAAACATCTGGGAATTTTAATGCAAAATCCAGTTCCCAATTTATACCGAAAAAGCGATGTTTTATAAGCTTAAAATCAGGTTTGAACTGATGTTTGCACTATGAACAATCATTGTTTCTTTAAGCCACAAAAAAAGGGGCCGAAGCCCCTTTTAATTAATACGTATTGAATTAATGCTTGGATAGGTAATCGGCAACACCGTCGTGGGTTGCTTTCATTCCCTCAGAACCGGCTTGCCAGTTGGCGGGGCACACTTCGCCACGGTCTTCAAAAAACTGAAGGGCATCAACCATGCGTAAGGCCTCATCTACGTTGCGGCCTAAAGGCAAATGGTTGATCAACTCGTGCTGTACAATGCCTTGTTTGTCGATCAAGAAAAGACCACGGAAAGCAATCATGGGGCCGGTAGCCACCAAATTTCCGTATTCGTCCCAATCGTAATCGCCAAACAAGGTGCCGAAATTGGCAGAAATTGTTTTGTCGGTGTCGGCTACTATGGGATAGGTGATTCCTTTAATGCCACCCTGTTCTTTGCTCATTTGCAACCAACCCCAGTGCGATTGTTCGGTGTCGGTTGAACAAGCCACAACGGCTACGTTGCGTTTTTCAAATTCGGCCAATTTCTCTTGAAAGGCATGCAGTTCGGTAGGGCAAACAAAGGTGAAATCTTTGGGATAGAAGAAAAACACGACATGCTTTTTACCCAAATACTGATTCAGGGAAAATTTTTCAACAATTTCATCGCCGTTGATTACCGCGGCGGCAGAAAATTCGGGGGCTTTTTTTGCTACTAGTGACATGGTATAATGGTATTTGATTTTACAATGCAAAGGTAACAACCCGTTGCGTACCAATGTTTATTTTGGGTTAAGAAAGGTTAAGCAATTTACCTTGGGTTTCGGGTAATGCTATACCTTCGAATTTGCGATGATTCAAGATTCATTTCCCTGGAAAACCAGCCTTATATTGGCCGATGCCGAATGGCTTGAAACGGTTTTTAATGCTCTACATTCAGGCTTGGCGCCCGGTTTTGAACTTAGCTATAGTTCGGCGGGAATGGCCTGGGTCTTGCCCTTTTCTTTGTACCCTGCCGGTTACCATTGTGCTCCGCGCCAACCCTTGCCGTTTATGAGTTTGCGGGTTCAAAAAAGCCATTTGGCTTTGTACCACATGGGCTTGTACGCCTCAGCCCAATTGACCGAAGATTTTTTGGTTCAACTGATGGCCGACGGGGCTCTGAAACCCGATATGGGAAAAGGCTGTTTGCGGCTTAAACGAAACCGCCCGGTTCCAACGGCTGCCCTGCAGTGGCTGGCTCAGCAATTGACCCCCGCTGCCTATATTGATTTGTACGAAGCGGCCATAAGGCCCAAAGGGTAAGCACTAACCGCTTTGCCCATAAGCGATGCAGGCTTTCCATGCTGCATTTTACTGCAATTTAGAGTCAATAGATTTAAGCCGATATTGGCCGAGAGGGCCTGCGGCAGGGATTGAGCCAGGTTGCCCGCAAGGTTGGCGGGAAACTGGCCCGCGCGGCGCGGAGGCGACTTTAGGAGCCACCGCAAGCCCGCTGGGCCAGCTCCCGGCAACCGCGGACAACCGGTGAAAGCGCGCAGCCGCCCCCAAAAATTAAATTGGACTGGAATCGAGCAGAAACCGCTGGTCGCGACCTAAGCTCTGCACCATGCGGACGCGGACGCGCTGCCCTGGAATTTCGGGCTCAAGGCCGGGTGCGTCGCGGTGGGTGAGCAAAGATAAGCCGCCGTGCAGACTTGGGCGCCAACCTTCGGCACGAAGCCCAAGCTCTAAAGCCTGAAGTCGTGTTTCAGAAGCCTCCAAGCATGCGAAAACAGAATCGGCCGTATGCTGAAGCAAATTGATGAGGCACTGTTCCCGCCGGCAATGTTCAATCAAGGTCGGCAAGGCCTTTTCGACGGCGAAAAAGCCCGGTTGAGCAGGCAATTCAAGCAAGGTTTGCCGGAGCTTTAGCATGCGCGCTGGCTGCGGAAAACCCTCGCTGCTGATGCGCGTTCCCGTGCGCTCTGGCGCATCGTAGCTGTTTACAAACAAAGGTATGCCCGCCTCTTTTAACGGCAACATGGTTTTGGGGTGAATAACCGAGGCCCCATAATAGGCCATGTCGGTGGCATCGTCGTAGCTGAGCGATTCGATTTTTTTTGCTTCTGGCCAAATTCGAGGGTCTCCGTCCATAACACCCGGAACGTCTTTCCAAATGTACATGGCTTTGGCCCCCAAGGCTTGTGCGAACAAAGCTGCCGAGTAATCTGAGCCTTCACGGCCCAAGGTGGTGGTTTGCCCCGCTTGATTCGCTCCCAAAAAGCCCTGGGTAACAATCAGGGCATTGGGGTTTTCGGCTTTGATTCGAGCCACTTCGGTTGCAATTTGCCGGGCGGTGGCCTGCCGGTCAACGTTGGCACTACGCCAGCATGAATCGGTGCGTATGGCCTGTTCAGCCGGCAGCAAAACCGCCGGCAGGCCTTGCTGTTTTAGGTATTCGGTTACCAAAAACGAAGCGCATTTTTCGCCCATTGAAACCAAGGTGTCGTAGGCCTGGTCGCTCGGGTTTTCGGGAATTTGAATGCCTTGCAGCAACTCAACCAAACCCGGTTCTGATTTGCCTTGCAGCAGTTCCCTATTCAGGTTTAAATGGGTGTGAACAAGGGCTTCCCGAGCTTGGCTTGCTTGGTCTTGGGTCCCCGACCAAACTTGCTCTAAGGCGTTGGTGGTTTTGCCTACGGCCGAAACCACCAGCAAAACAGAGGATTGTTGTTGACGCTTAGCCAATATGGAATGCAACCGTGGAAAGCCTTTGGCTTCGGCCAGCGATGCTCCGCCAAATTTATGTACCTCCCAATTCATGCTTCAAAGATAGCTGGCGGAAGCAAACGAACGTTGATCCATTCGGCGTCCAATTTGGCCCCCATTTTTGCATACCAGTCTATGGCGGGTTGGTTCCAGTCGAGCACCTGCCAGGTTAGGCCTGCCAGGTTTTCTTCTTGGGCTTTATGAATGGCCGCTTGCATGAGTTTTTGGCCAAGTCCTTGGCGGCGGTAAGCCTCTTGCACATAAACGTCTTCCACATACAGCATACGGCCTTTCCAGGTTGAGAATCGATAATAGCCCAGTAAAAATCCGGCGGTGTGGCCCTGAATCTGGGCCACCCAGGCAAAGCAAAGGGGTTGTGGGCCAAAAAGAGCTTGCTGCAATTCCGATTCCTGAAGCACAAATTCCGATTCAGCGCGCTCAAATCGGGCCAATTCCCGAATTAAATTCAAGATAATGGGAAGGTCTTGTGGCAGGGCTGGGCGAATTGTTTCGGCCATGGTAGCGCTTATTCTTGGTCTAAGCAGTCGTTCAAAAGCTGGGTTAAAACCGCGGTTTCGTTCATGCCGGCAGCCCGAATTTGCTGGGGAACAATGCTTTGGGCCGAGAATCCGGGCAGGGTGTTGACTTCCATAAAATACAGGGTTTGGTCGGTGCTGAGCATAAAATCAATGCGCACCAGGCCTTGCAAATTAAAGTGCCGGTAAATGGAACGGACATGGTTTTGCATGCGTTCCAGCACCTGGGCCGGAATGTTGGCTGGGGTAATTTCGTCGGATTTGCCTTGGTATTTGGCTTCGTAATCGAAAAACTCATTGTGCGGCACAATTTCGGTGGGAGGCAAAATATGCAGTTCATCTTGTGCGCGAAACGCGCCTATGGTAATTTCTCGGCCGGGCATAAACTGTTCGGCTAGGACTTCTTGGTCAACCTCAAAGGCCGCTTCAATGGCTTCGGCGACCTGTTCGGCCGACTTAATTTTGAAGGTGGCTAAAGAAGATCCTCCGTTGTTGGGTTTAATAAACAAAGGCAAGCCGAGGGTTTCGACCATGGCGTCCACATCAATAATGGAGTCGTCGAAGCGGTACAGCAGGTCTTTGGCCACGGGAATGCCAAGAGACGCGACGGCCTGCTTGCTCAGGTGCTTGTTCATGGTTAAGGCCGAGGCCAAGACGCCCGAATTTGGATAGGGAATTCCTGCCAAGTCGAGCAGGGCAGGTATGCTGCCGTCTTCCCCGGGAATTCCATGCATACTATTGTAGGCCAGATTGATGGTATAAACCTGCTCTCCGTCGTAAAAAGACCAGTCGTTTAGGTCTAAGCTGAGGACCTGTTCGGCGAAATGAACGGCCCATTCTCCGGCGCGGTACAGCACCAAAACGGGTTCAAAGAGTTCTGAATCAATGGCTTTCAGAATCATATTGGCCGATTTCAGGCTAATGTCGTATTCGCCGGAATCGCCTCCGGCCAAAACAGCAACGATGGGTTTGTTTTGCATGGCGGAAAGGTACGGGTTTTTGAAGATTATTGGGTATGGGCGGCTGGGGGCGTTCTGGTCTAATAATCAGGCCGAAAAGAAGCCAAACCGCGCCACACAGTACCTCTTAGCGCTGCACAGAAGCAGGGGCCGTTGGAGTCAGCCCGTGGGGCAAAGCCGAGCCATGGAAGAGAGACAGCCTAGGGCTGTCTTTACTTACTGTCGGCAGCGGCCTGAGCAGAACGCGCACTACGGGTCATACGAACCGCCGTGATAACAATCGAGCCATTCTCTAAGAAGGTTACGCCCTCTTGTTGAATTTCACGGATACGAAGTCCGTCGCCAATGTTCAAATTAGAGATGTCAACCGTAATTTGATCGGGCATGTTTTTAGGCAAAGCCAACACCGCCAATTTACGTAGGTTAACCACCAGTTTACCCCCGTTCCGAACACCGGGAGAGTTACCTACCACGGAAACGGGAATAGCCATAGCAACAGGCTTATCGTCTTGAATAGACTGAAAATCAATGTGCAAAATGGCATCGCTAACCGGATGCGTTTGCATGTCTTTTAAAACCGCCTTGTGTTTTTTGCCGTTTAGGTTTAGCTCAACAAAATAAACATGGGGAGTATATACCAAGTGACGGACGTCAGGGGTATTTACAGAAAAATGCAGGGGCTCTGCGCCACCGTACAATACACAAGGAATTCCACCCTCGCGGCGAACAGCCTTAGAGTCTTTCTTCCCGATTTCAGACCTAAGCTGGCCTTGCAATTCAAACGTTTTCATGATAATGGAACTTTTCGGACTACGAATTAAAACAAAAAACAGGAACTAATCGATTCATCGTTCATCAATTTACGAATTACCTCTCCAAAAAGAGGGGCAACCGACAACACCTGGAGCTTATCAAACGGATTGGTTTGAGGCACCGTGTTGGTGGTAATAAATCGATGAAGGGCTGAACCTTGAATTTTTTCAATGGCGTTTCCAGACAAAATACCGTGGGTGCAATAGGCTCGCACCGAGGCCGCGCCGTTTTCGGCCATTATGTTGGCGGCTTTGGTTAGGGTTCCGCCTGTATCGCACATGTCATCAACCAAAATAACATGCTTGCCTTTCACATCTCCAATCAAGGTCATGGATTGAATTTGGTTGGCCTGAGCGCGTTCTTTGTACAGCATAACCATTCCACAACCCAAAAATTTAGAGTAGGCATTGGCGCGTTTTGAACCACCAATATCGGGCGATGCAACGACCAAATCTTCGGCGGGAATGCCTAAGGATTGCATGTGTGGAGCAAAAATGGAGGAAGCGTAGAGGTGGTCAACGGGCACATCAAAAAAACCTTGAATTTGGTCGGCATGCAAATCCATGGTCATAACCCGGGTAACACCCGCTGCCGACAACAAATTGGCAACCAATTTAGAGCCAATGCTTACCCGAGGTTTGTCTTTGCGGTCTTGCCTTGCCATGCCAAAATAGGGAATCACGGCAATCACCTTATCGGCTGAGGCACGCTTAGCGGCATCAACCATAAGCAGCAATTCCAGCAAATTATCGGCTGGGGGAACCGTGCTTTGAATTAAAAACACATCAAAGCCGCGCACCGTTTCTTCCAAAACCGGCTGCAATTCTCCGTCTGAAAACCGCACCAACTGACTCTGCCCCAAACCCGAGCCATAGGCTTGAGCAATTTGTGCAGCAAGGGCCTGGTCGACACTGCCCGAGAAAAATTTAGGGCCGGTTTTCATGACGCTGATTAAACAGGGTGCAAAGGTAGCAATTTGGGGGCATTAAACCAGTGTTAAGCAAAGAATTTAAAAAAGGAACGGCATCGAGTTCCATTCTAAATAAAAAGAGCGCGGGGCTAAGCAGGCCGATTCGAAAGAATCAAGCTGCTTAACCCCGCGCCAAAAAAAGGTAAACGAGCTTATTTGCCAGTACTACCTTTGGCAGTTACCTTGTAGTACTGAATTATACCCCAGTTCCGCATGGTCATGCTGGTTGAAATATTAGACACGGCACCTTTGCCTGCCAATTCTGCGGCTACTTTCTCGCCCAAATCACGGGGAGCAGTCAGGTACAAAAAGCCCATTCCATCGGCATAGGCGGTAACTTCATTACCTCCGCCAGGCCTTACGTCTGATACGGTTACGCTAGTCATTGTAATGCAGCTAGTCAAGGAAGCAAACAATGCGCTTGCAGCCAGTAAATGTTTGATTGATTTCATAATGGTGAAATTTGGTTTATGGCCGAAAGGTAGTGGCATTTTTGGGAATTTCAATATTTAACCCCTATTCTATTGCGATTTTTTTTGGGTGTTTCTTTCCCCCTTTTGCAAAAACAGCCAAAGGGCTGTCTTTACTCCAAAACCCCTACCTTTAACCCTCAGTTCGAACCACCAAATCATGGGCGTATTTCTTATTGTTGGTCTTGGAAATCCAGGGGAAACTTACCAAAACACCCGGCACAACATTGGTTTTGATGTGGTTGATTCTATTGCCACGCGCCTTCAGGCGGAATGGAAGACCGATAGGTTTGGCTGGATTGCAAAGGGCAAATACAAAAGCCGTTCGGTGATGTTGCTCAAACCCAATACCTATATGAACAAATCGGGCGAAGCCCTTCGTTTTTGGGTTAATTCCGAGAAAATTCTTGCCTCCGAAGAACTTATGGTAATTACCGATGATTTGGCGCTTCCGCTGGGGCAGTTGCGTATTCGACCAAAAGGAGGGGCAGGAGGCCACAATGGGCTGAGCGATATTGAGCGGGCTTTGGGCCACCAAAACTACCCACGTCTTCGCTTCGGTATAGATAGGCGCTTTAAAACCGGACAACAAAGCGATTATGTTTTAGGAAAGTGGAATGCCGAGGAAGTTGCATTGGTACAGCCTAGCATTGAGCGGGCCAGCGAAGGTGTTTTGCTTTGGGTTTTTCAAGGTCTAGCCCGGGCCATGAATTCGGCAAACGCCGTTCCGCCGTCAGCTCCCGAAAACAAATTAGATCAATAGTGCAGCACTTCGCATTCCGGAAATTGCTTTCGGAATGCGGCGGCCTCTCTTGGTGCCACACGGGTATTGAACACCTTCAGCGTTTTTAATCCCAGCAGCTTTTCCAGGGGTTTCAGGCGTCGAACTTTGCTTCCCGACACATCTAAATGCCGCAGCAACGGAAAACGTTCAATGCCATCTAAACTCTCCAAAGGCCCTGAGGCCAGCTCAAGCCTAACCAAGGCTGAAAAACTGGGCAAGGCCTCCAACTTTCCAATTAAGGTTGCCGAAGCCTTTAAAACTTCCAATTGCACCAACCCATTCAGCATCTGCAAGGAGGAAATTGGATTTCCGGAAACATCCAAGGTCTTTAATTCCGTCAAGGGGGCCACAAAACCTAAGTCGAGCAATCCTGCCTCTGGCAAAATTAATTCCTCCAAAAAGGGCATAAAATGGGCGGGGCCTGCTCCTTTTAAACCCGATTGATTTGGCTTTTCTAAAGCAGCCGCATGCTCCAATTGGTGCAATGCATCTGATTCAGGCAAATCAGGGTATTTGACCTTCAACATTTGAGTCCACGAAGTATCTAATTCTTGCCAACGAAGCCTCAACCAATCGCTATGCCAGAGCATATTCCATTCAGGATGCAAATGGACCAAGGCTAGGGTTGGCTTATAGGGCAACAGATTGCCATCCAATCTTACTTGGGTCAAGTTGTTTAACCCTGCCAAAGCCGATGCATCTGAAATTTGATTCTTTTCAGCCCTAAAAACCCTTAGTTGAACTAGGCCCGACACCCAATTTATATGGGTCAATCCCGTTTCGGAAACATCAAGATACTGCAGGTTTTTAAACCCACTCAACACCTCGGCTCCTTTCAATTTGCATGATTTTAGATTGAGGTAACGCAACTCGGACAGGGGTTTTAAAACCAACACATCGAAGGAGTCTTTTTGTACAAAGCTCAAGCTGTCCATGCGCACCAAAGCTTGTAAAAACTCTTTGCTTCCGGGCGACCAATTTCGGATTTTTGAATCCAATGTCGTTTTTAATTCTGAAGGCAGTCCTTTCCACCAACGTTTTATGTCGGCGGTACCAAAAACCAAGGTAATGTGCGGGGCTGCCTGTCGAAACGCTTGAGCCTCTTTTTGGCTTAAAGAACTCCCATCGCAAAAAACATAATTCAACTTTTTTGCACTTGCCAATGGTAGAATTGTATTAATTGGGGTTGTTTCAAGGTAAACCCGGCTCAGTGAAGGGAGGACAGATAAAGCCCTGATATCGGTAATGGGACAATGGTTTAGGCTTAAAACACTTAGGTTAGGAAATCCGGCCAAGGGCTCTACGTCTTTTACTTGAGTGCTGTCTAAAATAAGGTGCTGCAAGTTTCCCGACAGGGGTATATTCTTTAGGTCGGCTATGGGACAGGCTGTCAAATCGGCAAATTTTAAGCCGACCAACCGGTTAATTTCGTTTACATCTGCAATTAAACTATGCCCAAGGTTGATTTTTTCTAGTCCATCTAAAAAGCGCAATGGACTAAGATCTTGAATTTTACAATGGCTAAGATCCAAAAATTCCAGCCTACTTAAATTGCGCAGAGGGGTTAAATCGCTTATGGGCAAATTCGACAGCGAAAGCCATTTCAACTGACTAAACT
This sequence comes from Bacteroidota bacterium, assembly GCA_016866335.1. Classification (GTDB taxonomy): domain Bacteria; phylum Bacteroidota; class Bacteroidia; order CAIKAF01; family CAIKAF01; genus CAIKAF01. Next base: position 1,455 of record VGMT01000045.1, on the reverse strand, counting down.
GGGCAAGGGGTGTAAGGTCATCTATCCATGCTTTCCCACTTAAATCCAAACTATCGGCAGCTAGCACCTTGAGTAATTGCGAAGCCAACCAGGCATTTTCCAAAGCAATGCTTTTGCCAGAGATGGTATAACGGTTGCCGGGAATTGCAAGGGAATCAAAAGCCAAGATATCGGACAAATACCCGGTATTTTCAGGCAAGGGGATTCCTGAGGAGACATACGATTTCCACGATGGAGTCAATCCTTGCCACCAATGAACCAGATCTTCTTCTAGGCCTTTTCGGCTGGTGTACACCGAAACGATGTACAAAACCTGCCTTTGTTCGTTGAGTTCAATTTCGAAAAACCTAGGCTTTCGATTTTCAATTGACTTGCCGTCAAGGTCAATAGCCCTCATGATTCTCTGGGTTTCCACCAAAAAGTAGGGCCGGCCCATTTGATTTGTTTTCCTTTCAATTTTCCCTACAATGTGTTCAAATTCAACCCGTTTAAAAAAGAAATCAACGTCCCGCAAATAGGCCTGAATTTCTTTGTTGGTAACCTCCCTTCGGTTTTCAATTAAGTCGTCTTCAACCAAAACCTTGGCATCCCGAAAAATGCGCAGGTAACTTTCTCGAACCAGGGTTTCTTTGTCTGAGGCAAATGCGGAGTCGCTGCCCAAAATGTTCAGTGCATAGGAATACCAATCTACCATTCGACGAACATCGGCAGCCCATTTATCGTCGGCAGACTGAGCTCGTCCATAAAAACTAAAGCAAAGTGCTAGAACAACCCCAAACCAATACCGCCCTTTAATCATGAGGTATGGAATTTTTATTGGATTCTAAGCTGCGCTGCAAACCGGTAATCAACCAGCCAGAATTGAGTTCTGGCCTCAGTTTTTGTTCAAGGGTAAAATACCAGCCCTCGATTTGCCGAAAATGAAACTTAACACCAATTACTGATTTAAATACCACTCTTTTCCGCTGTATCTCGTACCATAAAACGCTTAACCCATCGGGTTCAAAATCTTCTTTCACATAGGCATGCATGTTTTCTGCATCTTGAAATACCCGAAATAGATTCATGAATTCAATTTCATGCGAAAGGGGGTGCAAAAAGACCAAGCTGCTGTCTTTTTGGCCCACAGTCAAAATCGACATTCCTTTTGCAGCAACCATTACCCATTTTGAACCTACCGATTCTTCTTGAATAGATAAAAACAACTGCAGGGTATCGAGTTTACCTTCCCATGAAAAAACAGAATGCACCTCGGCCAAAAATGCGCCACCATGCAAAGAAAGGAATTGCTTTCCGTTGACTGCCTCGTTGGTAAATGCCCTTACCAAACTGTCGGGAATCCCTGCGCCTTTATCAAACAGCAAGGGGATGTACCTTTTTCGGATGCCAAAGGAATGGTAATCGGGGTGGTCGGAAAACCAGCGTTTTCCGTCGGGGGCTTCTTCTGCATTGAAC
>VGMT01000044.1 GCA_016866335.1 Bacteroidota bacterium | reverse complement strand
ACGGACTGTCCAAAAAAGTAGCTACTTTTATTCATGTAATTGGTGTTTTGCAACGACAAATTACACTAAAGCGGGGAATCCTTAGCAGGAATCCCCGCTTTTAAAAAAGTTTTATCGGACACTAGTGATTAAAAAGTTAAAATGATATTTGGGGGTTAAATCATCCCTTTCAATGGTTCCATAAAAAACTAAATTTCGGGGTTGAATGCCCTTTTAAGAAAACCTGAAAGAAAAAACAATTTTAGGATTCTTACTGAAATTAGATTTTCCGAATCCTTAGAAGAAATGGCGAAAAAAAATTAAAAAGAGGGGATTTTGGAAATTGAATAAACCTCTAATATCATATCTAAAACATCGGGCATACCAGATAAGGGAAGGGTGTTTGCTGCATCACTTAATGCTCGATCGGGAAAAGGGTGGGTTTCCATAAAAAAACCTTGAACACCAAGTGCTGCGGCGGCTTTTGCCAAGACAACAGCCATGCCTCTTTCACCCCCACTTTGCCCATTCTTTGCCCCAGGAGACTGAACAGAATGGGTGGCATCAAAAACTACAGGCCCCCACTGTTTCATTTTATAAATACCCCTAAAATCGACCACCAAATCTCGGTAGCCGAAGGTGGTTCCGCGCTCTGTTAACCAACAAGATTTATCTTTTCTGCCCGTTTTTTCTACGACATAAACCATATCTTCAGGAGACAAAAATTGGCCCTTTTTAATGTTTAAATAACATTTGGTTTTTCCTGCCTCGACCAATAAATCTGTTTGTCTGCATAAAAATGCGGGAATTTGAATCACATCTACCACCTTCTCCAAATAGGGTAATTGCCACGATTCATGAACATCGGTTAAAACTGGAACACCAACCGTGTTTTTTACCCTTTCAAGTATTTCCAATCCTTTTTCAAGCCCTAGACCTCGGTTTCCGTTTAAAGAGGTGCGGTTGGCCTTGTCAAAAGAAGCCTTGAAAATGTAGGGAATCCCTCTTTTACCGCAGGCCTCCTTCATCGATTCGGCCACCTCTAAGCAAAGGTCCATTGATTCGGCCACACAGGGCCCTGAAATTAAGAATGGCCTTTCAGCTGAAAAAAAAGCAGGTTCAATATGCATCGTGAATTCGAATAACACCCAGCAATCGGTTGCTGTGGTCAACTACAGGTAAAGCAGAGCGCTTTTGTTGGTCAGATTCCATGATTTGAATGGCTGTACCTAAAAGCGAATCAGGTCCACATGTTTTTGGGTCTGCATTCATAATTTCGCTTGCGCTGGAATTTTCCAGCGATAGGCCTTTAACCAAAGATCTGCGAACATCGCCCTCGGTAATAATTCCGACCAACTTTCCGTTTTCTTCTATACAGGCTATTCCTAGAGGTTTTTCTGTCATTGTAATCAAAACCTGCCTCATGGAATGGGTAGGAGATAAACGTGCAATTGAATCCAATGGATTCATGACCTGCTCAACTCTTAAATTCCAATTCTTGCCCAATTGACCACCCGGGTGGTATCCTGAAAAATCGGCATAGGTAAATCCGTTGGCATCGGCCCAGGAAAACATCAACGATTCCCCAGCGATTAAGGCCAGCATGGTACTGCACGAAGGAGCCAAGTCAAGCGTATCGGCTTCAACAGCTACGGAACAATCCAGATACAATGGCAACCTCTCTGTTAGTTTACCCTGTCTATTGCCAAGCAAGCCAACGGCAGGAATGCCACGAGCCAACAACCATTCAGCCAATTGAATATGCTCTTCGCTGCTACCGCTTTTTGAAATAAATATGGCCAGCGAATCGGCCGAAAATTGGCCTAAATCGCCATGAAAACCTTCGGAAGGAAGCATAAATACGGCCTTTTTGCCGAGGGAACGAGCCGTTGCCACTAGTTTACGTGCGATGTAGCCGCTCTTGCCTGTTCCTAAAAACACCCACTCTTTTGCCAACTGCATCTTTTCCAATATGCCAGTCCAAGCTGGCATCCACTTCGCCTCAACACCAACCAAGGCTTGGCGGTACTTGTCTACGTAAAACTTCGGTTGAGTGTAACCGTCCATACTGACAAAGATATACAAGGACTGCCAATTTGTCCCCATTTTATTCAATGGTATGGTATTTGAAAAATAGGTGGCAAACTATTTTTTATGGCAAACGCAAAAGAATCCGTTACAAAACAGGGAAATATTCAGGTACAAACAGACAATATTTTCCCAATCATTAAGAAATTCCTTTATTCTGACAACGAAATCTTTTTAAGGGAATTGGTATCGAACGCCACAGACGCCATTCAAAAAACAAAACTTCTGGGTTCCATTGGGGAGTTTAAGGGTTCTCTGAAAACAGCCAAGGTTGAAATTAAAATTGACAAGGAGGCTAAAACCCTTACCGTTTCCGACAATGGCATTGGAATGACCGCAGAGGAAATGGAGAAATACTTGAATCAGGTGGCCTTTTCCGGTGCCCGTGAATTCCTTGAAAAATACAAAGGTGTGGAAGACAAACAAACCATTATTGGTCATTTCGGCCTTGGTTTTTATTCTGCCTTTATGGTAGCTTCTAAGGTTGAGGTTATAAGTAAATCTTTTCAAACAGGTGAGCCGGCCCACAGATGGACCTGCGACGGAAGTCCCTCCTACTCCATCGAACCTGCCAGCAGAAAATCTCATGGAACCGATGTTGTTTTGCACATGTCAGAGGAAGGAGAAGAATTTCTAGATGAATCTAGGGTACGAAAAATTTTGACAAAGTATGGGCGGTTCTTGCCGGTTCCTGTTTTTTTTGAAAACAATCAGATCAACAATACCGAGCCTGCTTGGACAAAAAAACCCCTTGAATTAACCCAAGAGGATTATTCGACTTTTTATAAAGAATTATACCCAGGTTCTTTTGAAGATCCCTTATTTCAGATACACCTGAATGTGGATTATCCATTCAATTTAACTGGGATATTATATTTCCCTAAAATCAAAGAACATTTTGATGTTCAAAGGAAGAAAATTTCTTTGTATTCAAACCAGGTTTTTATTACCGATTCGGTTGAGGGCGTAGTTCCTGAATTCTTGACCTTGTTGCATGGGGTTTTAGATTCTCCCGACATCCCATTAAATGTCTCAAGATCTTACCTTCAAGCCGATGCCAATGTTCGGAAAATCAGCAGCCACATTACGAAAAAAGTAGCCGACAAATTGGAGGAAATGTTCCAACAAAACCGCGAAGATTTCGAAGCCAAATGGAACGATATCCGGATTTTTGTTCAATATGGGGCAATAACGGATGTAAAATTTGCAGAAAGAGCTAAAAAAATTGCCCTTTTCGAAAACATTGAAGGTAAATTTTACACCCTAGAAGAATTAAAAGAACAGTTAAAAGATGGGCATACCGACAAGAACAACCAATTGGTGGTGTTGTATTCGGCCGACCCCGAATCGGATCACGGTTACATTAGCAGAGCAAAGGAAAGAGGCTATCAGGTGTTCAAAATGAACAGCCCCTTGGAATCTCATTACTTAGGTCACCTAGAACAAACCAATGAGGGCATTAAATTTGCTCGCATCGATTCGGATTCACCCGAAAAGTTAATAGATAAGGGGATTGAAGTACCTTGCAAATTGACCGAAGACCAACGTTCATCGCTGGTTGGAATTTTTGAATCCCTAAAAGAAGATTCCACGCTAAGCATTGCTGTTGAAAATTTATCAGACGCTGACATGCCTGTAACGGTAACCGAATCGGAATTCATTCGCCGCATGAATGAGATGCAACAAATGAGCCCTATGGGCGGCCAAGCCTACCGTATGCAATCGGCGGTTGTAAATGCAAATCACCCCATCATGGTTTCTATCCTTGAAAAAGAAGACGAGGAACAGCAAAAAAATATGGCCAAACAAGTTCTTGATATGGCCTTACTGAGCAAAGGCATGCTGAAGGGCGAAGCTTTGACCAAGTTCTTAGAACGCTCGTTGGATTTGCTGAAATGAAAAACTCAAAAAAGGAGTTGAACACGCTAAACCTACTCAAAAAAATAACGAGTTTTCCGCTGATAGCTCTGGTTCGCCTATATCAATGGATTATTTCTCCATGGCTACCTCCTTCGTGCCGTTATACTCCCTCTTGCAGCCATTACATGGTTGAATCCCTGAAAAAGCATGGCCCTATCCGTGGACTTTGGCTCGGTTTAAAACGGATTAGCCGTTGCCACCCCTGGGGCGGACATGGTTACGACCCCGTTCCTTAGATTACTTTTTTGAATTAAGGGGCAACTGCCCCTTTTTTTGTTTCAATCCAAACATGGTTCCAAACACAATGAGCAAAAGCAATAAAGAGTAAAAAGCATCTTCAAAAGGCACGGAACCCAGGCGAACGTTTAAATTTTCACTGTTGTTGTACCAAACGATGGGTAAGGCGGTTAAAACTCCATTAACGGCAAAAAAGGGAATTAAATGAATCAACCACATTAGACCCAATCTTCCCATAAATTGAGTGCCCCATATCCACCGGTGCAAGAGCAATGCTGCCATGAGCAAAGAGAAGGTAATTAGGGGATACCACTGTTTGTAGCCAAAAACAAGGCATAAAAATGACAATCCCAGCCAGAACCACCAAACAAGGGTTTGAATGCGCCGCATTGGGTCTCCAAAATAGGCCTCTAAACAGGCATAAATAAAAACGGAGGCATAAGGCACGGCAATAAAAAAAAGCCATTCTTCAATAGGTAAATGCCATAGATAGATGCCAGTCAAATAGGCGGGATTAAAACCCCAAATACCATGTAGAGTAAAGATTATATCCCAAGGAATAAAAACAATCATGCCAGCTAAAATACCTGGAAACAAATAGGGCCATTGCTTGTAAAAGGCTACCTTTTTATCAAAAGACAAGGCAATGGTAGACACCAAGGTCAAAAGATCAAGAATGAGGTAGGTGTACCTGCCTGTCCATTCAAATATCATAGCATATTCATGGAATGCCTAGCAAAAGAACGCAAGAGTATGCTGATTTTACGGACATTGTTGATTCGAATTCGTTCCTGCATGATGCGCTCAGGTTGAATTCCTTTAATCTTTCTAAAGAGCTTTGTATAATATCGGTAGGCCAAATAAACCCCAATTTGTGCCCCCTTTGGCAATTGGCGGATACCCTCCAAGGCATGATCAAAATCCTTTTGAATATCGGCCTCTATTTCCTTTTTGGAGGACAGGTTGAATGCCACCCAATTCAGGTTTGGGAAATACACCCGACCACGGGACTGGTAATCATCGCCCATATCGCGCAAGAAATTCACCTTTTGAAATGCAGCGCCTAAACTCTTGGCATGCGGCTCAAGCCGATTATAGAGTTCAATATCTCGCTCGCAAAATACCTGAAGACACATCAACCCAACCACCTCGGCCGAGCCATATATGTAGGTTTCATAACTCTTCTGGTCGTGGCTATTTTCTTCAATATCCATTTCCATGCTGTACAAAAAGGCCTCAATCAACTTGTGGTCAATCTGGTATTCGTTCACGGCCATTTGAAAAGCGTGCAACACAGGATTAAGGCTGATTTTTCGCTCTATAGCCAACCAGGTTTCCCGCCTAAATTCATCGAGCAGCAGTTTTTTATCGTGGTCGTGGAAGGTATCTACAATTTCATCGGCAAACCGAACGAAACCATAAATCGAATAAACGGGGGTTTGAAACTTGGGAGACAGCATGCGTATTCCCAAAGAAAACGATGTACTGTAGCGGCGGGTTATGTAGCGGCTACACTCCTGAACCGTTGAATTATATAATGGGATGCTCATGTTGAATACGTTCTGTTACAAGTTTTGAACTAATGACGACAATGGGTAATCCAGTACCTGGAATGGTACTGGCTCCAACGTAATATAAATTAGACAAGGATTCGTCTTTGTTGGCAGGCCTAAGTGCACCAATTTGATTTAGCCCATGAGCCAAGCCCAAGCCGCTTCCCCGATACAAATTAAAGGTGTTTTGCCATTCATCGGGAGGCATAACCCTTCGAACTTCGGTATTGGCTGCCAAATCAAAGCCCGTTCTCTCCGATAAATCCGCAACGATGGTGTCGGCCAATTCATTGGCATCCGACCAATCGGGTTTGTACCGTAAATCGGGTACCGGACACAAAATGAAGATGTTCTCGCAGCCTTCGGGGGCACAATCTGCATCGCTTTTGGAAGACACATTTACATAGTAGTAGGGTTTTTCAGGATTCACAGATAGTTTGAAAATCTTATCGGCGTACTCTTGAAAATTTGTCCCTAAAAAGTAATTATGGTGATGCAAGCCCTCTACCTTGCCCTTAACCCCTAAATAAATGGTAAATGGACTCAGTGTCCAATCCATTTTGTCTAAGGCTGTTTCATTGTATTTGGTTCGACCGAGCAATTTTCCCCGGAACGAGGCTGCATCTGAATTTATCACAAACAAATCGGCCAAATAGACGTTGCCATGCTGGTCTTGCACCGAATTCACCTTTCCAGATGTTTCGTTCACCTTAACTATTTCAGCACCGTAGGTAAACGTAACCCCTCTTCGTGTTAATTCCTCTACCAATTTGGTGGCAATGGTGTACATGCCCCCTTTCACACTCCAGTACCCATCGTGCTGAAGTTCGGTGTAGTTTAAAAGTTTATAAACAGCTGGAGTATCAAACGGAGTGGCGCCTAAAAAGAAAGCAACCAAACTAAATATCACTTTAACTTCATGCGATTCAAAATGCCGATCCAATTCAGACCACATAGAACGAAACATGGCAGGAGCATGTTTCCATGGCACCCCCGCCATGGACATTAAATAATCAAGTTTGCCGTTAAAGTTTTTCTTAACGATTCGATATTCCGTATCGTGAAAAATTTCTTTTGCCCCAGATAAATACCGCTTGCACTTGTTTACAAAATCCGGCTCTAAATCTTCAAACTCCTGGGCCAACTTTTCCAATTCTCTAAAAATCTGAAAACGGCGATCGCTACCAGCAAAATTTACGGTGTAAAGCGGTGAAAGCTGCTGATAGGTCAGGGGATTTTCCATTTTACAGGAACTAAACAGCTCATCAAACTCATAACTCATCGAGAAAAAAGAGGGTCCTAAATCGAAGGTGTAGCCCTTTTCTGAATAGGTATTTAATCGACCCCCTGGCGTTTTGTGTTTTTCAACGATATGGACCTGATATCCCAATGTGGTCAATCGCAAAGCGGTTGACAATCCTCCTAGGCCAGCGCCTACAATTACAGCTTGCTTTTTCACAGGGTTGATTTGCTCGTTTTAAATGAAGATTCCATAGAAGGTTCGGTGGATTTTTTAGGCCAATACTTGGCATGAACAAATAAAAATCCGAAGGCCTCTCCGTCTTCCTTATCCAGGCTTTTATGGTGTATTTTATGCGCTTTGCGCAATGCCATTAAATACGGGTTTTGTGTGCGCTTAAACCAGGGAACACGCTGGTGCACAAAAATATCGTGAACAAAAAAGTAGGCCGCTCCATATCCAGCAATGCCCAAACCGGCCGAAAAACGCCAATCTAATTCCACACTGCCTGAAACAATAAGGTAAACAGACAAAAAAGCAAAGGCCAATCCAAACAGGTCGTTCATCTCAAACCTACTGTACTTAGGAGTATGATGGTCTTTATGCAAAGTCCATAAAAAACCATGCATAACGTATTTATGTGTAAACCAAGCCACTCCCTCCCAAAGGGTAAAGAAGAAAAAGAAAACCAGAAGGTGCTTCCACCAAACCATAAAATATAGTATTAATCTTTTAACAAAAAAATGAAGATTTTGTTTCCAAAATAAGGGGCAAATTTCATTTTTCCAGATCCAAAACGCCTTGGACCAACCTGCCCTGAATTTTACCCTCGAGCGAACAACCGGCCCAAGGGCTTCCTGTAGCTCCTATGCTTTTTCCACCTGGGTCCCAAAGGGTTAATTCTGCCCTTGCTCCTTCGCCAAGGCTTAGGGCTGGCAAACCCAAAAGGGCTCTTGAATTATGCGAAATCACATGAATAAAATCAGAAGGACTCATGCAGGTTTGCAAACGGGTCCAACTTGCCAAACTGAACGAAGGCAAGGTTGATTGTCCAAAAGGGGCATCAGCAAAGGCTGTTTCTCTGGCATCGCTGTGGTATGGCCTGTGGTCGCTGCAAACAAACGAAATCAGTCCCTGTTTCAGACCTTGAATCATGGCTTCTTGGTTGGGTAAGGGCGACAGCGGCGGCCAAAATTTAAAACCCTCATTAAAATCAGAAAAGGCAAGGTCAGACCACCATAAATAATGAGCGGCGGTTCCCAAAGTAAGACCATGACTTAAATCTTTGTTCATAAGAGCCGAAGCACCAGAAAGCAAAGGATAAACCATGGATTTCCCTGTGTATTCAATCCAGGTTGAGAGTTGTTGCAAGTATGCGTTTTCTACAAAAATCGGCATGCCTTCCAGTCCCATCTGTAGAGCAACATCGCCCTCCCAAACCTGAAATGTCCTGCCCAAACCTGGGTCAGGCAAAACAACCCAAATCTGTACATCGTTTACCTTTGATGTATATTTTGCCGACTCAAGCATTAGTGCTTTGGAAACCATATTCGGAAAGCCATCGCTGAATCCAACAGCACCCGCTTGTGCCAAAAGCTGGTAATTTACCATGTGACGCCCATCCATATCTTGCGATTGGGGGGCAAACGAATGCACTTCAACTCCCCTGATTTCGTTTGAATAGGGTCGAAATTCAACACCCCCCACTTGTTCCAAGGTTTGGCCCTTTGTGGGACTTAAGGCCACCGTGGTTATTCCTGATTGAGCCAATTGCTGGCTCCATTCTAAAAGGGATTGATGATGCTCTTCTCCCGGTTTTGCTCCGTGATTCCATGGATCAACCCAACCTGGAGAAACACAACTAAGCTGGTTCAATACCCTACATGCCTCTGGAATCTTTGTGATACGTTCCCCTATTTCCTCAATAAACCCATTTCGAATACAAACATCAACAACCTGATTATCCCATTGGGATGTTGGATCGGTAATGCGCACCGATTTTAAAAGGTAGAAGGGCGTTTCGTTCATTTCCATAGGTTAAACCACAAAATTTCAAGAGCTAAGGCCAAAAGGCCTAGTATTATCAACCAAAATTGTGGGCTTAACATAAACCCAGACCGAACAGGACTCCATTCCTTTCCTTGCACCAAAGCAAATTGACTGAGATGCTCCTGTTGTTTTAGAACGTTTGACAAGCTATCGGTACCCATAAAAACCATTTCAGATTCACTGCCTGCTTGCGATATTCCAAAAACGGCAACGGTATCTGAATTCAATTTGGTTAAATATAGGCCCGGGCCCAAATTGCCCTTTCCCGGCCGGACCTCGTCCATATTGCCTTTGGGCATACGCAACCCTATCCACTCGTCTTTGATGCTTCCGTACCTGGAAAATGTATAAACGGGGTCCTTGGTGTCTTCCGATTTTTGAATCCTGAGAACAACATCAGCATCTGATTTAAAATGCCAAATGGATTTAAACGTAGATTGATATGCCATTTTTAAACCCAAAGGCACAAACAAGGGATGTTGAACAAATTCATTTGAACTCGAGGCCAAATCCATGCTGAATATCCAATTCTGACCGAAAGTTCCTGAGGACTTAACCTGTGAAACCACAGGTAGGCCGTCCTCGGTTGTCAATACGGCTTGAATAGCCATGCTTGGGCTGTTTATGCGGGCGGTTGGCACCACCTTTGGCAGATTCATGCTTGGGTCTTGCCTTGAAAAAACATCGTCAAAAAAAGGATTGGATAAATCGGGTTTTGAAAGCAAGCAGGCAGGTTTTTCAAGGGGAGAAACCTCAAAAGGAAAACCTTGGCTTTGCTGAATAAACTGCCCTTCTTTTCCGAATACCCAAGCTAAACCCCTACCCTGCTCCGATAGTTGTTTTAACAATCCCAAAAGCCCAGTAGAAAGTTGCTTTGGTTGGTTCACTACAATGAAATCGGCCCTTTCTAAAAGGCTATTTGAAACAGTATTTTCTGCAGAAACCGTAAATTCGACCAAAGGATCGGTTGAATATAAGCGCTCAAAAGCCTTGCTGCCCTGCGGCCCGCGGAGTTCAACCACCTGAATTTTTTTCCCGGCAAAAAAACCAAAATCCAAGCGGTTGTCGCCAGCAAAACCATCGGTATTGATGTACACCGAGCCAGCAGCCCAGCCTGCCTTTTCAAGCCTGGCCTTAAAGACCACCTGAGTCAAGGCTGTTCCTGGCAAATCGGCAATAACCGGTGGCAAATCACGATCAGAAAGCCGAAAAAACACCTCGACCCCCTTCAGCGGTTCGGTTCCATGGTTTTTTACCTGGGCGGTTATTTCTACCTCAGTGCCCGCCAATAAAACGGGCGAGGATACCCAAACAGAATCCACCGAAATGTTTTGAACCGGATTGACCAATACAGGTAAAAGACCAATGGCCCCTAAGGAATCGCCCTGCTCGGGAAATTCAAGGGTATTTCGTTGAAAGTCTGAAACGATAAGCCGACGGATTTTTTTTTTGTCGGAATCCAACGACAAACGTTGCCGTTGTACCACCTCGGCAATAGAACGGCTAGGACCGCCACCCGAAATTTGATTTAACCTTTTTAGCGCCATTTGCTTAGAGCTAAACACTTGATCTGCCGGAAAAAACTCGGCCGTTAGCACCTGTACTTTAGATTCTTCTGGCAGCGAAAGTATGTAAGCCCGGCTGCGCTGAACCGCCTCTTTAAGCCCATCTCCGTTTTCTGATTCCAGCAACATGCTGGGTGAATTGTCTATGAAAATGGAGTGATGCAGCGGAATCGCTTCCGTGGAATCGGTAAAACTAAGACCAGAAAAAAACAAAATCAAAGCCAATAAGGCCAAGGTGCGGCTGCCAAGAATGAGCCTATGCTTTAGTTTATTTCGCTGCTGCTCCTCTTCCTTTAGGCGAGACAATAGCATCACGTTGGGAAATGGAATGACTCGGTAGCGTCGAAGATTAACCAAGTGCAGAAGCAGGGGAACGGCCAAAAATGGAAGAAACCATAGGGCCGCTGGTTGCTGAAAATGCATGCTCAAATGTACGATTATTCGTTGAAGGTTCTGTCCTATTCCGAATTTTGAAACAGAAATTTAGCCTTTCCCTTGATGGGTTACGGCATCTTGCTCACAATTGATCTATGATTCCGTTGAAAAACGATTTTTAGCTGAGCATAATGTAACTTTGGCCCTAATTAATGCCGCTTTTCCAACATTAATTCGATGAACAGGCAATCCCCCAAAGCGAAAACCAGCCCATTTCAATCAGCCATGCGTAAAAAAGCCCTTTTTATTCTACTACTAAGCTCCATGATCCTTGGAATAAAAGCCCAAGACACTCTTTCGGTTTTGTTTTTAGGAAACAGTTACACTGCCGCAAACAATGTGCCTCAACTTGTCCATGCCTTGTCAACAGCTGCAGGAAAAACCCTGCTGTACGACTCGAACACCCCAGGCGGAAAAACGGTTTCAGGACATGTAACCGACCAAATTTCGTTGGCAAAAATCAACCAAGGAAATTGGGATTTTGTGGTGATACAAGAACAAAGTCAAATTCCCAGCATAGATTTTTACAGGTACAACGATATGTACCCCGCCATTACAAATCTTCAGAACTTGGTTCAAACGGCAAATCCCTGCAGCCGACTCATTTCATTTATGACCTGGGGGCGGAGGTTTGGCGGACAACAATGCGACCAGTCAAATACCCATTGTAGTCCTGTTTTTGTTGATTTCAACCACATGCAAGATTCCTTAACCAGCGCCTATTGGCAAATTAGCCAGATGCTGAACATTCAATGCGCCCCTGTGGGTGTGGCCTGGCAGAATGTGTTAAACGACAGAGCTATGGTTTTGCACAGCGGCGACAACAGCCACCCTGCCATAGAAGGAAGTTACCTGGCTGCTCTGACCTTGTTTAGTTCAATTTGGAAATCAAATTCCTTGGGAAATGCGTTTACGGCTGGACTCCCACCCTCCATAGCCCAATACCTCCAAACAATGTCCGACAGTTCGGTATTTCAATCTCAGACCAACTGGAACACGTTCATCAATAGTCCAACCGCTGATTTCTCTTTTTCTGTGCAAGGAATCAACCTAAGCCTGAACAATACTTCATCGTCTGCACTTAATTCGCCTTTAACCTACAGCTGGAATTTTGGCGACGGCAACACCTCAACCCTTGAAAACCCAACCCACACCTATTCTTCGGGGGGTGTGTACAATGTTCAACTTAGGGTAAACGATTGCCAATTCACCGATTCCGTTGACTACGCGGTTCAAATTCAAACTACAGGCCTTTCCCCTTCCCTGAACACTTCGGTCTTGGTTTACCCTAATCCCTTTTCTGAGCGGGTTGACATTGAACTTAATGCACCCAATGTGGATCACCCTTTTTCCATATCTGACCTATCCGGAAGACGCGTTAGAGTGGGCAGCTTGAAGGCTTCGCATAACAGGTTGGAAATGCAAAATTTAGCCCCTGGAATCTATGTTTTGAATGTAGGTATTCCGGAGAACCAACCGATGAGGCTTATTAAAAGGTAAAGGTAGCGAGCCGCCTCACTTAACGATGAGCATTCCATTGGTGCGATTTGGCAACCTTATGGATTTATCCCCGCGGTTAGCCCATAAAATGGAAGGTTAAATTGGCTCCCGTCCCTACCCTTTATCTTGCATTCCCAGCCCCCGAAAAATTCGGTCTTTGTTTTTGGCAATTCGGTCCAACCGTGTAGCCTTTTGCCTTGCCTGTGAAATGTAAATGGCATACCCCCGCTGCCGCCCAGGCGTCAAAGCAAAAAATGCCGCCTTAAAGGTTGGATCCGCCTCAAAGGCCTGTTCAAGTTCTTCGGGTATTGGTTCGGGATTCTTTGCCAAAACCACCTTCAATCCTTTCCGCTCTGCCTAAATTGATTGCTCCACAAAATACCGAATGGCATCTTGGTTCTGTTCAATTTCATGAACTGCCCTAAATTTTAGTATTCGGGCTGCTTGCACATTTCCCTGAATCAGCAGAAGTTTACTTGGATCGTTAAACAAGGCTCCTTTAAAAAAACTAAGTACGGCCGCATCCTTTAATGCGTATAGGGTTAACACATTTTTTCCTTCTAGGGTATATACGGGCACTCCCCATTTCATGACGGGAATCAAAGGGAAATCTGAGATTAGGTTTTGCAGGTGCATCAATTCTGTTTTCCAGGCATGTACCTTGCACCGAGGACTGTCGCCGAACTTGCATCGAAGGCAGCCGCGGGTGAAATAGGTGGAAAGTTCCGTATTCATAGGGCGTTTCAGGCTAAATAAGGGACTTAAACCCAAGCCTGAAACAAAGGTAAAAAAAGGGGACAAACCTTACTTGAGGCTTGCGGCAGGGATTGAACGCGGTAGCCCGCGAACGGATTGCCGGCCGCCGGCTACGGCCAAAAAGAGCGACGCGAGGAGCTCCTTTTTGGCCATAGCCGGCCCGGCAATCCGTGCGGCCTACCGGTGAAAGCCCGACTGCCGCCCACAACCTAAAAATCCAATCGAATTAAACGTCGATCTTAGCGTATTTTGCGTTCTGCTCGATGAATTCGCGGCGCGGTGGCACGTCGTCGCCCATAAGCATACTGAAAATTCGGTCTGCTTCTGCGGCGCTTTCAATGGTTACACGTCGAAGCGTGCGGAATTCGGGGTTCATGGTGGTCTCCCAAAGCTGGGTGGCGTTCATTTCGCCCAAACCTTTGTAGCGTTGAATGTTGATGCCGGTTTCTTTGCCCTCGCCGGTGAGCTTTCGAACCAGTTCTTCGCGCTGTGTTTCGTTCCATGCGTAAATTTCGTTCTTGCCTTTTTTCACCAAGTACAACGGGGGCGCGGCAATGTACACGTAACCCATTTCGATCAATTCTTTCATGTAGCGGAAGAACAGCGTCAAAATAAGGGTAGTGATGTGCGACCCATCAACGTCGGCATCGCACATAATGATGATTTTGTGGTAGCGTAAACGCGTAATATTCAGCGCCTTGGAGTCTTCTTCCGTACCAATGCTGATGCCCAGGGCGGTGAAGATGTTTTTGATTTCTTCGTTCTCAAAAATCTTGTAGCTCATGGCCTTTTCGACGTTGAGAATTTTTCCCCTCAGCGGCATAATAGCCTGAAAACTGCGGTCTCGGCCTTGTTTGGCGGTGCCACCGGCCGAATCTCCTTCCACAAGGTAAATTTCGCAGCGGGCGGGGTCGCGTTCCGAGCAATCCGACAGCTTTCCTGGAAGTCCAGAGCCAGTAAATGCGCCTTTGCGCTGCACCATTTCGCGGGCTTTGCGCGCTGCATGCCGGGCTGTTGCGGCCAGAATCACTTTGTTGATAATGGTTTTAGCCTCCCTGGGATTCTCTTCTAAAAAGTGCGTCAGCGCCTCTCCCACCGCTTGATCAACGGCCCCAGAAACCTCGCTATTTCCTAGTTTGGTCTTGGTTTGCCCCTCAAACAAAGGTTCATGCACCTTCACCGAAATAACGCCGGTCAGTCCTTCCCTAAAATCATCGCCGGCAATTTCAAACTTCAAATTCTTGGTCATGCCCTCTTTTTCGGCGTAGTTTTTCAAGGTACGCGTCAGAGCCCTGCGAAAACCAGCCAGGTGGGTTCCGCCCTCAATGGTGTTGATGTTGTTTACGTAGGAATGCAGGTTTTCCGAATAGGTAGTGTTGTATTGAAAAGCCACCTCAACCGGAATCCCTGTCTTTTCGGTTTCCAAATAAATGGGAATGGGAATCAGGGCTTCGCGGGTTCCATCCAGGTATTTCACGAACTCCAGCAAACCTCCTTCCGAGAAAAATTCCTCCTGCCTTGGCATTCCAGCGTCGTCTAAATCCCTGTGGTCGGTCAAACGCAATCGAATGCCTTTGTTCAGGTAAGCCAGTTCGCGCAGCCTTGTGGCTAGGGTATCGTAGTTGTATTCGGTGTGCGTAAAAATACTGCCATCGGGAGTAAAGGTTACCTGAGTCCCGGTCTTGTCTGATGTGCCAATTTCACGCACATCGTACTGCGGAATGCCCTTTTGATATTCCTGCTCGAATATCTTCCCTTCGCGATGCACAACGGCATGCAGGTGGGTTGACAAGGCATTGACGCAACTTACACCCACTCCG
>VGMT01000043.1 GCA_016866335.1 Bacteroidota bacterium | reverse complement strand
ACTATGGGGTTGTATGCCCATTTCAGAAGGTGGGCTGTTTTTTAAATCGTCCTGTGCCTTGCGGATTCGCTGATTCCAGCTTTCCAATACCAGAGGATCGATGCTTTCTCCTTTTGAAACGCGATCGGTTATCCAGGCTTGCAAACTATCAATTTTGGCCTGCACCTCTGGATGTACGCCCTGGGCGCTCAAGGGGGCAAAAACCATAATTAAAAGAAAGAAAATCAGTGGTTTTGGTAGCATTTGTCTGATGTTTTAAGGAATAATGTTGAATTCAATGATGCTGGCCAAAATGGAATTGGGAACCACACCAGCGTTGATGGCTCCAGCGCATTCGAAGTAAGTAACTCCAGAACCTGTTACATCATATACGTAATAGGGAGTATTTGAAGAAACGTTTGGACTCAATGTATTAACGCATGGCGTCGTCGATACGGCAAGGGTTGTGCCAGCAGGCAGCCACAAGGGGCCACTGGCTACCATATTTGATTTTGTGCCATTGATAACCAGTACGTTGTTTGCTGTCGGGCAAAGTCTCTTTCTTAAGTATCGAACCGTATTTGAGCCGCTGGTTGCTCCAGTACAAGGGTGGGGATTGGTTATGCTCCAGTTTCCATTCACATCCGAGGAATAGTTGTCGTACCAAATTCCCCCGCTGGTTCCCTGGCTGGTGATTTTCCAAACTTTGTTTGCGGGTACCGTAAGCTGCCCAGATGCCGAGGTTACAATCAATACCTGATTGAATTGAAGGCTGCCTTGAGCGGAAGCAACCATGCCCCCCAAACCCAAAAATAAAAGTGAAATGGCTTTTTTCATAGTTAGGGTATTATGTTAAATTCAAGCACAGAAATCATGCGGGTATCTGAATTCGGAAAGGGCAAAGAAACCACCGTTCCCGCAGGCAACCACAAGGGAAGTCTAAGTTGGTAGCGGCCTTGGTCAACGTTGTTCCAATTAGGTGTAAGCCAATACGAACTGCCATTAATTGAAATAGAAAGATAGCTGCTGCTGCTGCTACTTACCCCAGCGGTTTCTATTTTCCATACTTTATTCGCCGGAACTGTAAAGGTGGTATTGTTCGAGGTAGCCGTTAAAAGTTTTACATCGTTAAACTGCAAACTCCCCTGCGCTCTAAGGCTTCCCAAAAACGAACCAACAATTAAGACAAACAAAAAGGGCTTCATGGTACAATGGTAAATTCAATGACAGAAACAGAGAGGACTCCGGTTGAGGCGGCTAGGGTGCTGCCAGCCTGCAACCACATTGGCCAGGACATTTCCCAAACAAAACCCGCGGCGTGGTAATACCCTCCGCCCGAGCGGCTGGAACGTACGGCAACCGATTGGTTGTTCACTAGAATGTTCGCATCGGAGTTCGAGTAGGTTCCATATCCTAAATTCGTACTTACAATTCCAGAAAGCAGGGCATTGTAAAAGCACCCATTTAGTTTCCAAACCTTGTTTGCAGACACCGTTTCAACTTGACTTACTGTTTTTACCTGACTAAAAGCCAGGCTTTGCGCCATGGCACTTGGGCTAAAACCAGAAAGCAGTGCCAGTAGAAAAGACATCAAAATGGGTTTCATAAGCTAAAGTTAGGGAAGAACATTGAATTCAATGCCCCAAAAGGCGGCATTGCGGTTGCTGCCCAAATTGGAAAAGCCTAAGGTGCTTCCGGCGGGCAACCAGATTGGGAATATCAAATGAACATCCAAGCCTGCATAACCAGCGGCATGATTTGCAATGATACCTAGCTCTTTGTTGTTTAGCCAAAGGCGAACGCTATTGCTGGAATTTCCTGAGGCTGAAGTTAATTTCCAAACCTTCCCCGCAGGTACCGTCCAACAACCCGTGCAAGAAGAGGCCGAAGATTCCAGAAGCAAAGCTTGGTTAAACTGCAGACTGCCTTGGGCATGCGCCAAGCCGAATCCAATCAAACCTAGGATGAAAGCAAAAAGACCTTTCATGGGATTACGTTAAATTCTAAAGCAAAGAAAGTGATGGCCTGCCCGTTTGACATGCCGGTGTAACCAAATGTAGCCCCTGCAGGAAGCCAAAATGGGAATGGGTTTGCATATCTAGAATCATTTGTTCCGCTCGAAAGTGCAAAGAAGCCTAATTACCTGTTATTGACATGGTAATTTAATTGACTTCCGCTAGAGGAACTAAAAGAACTCACCTTCCAAACTTTGCCCGCTGGCACAGTCCAACAAACAGGGCAATTGGCCAAACTCCCCTCCAACAACTTTGCCTGGTTGAATTGAAGAGTGCCCTGACTCTTTATGTACAACGAAAGCCACAAAAAAACGAGCAAGGTAATTTTTGTTTTCATGGGATTTAGGATTAAGGTATCACATTAAACTCAATGCCCGTAAACGCTATGTTGCAGTTCGAGCACATTCCCGTAAATCCAAACGTAGCTCCTGCAGGCAGCCACAATGGAAACATTTGCACGGGATACAATATGTTTGCGCTGCTGTTTGAATTATTGGCCAAAAAGGAAAGTACCTTGTTGTTGATTACCATTTGTGGGTATCCGTTGTTGGGACCGCCAGCTACTGCCTGGATTTTCCATACCTTATTGGCCGGAACTGTCCAGCATTGGTTGCAGTTTTGCTGGCTGCTCTCCATCAACAATACTTTGTTGAACTGAAGACTGCCTTGGGCCGTTACGGCCTTAGAAAAGATGGGCAACAAGGCCCCAATGAATAAAAGGAATCGCATATTTAAGGAATTATATTAAACTCGATAACCGATAAAAACACGTTGGGTCCCACTGTTTGAACCGTGGCTCCCGCAGGTACCCAAATGGGCAAAATGTTGGGGTCGCTTTCAAAGTTCAACGGACTGAAATCGTAATTCCCTTGGCCATTAGCACTGCATGTATTGCTGTTGTTGTACATGGTTTGGGTCAGGAATTTTCGAAAAGATAAAATTTCGACGTTGTTTAACCTAAACCCAGCCACCAATGCTTTTGACCACCAATTTGCCGCGAAAAGGGGGAGCACCTGCCGGCATACCTCATCTTTTCCATAAATGGCTGTAATCTTCCATACCTTATTCGCCGGAACGGTTTGAAGTTGGTCCGTTACGATTTTAGCTTGGTTGTACTGCAAACTCCCTTGAGCTTGTGCCCCCTGAAAAAGAAGATGACCTACTAAAAGCGAAAAACAAAAAAGCGCTGTTTTCATTAGGGTACGATGTTGAATTCAATAACAGATATTTTATTGTTGCATGGGCCTCCCGACAAAGTGGCTCCTGCCGGCAACCATACTGGAATTGTGGTAGTCATAAAAAAATGACCAAAGGAGCTATTGGTAAAACCCGATGCCAAATTGCCCACCTTGGTTAAGGTTCCGTCTATAGAAATAGCATAATTCCTGTGCGTGGCGAAAGAACAACCTGTAGAGCCAGACGTTACAAAAGGTGGGTCGTCGGCAGGAATTGGGAAAATAACCGACTCGACTTTCCAAACCTTGTTGGCCGGAACGGTTTGTACCGTTGTTACCAGTTTTACCTGATTAAATTGCAAACTTCCCTGACCTAGGGCAGTGAAGGGAATTATTAAGCATGCCCATAATAGGTTTTTTGGCTTCATGGTATTATATTAAATTCGATTCCGTAAAAGTGAATGTTTCGATTGTTGCCTATATTTTGAAACCCCAAGGTACTGCCTGCCGGCAACCAAATAGGGAATACGGGTTCATGCCAACGCCCTGTTGCATATGATGATGATGAATTGCTGAATGACCGCCCCAACAAATATCCCCCCTCTAGCCCATTTATGCTGATGGAGCCAATGCTGTTTGAATTTGTACTGAAACCTGTGATTTTCCAAACCTTATTTGCGGGAACCGTCCAACAGGTATTGCAAATATCTTGGTTTTGAGAACTGACCAAAACAACCTGATTAAATTGAAGGCTTCTTTGTCCTTTAACCTTGCTTGAAAAACCAAAGCCGATTAAGCTGAGTGCAAAAAATGAGTACAAAATGGATTTCTTTTTCATCGCCGTGGTATTATTGATAAGCCAAAATAACAATTCCACTTCCCCCTGCACCGCCAGGTCCTGAGGTGTCGCGGACTCCGCCCCCGCCTCCGCCTTTATTCGCCTGCCCGTTTTTTGGTGCCCCGGGATTTCCATTTCCAGTACCGCTGCCCCCGCCCCCAATTCCACCTGAAACCAAGGCGCCAGAGTTATCGTTGCAGCCCCCGCCTCCACCGGCGTAATGCTGCGGGCTACCCGTAATGCTGCAGCTGAAGCCCGGCCCACCCACTCCGCCAACGGTTGGAGTAGCATTAATTCCGGGCCCTCCGGCTCCTCCTCCGCCACCACCTGCCCATTGGTTATTCGCCCAGCCATTTCCACCGGCATGCCCTTTTCCTACATTTTGATACTGTCCAAAACTTACTTGCTGGGTCGAAGCTCCACCGGCACCGTTAAAATTGTTTGAATTCCCCGAACCTCCTCCTCCGCTTCCTCCGGGCCAGCCATTGCCTCCATTGTTCGCATTATTATTATAATTTGACCCCCTAGCTCCTCCGGTGGCTACTATAGTTCCGAACGAAGAATTACCTCCGTTTTGCGCCATACTTGGCTCATTAACAGCCCCAGCGCCTCCGGCCCCTACCACCACTGTGTAACTTTGTCCAGCACTTACTCCAAACTTGGGAATATAAACCAAGCCCCCAGCTCCCCCTCCGCCGCCAACCTGAAATCCACCGCCACCCCCCCCGGCCACTACCAAAAGTTCAACACTGTCTACACCTGCCGGGCAAATCCAATTCTGGCTTCCGGTATTTGTGAATTGAACCAAGGTTCGAATTTTAAAGCTATCTACGCTGCTGTAGGCTACTCCGACCGAGTTAACGGCATAAGCCCGAATGTAAAACCAAATTCCATTGGGCAAATTGGGCAACAAGGCGTTAAAGGTGCCAATGCCTCCACCGCTCACCAAAACCACCGTGTCATTAACGTCGGGCAGAGGCAGGGCCGACAAGCAAAAGCCACGCTGGCTTACATAGGATCCTCCATCAAAGGTTACGTTTGCGGCGGCATTTCTTGAAAACCCACTGTTGCCGAACAAGGAATCCAAAATGATTTGAGGCGCTTGTGGGCATGGGCTATACCAGCCAGTACCGTTCCTGAAAAACTCCAAACATTGGATGTCGGTATTGAAAATGGTTAATCCCGCCTTTGGGTTGGGAATAGCATTCCGTTGAAGGGTGTTCAGGCGGGGCGGCAAAAAACCGCGTAGGGTATCTTTTAATTCTAAAACGGCAGAGGAATCTGCAACTTGCCCTGAACTTCCTATAAGTACACCCTGGGCAGATACCCGAATCAGCCCTGCCAAAATAAAAATGAAAAAAAGTGAATATTTCATGCTGGTTTTATGAATTTAAGATTGATAAGCCTGCTCTCATTTGCTTTCATGGTTGGACTGTAAACTCCAAAACCGATAAATAATCGCCCGCACATGTCGTTTTTAGCGTTGTACCAGCCGGCAACCATAAAGGAAATGGAATGTGATTTCCCTGGTAAAAAGAAGATATTCCGTTGCCAATCCAAGCCGTATTGTAGTACATGTATTGGTTAATGTAGAATGGACTTTGCCAGGCAGAATTGCTGCAGCCTCCACCGTTGGTTTGGTTGGTTAAAGAAACATTGGCCTGAATATAACTTTCTACCTTCCAAACCTTGTTGGAAGGAACGGTATCTGTGGTTGTTCCAACCAAAATCGCCCGACTAAAACTCAACGTGTTCTGGCTCTGAACCTTTTGCGAGCCACAAGCAAGCAGGATTAAAACCAAAAGTAGGGCCAAGCGCTTCATGGTATTATATTGAATTCAATAACGTTTATCCAACGGTAATAGCTGCAACTCAAGGCATAAACAGTGGTGCCGGCGGGCAACCATAGGTCGGAAGTCTCTACCTTATACACATAGTTGGAGTTGTTTGTATACACCGCTCCGGCACGAATCCAAGCATTGCTTCCGTCTAAGGAAAAGTTGCAAACAAAATAGTTGTCGGCACTGGTACCATAACCAACCATTTTCCAAACTTTATTGGCAGGCACGGTTCCAAGTAAAACGTTCGAGTTGTTGCTGGTAGAAAACACAATAGCTTGGTTAAACTGCAGGCTACCCTGGGCTTGTACCTTCATCAAGAAAGTACAAAAAAGGAAAGAAAGACCAAAAAATGTTGTCCGAATCATGGTACTATATTGAATTCAATAACACTGATGGAAAGAGTTCGGGTCGAAGTCTCTAGGGTGCTTCCAGCTGGCAACCAGATGGGCAATTTGCTGGGCTCACCCTGAACTGCAACCAGGTGGGTTTGAGTTGAGTTGGGACTCTGCCCTGTATTGTTCATCCAAAATCCCCCGCCACAACATCCATTAAATCCTAAGCCCAGCCCCGCGGTATGGTATTCCTGAACGCAAACATCTGTTCCGTTTATTTTTATGAACCGAGATAGGGTAGGGAAGCTGGTTCCCGAGGTTGGCAACCGGTGCTCGCCCGACAATGCACTCTCAATTTTCCAAACCTTATTTGCCGGCACCGTTTCGATGGTAGTTACCAATTTAACCTGAGAAAATTGAAGGGTCTGGGCCTTTAAGCCAACACAAAAGCCAAAGGCAAGACACAGCAGATTCCCCCAAAAAACATACATTTTCATGGTATTACAGTGAATTCGATGACCGATATTTCGCCTACGTTGCTTCCCGCTGACAACGTCGTCCCCGCCGGAATCCACAATGGGAAATTTCCTATGTTGCCTGCATATGAGGTGCCCCAATGCCCTGTTAAAAAGGAAGAGACACCCACGGGGCGGTTGTTCCCATTAACGACCAAATTATAAATATGTCCTTCTGTAACCCCAGAACTACTAGAATACCTTGAGAAGGTGGTCGGAAAAAAGCCTTCAATTTTCCAAACTTTATTGGAAGGCACCGTTTCGACGGTGGCAACCAATTTAACCTGCGAAAATTGCAGGATCTGGGATTCTATACTTAATTGTAGAGCGCAGAAAGCAAGTATAAAAACCCCGTGTTTCATTAGGGAACGATGTTGAATTCAATTACACTAACTTGGTTCAAGCAAGGACCGCCCGATAAGGTAGCGCCAGCCGGCAACCATAAGGGCAATTCAGTGTAGGCATGAATGTAGTTTAGGTTGCTGTAGGCGGCAGAATGCGTTCCATGTCCAGTTTTTGTGGGCACCCCATTTATATCAACCGACTTGGAATAATACGTAGAGACGCCGCAACTTTGCGATGCACTAGAACTTGCTGAGGTTTGATCGGCCGGAATATTGTAAATCACACTTTCCACCTTCCACACCTTGTTGGCCGGAACCGTCTGTTGGCTGGTAACCAATTTTACTTGGTTGAACTGCAAATTTCCTTGGGCCATGGCGCTGAGTCCAATACCCAAAAACGAAAGAAGAATAAAGGTGTGTTTCATGGTACTACATTAAATTCGGTTACACTGATTGCATACAAATTGCTCCCTACCGCTAGGGTGGTTCCACTGGGCAACCAGATCGGACTGTCGCCAATGGAATGGGAGTTGGTTGCAACGCCTGATTCACCTGAATTCCAACGTCCAATCCAAGATGTACTGATTACAAAAATCGTTTGGCCGTTGATTAAAACAGTAAAATGCCGGCTTGACCCAGACATAGGGGTTCCAGCATCCGTCAACCCAGCCGTGGGTAGCACGTTGTTGATTTTCCAAACCTTATTCGCAGGGACAGTTTCAACACTACTGACCAATTTAACCTGAGAATAGGTAAGCGATTGGGCTTGAGAATTTTCTAGCCCCAAAAGGCTAAACAAAAAACCCAGCAGAGCATAAAACGAATATGTCGCAAAACCAACCCTCATGGCAATACAGTAAATTCAATAACCGAAACCCGAAATACATTTTGACCCGCCGACAATGTACTCCCTGCCGGCAACCAAATGGGCTGAACCAATTGATTGGCCGTACTAGGTCCGGCATATTCTACCGCCCCAGCAACGAATACGGAAGTATTGTCAACTAAAATGCTGAAATTCCGAATTGAATTGTTCACAACCAAACTGCTGGAAGCCAAAATATTCTCCACCTTCCACACCTTCCCCGCCGGAACCGTCTGCGTATTTGACGACACCAACAAGACCTGGCTGAACTGCAACGTTTGACCCCAAGTCATACCGACAAGTGCACAAGCCATCAAAACAAGCACGTTTTTCATTTAGGGTATTATATTGAATTCGAGAATACTCACCACCGGACTGTTGGGCACAGCCCCAGCCGTTGCATTTAAAGGGCCACATAAATAGGCTCCAGTATTGTTGTCGCGAACAGGGGTGTTGGCAGGAACAGAAAAGGAAACCGTATTGTAGCATGGATTGGAGAAAACCTCCAAAACGACTCCCGTCGGTAGCCATAAAGGAAAAGACGTAAAGGCAGTTCCATTGATTCTGTTTCCATTTATGAAAAAATTAGCATTGGCTTGAGGACATTGAGATTGAGAGTAAAAATTTACATTCGAAGTTCCAGAATTTGCTCCTGTACATGGGTTCTGAGTTCCATTGCTCCAATTTACATTACCCCAATTCGAATAGCCGTTGTACCAATGATTGAAACTGTAAGAATAACTCTCCACCTTCCAAACCTTGTTCGCCGGCACTGTTTTTTGACCGCTGTCTGAAGTCAAAATCAACGCCTTATTAAATTGCAAAGTTCCTTGGCCCTCCAACTTTGTCTGCCCCAAAGCAAGCAGCAAAATCAACCCATGCCAAGTAGGCCAACGCATTAGGGTATAATGTTAAATTCAATCACCGTAACCACCGGACTATTCGAAACGGCACCAGAACTAATGCTAATGGGTCCACATAAATACGTGCCTTGGGTATCGTCACGAACCGGCGTATTGGCACCTACATTTACAGAAGCTCCAGAATAACAAGGATTCGCCGTTATTTCAACTGTGCCATTGGAAGGTATCCAAATGGGCTGCGATGAATTTGGAACTACCGTTTGCCCATTTATAGACAATGACGTATTAGCTGAAGGACATGCAGCATGAGAAAAATAATTTGCAGAAAAACTTCCCGACGTAGCTCCAGTGCATGGATTTGGATTTGTGGTAGACCAACTTCCATTGCCCCAAAATCCAAAATACGTGTACCTCCTCGCCTGACTCGGGGAATAACTCTCCAGCTTCCAAACTTTATTCGCCGGAACCGTTTGCTGCCCACTCGCCGCAGTAAATACCAAAACCTGATTAAACTGCAAGGTCCCCTGAGCTTGACCCCACAAGGGCAAAACACAAAGACAATAAAGCCAATTTTTCATTATTGACAAAAGTTAATGGGTAAATTGAACTCAATATCAAGGCATGCATCAGAAGGCAGTTCGCCCGCATTGCAATCCACCCCAATTAAAATCCGTCAACCGTATAAATTAAGGTTGGGTCGGCGGAACTATTGTTGTTCCCAACAACACTTACCATGGTAACCCATTGAACCCCATCGTAATAGTAAAATTTATTATTGCTGGTACAATAAATCAATAAACCGGTAGCAGGATTTACAATCGCAGTGTATTGAGCCGTTGTCATACGGGGAACCAAAACACCTGTGCTGGTTGATGTTATTTCAAGTGAAGCTGAGGCCGAAGGATTTGCTGTGTTTATGCCAACCCTGCCTCCGTCTTTTACAACAACTCTTGAAACTCCTGCACTGTCATTTACTTCAAAGGCATTGCCCGTGTTTGTAGTACTACCAACAACTTCCAACCTGGCCCCGGGTGCAACCGTTCCTATGCCAACCCTGCCACCGTCTTTTACCACAACCCTTGAAACTCCAGCACTGTCTTTTACCTCAAAGGCATTGCCCGTGGTTGTTGTATTCCCAACTACTTCCAACTTAGCGCCGGGAGTAACCGTACCTATTCCCACATTTTGAGCCATTACGCCCGCTGATAACCCAATAAATGATAAGAAAAGAAATTTTTTCATGGTTGATTCAGATTAAATTTATGGGTAAATGTAGCGATTTACCCGCTCGGTTTTACCAAGCCTTGTGCTTTTTCGCTTGATTTTACCCCATAATTAACCTTTTCATCATATATTCCTTACATGATTTTTTGGGTCCCTATCCTCTGACCCCCAACCCCAAACTTCCCCGATTTATCCGATTTCGTGGCTCTAAGGTGCAAGTGAACAGAATTCTGCTTTCATTTTTCCGTTGTTATTTGGCCCATTTTCTTGCAAAAAATTACCGGTCCTTTTCTGGACCTTAACCTCACTTTTCTGCGAATTTCCTACCTTTCCATTAATCTGGATTGAATTTTAAACCAGAATAAATTGCAGTGAAAGCATGGTATGGACGATTTAATTGACATTATTCATCAGTTATCAGAGGAAGAACTTACTAAATTAAAAAAGGAGCTTCGGGCTGATAAACAAAAAATTAAGCTTTTGGAGTATTGCTTGGAATCATCGCAGGTCAACAACGATGAAATTATTGAGCTGCTGAATTACAAAAACAACAAAAGCGCTTACTACACCTTTAAACACCGCTTACTTCAAGACATTATTGCCTTTAAGTTTAGCACGGGGCAGACTAAAATTACCCGAAT
The DNA here is from genome assembly GCA_016866335.1 of Bacteroidota bacterium. Lineage (GTDB taxonomy): Bacteria > Bacteroidota > Bacteroidia > CAIKAF01 > CAIKAF01 > CAIKAF01. Next base: position 4,681 of record VGMT01000043.1, on the reverse strand, counting down.
TAAACAAGACATTGCCAATTTGCGCACCCTCTTGTTCTCAAATCAGCCCAGATTGCTTGAAAAAAAACTAAACGATTTGCTCAAACGAGCACGCGAATCAGAGTTGTTCCCCGAAGCCCACGAGGTACTTCTGTGCCAGTATGCTTTGTTCTGTGATGACCTACGGCGCCGGCAAGCCATCGAGGCGGAATTGCCGGAATTGTCCTTAAAATCGCATCAGTTTCAACGCCAAGAATTCCTGTTCTTTAAAGCCCTTTCGTTGGGCCATGACCAGTTTTATTCGGAATGCCCTGAAGTTCAATCCGAACTGAAAAACACCCTAACCGAAATCAAAAAATTGCACCTGAAGCTCGACGCCCGGGTTTCCCAATTTTTGGCCGAATCAACCGAACTGACCTTGCTCATTAATTCCAACCAAACCCTTAGCCCAGCAGCGCTACAGCGTTTGGCTGAGCTCTTAAAATTGTACATCGAGACCCCCCTTGAATTTGCCTATCCCAATTCGCATCTCGGCATTAAATGCTTATTCAGCAAGGCCTATTTTAAACTGGGCATGCACCTGGAACATCAGCAAGCCTTGTTGGATATCGCCCAATCCATTGAGCAAATAAAAGGCTTACGCACCTACGAAGATGTGTATTTCTACTATTTGTATGCAAAGGCTATGCAATTGCTTGACAATAAAGAGTATGCTGCTTTGATGGATTGGTTGAACGAGGAGATTTCCGATTCGTACCTTGCCGGAGTTTCAGGTAAAATGGCTTTTTATCTGTTAAGTTTGAAAGGCATCGGTAATTTTTACGGAAAGGCCTATGCCAAGGCGTATTCCCAGCTGTTAACGGCCCGAAATCATACCCGGCATTTGGATTCTGGCAGCGCTTGGATCTTGCCCTTAAATTCGGCTTTTGCTCTGCTAACTTTGGCCTGCGACGAAGGACAATCGTTAATGGATAGCGAGAAAAAATACCTAAAACGGCAAATACCCAAAACAGCTATTCAAGCCGATCGGGTTCAAGCATTTTTAGAGGTTTTGCCCGCTTTTAATAAAGCCCGCAGGCAAGCCAAAGCCGAGGCTGCACTAGCTAATTTTCACAGCAATCAACGCGAGGCCGGCGAATTCGGCATACTCCGCTTGTCGGATCTCTACGCCGCCCTACCCGAAAATTAAGGCGTTCTCAGCGCATTTGACCCCTTAAATTGCGAATCTGCTCGTACATCCGTTGCTTAAAAACAGCGGCCGCTTGGTTTAACATGCTAATATCGCTGGGAAACGCCATTGGCTTCCGGTTAATTAACATTTTAGAAGTGTACGACAACGCTCTGGCATCGCCGGTAGCTTTACCATAGGTATGTTCAAAGGTCGATTGCCCAAAAACCGTTCTGCTACCAACCTCGGCGGCCCCATCAGCCTGACTCAAGACCACCTTGCCTTGAATGCCGGCATTTTTTTGCTGCCTCCATACGTTCACCGTAGCCTTTACCTCTTGCATCACCGGGGTTATCACTATGGTGCCATCGTCCAATTTCGTTTTCTTTGTCCCCGTTTGAATCTGAGTTTTGTCTGTGTAATTTGATTTGGTCGTATTGTTGCTCCCTGCATTGAAGTTGGTGTACACTACCTCTAAATAATAATGCACCGCTTGGTTCATGGCCTGTACCTGCGAAAATTCTATCCATCCCTGGTTCAGGTCCCCGGTTGAAATATGCGTCAACTCCTCCTCTAAATCGACCGGCATTCCGATTCCATCTGCTGCTCGAATCGAAACCAGAACCCTCGTTTTTCCAGATTCCGCTGCCAAAGACATCAATCTGTCCGTCCCTAGGTACTGGCTGCGCAGCGATTTTACCCGGGTTAGTTTGTCGTAGGCCAGTCGGGCATTCATTCGGTCTCCGGAATTAAGCAATTCCTCGGCAGCTTTATACAAATCGGCCACCGCTCGGTCTTTCGACTCGGCTATCAATGCACTGTAATCCTTAAAGTCAAAAAGGCTAACCCCCGAAAGGGCTGCCGATGATGCTGTGGCTCTTTTCACCAAGTCTTGCCGCCGACTCATAGATTGATACGTGCGGTGTATGTTTTCCCAGGCGGTCGGCTCGGTGCTTAGCTCCCATTGACGAATGTAGCCCATGTCTCGTTCATTTGCCAGTCGAAAGGCATTGGATAAAATTTGCAGGTGCTTTCCATCCCCGGGGCGGTTCATCAGTTTTTTCGAGGCCAAATCTATCGACAACTCATAATTTCCATGGTTGAACGCCTTTTCAGCTGTTATGCAGCTTTCAAATACAATCAAAAAAGAAATAATAAAAAGAAAAACACGTACCGTCTGTTTCATGATGGCTAGATTGGAAAGCGGTCAAATTTACACCATTTAACGGCATTTATCGTGCCGAAACCACCATTAAGGTTTACCTTTGCTTAAAATTACGGTATGACCTACGAAGAACAAATACGGGAATATGCCCTGGCCAATGAAAATGTGGTTGTTATGACCGCCGAAAACCGGGCCTTAATCCGAAATTTACCCCCCATCTTGGGCCCCCGCCTCATCGACACCGGTATTACCGAACAAACCATGATTGGGGCCGCCGCCGGTTTGGCGCTGCGGGGCCGAAAACCCATTGTCCATGCCCTCGGCGCTTTCCTTACCATGCGGGCATTTGAGTTTGTGCGCACCGACGTAGGTATTCCAGGTCTGCCCGTTAAAATGAGCAGTTTTGTGCCCGGATTTTTGTCCGACGGCAACGGGCCCACCCACCAAGCCATTGAAGACATTGCTTTAATGCGCGGCATTCCTGGCATGCAGGTGTTTAGCCCGGCCGACAACGAAGACATGCTCCTGATGCTTCAAGCCATTTGGGACAGCCCGCAGCCCGCTTACATGCGCGTGAATACCCGCCAAGGTGTTGTGCAACACCAGCCTTTTGAAATGGGCAAAGCCGAAACCCTGTTCCCAGGCAACGATGTGGCCTTGCTTTGCCATGGAATGCTGCTCGAGCAAGTGGTTTCGGCCCACCAACTTCTGCAACAGCACGGTCTCTCCGTTTCCATTTTGAACATGCGCAGCCTTGTGCCCTTCGATACCCAAGCGGTTCTGGATTTGGCCCAAAGGGGCATCCCCATGGTGAGCATTGAAGACCATTTTCAAACCGGTGGCTTGTATTCCATCTTGGCTGAAACATTTTTAGAGGCCGGAACGGCCGCCAAGGTGCTGCCCATTGCGCTGAATCAAAAGTGGTTTAAGCCGGGATTGCTCAGCGAAGTGCTCAGGCACGAAGGCTTCAGTCCCGAACAAATCGCTGGCCGCGTACTTCAATTTTTGGGAATCCCCGCCAGCCCTGAGCTAAAGGCAATGGTCTCAAAAATTCAAGAAAATAGTTTCGACGAATAAAGGGTTTTTTTTAGGGCGGCAGCCGGGCTTTCCTTGCTACTCCGCGGATGCCGAAAGTCTGGCCCAGCTGGTTTGCGGGGGCTCCTAAAGTCGCCTCCGCACCTAGCGGGCCAGGCTTCGGCACCCTTGCGGGGTAGCTTCGTCAATCCCTGCCGCAGACGCACATGAACCCTTTGAGCCCCTCTGTTTTGATTGATCCCAACCCAACCGTTAGTAGCAAGCTTTCACCAACATTCCAGGCTATATGTAACCTTTATGAAAAAATCTCCGCAAAATTTGATTGTACGGAAAAAATACGTACATTCGTCTATCCAAACATGTAACATATCATCGCAAGGCCATGAAAACAACAGATAAAGCAAGATTTGATACTCGACTTCCTAAAGAGCAAAAAGATCTTTTTGAATACGCAGCACAATTAGGCGGTTTCAGGAACTTAACAGATTATGTTATAAATGTTCTTATGGAGAAGTCTACAATGATAATAGAAAAACACAATACAATATTGGTATCAAAAAGAGACCAAGAAGTATTTTTTGATGCTATAACCAAGGAGATTGAACCCAATAAATCACTGCAATTGGCCGCTTCAAAGTACAGTAAGTTAATTGAGCAATTAAATGGATAATATTTATATTACAAATGTTTTAAGCTCAACACATGTAAGAGAGAATTTTGATTGCAAAAAGGAATTACTTAACGGCTATATCCACAGACAAGCGAGTCAAGATGTAAAAAGAAGAATATCAGCCTGTTTTGTGCTTGCTGATGATGACAAAATAATCAAAGGTTATTACACTCTTTCAAGTTCAAGTATTCCAAGAGATCAACTCCCTTTAGAAATTATCAAGAAGTTACCAGGATCATATATGGACTTGCCGGTAACTTTGCTGGGCAGATTGGCATTAGATAAAAATAGTTTTGGTAAGGGATTAGGAGAATTACTATTGCTTGACGCTCTTAAGAGGTCATACGACGTTTCGGTTCATAATGTTGCTTCAATGGCAATAATTGTCGATCCTATTGACGGAGAAGCTATTCGTTTTTATGAAAAGTACGGCTTTATATTAATTCCTGATAGCGGCAAAATGTTTTTAACCATGAATACAATTGCAAAGCTATTTGATTAGAGGACAAAGCCAGCTACTTACGGCCCTCAAGCGCAATTTGGGCGTATGTGAGTATTGATCATCGGGGTTTCTTTAAACCTTCATCGTTTATTGATTTTGTTAACCCAAACCAAACTGCGCCTGTGCGTAAGCCATCAGACTTTCAAATAACCTCCCATTTAA
>VGMT01000042.1 GCA_016866335.1 Bacteroidota bacterium | reverse complement strand
GGAGCGCTTGCCTTCCAAATACATCGACGTTATCCACTTGTTTCAATCTTTACTTACTGACCATCTCAAAATTCAATCGAAAAATTTGAGTGGCAATTTGGTCATCCTTATCGATGGTCTTGACGAGGCACAAGTTGCATATTCACAACTTAAAATTTCAGACTGGTTTTACACTTACAACGATAAAGAAGAACCCGAAGAAGACTGGAGAAGCCCAAGTAACATCCGCTGGATTTTCACATACCGTTGCGATGACGATGGCTCAGAATCGTTCTATCAATTCCCAAAGATGAAAGAACTAGCCTCTATTCCAATACTCCAACCATTAACCGGCCTTTCACCAGCCGCCGTAGACGAAGCCTTTAAGCAGTTTAGCGTGTCAAAGGAATTCAAAGAGGCGGTGATTGAGAAGGCGGTGATTGTTTAAATTTTTAATTAGATGGGCTTAATTGAATGTAGAGATTGTGGACATGGCGTTAGTATTTCTGCCGATTGTTGTCCAAACTGCGGTAATAAGTTTTTTGTTGAGCAGGCGGAATAGTTCAAGCGGCTTGCAACCATAGTGTAGGTAGAATAAGGGTTGGATTGTGCGCAGAACTGCATTCTATGCCTTATATCTAATGCTGCATACTCTCAGCCTATGCTGGCCTTCGTTAAACTACCTTAAATGCGTTCAAAATGAATACCAGAATGGCAAATCTGCCGTTTTGCTGAAACATTTTGATTGCTATGCAGTATTTACACCTTTCAAACATCGAAACGTTTATTCGGCAACCTATGGCCGTGGTTATGTTCACCCTGCCCGATGGAATCGGGTGCTGGGAATGTGAGGTAACCAAAATTAAACTGGACTACGCCGAAACCCTGACCAAAATGTTCAAGGAAAAACTGTCGAATGAAGACAAAGCCGCCTTTTACGATGCCTATTACCCCGAAGATCCCGTTGGCCTGTTCGTTGTTGAACTGAACGTAAAAGACGAAGTAGATATGCTAAAATACCACAACATAACACAACTTCCCTGCGTGGTTCGGTATGAATACGGTGTACCCGTCGAAAAACACGAAAAATTAGCCGATTACCAACAACTGGTGAACCTTATGTTCCGAGATGATTACGATGAATACTAAAAATTGGACTTAAATTGATTTAAATACACCTTAAAATGATGAAAAAAATAACGAACATGGCCGAGTTTGAAGAACTGTTGAAAGAGGAGCGGACTATGCTGTTTTTTATGGGCTTTTTTGATGGAACATCCAAAATGCAACAAGGTTTTATACTGGAAGAGTATTACTATTCCATTTTGCTATACCATCTGCACCAAAAGAAAGTGGACTTTGCCTTAGGAATAGTAGATCTACACGGTGAAGAGGTCCCATTAGAACTATGTGAATCCTATAGTATTAAATATGTCCCCCAGGCCATTTACTTTAAAAATGGAATTCAAATTAACCGAGAAATAGCTTTAATAAAAGGGCATACCGACTTTTTTCAATCGGCTCTAAAAGAAAACGCAGACGATAAAGAGAAAGGTTAATCTTCAATTTTATCAATCCGATCGGCATGCCGGCCAGCCTCGAAGGCAGTAGATAAAAAAGCCTCAACACATAGAATGCCTTGCTGAACATCTAAAAATCGACCTGGAAGAGCCAGAATATTTGCGTTGTTGTGGGCTCGAGAAAGCGCTGCACTTTCGGGCGACCAAACAAGAGCTGAGCGAATTCCTCTTACCTTATTGGCCGTAATGTTCACCCCTTGTCCACTTCCACAAATTAAGATACCAAAATCAAAGCGATGGGCGGCCACAGCCTGGGCAAGAGCCTTAGCCACGTCGGGATAATCGACCCGATCTGGACCAAAAGCCCCATAATCGTGTACGGCATACCCGTTTTCAAGCAAATGGCTCAATAGCCTTGATTTTAAATCGAAACCGGCATGATCGCTGCCAATGGCTAAGGTAGGTTTAGAAGAATTCATAGCTGCGTAGTTAACAAACCTGTTAAAACCTGTTGAAAAGTGTTGATTGTTTTATTTGCTTGGCAAAGATACGTGTATATAGGCTTGGGTTATGAACAATGCAACTTTGTTAAGCAAAATTTATGGCTGATTTTTTAGCATTCTATTGACCAGAAGAACGCTTGATTTTAATGAAAAATAAAATCAACACAGACTTATGAACACATAAAAAAGAATGTTGAAAACAAGGGAAATTCCTTTAAAATAAGGCATTGAAAAGACATAGGGTTGTTTATAATCTGTTGGTGTACTGTTAGCCGAACAAAAAGCAAGGAAGCGTAAAAAAGACTTACCAACAAATGAACAATGCTAATAAAGAACCAAAAGAAATTAAAATTTCCTTTTTGTAATTATAAGGGATGTTGAAAAGTAAAAAGCGGAAAAAAATCAACGGGATAAAACCACCAAACCAACCCGAGGTTCGGTGTTAAAGGGCAGGTTTTCTTCTACCTCGAAGCTGACTTTGTAGGTGTACACACCAACGGGCGAGGGAAGGTCTAGATGGTTTCCATCCCAACCTTTATCTAATTTATCTGAGGTAAAGATCAGGTCGCCCCAGCGGTTAAATATTTCGAGTCTGTAGTAGCTAATTCGAGTACCAAAGGCCCTAAAAAAGTCATTAACTCCATCGCCATTGGGCGTAAAAATGGAGGGAATATACAAGCTGGGATCGCAGCCGTTCCGTACCCAAACGGTGTCTTCAATAATGCAACCATAGGAATTTATGCCCTGTACTGTGTACAGCCCTGTATCAGAAATGGTAATATCTGGGCTGTTTCCACCGGGATGCCAGGTCCAATCAATGCTGGGATTTAAAGAAAAGTTCAGGCTGCCTTCGCAAATGCGTGCCACTTCGGGAAGAACATTCGGCAGAACAGGTACTTCAAGCAATCGGTACCAGGTAATGGAATCGCAACCCATGGCCGTGCTTAGTTGTTCTTTTACTGTGTTGGTTCCAAAGTAGGGAACGCCTTGAATCCAGCGGGCAGAATCGGGGCATAGCCAGAAGCTTAGGGTATCTTCGTAGCTTGGATGCACCGTTAGTTCAGAAACATACACCGAATCGCAACCGTAGGCATTTTGAAGGGAATCAACGTAGGTTCCTGATTGGTTTTGTGGTCCAGAAGCGGTAAAATAACTTTGACCTTGGCAAATGTTCACATCAACGGTTTGGAAATGAACGGGGCGAATTACCAAGGTACTTTGAATGTTGCTGTCGCAGCCGTATTGGTTTTGAAGAACAGAAGTATAGGTTCCCGAAGTGTTAACCGATGTACCGTTGGGTAAAACATAAGAATCGCCTAAACATCGGAAAACGGTTTCATTTAGGTTGTGAACGGGCCATTGAACCAGGGCTGTTTGAACGGTTGAATCGCAGCCATGAATACTGGGTACGGTGGTTCCGTAGGTACCCGGAGCAAACACCTGTTGGCCGTTGGGCAATGTGAACGAACCGCCTTGGCAAAATCCTCGGTTGTCGGTGGTTTGATAGGTTAAATTTTGAACAACCTGGGTAGTAATTAGGCTGTCGCAGCCTTGGCTGCTGTTCAGGGTAACCGGGTAAGAACCTGCTGTGCTGATGTACAATCCGTTGGGCAATTGCAGGGAATCGCCTTGGCAAAGGCCAACCTGAGGGTTTTGGGAATACACCGGCGCCACTGCAAGTTGAGTAAGAACGATGGAATCGCAGCCGGCAATGCTAGAAAGGGTAACGCTGTAGTTTCCGGCCACTTGCACCGAATTGCCATTGGGTAGGGTGTGGGATTGGCCTTGGCAAATTTGAACAGGTACATTGACAAGAAAGGTATCTTCAACCGAAAGGTTGGTGGTGATGATGCTGTCGCAACCAAAAACGCTGCTTAAATTCGACACATACGATCCTGCCGTGGTTACAACCTGACCGTGTGGAAGGGTGTAGGTTTGCCCTTCGCATATGCCAGGGCTTTGGGTTATGGCAAACGTAGGATTAATGTACAGAATGGTGGTAATGACGCTATCGCAGCCGTTGATGGTGCTTAAGTTTGAAATAAAAGCACCCCCTTGGTTTGTGGTTTGTCCGTTGGGTAGGGTATAGGTTTGCCCTTGGCAAATGGAATCGGCTTGCTGTTGGTTGTACACCGGCCACAGCGATACACTTACATCGATGGTGGAATCGCAGCCATGAACGGTATTTAAGGTAACCGAATAGAGCCCTGCTTGGCTTACGTAACTTAAATTGGGAAGTTGAAGGCTGTCTCCGCTGCAAATAAATGGGTTTTGGGCAACTCGGAAGGTATCGTTCAGCACCAAAACCGAGGTAATTAGACTGTCGCAGCCTTTAACTGTTGAAAGCAAGGAAGTATAGCTGCCCGCATTGGTCACGGTTTGCCCGCTGGGAAGGGTGTAGATTTGCCCCCTGCAAATGGCTGGATTTTGGGTTAAATTGTAGGTAGGATTAACGGTAAGTTGTCGGGTTACAACGCTATCGCAGCCAAAAATGGAGCTCAGGTTATCTACATAGGTTCCGGCCGTGGTTTGCCAACCACTTTGGGTGAAAATGGAATCGCCTTGGCAAATAACCGGGGTTTGGGTATGGGCAAAAACGGGGTGAACCTGCACGTTGATGTGGGCGGTATCGCTGGGGCAAAAGGCATCGTACACCAGTACAGAATAGGTACCGGAATGGGTAGAATCTACGTTTGAAATAGTAGGATTTACAATGGAATCGCTAAAGTTTAAGGGGCCTGTCCATTGAATGGTATGGTTTTGAGGAAGGGTAGACTGCAGCTGAAGAATATCGCCGTCGCACAGGGGGTTGTTGTATTGCAGTTGGGGGGTTTGGGGCTGTTGAATAACAGTTAAGTCAAAGGTATCGGGTTCTACGGGGCAGGCTCCAACGCTGCCGTTGATGATGTAAAGACCGTCGTGAATCGGCATACCGGGGTTTATGGTGAGGGAATCTCCGTTGGCGGTAAAATTATTGGGTCCCGTCCAGTTGTAGGTAGTTCCGTTGATGGGGGCCACTTGGAGCAAGAAGGGGCTTCCTTCGCAAATGGTATCGGCGGGTAGGGTTTGAAGGTTAAACTGGAATTTATTGTAGTCGCTAAAGTACCCGTAGCGGCAACCGGATGAGGCGCCGCCGTGCACAATGCCCATGTGAAACAGGTGGGTGGAATTGTTGAGTCGGGAACCCAGTCCTTGGGGTACCGAGTTCGACAGGTTAATTTGGGCATACATCCAAGCCCCGTTGGATCCGGGAACGGGGCTAAAGGCTGCGGCAGTAACCAAGCCGGCGTTCCCGTTCAGGGTAAAGCTGCCCTGCCCCCCCGTTTGAACAATCAGGTTAAGGGCAAAAAACTCGTTGGTAGAACGGGTAAAAGCGATGCTTGCGGACCCGGTGCATTCGATGGTGGGAAGCAAAGCACCGCCAACTTCGCAGCCAAAACCGGTGGTGTGGAGCAGGTAGGTGGGTTGGCTGCTGGTTACGTAGGCAACGGGATTGCTTAGGGTATGCACATAGGTTTGTCCGGCGTTTATATTTGCCACCACCGAACCATTTACCGAAACGCTGGTACCGTTTGCGGTTGCCAGCACATAAAATTTATCGGGCCCATTTAGGTAGCCTTTTACCACAATGTATTCATCGCCTACGCGGTTTACAGGCACAATTTGGTCGCCCATAATATCGCCGCAACCGCCGTAGGGTGCACCCGACATGGTATCGTCGTTGATGGTAATGGCGATGGGTTTGTCGCTAATCACCCTGGTTCCTTCCAAGTGGTCGGCGGTACCAAACCCGGCAGCCCTACCGTTCCAGGTTTGCCCGGCGTTTAGGGTAATGGTGAACGGAATGTTGGCGTTGTGCCCAACAATGTTTTTGGTTGGAGTTATGGTAATTGTGGTGTTGTTTTGGGTAGCAACGATATCAAACCCTGAACGTGCCGTGCTCCAATTGGAAAGGAAATTTTGAAAGGGGAGGAAAAAGCTTGTTCCCAAGGCGTTTTTGCCTTTTAGGGTAAAGATATCGGGGTTGCAGGCGCAGCCCGGATTGATTTCGTAGTAGGCGGTGATTTCGCCGGTAGAACGGATTCTAAAGCCATAATTGAGTACCGTGTTTGGGGGGTTGTTTTCCACCATATTGATCCAAGAGGTAACATCGAGCGAAGTAGCTGCGTTGGGCTGCAGGTTCAATGTCATGGGTGGAAAATTGGGGTTGGCCGGTTGTTCTATTAAAATCGAAGCTTGTTGGCCGTAGGAGGCAAAACGGAAAAGAATGGGTCGGTCGCCATGGCTTTGAATGGCTTCGGGAGCAACAAACCAAAAAAGGGTATCGCGCTGAGCAAAGGAGTGGCTGTTTCCTAGTAAAAACAGGAAAATAACAAAGAGCCCTGGACGGAAAATACTGCTCAGCATGGTGTATGAATACAGATTCTCCATCGAAATTAACACAATTTATGTCAATCTAAAGTTAAATTTCAACCGAAATGGCCTTAAAATCAGCTTTTCACATAGATATAGACAAAACAATGGCTCCAAATGTTTCTAAATTCTTACAAAATGCACGTTTCAAAAAGGCCAAGCGAAAATCCGTTTACCTTTAGGTTCAACAAACTTAAAACAGCGTAGTTATGCGTAGAGTGGTACTGGTATTTTTTGGCTTATTAATGCCTTTTGTTCTTTGTTCGCAGGGAAATTTGCAGTTCAATCAAGTCTTGTTGCTGACGGCTACGGGCACCGTTCCTTCGGGTAAGGTATGGAAAGTAGAATCGGTGTTGTCGAGCAGCACCTTAGCGGCCTACAACGACAGCCCTTCTAGTGTGAATACCGTGAGTTTGAATATTTTGGTAAATGGGATAACGGTTACGGTTGAGCGTTCGAGCGTTGGGATTGCCTCGCAAACAGGAAGTGCGGGAGTCATGCGTGCCTATTGGGGGTATGCATCGGGGGGCCTAACCCGACTGCCCTTTTGGCTGCCGGCCGGAAGCACCTTGGCGCCTTCGACCAACGCCATGGGGGTTTCGGTTATAGAGTTTAATGTATTGCCATAAGGTCAAAAAGGGATAAAACCTTTCCTGGTTTTTTAATTCCGTTGAGTTCGGTTTACCTTTGAAAATAAATAACAGCCGTGGAAACAAAAGAAGAAATAGTAAAAGATTGGTTGCCCAGGTACACAGGTAGGCCCTTGGAGGAATTTGGGGAGTACATATTGTTGGTGAACTTTCAGAATTATGTGCACATGTTTGCCGAGCAATTTGGGGTACCTGTTGTGGGCGAGGGCAAGCCGATGCAATCGGCCAGTGCCGAGAACATCACCATAATAAATTTTGGAATGGGTTCGGCCATGGCGGCCACCATTATGGATTTGTTGTCGGCCATATCGCCCAGGGCGGTTTTGTTTTTGGGCAAATGTGGGGGATTAAAAAAGACCAAAATCGGGGATTTGGTATTGCCGATTGCCGCGATACGTGGAGAGGGAACATCGAACGATTATTTGCCAGCCGAGGTGCCGGCTTTGCCGAGTTTTCGGTTGCAGATGTCGGTTTCGGCCATGATACGGAAATTCGAATTGGATTACTTTACCGGAACGGTGTACACGACCAACCGCAGGGTTTGGGAGCACGACCAGAACTTTAAGAACTACTTGGTTGACATTCGAGCCAGCGCCATTGACATGGAAACGGCCACCATATTTACCACAGGATTTGCCAACAGCATACCCCATGGGGCCTTGTTGTTGGTTTCGGACAATCCCTTGGTACCTGAAGGGGTAAAGACCAGCAAAAACGATGCAGAGGTAACCAAGAACTTTGCGACCAACCACTTGAAAATAGGCATAGAATCCTTGCGTGAATTGCGTGATTCGGGTGAATCGGTGAAGCATTTGCGGTTTGAATAAGGGCTAATTCGGTACGATGTGGCCATGCGGGCCGGATTGAAAAAGGTAGCCCACCAAGGCTGAAGGGCTGCCGCCCGCGAGCTGCGGAGGCGACCTTGGGAGCCACCGCAAAGCCGCTGGGCAGCGCCCTGAAGACGGCGGCCTACCTGTGAAAGCCGGATACCCGCCCAAAAAAATCCGAAAACCAGCAGGGAGGCCGAGCGCAATTTTTGTACCTTTCCCCAAAGTTTTTTTGTGAATCTTGATGTGCTGAGTGCCTGGTTGCTGCGGACGGCCATTTTTATGGTGATGTTTGCTATGGGGCTGGGTTTGACTTGGAAAGAGCTGACTCAGCTGGTGGTGAAGCCGGGGAATTTGCTGATAGGGTTGCTGGCGCAAATGCTGATGTTGCCTTTGCTGGCCTTTGCTTTGGTGTGGTTTTTGCCGATTGATCCGGCCTACAAAGTGGGTGTTGTGCTGGTGGCGGTTTGCCCGGGCGGTTCCACCTCGAATTTGGTGAATTTGTGGATGGGCGGGAATTTGGCGCTCTGCGTAGGATTGACCTCGACGAACGCATTTTTGACTCAGTTTAGCATACCCATATTGCTGCAATCGGCCCTGTGGATTTTCATGTCGGCCACGGCGCAGATTACCCTTCCCTTTTCGGAAATGATGTTGGAAATATTTTTGTTGACCTTGCTGCCGGTGGCTTTGGGTATTTTGGCGAAGCCGAGTTTGGGAGTGCTGGCGGTGCGCCTGCAGAAGGGCATAAAGTTTATAGCTCCGGTCCTGATGGGGCTCAGCATTTTGGGTTTGGCAGCCTTGCGTCAGGATTCCGACAACCTATTGTCGGCAACGGTTTTGCTGTGGTTGCTGCCCTTGATGGTAGGTTTAAATGTATTGGCTATTTTACTAGGATTTCGGTTGAGCAGGCGGTTGGGAGTTCGGGCAAGGGGAGCGATGACGATTAGCGTTGAGGTGGGTTTGCAGAATACGGCCTTGGCGATATTGTTGGCGGAATCGCATTTGGGAGCGCATGCGGCGGTTTTGGCTCCGGCGGTGGTGTATGCGGGCAGCTCGTTTTTTGTAACCCTAGCGATGGCTTGGTGGTTGCGTGGGCGCTGGGCTTCGGGGGGGGATTGGTGAGGAGGGAAGCTTCATTCGGCACCACCAACCTAAATCCGATGTTGTTGCCTCGGATTTCAGGCAGAGCATTGCTACGGCTGGCCGAGCGGCAGTACCCAGCACCGTAAAGTTGCCCCCCTAAAAAAGCCCCATACCACAGCACAACGCTGCATCCATTCTTAATACAAATAATCCCAAGCCGACTTGTACCCACCCTGCGATTCAACCCAGGTCAACCAGGCCGAAAAAAAGGCATCGCTTCCCCAAGTAGCACTGTCGCCAACCACCAGCAGTTTTTTGCGGGCCCGAGTAAAAGCCACATTGAGTCGGCGCGAATCGGCCAAGAAGCCATATTCTTGCTGTGGGTTTGAACGAACCAATGAAACCACCACCATGTCGGCCTCTTGCCCTTGAAAAGCGTCGATCGACGACCAGGGCCGGCTGCCCGGCCATGTTTCTTGGTTGGCTAGGTCAACCTGCCCCCGGTAGGGCGATAAAAAAACCAGGTTGTCCGGGAAATCCTGCTTCTCAAGCCAGCGCCGGATCAATTCCCGCTCGCCCAAATTGTGGTGGCTTTTTCCATACTTCCCCGTAGCCTCATCGTAGCCCGTACCGGCGGTATCTAAAAATTCAACCGGAGCACCAAATTCCGCGTTCAACGGAACCCCTTTTCCCGCAAGCAATTTGTTGCCATAAAAATACGCTGAAGGGAATTCCATGATGCTTGGATGCATGCGGTATTGGGTTTGCAGCATGCACGAAGCTCCAGGAAAACGGCCCAGTCCTTTTTCAAGCAAGGTGGTTTTTAGGCCGGTTTGCGCATGCAAGGTCGGGGGCAATTGAAAGGGGTCTCCGGTCAAACACAGTTTTCTTGCCCGTGTTAGTGCGGTCCAAATGGCGGGTTCCAAGGCTTGGGCCGCTTCATCAACCATCAACATGTCGAACCGCAGTTTGCTGGGAAGGGCAGTTTGGGCGCTAATTAGGGTTGCCACCACCACCCGGGCTTGCTCTAAAATGGAGTCGCGCAGAAAATCTTCCATGGCATCGGCTTCCTCTTGCAGCATCCTGGCTTCTTGCTTGGCAGTGGACCGCTCTTCCCGTTCCCGTTCTCCAAAGCTACGGCGGTATTTGTCGGCCTCTTGCCAGGCGCTTCGGCTTCGCTTTTGGTAATCGACCACCTCAGAATACCGGGGATGCGCCTGAATTCGATGGTCGAGCGACAGGGAACGAACCCCTTCGCTCATGCGTATAGGGTGGCCAATGCGCACCGGGTCCAAGCCCATTTTTTGAAGCTGTGCCGCCAAATTGTCGGCAGCGGCATTCGAGGAGGCCGTGGCTAAAATGGTTTTGTTGTGCCGCACCATTTCCCAAGCCAGCATGGCCAAGGTGGTTGTTTTACCTGTACCCGGAGGACCATGCAGAAAAAAGAAATCCTGTTGGTTCAAGGCGAGCTGAATGGCCTCTTGCTGCCCCGCGTTCAATTCAGGGTGGGCCTTGGCCCGAACGGGCTCCCGCTCATCGTGGCGCATTCCACGAATCCAACTCTGCACCAAATCGGCAAGGGGACTGTTTCGTTCTTTTTTAACCACCTCAAGTCCATTCAGCATGGCTTTGTACGAGGTTTCATCGGGCTGCAAATCCAGCACCCAGTCTTCTTCAAAAATGGCCTCGGGCAGCGCCTTCCCCAGGTAGCAAAATTCCAGTCCGTTGGATTCAACCCTTCCGGCAATGCCTTTGATTTCAAACGCCGATTTTCCATTTCCGGCCGAGAGTTTCAATAGGCAACCTTTGCTAAAAAGGTGGGGATGGTCCAGGTTTTTTTCGCGTTCAATCCAGACCGAAAGCCAAGCGTGGCGGTGGTACATTTCGTGGCGGGCACGGGCTGGGAACCACGAAATTCCCTCCTCAATGCGGTCGCGCAGGCTGCGTTGGTTTAACAATCGGCTAAACGCCTCTTGTTCGGCCTGCCATTCCAACTTCAGGTCTTCTTTTAGGTTGTTAAAATAATCTTCAATGGGCAACGTTTTCATACAAATATGCCGTAAGGTGGTTACCTTGGCACGAAAGTATGACAGCCTATCCATTCCACCTATTGTTTTGGCTTTTTATGCCCCTGGGCTTGCTTGCTCAATCCTTGGAATTTAGCCGGCACCTGGTTGATTTTGGTTCGGTAGAAGAATGGAACAATCCCCCCGCCGAATTTTCGTTTGTAAATGCTTCGGTTGGCGGGCAGTATTTTTTGGCCCCCAAGCACAGCGCTAAGGTGCTGCTGCAGCTGCCCCGAAGCCGCATAGAAAGTGGGGAATCGGGCCTGGTGCGCGTCTTTGTGTACCCCGGGAAAACGGGGCCTTTCGAAGAAACCGTTGAATTTTACACCTCGGGTTCGACCGACCCCATTCGTTTGGTGGTTCGTGGAAAGGTAAAGTCCCTGGCGGCCAATGCCGCCCTGGAATGCCCCAAATTCGGCGAATCGGCTACGGCTCCGCCCAGCGATCGGGCCCTTGTGGGGCAGGTGCTTAGCCGGGCAACGGGCAGGCCCATTGGCAGCGCCCGAGTTGACTTTCCGAAGAATACCGGCATTTTTACCAACGCCAAGGGCCAATTTGGTCTGCGTCTGCCCTTTGGATTGTACACGGTAGCTGTCGAAGCCACCGGATATCGGCCCTATTATGGCTTAAGCCGCATTGCCTTTTCGACCGACACCCTGACCTATTGGCTTGAGCCTATTGTCTCCGATAGCCTTGACCGCCCCGACAGCACCACGGTTCTGCAGCCAGGTTTGCCTCCGGCTCCCGAGCCCAACACCGACCCCGGCGATTTTGATCGGGCCAGCTTTAAGCCCAACAACGTGGTGTTGTTGGTCGATGTGAGCGGAAGCATGCGGCAAGACGACCGGATTGGGCAGGTAAAAGAAGCCATGAAAGGCTTGATTGACTTGTTTCGGGACATTGACGCCATCAGCTTAATGACCTTCAACACCCAATCAAAGGTTTGGTTTGAATTGGTTCCTGGCAATCAAAAAAACCGAATGTTGAGTAGGGTAGATTCCCTTGTTCCCGCGGGCCAAACCAATGGGTTAACGGCATTGAATACGGCCTACGACCTGGCCAACAAGGGTTTTATTTCGGGGGGGCAAAACAGGGTAATCTTGATTACCGACGGGCAATTTGCCCTAAATCAAGAGTTGAAAACGCGGTTAAGTCAAGAGAGCAAGAAGGGCGTCGAACTGCTGTTGATTGGGTTTGGGGGCGAGAAGGATCGGGGGCTTGAATCGCTGCGCCGTTTGTCGGAGGCGGTGAGCGGCCTGTTTTTGCGGTTTGAGCCCGGGGCATCGCAGCGAAAGACCTTGACGGAGTTTATCAAGGCCTCGAGTAGGCGTTAGGGCATGGTTGGGGCGGACGGTTGCATGATCTGGAAAATATAGCCTTGAACGGATGCGCGGAAGAACGAAACCACGAATGAACGAATCGGGGAACGAACGAATGCGCGGATGAACGAATTGGGGAACGAACGAATACGCAGACGAACGAAACCACGAATGAACGAATCGGCAAACGAACGGAGGCGCGGAAGAACGAATGCGCATACGAACGAAACCACGAATGAACGAATCGGCAAACGAACGGAGGCGCGGAAGAACGAATGCGCATACGAACGAAAACACAGGGCTGCACCCTGTGCTAGTGTATTTCGCCCCTTCGGGGCTGGGCGGCTCGATGTAGGATTCGGAGATTTAGCCCCAAAATCGGCATACATTCGTGCATTCGTGGCCACCCATTCCAACGCGGGTTTTAGGTTATGGATTATGGCCCTGGTTGAAGCCGTTTGACCTCCAAAACGCCCAATCCCCGCGAATTCCCCTACCTTTGCCAACACTATGGGAAAAATTGTAGCCATTGTCGGAAGGCCCAACGTAGGGAAATCGACCCTATTTAACCGCCTAACCGAAAGTCGGCAGGCCATTGTCGATGAATTTAGCGGTGTTACCCGCGACAGGCATTACGGAAAAGCCGATTGGCAAGGAAAAACCTTCTCGCTCATCGATACCGGTGGATATGTAAAGGGCAGCGACGATGTGTTCGAAGCCGAAATTAGAAAACAAGTTGACTTGGCCATCGACGAAGCCGATGTGCTGCTTTTTGTTGTAGATACCACCACCGGCGTTACCGATTTGGACGAACAGGTGGCCGACATGCTGCGCCGCAGCAAAAAAGAAGTACTCATCGTCGCCAATAAGGTCGATAATTTTGACCGCCTGGCCGACATCCATGCTTTTTACGCCCTGGGGCTGGGCGAGGTGTACGGCATTTCTTCCATCAGCGGCTCCGGCACCGGTGAACTGCTCGACGAACTTATGCTTAAGCTGGGCGATTTCAACGAGACCGAAGAACTCGACCTGCCCCGCATCGCCATTGTTGGCCGCCCCAACGTGGGCAAAAGCTCCATCACCAACCTATTTTTGGGCGAAGACCGCAACATTGTTACCCCCGTTGCCGGAACCACCCGCGACGCCATCGACGTTCGCTTCAACGCCTACGGCTTCGATTTTTACCTGATCGACACGGCCGGACTGCGTAAAAAAGCCAAGGTCAACGAAGACCTCGAATTCTACTCCTCTTTGCGCTCTGTGCGCAGCATTGAACGCGCCGATGTGTGCCTATTGATGCTGGATGCCTCGCAAGGCATTGAAAGTCAAGATATAAACATTTTTCACCTGATTCAAAAAAACCACAAAGGCGTGGTTATTTTGGTGAACAAGTGGGACTTAATCGAAAAAGACCACAAAAGCGCCGACCGCTTTAAAGAGGCCATTTTAAACAAAATTGCTCCCTTCCGCGACGTGCCCATCATTTTCACATCGGTGCCCGAAAAACAGCGCGTTTTCCAGGCCCTAGAAACGGCTGTAAAAGTGTATGAAAACCGCTGCCGCAAAGTAAAAACAAGGGAGCTAAACGACTACATACTTCCCATCATCGAAGCCTTTCCGCCGCCAGCGTACAAAGGCAAATACATCCGCATCAAATACGCCACCCAGCTGCCCATTGCATATCCGGCCTTCGCCATGTTCTGCAACCTGCCCCAGTACCTGCGCGAGCCATACAAAAGGTTCATAGAGAACAAGTTGCGCGAAAAGTTTGAATTCACCGGCACGCCCATCGAGGTGTTTTTCAGGCAAAAGTAAGGGAGATTTTGGGGGCCTGCCGGGCCTGCGGCCGGCACCGGGCTTTCCGCTGCAATGCCCTGCGGGCATTTCCACTGCAATCCCTGGCCCAATCTAACAAATTAAAGAAAACACTTCGAAAATCCAAATATTAACCAATCTAAGGTTAAATAAATTGGGAAAATCAAGAAATGTAGGCAATTTTAGTTGAACCATCAAAAAGGAATAAAAATTAAACTCTAATTTTACCATGTCCAATAAAAAACAAATACACACTTTTGGGGACACTACCAGGTTGGTGGCCAACCAGGCCTTGGATATTCAGATTTTGAAGGATGTGAATTCAAAAAAATGGTAAAGTCCGAGTATAAGGAGCAATGCATATTGCATGTGGAAAAGAAGTATACAATATCGCATGCCCTGGCCTGCCATCTATTAAATTGCTCCAGGTAGACAAAATACTATAGAAAAAAAATGCCGGCTAGCCAGGAAGTTCTATAGCCTTCAATTCTAAATTGGTTAGGTGCATCAATAAGAGGTAGGATTGTTCCTTAACACGACCTTCTAAATAAGCACGATACGTTTTACCGCCATCCTGAAATACCAAGGGTTCATTTCCCTTTACTCCGCCTCCTATCATCATCAAAGAATCTTTCTCGTGAAGCTCTTTGGCCATATCGTATAGAAAGTCGAAAGTGAGCCCATTGATGTGATGCAACTGATATTTTTTGGCAAACACCAGCTTGTTATACATGTCTTTTTTGGGAAAAAGCTTTCCTGATTTAAGCGGAAGCTCTGTGGCAATGTTAGCCAGTAGTGCTTTAGGAATGCGTTCCTCCTTTATGCTTCCGTCCGGTGCATGTACAATCTCTTTTTTGGTAATGCGTGTTACAGGCTTTAAATCTTGATCAATGTAAACCCGGGTAGAACCCTTGATAAAACGACCTGTCATCTGTAAATCAATTTCAGGATTCTCCTTGAGCATGGCCTGTGCAATAGCTTCAGGGTCTTGGTGTATTTTGAGTAAGCCCTCGTAGGCATTACGGGCAGTTCCTTTCAATACCCTTAGCGTATGCACATCATCTCCTGATGCCGTTACCATTTTAATTAAGGGCTTCTTTGTTTTACTGCTGAAAATAATTTCCGCATCGCGGTTTTTACTGTCGGCTATATGTAGGTATCGTGAAATAGTTATCGGTTTAGGTATTTATTGTTATTGAGATAATGCAACAACCGCATGCCTGCACTGGATTCCTTCACACCGTGTTTCGCATCGATATACTCGATTATTTCTTTCAAATAAGTGTCAAAAAGAATGGTTTCGGATCCCTTAGATTGTATAATTTTCAAGTAAGATGGAGGAGAATAGCGATCCTCATATACAACTATCCTTTTGACAGTGCATGATTTCGACCACCAGTCAATGGACGATTTGCCATCGGGTGCTAATCCTTTATTCAAAAACAACTCAACCCGGTTGAAATGCTCATTGACTTTTGATGCCACTTCTTTGGTATTAATTCCGGCCTTTACCTGAATAAGTAAAAGTTCCTTCTTATTGCGAGCCAAGACATCAATATCCGTCCAACTTTGGGCAAAATATTCTTCTTTCTCATTTTTTCTTTTGCGCTCTCGTTTGCTGGTGAATGGAATCCAGTAGTTAGTTGTTACAATGTATCCCCTCATCTTATAATATTCACCTATAATTTCTTCGATAAAATTTTTCATCTTAATAAGTTTATTTTTTTATAACATTCCAAAATCCATATCTTCTTCTTCCTGCTCGGTTGATTCTGCTTCTACAATGGGAGCTGTCGTTTTATTTTCCAAATAGTTGAAATCGAGCAATCTGCCACTAAGCATAAACACTTCATTTTGTGCCGCAAGCAATAAGGCATCTGACCCCTCGTAATCTGCACGGTAGTTAAAGACAAACCGAAACAACTGACCTCCAACCAATTCCTTCAACATCCCTTTTTTAGCGTCAGCATCCTCCCAGGTGAGTTGATATACAGAGCTTACCTCAAGATTAAACAAGTCATCCATAGATGTGCTGGAAAGTTTAATCTCTCCCTCATAGGACGAAGGAACTAGAACGGCATCTTTGCCATCCATATACACGGTTTTAAGTGTTTTTTTATCTACCTCTGCATTTTGGGTATTCACGGTTTTCATGGCTGTAGCTCCCGATAGGAACAATGTTTGGCCATCATCCAGCAAATTTCCGGTAGTACAAACATTGCCGTTTTTGTCCAGCACCTGATGCTCAACAAAACCATATACCTTATCACGGTCAACTTTAACAGGTGCCACAGCGTAGGTT
>VGMT01000041.1 GCA_016866335.1 Bacteroidota bacterium | reverse complement strand
TTAACTTGTCAAGGGCAAAAGGCATTTTTTTTAATTTTTGAGTAGAAAAGGGTTGAGAGGCCTGCGGTAGGGATTGAGCAAGGTTGCCCGCAAGGGTGGCGGGGGGATTGCCCCGCGAGGCGCGGAGGCGACTTTAGGAGCCACCGCAAGCCCGCTGGGGCAGCCCCCGGCAACCGCGGACAACCTGTGAAAGCCCGCAACCGCCCTTCAAAAGAAAAAAACCAAAAACCTGAATTAGGACCGAGGGGTTCTGGGGCTTAGCACGAAATTTTGGCCTAGGTAAACGCGGCGGACCTGTTCGTCTTCGGCCAATTCGCTGGCGCTGCCGGCTTTTAGGATTTTTCCTTCGAACAGCAGGTAGGCGCGGTCGGTGATGGATAGGGTTTCTTGAACGTTGTGATCGGTGATTAGAATGCCGATGTTGCGTTCTTTTAAGGAGTACACGATGGACTGAATGTCTTCAACCGCAATGGGGTCCACTCCGGCGAAGGGCTCATCCAACAGAATAAATCCGGGGTTGGTGGCAAGGGCTCTGGCGATTTCGGTGCGGCGGCGTTCGCCGCCAGAAAGCAGGTTCCCTTTGGTTTTGCGTACCCGGTTCAGTCCAAATTCATTCAGCAGATTTTCGCAGCGTTCGCGCTGTTCGGCTTTGCTGAGTGGCAGGTGTTCAAGTACGGCCAGAATATTGTCTTCAACGCTTAGACGCCGAAAAACAGAGGCCTCTTGGGGTAGGTAGCCAATGCCGCGCCGGGCGCGTTGGTACATGGGCAGGTTTGTGATGTCTTCTTCGTTCAGAAAAATACGGCCGGCGTCGGGGGCAATCATGCCGGTTACCATGTAAAAGGTGGTGGTTTTGCCGGCGCCGTTGGGTCCTAAAAGGCCAACGATTTCGCCTTGATTCAGGTGGATACTGACTTGGTTTACAACGGTTCTGCCGCGGTAGGATTTTTCTAGCTGTTCGGTGCGCAGTTCCATGCTTACAGCTTTACAGATATTTGGGCGGTAATTCCCCAGTTGGGAGCACCGGGGTACAGTTCTTTTCCGGGGTTCAATGGATCGGGGCCATTTTGGTGGGTAAAGCGGTAGTGGAAATCGAAGCGAAGGATATTGAAAATGTTTTCGATGCCCACGTTCATTTCAACGTAGGGCATAATGTTGCCGGTGCGTTGGTCAACGAGTTCGTAGGTGTTGGGAGGAAGGGCCATGAAGCTTCGGTTTTCCTGGCTAATGCTGCCTAGGGCGGCGCGGACTCCCACGGTTTCCCGCCATTTTAGTTTGCGCAGACCGGGGATTTTGTTGAAGAACAGCCCATCGAAAAAGTGTTCAAAGCGCACTGTAACCCATTGGTCGCTCACAAATTCAAAGTAATTCATCAGGTTAAACCCAAAGCGGTCGAACATATAGGTATCGTTGCCCAGGTGAATTTCCATTAGTGGGTAGGGGATTTGCCCGAAGATTTTACCGGCTTTGATTTCCCAATCGGTGTAGCCTAGGGGGCGGACTCGGAAGCGGTCGGCGATGGAGCAGCGCAGGGCGTGGTAATTGTTTTGTATTCCAAGAACGTTGCTAATGCCTAAGGTATATTCAAGTTTCACAACGGGGTATTCGCCGCGAAGGGCTCGGCGTTTTACTCGGCCGCGCAGCCATTGTTGCCCGTAGGCGAATTCGGTTTCAAGCCTCATTTCGGCTCGGCTGAAGTTGGGAAGGTAAGAATCGATTTGATTTTGGGCGTTAAGCAGGCCAAAGCGCAGGGTTCCGGTATCGTGTACGCGCATCCAGTTGAAGGTAATTTTGCTGTTGAGTCCGGTAAACCAATCGTGTTCATAATAAACAAATCCTTCGTCGATGTACGACAGGTCGGCCAGGCGGCGGCGGCGAAGGAAAGTGCCCAGCAGGTTGTCGGGGCGCCATTGGTTGGTTGACAGGCCAAGTTGTTCAATATCTTGGCGGAATTTCCAGCCAATCATCCGCCAGGGGTCTTTGTCTTTATTAATGTGGTATATGCCCGAAAAATCCCATTTGAATCGTTGGTCTAGGGTGCCGTAAATAATATGCGATTCAAGGAAGAACCGTTTAGAAATGGAATCGGAGGTGCGTCCGCCGAATTTGATGCGGTGGCCTTCGATTTCGTTCATGGACCATAGTTCATAAATGGGGCCAATGCCAAACCAGCCGAAGTTCCAAAATCCCGATGCCACCAAATCGCCGATTCGGTACAGGGAACGGAAAATGGTGTTTTTCTTCAGGTCCTCGGTAATGCTGTCGATTTTTCCTTCCGAATCGCTCAGAGCGATGGGGCGCAGGGAATCCCATTCGGCCTTGCTTTTATGCACATTGTTTAAGATGGTTATTTCGGCGCCTGGAGTAGGGAAAATGGAAGAGGGTGGTTGGTTGTAAACGTAGTTTTTAAAGTGCCGGGTTCGGTGAAGAACAATTTGATAATTGGTGTCTTTGTCGCCGATGTTGAGGGTGAAATCCACGAAATCTTTGGGGTTGATATCGAGCGAGGCATTGTCTTGGCGTAAAATCCAGGTTTGGTTGGCGCTGTCGAGTTCAAATTCTTGGTTGATGCGGAAGCCGGCGATGAAATTCACGTTGGCTTTGCGGTTCATTTTTAGTTCAACCTTGCGTACGCCCCAGGTTTTATCGTGCACCCACATTCGGCCGTCGTACACCATTTCGCGGGGAACGGCGTCCAGGGGCTGGAACGAAATTTCGTAGCAGCGCATGTTGCCAATCATGGTGGAATCTTCCAAAACGTATTTGTAGTATGCCGAGCCGAAGGGCGACAGGGGGCCTACGAAGTTTTTTCCAAGAATCAGTTGATTGTCGTCGTAAAAATTAAAGTTTTGGAAGGTAGCGCCCAGCATGGTGGCGAAGTTGTCGTTTTCAACGCCGGTAATTTCAAATTTATGAATGACTTCTCGAATGGAAAAGCCACGTTTCCGGTGGATATTGGAAACCATTTCGATGAGCATAAACGGGTAGTACACATTGGTGTCGCCCCGCAGGGTGTCTTGGTATCCGAGGTCGTAGAAAGACTGGAAAATTTTACCCACCTTAGATTTTCTGATTTTTTCGGGCAGGTTGTAGGCATCCAGTTTGTTTTTAACGTAAACGGTAGCTTCAACGCTTTCAAAGCGAAAGGGGTCGTTTTCGCGGCGGTATTTTTTCACCGAATCAATAACCACAAGGGCTGGATTGCGCGTTCGTTTGTATTTAAAGTTAAATTCATTCAGCGAAATGCCCGTCATGGGCAAGGTGATTTTGACCTCGTTGATGGTGCCTGGCCGAATTTTAATCAGCGTATCGGCATAGTTCAGCATTTGAACGCGTACAAACTCGGGTTTTTGGTCTGTTTTTAATTCAAAGCGACCTTCAAGGTCGGTAATTGCACCCACTTGGGTTCCTTTTAACAAAACATTGGCGCCGATTAGGGGCGTTTTTTTTGCGACCGAGGGGTCGCCGTCGTACACGATGCCGCGCACCACCGTAGTTTGACCGTGTAAGACCACAGGCCAGGAAAGGAGAAATACAAAAAGCAGGCGCAAGCTCATGCAATCCAAATAAAAAAAGGCAGAAAGTTGCCGCCGCAAAGAACGCAAAAATGATTCCAAAAATGACTGCATATGCCTTGCAAAGGTACATAGGCAATTGGAATAAAATTCAAGATAAAATGGCGGAAAAATCGAAAATAGCCAAAAAATCAAAGTCCACACAAAGCATTGATAAACAGGCAGTTAACACAATGTTAATAAAAAAAGGCTTGATTTTTAACAAAAAGCCTTGCGCTTTTATACCAGAGGCTGTATCTTTCAGTTGGGAAACAATAACATTTGGGATGCCTATGAAAAAAAACTACTGCAAAGTCTGCAAGGAGCCTTTAGAGGGGCGTGTTGACAAGAAATTTTGCTCAGATGCTTGCCGTTGTTCGTATTTTAATCGGGTTCAAATTCGCGAGCGGCGAGAGTTTCGGAAAATCGATCGGATATTAAAGAAAAACAGAAAAATTCTTAAGTTGTTGTTCGATGCAGGTCGATTGCAAGCCAGTCATCAAGAGCTTGAAGTCATGGGTTTTGAATTTGGGTATGCAACCCAGGTTCTGCTGGCCAGCGAAAGCGAGGTCAGGTATTTTTGCTATGATTTGGGGCTGAGTTCCTCGCCGAGTCAGCCGCAGTTTTCGCTGGTTCGCAAACGGCTTGAACTCAATGAGCAGCTATCTTTGACCTATAGCGTTAAGGGGCAGGGAAGGAGTTTATAGGGCGGCAGCTGGGCTTTCGCGGGTAGTCCGCGGTTGCTGTATGCGGGCCCAGCGGGCTTGCGGGGGCTCCTAAAGTCGCCTCCGCGCCACGCGGGCCCCCTTACAGCCCCCTTGCGGGCAACCCTGCTCAATCCCTGCCGCTGGGCCAGGTTTTGGCATGGTATCCCTTGTTTTTAAAAGGGATGGATTAATTGGGAACATCCTTCACTTTCTGTTCAATCGTCATTAAAAACAAGCCGACGAAAATAAAAATGCCTGCCGTTAAAAGGGTAAACGACATCACAAAATCCCCTAAAAACAATTGAATGACCCCAGCCAAAAGCGGTTGCAAATAAATAAAGGCACTTACCAAACTTGCATTCACCCGCTTCAGGGCATAAATGTTCAATAAATAAGCTAAAAAAGTTACTCCAATTACCACGTAGGCTACTGCCCACCAAACCTGGGGCCTGATGGCCGCAAGGTGGGTCTTTGCTAAATCCGGAAGCCCCAAAATGCCTGTCATCGGCATTCCAAATGTAAAAACCCAAGCCAAAACGGTAATGGGGCTATACCGTTTCATTAAGGGTTTTACCATGACCAAAAAAACCGAAAACGAAGCGGCATTAATAAGCACCAGCAGGTTGCCAAACCCATGGCTTTGCGAAAATAAAACACCCTGTTGCCGCTGTAAAATAAGCGCAACGGCCCCCCCGCCGCTCAGCAAAATTCCAATCCACTTGGTCTTTTGCATTTTTTCTAAGCCAACTCCAGCCGAAAACAACAATACTAAAATGGGGCTAATCGTCATAACCAGGGCTGATTCAACCGGACTGCTTCGGTTAAGTCCTTCGAAGAACAAGGTTTGATTTAACAATACGCCGAAAAGAGAACAAAGAAAAAGCCGAATCCAATCTTTTGGGTCGATTCGTTCTATGGGTCGGGTAAAGGCGAGCAGCCAAAATAAAACGAAGGCTCCGGCCGACCGCATAAATATGATGCCTGTAGGATTAAAGGGAACAGGCATAATGAACTTGGCCACCGCGTAGTTTATCCCATGTAAGATGTTGACGGCAAGCAGGGCAATTACGGCAAGATTCATGCCGCAAAGATGGCAGGTCTATGAGAAATGAACAAATGCCCCGCGAGTATGCCTATGAACACCCATGATTTCCATTTCTTCCAATGCCTTGGCAATCCATTTGTCGGATTGCTGGAAAGGAATACTTGTGGTGTAATGGAACGGTTTCTGCCCTTCGCTACCTGGAATGCATACCCGTAAACTCATTCGATTCCCTTTTGAATCGGGAAGCAACTGCACTCCAGAATACAACCTGTGTTTTTTTTCAAGGTATCGGGCAATTTTGCGTTCCATTTTTAGCACCAATAAGGCAAGGGGGTCTGATATGGCCAACAATGGCCACTTCTTTTCAACCCTTTTTTTTAAGGTTAAAAGCACCCACAAGCCAGCTCCGGGATGCGGAACCATCCAATCAAGCAATCTGTATTGACTTTCAGAGACCCCCGTCAAATCCAATTCCGATTGACTAAGCAAGCGATGAACAGAAACCCCTGCTCCATAATGAGGAGCATGGTTGTAATCACCTAAGCGAATGGCGCCCGGATATGCATTTTGATACGCAATAGTGCCCGTTAAATCACTGCAATAAAAGAAATCAGGCTCCGACGAATTGCCTGTTACTGCCATGTTTCTGGAACTTCCGAATAAAGCGCCTGCAATGTTTAATTCTCCGGGCAAACGTAGGGGAAGGTGCCTTCCACTGCAAGCCAAAACATCAATTTCGCCGCGGTTCAACGCCTCAACACCCGCCAAGAAACCCTCTTGCCCTGCCAAATCTGATCCTAGGGCATGGTTTACATGAATCGGCAATGCCAATCCATCAAGGCGAATTTTAAGCATATGCTCCAAACCAACTTTATAAAAATAGTTGGGTACAAATAAGCGTATGGGGCTAATGGGCATAAACAAAATTTCAGGGTTAAGATATTGTAAAATCTTTGATTTTCAAAGTTAATTTTGTGTGTTCAATCAAATAAGGCTATATATACCTTTAAATTAGAGCGACATGAACAATGAACGATTGTATGGTCTATTAGACATTACCTCATTGGGAGATTTGGATAATCCAAGCAACATCGCTCAATGGACGCGTAGAATTGCGAAGGTCTGTTTGGAAACCGAGGGCCGTTTTAGGCCAGCAGCCATTTGTGTTTATGCCCCATTGCTGGGTGCCGCCCGTGAAGGCTTAGGTAACCTGTCCATTCCTTTGGCCGCAGTGGCAGGGAACTTTCCCTCAGGGAAATCGGATTTGAAACTAAAATCAATGGAAACCCTACGCGCCATTGATGCCGGAGCCAACGAAATAGATTGGGTTATTGATCGCGGCGCCGCACTTTACAGCAAAGGCGAATCGGTAATTCAAGAGGTGCAAGCAGCGCGCGAAGCCTGTGGGCCAGTCCCTTTAAAGGTGATATTCGAAACAGGACAAATTGAAGACGAGCACTTTTTGTTCGATTTGGCCTGCAAGGCATTAAATGCCGGAGCCGATTTCTTGAAAACCTCTACCGGAAAAATTCCCATAGGTGCAACCGAGGCCGCTGCCAGAGTTTTGTGCTCCGCAATCAAACACACAAATGCCTCAGCCGGATTTAAGGCTTCAGGTGGCATACGCGATCATGGCGCGGCTCTTCGTTACGTTTCAATTTATGAAACGATGGTTGGAAAGCCCGCTACCCCAAGTTCTTTCAGGTTGGGAGCAAGCACCTTGGCCATTGAATTGCTGCGGTTCGAGGGGATATCTTGGTAAAACCGATTGAACATACCGCCTAATTGAAACGGCAAATGAGAATGTGAAACGGGATGCCTTTTGGGAGTTCAAGAGGCGCCTAAACCACCAAAATTCGTAGTACTTTTGGGCCAGAAAGCAAATCAAAATCATGGAAATTTCAAAGCAGTTTGAATCGAATCAGCGGGAAGATTTTTGGTATTCCTATTGGCTCAACAATGGGTATTTTAAATCTACCCCAGACCACCGAGAGCCCTATACCATCGTTATTCCTCCTCCAAATGTTACAGGCGTTCTGCACATGGGGCATATGCTGAACAATACCATACAAGATGTTTTGGTTCGGCGGGCTCGCATGCAATCTAAAAACGCCTGTTGGGTTCCCGGTACCGACCATGCCTCAATTGCAACGGAAGCTAAAGTAGTTGCTTTATTGCGCGAAAAGGGAATTAAAAAGAGTGAAATAGGGCGAGACACTTTTTTAGACCATGCCTGGGAATGGAAAGAAAAATACGGAGGTATTATTTTAGACCAACTAAAAAAACTTGGAGCCTCATGCGATTGGGACCGTACCCGTTTTACCATGGAACCCGACCTAAGTGCTGCCGTTCAAGAAGTGTTTGTTCGCCTTCATGAACAGGGTTTGATTTACCGGGGCATGCGTATGGTTAATTGGGACCCAGCAGGCCGAACGGCCTTGTCGGACGAAGAGGTTATTCACAAAGACCTGCCCGGCACTTTGTATTATTTAAAGTATGCGGGCGAGGAGCCCGGCACCGGCATTGTAGTTGCTACAAGTCGCCCAGAAACCATTTTTGCTGATGTAGCCGTTTGCGTCAATCCAAACGACGAACGCTATTCATCATGGATAGGTAAAAAAGTGCAGGTGCCGCTTACGGATTTATGGGTTCCAATAATTGCAGACGAATATGTCAGTGCAGATTTTGGGACAGGTTGCCTTAAAGTAACTCCCGCTCATGACCCTAACGATTATGCACTAGGTCTAAGGCATGGGCTGCCTGCGCCCAACGGATTAACCGAAACGGGGCACTTGACCGAACTGGCAGGTGAATTTGCGGGAATGGACCGTTTTGATGCCCGTAAAGCCGTTGCGAAGGCTGCCGATAACAGGGGGCTATTGTTGAAGGCAGAGGAATATGTGCAGCAAGTTGGGCACTCAGAGCGAACCCAAGCTGTTATTGAACCTAGATTGTCCTTGCAATGGTTTGTTGACATGCAGGCATTTATGAAAAAGTACCCGCAGGTGCTCGATGCCGTGATGCAAGATGATATTCAATTTCATCCCGCAAAGTTTAAAAATACATATCGGCATTGGATTGAGAATATAAAAGATTGGTGCATTAGCCGGCAACTTTGGTGGGGTCAACGAATTCCAGCTTGGTACGACGAGCAGGGGAATACGGTGGTAGCAATAACAGAGGCTGAGGCTAGAGCAAAAATGAGCGCCTTAAATCCAAACTTTACTGAACTGAACCAAGATGAAGATGTTTTAGATACTTGGTTTAGTTCTTGGTTGTGGCCAATTTCTGTTTTTGATGGTTTCAAATTCCCAGGCAATCCAGAGATTTCATATTATTATCCAACCAACGACTTGGTAACAGCACCTGAAATTATGTTTTTTTGGGTGGCCCGTATGATTATGGCCGGTTATGCCTTTCAAGGGAAGGCCCCTTTTAAAAATGTCTACTTTACCGGCATCGTGCGCGACGACCAAAGGCGTAAAATGTCGAAAAGCCTTGGGAATTCCCCTGACCCCCTTGAGCTCATTCGGGTTCATGGTGCAGATGGAGTAAGGGTAGGAATGTTGCTAAGTGCACCCGCCGGAAACGATTTGCTGTTTAACGAGAACTTATGCCAGCAAGGGCGCAATTTTACCCATAAATTATGGAACGCCTACCGCCTTATTATGCACTGGAAGGCCCAACAAATGGATGCTGATTTGGTTTTGGATCCCTCTGAATCAGAACGCTTGAGCCGAGCCGAGGCCTGGATGCAAGAACGCATTAAAGAGGTTTCTGGAAAGTTGGATCAGCAATTCAATCAATTTCGAATCAACGAAGCGCTAATGACGGTTTATAAACTAACCTGGGATGATTTTTGCAGTTGGTATTTAGAAATGCTCAAACCTTCTTTTGGATCTAAGATTTCGGAAGCGGGTCTAGGCTGTGCTGTTGAAAGGCTTGAGCAGATTTGCGCCTTACTCCATCCGTTTATTCCCTTTATAACCGAAGAAATTTGGCAGGGATTAAAGAACCGTGAAACAAGGGAAAGCCTTATGGTTCAAACACTTAAGTCGGACTCTTCTTCGTATGATTCTGATTTTTTGGTGAAAATGGATTTGTTGTTTGAGGTTATTACCCAAGTAAGGGGAATTCGTCAACAACATGGCATACCAGCGAAAGATCCATTGGTGCTTTATGTGGCAGGAACCGAGCACATTCATTGGGATAAGAGTTTGGAACCCATACTTCGGCATCTGGCCTTTGTTTCTCCGGTCCATACTCAGGAATCTTCTCCTAGCACAGAAGCCTTTTCATTTCAAGTAAAACAATGGACATGCAGTATTCCGGCTGGAGGCTATGTGGATATGAATGCCGAAATGGAACGTGTAAAAAAGGAAATGGTATATTTAGAAGGTTTTGTGGAAAGTGTGCGCAAAAAGCTGAGCAACGAAAGGTTTGTTGCAAATGCAAAACCTGAAGTGGTTGCGATTGAACGGCAAAAAGAGGCAGATTCAATCGCTAAAATAGAGGCTTATGCCCGTCAACTGAAGGAATGGGAGAAGGGTACAAATGAAAAATCGTAACTTGCAGTAATGAAGCCTAGCACTCTTTTATTTGAGGAGTTTGATTTGTTCATCAATGACCCACTAAATGGTTTGATAGCTGGTTCAGCCTTCTTGTTGTTTGTCTTAGTTCGGGCGGCTTTGTTGCAATGGGCAGAATACAGGCCCTTATACCCTTCTTTTTGGACCTCATTGCTCGGGGGAATTATTGCTTGGCTGTTTGTTGGGGCACTGCTTTGGCTTAAATTCAGGGTACATGAAATTGTGGTTTTTCAGGCTCTAATTTTGATGGGAATGGCCTTAGGCATAGACCTTTTGATTACCCTTTTGCTGAAGGGAAAAACAGGCAATTTGATTGGAGGAGTTTTGGGGAGTTTGTTGGCGTATGTTTTGCTCGCCAGCACTTGCCTATTAAGTTACATTGCTTTTGCCTATCCCAGCAACGCTTTATGGACGGGATTGTAACTCGTTCTACTGGAAATCACTACTCAATTTGGCTGCCCTATGCTAAGCGCATGACCACAGCCCAGCTGGCTGGCAAATTGCGTATGCAGGGTTTGAAACATACCAATCCCGTTGCGGTTGGCGATCGTGTCCGTTTGTCTGAACCTATTCCAGGACAACCCCATACGATTGAGGAAATACACGATCGTAAAAATTACCTGATTCGCACCTCTACCCAGCTTGATAAGCAAACCCATATTCTAGCCAGCAACCTTGATGGTTTATGGATTGTGGCCTCTGTTCTTAAGCCCAGAACCAGTACGGGTTTTGTTGACCGAATTTTGGTAACGGCCGAGGCCTATTCCATACCAGCCTGCATCGTGGTTAATAAAAGCGACCTTTGGCCAGAACACCCTGAAGAGGCCCAGCAATTCTTGTCCCATTTTAGAGATTTGCCTTATCCTATTTTATCTGTATCGGCCGAAACAGGGGAAGGGATAGATGATCTACGGGACTGGTTAGATTCAAAAACCACATTGGTGTGTGGGCATTCGGGTGTGGGAAAATCAACCCTAATTAATGCCTTGGTTCCTGCCCTCGACTTAAAAACAGGCGGATTGTCAGACAAACATCAAAAAGGAAAGCACACCACCACTTTTGCAGAAATGCTATTTATAAACGAGAAGACATGGATTATAGATACCCCGGGCATCAAAGAGTTTGGACTTTTCGATATGCAAGATGAGCAAATAGGGGATTTTTTTCCGGAAATATTTCGCACGAAACGGAAGTGTAGGTTTTCCAATTGCTTGCATACAAATGAACCCGGATGTGCCGTTTTAGAAGGACTAGAATCGGGTGGAATAAACCCCGACCGGTATAAAAACTACCTACAGATGCTTGAAAGTAACCATCCGGAATATCGACGATGATGTGTAAAACCAAATCTTCGGTTAGGGCAATCCTTTTTCTGGCTTTTTTGGGCCTTTCGCCCGTATTGCTAAGTCAAAATCTGGTTTACAATGGGGGATTTGAGGTTTTTAAAGGCGAAATTCCTTGTGGTTGGGTGGCTAGAATAAATGAATTTAACATCAACAATTGGACCCTTCCGACGTTCACCACAGCGGATGTTTATAGCTCATTCCAGAATGAGCAGTGCCCCAATTACAGTGGCCCCGGAAGCAATATTGTGGGAGTTTCTGCTCATCGCGGACAAAGTATGGTTGGAATCTTTACCTATGGGGTGAGCCCCCCTCATGGTGCTTGGAGGGAATACATCCAAACCCACTTAGCGGCCGTCTTGGTGCCGGGGGAATCGTATGTACTGAAAGCCTGGGTACGTTTGCACAAAAACAGCCCATTTGCTGCAGGCAATCTTGGTTTTTATTTTTCCAGGCAACCGGTTAAACAAGATTCCTACAAGCGTCTTAATTTAAGACCTCAAATTGAAATTGAAACGATTTTAGATCGAGCCGACCGCTGGATTTTAATTCAAGATACACTGCAGGCGAAAGAGCCTTTTCAGTATTTAACCATAGGGAATTTTCGTGAAGACCATGAAACATCTAAGTTGGATAGAGGTGCATCAGGAAGCAATATTTTAGACCTTTTGTACAATACCCGGCGGCGTGCTTATTATTTGTTGGACGATATTTCATTGGAGCCGTTAAACCCTACTTTGCAAGTCGAACTAAAAAATAGAGAGGAAGACCTCGGCTTAATGACCCAGGTTCATTTTGATCACGATCAATTTGATTTATCGCCCGATATGGAAGCCCGTTTAAAAAAATTACTGCTTCATTTAAATCAAAATTCAGGGCTAAGGATCATGCTCGGTGGCCATACCGACAGCAATGGAGCAAACGATTACAACATGAACTTGTCGGAATTGAGGGCCCTTGAAGTAAAAAATTATCTAATTCGAAGCGGCTTGCATCCCGGCCGGATATTGACGCAGTGGTTCGGTCCACATAGGCCCGCAGCAGACAACAACAGCCCAGAAGGCCGCTACCTAAACCGACGGGTGGTGATAGAATTGATAAACTAGATTCAGTCCCTATTAGGGTTGACCAAAAAGAGAAAGAATGCTAACGCGTTCAAAGGATCCATCGGCAGCGCGAACAATATATTGGTAGACGCCGTCTTCTAACTTGGCTCCATCTTGGGCATAGCCCCGAAAGCTCGCCCCTCCAGAACTGCCCTCAAAAACCAACCTGCCCCACCGATTATATACCCAAACTAAGTAGGGAGAACAATTTTCAATATCCGTATCAAAAACAAGCTCGTCGTTAAGTCCGTCTCCATTTGAGGTTATAACATTCGGGAATTGAATGTCTTCCCAGGTTTTGGTGTCGGGAACCAAGGCTGTGGTATTCGCTTCGCCACGGCACCCATTGATATCAAAAACAATGGCCTGTACTGAATAACTTCCCGGACCGTTTTGGTAGATGTACTCAATCGGATTGCCCGTTGTTTGAGTATTCTCACCGGTACTCCATGTTACTGGAGCAACCAACGAATCTCCGTTTATTTGCTGAATGCTGAATACCACCAACCCAAAGCACCCAGGTGCTGCATTGGCTGAGATTTCAGGGCCGGGAGAAACATAAATGAGGACTATGGATGTATCTAAGCAACCTTGGTCAGAAACGGCAACAAGTTGAACCTGAAACCAACCGGTATCTGCATATGCATAGGTAGGACTAAAACCCGTTCCCGCACCGCCATCTCCAAAGTTCCAAGAAAATGCATTTATGCTACCTGAAGGAATGGTACTGGAGTTTTGGGGCTGAAAATTCTGCCCAAAGCAAACCACGTCAGGAACAAATGCGGCCGAGGGTAAAGGATAAACCGCAACCGGCACAATAAGGGTATCAATGCATCCATTGTCGGCTACTACAATTAAACGGATAGGTGGGGATCCTGCAGAGCCAAAAACATGACCTAGGTTAGGTTGCTGAGCATCGTTTTGACCATCGCCATTTAAATCCCAAAACCATTGTTGAATTTGAGCAGGAGAGCCTACCTGGCTTCCACTTGCATCCAGCAAAAGAGTGTCGTTTACGCAAGCTCCCTGCCATTGGATGTTTGCTTGCGGTGATGGCAAAACGGAGACGGAAACCTGAGCTGTATCAGAACATGGGCCAACCGAACCAATTACAGTAAAAGTGGTGGTTTGTTGCAAGGTGGTTACCACGCTGTCGCTGCTCATTCCGCCGATGTTCCCGCCGGCCCACAGGTAGGTTTGGCCACCCGTTGCCGTAAGTAAAAACGGACTTCCCTGGCAAATGGGATTGGGGCCTAAAGCTGTAACCACAACTGGGGCTGGGGCAATCAAGGTTGTGTCAAGAATAAGAGTGTCGCATCCAAGACCATCGAAAACCATAATTTGATGGTTTCCTGCGGCTAGACCACCCTGACTAGATTGGGTAAATCCAGAGCCTATCCATTGGAAGTTGTACCCTCCTGGGCCACCGCTGGCCGAGAGTGAAATATAGCCGTTGGAGTTTCCATGGCAAAGGGGGTTCATAATGGAATCGAACGTTCCAATTAAGGCGGGCGGAGCTGGAACCAGCACAGAATCGGTTCTTTGGCAGCCATTGCTATCGGTGGTGGTTAAAAAATACCAACCCCCTGGAACAGAAGGGGGATTTGGGCTGGTTGGGCCATGGTTCCATAGGAAGGAAAGCGGACCGGTACCGCCCCCAGTTTGAGCCTGAAGGCTGCCATCGGCCGAACTTGGGCATGTTGCGGGGCTTGCAGTCAAAGAAACGTTGATGGATGGAGGGTTGATAAGGGTTACAGAAAATAAGGCCGTGCACCCATTGGAATCGGTGACCACAACAGAGTAGCTGCCGGGGGCCAAGTTTAATTGCTGGGCTTGCGAGGGTAAGTTCCCATTCCAAGCATAGCTGAATGGAGCGATGCCGCTCTGAACATTTAAAACAATACTTCCTGTTGTTCCATTGTTGCAAATGGGCGAAATGACTTGGGGGCTTAGGGCTACAGAATCTACCGAGACCCAAACCTGATCGCTGTCGCCCGGGCAACCATTAATCAAAGGAACCACCGTGTACCATCCCGATAAGGGCGATGAAATTCCGGTTACTTGGCTCTGCTGACCAATGGATTGATAACCGTTGGGTCCTGACCATTGATATACAGCACCAAGGGGCCCTGTTGCCGAAAGAAAGGCTGTGTCGCCAGCGCAAACGGGACCTAGAGGAGCAGCTACTGCGGGAGCCGGCGTGGGCTGAATAAAAACAAAAATACTATCGGAAATTACAGGGCAAGCTCCAACGGACCCAGTTAAATGATACAGGCCAGAAATCGAAGGGCTTACATTGAATAGGGTGTCAATTTGGTTGGAACTGGAAAAATTATTGGGGCCTGTCCATTGGTAGTTTGCCCCGGTAAGAGAATTCGCAAATAAAATTAGGTTTCCACCTTGACACAGCGAATCGGTGGTTGAGCTGGCGTCAAACTGATAAGCGGAATAGTCAGAAAAATAGCCATAACGGCAGCCAGAAGAGGCGCCACCGTTAACCACTCCCATATGAAAAAGGTGGGAGGAATTCACTATAAGACTTGCCAGGCCCTGGGGAATATCGTTCGTGTTGAATTGAATTTGTGCATACATCCAGGCTCCATTTGAGCCCGGCACCTGAGCAAAATTTCCTGCTGTAATAAGGTTTGGATTGCCGTTTAGTGTAAAATTACCTTCACCCCCTGTTTTTACCATTAAATTTAAGGCGAAAAATTCGGTGGTGCTTCTAGTAAAACCAATCTGCTGACTTCCAGTACAAATTATGGTAGGCAGAACAGCTCCACCCACCTCGCAACCAAACCCAGTGGTATGTAAAACATATACAGGCAAACTGGCCTGAATAAATGCCGTATTGGCCGATTGAACATGGGTATAACTCTGGCCTGAATTTATGGTTCCAACAACGGTTCCATCAATGGTTACCTGAGTGTTGTTTTGGGTGGCCATAACAAAAACCCGGTCTGGGCCGTTCAAATAACCCTTAATTGTAATGTAATCGTTGCCTAGCAAGGGAAGCGGCACCATTTGGTCGCCCATTAAGTCGGCACAGCCCCCGTAAACACCTCCATTCATGGAATCGTCTTTGATGGTTACCGCAATAGGCTTATCTGAAGTTATAACGGTTCCACTGGGACGCTGATTGAAACTTTGAGATGTAGATACGCCACTCCAAGTTTCACCAAGATTTAAATTAATGGTGAACGGAACCCCTGCCGGATGCCCTACAATGGCGGCAGTGGGAGTAATGGTAATGCTTGTATTGGGCTGAGTTGCTACAATATCAAATCCGCTCCAGGCATTTCCTACTCCATTGTTTAAAAAAGTTTGAAAAGGCAGCATAAAAGAGGTTCCCAGCGCGTTTCTGCCCTTTAGGGTAAAAATATCGGGATTGCAGTTGCAAGAGGTAACCACTTCATAGTATGCGGTGATGGGAGCTGATGATGTAATGCGTAGCGCCTTATCAAGAACAACATCGGCAGGTTTATTTTCGAGCAAATCCACCCAGGCTGTTAAATCAAAAGATTGAGTCGTATTGGGAGGGATTAACGCATTTATAGGGGGGAAACCAGGGTTAATGGGCATGGTAATTTGCACTGAGGCGGCTTGTTGTGAAGTTGACAAGCGAACCACGATTGGTCTATCGCCATGGCTTTGCTGAACTTCGGGAGCCACAAACCAAAATTCAGTGTCCGTTTGGCTGAACAAAGAAATGGGCAACAGGAAAAACAGAATTAGAATTCGATTCATTTGGATTTTCTAATTTGGGTTGAAAGTACAAAAATCAAAGTTGACCAGATAGGTTTGTGTGGTTAAGATTTAATAAAGAACACAAGCAAGCGTTTGCCGTTCTACCCAGAAGGCTTTTTTAGGGTTTTCTTCTTTGGGTTGGATTTTTCAGGAGAGGCCGCGGCAGGGATTGAACCGGGTTGCACGCAAGGCTGCCGGCAACGGCCCCGCGCGGCGCGGAGGCGACTTTAGGAGCCCACGCAAGCCCGCTGGGGCCGCAGACGGCAGGCGCGGACAACCGGTGAAAGCCCGCAGCCGCCCAACGAAAGCTCCCCCAAAAAACGCCGCAGCCGAAAAAAAAAGCGCTCCGAAGAGCGCTAATGTTGCCCGAGATGGATTCGAACCACCACAAGCAGTACCAAAAACTGCGGTCCTACCGTTAGACGATCGGGCAATTGACGGCGCAAATATAATGCGATACCGACATAATGCCAAATAGAGTTAAGGTAAAATTATATGTCCTAAGCTTAGAGCGGCCTGAAAAACCCCATTAAATGGGTTTATTTCCATGCCAAAATCTTCAATTTGGGCAGTTTGGCGGCATTATATTGAGATTTTCTAAGACCCTTACGCATGGGTATTATGGCCTAGCCTTAATGTCCTTAATCATCAACTGCAAAGAACTTGTGCCATTCCAACTGTTTTCGGAAAGGGAAAACGCCAGCTCAAACCACGCTTCCCCTGCAACCAAAGGAGCCAATTCAGCCATGCCAAATCCTATGGCAGTTAAGGGATTCCCCTCGGCATCGGTTTCCTTCAAAACCAATTTTAAATGTTCCTCTTTCAAAATCTTTACGGATTCTGGAATGGCCTGCACCATGCCGCTGCGAAAAACAGGCGACAGGTTGGCTGGGCCACAAGGCTCCATTCGTTCTAGTACTTGAAAAAATCTTCTGTTAATCAGGTTGGGGGGTAGAATTGCATCAATTTTAATCCCCGGTTGTTGGTCTTCTGGCTTGATGAGGTTTTCAACCACACGTTCAAATTCAGATTGAAAAGCGGGCAACTGCTCAGGCAAAAGACTCAAGCCGGCGGCATGGGTATGGCCTCCGAATTTTGTTAATAAATCGGAACAAGCCAACAAAGCTTCATACACATCAAAATTGCCAGAGGTTCTTGCCGAGCCGGTCAATACGCCTTGGCTTTCTGTTAAAACTATTGTTGGTCGATAATACCGTTCAACCAAACGAGAAGCCACAATTCCAACCACACCTTTGTGCCAGGTGGGGCGAAAAACGACGGTTGATTTTTTGGCTCGCAGATCAGGACTGTCTAATTCTTGCAGTGCTTCGCGCGTTATTTGCTGGTCTAAAACCCTGCGAGAGGCATTGTGTTCCTGAATTGCCTGCCACCACTCTTCCAAACGGTCGTCGTTTTCTTGAGCGGTAAGCAGTTCAATGGCTCCATGGGCATGAGAAATTCGTCCTGCAGCGTTTATGCGGGGTCCTAAAATAAAAACCACATCTTCAACCTTAAAATCCCTTTCTTTTCCTGACCGTTCTTTCATTATTTTAAATCCCGGCAGGGGATTCGTGTTTAAACCCTGAAGGCCAAGAGCGGTGATGCACCGGTTTTCGCCTTTCATCTCAACGATATCGCAGCAGGTTGAAACAGCCGCAAACTGAAGGGCCTCATCTAAGCCCTTTTCGCCCAAACCAAGCTCTTGATTTAAAGCCATCAACAATTTAAAACCAACACCACAACCGCTCAATTCTTTATACGGATAAGGGCAATCCGATTGTTTGGGGTTTAAGATAGCCAGACTGGGGGGTAAGGTTGAACCGGGTCGGTGGTGGTCGCATACAATAACAGGCAGCCCTTTCATGGCCGCCAAGGTTAAAGCTGCCTTGTCCTTTATTCCACAATCAAGGGTAATGAGCAATTCAACTCCTGAATCTACTGCATGTTCAATCCCTATTTCAGAAACACCATAGCCCTCCTTGTACCTGTCTGGGGTATAATAATCAACCGTTTCGTAATTTAAATGCCTACGAAAATGCCAATACATCATTGAGGCCGAGGTAGTTCCGTCAACATCATAGTCCCCGTAGAAGCGAATTAAGCCTCCGGCATTCATGGTTTCTCGAATTTTTTCAACCGCCTTATCCATGTTTTTCATCAGCATAGGGGGGTGTAAACCGTCTTTGCCCGGATTGAAAAACAATTTAGCTTCATCAAAAGAGGCGATGCCTCTTTGCAAGAGAAGCCGAGCA
This sequence comes from Bacteroidota bacterium, assembly GCA_016866335.1. Taxonomy (GTDB): domain Bacteria; phylum Bacteroidota; class Bacteroidia; order CAIKAF01; family CAIKAF01; genus CAIKAF01. The sequence continues at coordinate 297 of VGMT01000041.1, read as the reverse complement.
ATCGTTGTACTACTGCGAATGGCGCCGGCCAGTTTTTCCATATCCTGCGCTTGGGGAGAGGCAACATCAATCCAAATTTTTTCTAGACTCATAGATGCAAATTAAAGAAAATGTTAGGACTGTTGAAGGGTTTGGTTTTAGATGTCAAGGATGGCTGTTTTATCTATTTTCTCTTCAAAAAACCAAAAAATATGTCTTTTGCCCTTGACAAGTTAAAATCACCCCCGTACCTTTGCCTTATCACTGGTGAAAAAACGTTCTTTAATTGATTTTTGCTTCGTCACGTAAAGGGGTGGC
>VGMT01000040.1 GCA_016866335.1 Bacteroidota bacterium | reverse complement strand
TGCCGTTGTTGCTGCCCTCGAACACCCAGCTGCTGGGAATGTGGTCGTTGCCCCAGCGCCGCCACATGGCATAGGATTGCACCACTTGGGCGCTGGCAAACTGCACCCGAATCCAGGCGTTGCTGACGTCGCCCGAGTTGGAATGCCAGCAGCCGCTGATGTCGTCGAGGGAGTTGTCGAAGGCTTTGCTGGCGGGGCGCGGAGCGTCCAATGCCGTGCTGGCCGCGAACTGGGTGCCCGGCAGACTTAGGCCTCCGCCCGCCTTTATTTGTGGCAATACCACCTTTAGCTCGTTGCCATAGGTTACAGGCAAACCCTGGGCCATCACAAAACTGCGCACATAATAGGTTAGGCCGGGCTGCAAACCCTGTACGCTGTGCAGGGCGCTGCCCAAGGTGGGCAGGGTGCTGACCTGGGCGTCGGCGGTGTCGGGGCTGGGCAAGGTGTCGTAGCAGATTCCCTTCAAAACCAGGGCGTTGCCTCCGTCGCTGATGAGGCTGTAGTGCAGGCGCATGCCTTGAGCCCAAAGGTTGTCGGCGCTGTCGGTTTGAATTTGCGGGGGGAATGGGCAGGGGCTGTGCCAGCCAAGGGCGGCGCCGCGGTAGAATTCCATGCAGTGCAGGTCGGTGTTGTAGATTTGAAGCCCTTCGGCGGGGTTTTGAATGGCGTTGCGCTGGCTGCTGCTTAGGCGTGGGTTGGTTTTTAGTGGTTAGTGGTTAGTGGTTAGTGGTTAGTGGTTAGTTTTTAGTGGTTAGTTTTTAGTGGTTAATTTTAAGAAAATATTGTGTAATTATGCAATGAACTTGGACTTTCTGACGCAGAAAAATTCAAGCAATTTGTTGGTGAACTGTTGATGAACTTGGACTTTCTGACGCAGAAAAATTCAAGCAATTTGTTGATTAACTGCGAAGAATAGCTTGCAATTTGTTGGTGAACTGTTGATGAACTCCTACTACCCACTACCCACTACCCACTACCCACTACCCACTACCCACTACCCACTACCCACTACCCACTATGGAAAGACACGAATGGAAACTACTACGCACGGGGCTTTCAAATCCTGTTTGGGAATTTAAGAAAAGCGCGATGCCGCCCAGTCCGGGTTCGGGAATGGTGAGGATTCAGGTTCAGGCCTCGGGCATTAATTTTGCCGATGCCTTGATGATGCAAGGACTTTATGGAGATGCTCCGCCCACGCCGTTTGTTCCCGGATATGAGGTGGTAGGCCCGGTGGTTGCTGTGGGTCAGGATGCGCCTCAAGAGCTTCTGGGCCTAAGCGCAATGGCCTTTACCCCCTTCGGCGGATATGCCTCGGTTTTGGATTTGCCGGCCAGCCAGGTGGTGCGGGCCCCATCCATTCTGCGCCCAGAACAATCTTGCGCCCTGGTAACCCCTTATGTTACCGCTTGGTATTTGTCGGAAGTGCTGTGCAGCATTCAAGAGGGCGATCGGGTTCTGGTGCATTCGGCAGCCGGTGCGGTTGGCAGAGCCTTGGTAGAAACGGCCATTCGGCAGGGAGCTCAAGTATGGTTTTGCAGCCGAAGCGAGGAAAAACTAAAGGCCCTGGCCTTGGAATTTCCAGGCCAGCAGGGCCTATTGAATGCCCCGGGAAATCCGTGGTGGAAGCAAGTGCCAAGCCAGCTTCGTTTTGACCGCATTTTTGATCCCCTAGCCGGAAGGAATTTGGCGGAAGGGGTTAGGCGATTAAGGGCTGGCGGTATAATTTTGGCCTATGGAGCTGCGGTGCGAAGCGGCCGGCAGTCAAAATTTAGGGATGCCCTGATGCTTCTGCAGTCTGGATTTTACAATCCAATAGGCTTGCTGTTAAAGTCCAGATCAATGGCAACCCTAAACATGCTGCATGTTGGTCGCGAGCGGCCTGAATTGCTTTTAAAAGGACTTAGAATCATTGCAGAACGGGCGGAAATGGGAATTATTAGGCCTCCCTTGGCTCAAGGCGTAAGCGTTCATGAATTTGAGGCAACGATGCAGGCCTTTGCAAAGGGTGAGCGCCAAGGGAAACTTGCCATAGTATGGCAGCAGCCCCTTGCATCGTAAGGAGCCGAGCAAAGCCAGCCTATGAACGGCCGGGCCACCAACGGCCAAGTATTGCACATGGCCCAGTACTCTTAAAAGGTTAAGGTTTCCAGATAAACTGCTTTTTAAACCGGCCGTTGCTGTACATGAAAATCAGGGGGGTGTTGGGCAACAATGGTGATTCCTGCCCAAGTAGATTAACGATTCTAAGCGGTGCACCCCAATCTTCTTGGTGATTTTCTAATCCCGTTAAGGCAACGGTAAAGCAATCAGAGGTGTCAGCGCAGCCATTTAAGGAAACCACTACGGCATAACTTCCAGATTGCGTTGGAGTAAAGAAGGCAGAAGTTTCTGAAACAATGGGAGCAAAGTTCTGCCCACAATCCAACCATTGGTAGCTGGCTCCTTGTTGCGCGGCAATCAACGTGTCGCCGTTTTGGCCAACTTCGGCCATTTTGCCTGCGGTAAACAAATCAACCAATTCACAGGTAGATAAAGCCCTGTTCCACAAGCCAATATCGTCTATTTTTCCACCAAAATTATACATGTATTGAGAAGCAAAGTTTGATTTAAAGTGGCTTCCGATAAAAAATCGGCCATTGGGATTGCTGTCTATGGTCCCGCCCCAGGTTGTTTGCGCCGAGAGGCGAGCATTCACATACACCCGCATTTGATTTGCCGAAGCGTCCAATACGGCCACAATAAAATACCATTTTCCAATTTCTAGGGTGTCGGTTCCAACGGCAGATTCATACCAGCTTGGGACGCCTCCTTGATTCGAAATTGTAAAATGGGGCACACCATACCGAAGATAGAGGGTGTAAGCGCCAAAAATATTGGTAAAGGCCGTACTGTTTTTTGAAGCGATAACATCTTGCCCACTTTCAATCGTGGCAGAATCTGCGAAGACCCAAGCAGAAATCGTAAGGCTCTGGTTGTTTTTTATGTTCAAGATGGTGTCGTTTCCGCAATCCAAATAGGTTAATGGGATGCCATCAAACCGCATGGCCTTGTTGGCACTATTCCATCTATCCTCCGTTAAAACGATACCCCCGTTAACGCTACCATTGTTTCCATTAAAGCTCTCGTCTAAGGTATTTCCATTGAAGGGATACCAAGCAATCAGGCCGTTTGTAGGAAGGTAAGAGGGAAACTGGGCCTGAAGGCCTAAAACAAAGGATAGGGAAAGTAAAAGAAGCAGGTTTTCAAAAAAAAATTTGCTAAAAGTACTTTATATTTTTAATATTGAGTAAGGGCATCGGGCCCCTCTGCTTCAAACAACAAATCCAAGGCCTAATAAAATCAAAAACCAACAAAAACGCTGGTGAACAGCCAGCCTATGAACGGCCGGGCCACCAACGGCCAAGTGTGGCGGCAGGGATTGACGCAGCTACCCCGCACCTAGCGGGCCAGGCTTTCGGCAACTGCGGAGTAGCGCGGAAAGCCCGGCAGCCGCCCATTAACTCTTTTTTCACACCAATATTCCTTGCCTTTTCGTATTATTGAACCATGAAATATGTTTTACTGGCATTTCTTTGCCTTCCCATTTTTGTTCGGGCCCAAGATGCGCCGCCCGCGAAGCCTTTAACCTGGTATTCGATAGAGGAAGCGTTGATTTTGAACGAAAAAAATCCCCGACCTGTGATGATTGACCTGTACACCGATTGGTGCGGCTGGTGCAAAGTTATGGATCAAAAGACCTTCTCGAACCCCGAGATTATTCGTGTGCTTTCCACCTATTTTTACCCTGTAAAATTCGATGCCGAGCAAAAGCCCGATGTGAACTTCAAGGGCCGCGTTTTTAAGTTTGTGCCCAGCGGGCAGCGCGGCTACCACGAATTGGCGGCGGCGCTTACCCAAGGCAAACTAAGCTACCCAACCCTGGTTTTTTTAGATAAAACCATGACTCCCCTACAACCGCTACCGGGCTACAAAACCCCCAACGACCTGGAACCCATCATTACTTTTTTTGGCACCGGAATTTACCTAAGCAAAACCTACGACGCGTTTTTGAAGGAATTCAAAAGCAAGCTTTAATCGGCCTCCCATTCCTTTAAATCTGGCTCAAGCCCTTTTTGGGCACGTGCGGTTTTTCCGGTTTCGGCATTGAAGTCGGCAGGGCGCAACGCCCAATACCGAGGGCGTTCTGAGCCGTGCCAGGCCAAGAAGATCTGCTGTAGCTTTTTCCTATTTTCTGGGGCTTTTTCCATGACCAAAACCAAGCGTTGCCCATAAACCGAATCGGCAATTCCCGTAAAATAAAATCGGGGCAGCCCGGGGCCATGCTCTTCCTGCAAGCGGTGCTCCAGTTCTTCGGGCCAGACTTTTTTGCCGCCCACTTTTAACATGGAATCCATGCGGCCTGTCCATCGAAATGAACCGTCTTGTTCAATTTCTCCGGCATCGCCGGTTTGAATTGGCTCGGCTTGCAAGGCCGGGTGAACGATTTTTAGTCCCAGCTCGGTCATTTCCCAATGTATGCAATTTGAAATGGGCCGAAAGGTGGTTTCTGATTTGGGGAACAGCTCTCGGGCAGCAACATGGGTTAGGGTTTCGGTCATGCCATAGGTATGCCAAATTTGGGTGTGGGCGGGCGCCCAATGGAGAATGGCCTGCTGCAATTCTGGGCTAAGGGGTCCGCCGCCCAGCAAAATACCCTGCAAGGGGCTTAAGGCTGAGCGGGCATCGGCATGGTTCAAAATGGCATGCAGCATGGTGGGGGTAAAAGAAACGAGTTCGGCCTGAACCTTGCCTTGAATGGGCTGTGCGCTGGGCGGCATTACCTGCAAGGGGGTTTGCGACACCAAGGCGCGGTACAACACCATTCGTCCGGCCACAAAGGTCAGGGGCAGGCAAAGCAACCAGCGTTTGGCCTGTTGGGGCGACAACCATTCCTGGGTTAGCCTGGCGGAAGCCTGAACTTGCTCTCGGCTAAACCGAAGCTCTTTGGCCGCGCCCGTAGAACCCGAGGTAAAAAACGGCATCAGGGGTTCGTCGGAAAACCAATTTTCCCAAAGGCGGCGAAACAGCGTGTATTCTGGATGCGAGGCCGGAAGCCCCAGTATTCCCCTTTTGCTGGGCTCTAATATTACTGGGGCCAAACCCATGGCAAATCGGGATTAAAACGGAGGGCCGGCCCGTCTAAATCTAAGGGGCTTTGCAGGTTGTTGCGGTACAGTTGCCCGGTTCCTAGTCCTTGGGGCATGGGGTTTTGTTGGGTGTACACCCACTGAGCAATGGCATTTAAACCCAGGTTTGACTCAAGGGCCGAGGTGGCCCACCAGTGCAAACCACATTCTGCCGCCACTTCAATCCATTCTTGGGCTTGGCGAAATCCGCCCAACAAGCTGGGCTTTAAAATCAAATACTGGGGAAAAATGGTTTCAACCAAGTCCCGCTTTTCGTCCAAACTGCGCAAGCCAATCAATTCTTCGTCTAACGCAATGGGCACGGGGCTCCAGCGGCACAAATCGGCCAGGTCGTCCCACTGCCCAACGGCAATGGGCTGTTCGATGGAATGCACGGCCAAATCGCCCAGTTCGGCCAGCACGTCTTCAATTTCGTGCAGCTTAAAGGCTCCGTTGGCGTCCACCCGTACCTCTAGAACTTCGGGGCCAAAGTAGGAACGAAGGTTGTGCAGCAATTCCATTTCAGAGGCCCTGTCGGCGGTGCCTATTTTCATTTTCAGGCAGCCGTACCCTTCGTCAATTTTCTGCTGAATGGCCTCTGCCATTTCGTTGGGCTGGGCCATCCAAATTAACCCGTTGATGGGAATCCGGTCGCGCCCATCGGTAAATTTGCTGGGAAAGGGTTTTTGTTTGCCCCCGGTTTCTAAATCCAACAGGGCTTGTTCTAGGGCAAACATGGCCGAAGGAACACGTTCCAGCGGAGATTCCAGCATTTCTATCGCCAAATCGGGCTCAGCACAAATGTGGTCTAAGGCTTCTTCCACCATCGACATTCCCTCAATGCTTAATCCGGGCAAGGGGGCCGCTTCGCCCCAGCCTATTTCTTGGGGGCGGTCGGGATGCCATATTTTAAGGTAAGCCACTCTGTGTTGGTGCATGCGCCCGCGCGAGGTGCGGGCAGGGTTCAAAAAATCCAGGGTGTGCGGAATCCATTCTGCCTGCAATCCCGGGGGGAACTCCAGGTTTCTTAACCGATCAAATACATCCAACGAATCTGCCATACCATTCTTTTACCAGGCCAACAATCCAGAAAAACCAAGCGCCATGCACAAGCAGGCCAATACCATTACCTTCAACCAGGTGTCGAACGAGGTGTAATTCTGGTTCCGAATGGCGCCCTGCAATTGAAACAAAGAAAGGGCGGTTCCGGGCCCCAGCCAGATCAGAGCTTGGCTTACCGAAAGACCTTCAATCCAAACCAGGCTCCACCAGCCGATCAATCCCAAAAAAACCAAGAAAAAATGGTAGGTTTTACCCCCTGCCATGCCCAGGCGAACCGCCAGGGTGATTTTGCCTGATGCGGCATCGCCAACCTGGTCGCGCATGTTGTTCATGTGCAGCACACCCATGCTAAATCCGGCCATTCCCAGTGCCGGCGCCAAAGCAAGCACCTGAAATTCAAGGCTATGCAACCAAGCTGTTCCCAGCACCGCCAGCAGACCGAAAAACAAGCCCACGAACAGATCGCCAAGTCCGGAATACCCATAGGGATTTTTGCCCATGGTGTAGTTAACGGCGGCCCAGAGGGCGGCGGCGCCCAGAAAAACGAACAAAAAAGCCTCCAGCCATTGCTGTGCCGGAAAGGCAAGGGCAATCACCGATAGGGCAAGACCGGCCGCCACCACAGCGCTGAACCAAATGGCGCGAAGCATGGCCGCCGGACGAATGCGCCCCGATTGCAAGGCCCGCTCAGGACCTACCCTTTGGTTGTTGTCGGTGCCCCGGGAAAAATCCCCGTAATCGTTAGCCAGATTGCTTAAAATTTGAAGGGCCGCGGCGGTGGCTAGGCAAAGAACCGTAATCAAGGTGTTTTTGAAGCCCAAATACGCTGCAAGGGCCGAGCCCGCGGCAATGCCCGAAACCGCCAAAGGCAGAGTGCGCAACCGCAGCGCCGATATCCAAGTCTTGGCCTGCATGCTTATGGGAATCGAGGAAATTTAGAAAAGTCGGGGTCGCGCTTCTCCAAAAAGGCGTTTTTCCCCTCCTGGGCCTCTTCCAGCAAATAATACATCAAGGTGGCATCGCCGGCCATTTCCATGATGCCCGTTTGTCCGTCTAATTCGGCATTCAAGCCCCGTTTAATCATGCGTACAGCTAGGGGAGAACGCTTCATAATGGTTTGGCACCATTCCACCACGGTATCTTCAAGCTGCTCCAAGGGCACCACTTTGTTTACCATTCCCATTTGCTCGGCCTCGGCTGCGGTATATTGATTGCACAAAAACCAAATTTCTCGGGCTTTCTTTTGGCCTACATGCCGAGCCAAATACGAACTACCGAAGCCGGCATCGAAACTGCCTACTTTGGGTCCTGTTTGCCCGAAGAGTGCGTTGTTTGAAGCTATGGTTAAATCGCAAACCACGTGCAACACATGCCCGCCGCCAATCGCATAGCCATTCACCATGGCAATAACGGGCTTGGGCAAAGAACGAATCCGTTTATGCAAATCCAACACATTCAGCCTAGGAATCCCATCGGTGCCAATGTATCCGCCGGTGCCCTTTACATTCTGGTCGCCGCCAGAACAAAACGCTTTGTCGCCTGTGCCGGTCAACACCACCACCCGAATATCGCCCCGCTCACGGCAAATGTCTATGGCATCAATCATTTCAATGTTGGTTTCGGGTCTAAAGGCATTGTACACCTCTGGCCGGTTTATGGTGATTTTGGCAATCCCTTGAAATTCCTCGAAAAGAATGTCGGTGTAGGTTTTTATGGGGGTCCAGCTGCGTTGGCTCATGCTTGTGTAAATTTAGTGTAATTCGGCAGGTTTTCTGTTTAAGGAACATTCAAAGAACAGAATTGAAGGGCTTAGGGTTCTGAACGGGGTTCATCTTTCGTTGACCAAAGGCCAAAGAAATCATGCTTTTTGATGCTTGATTCGGCATAGAACTTAGGCCTTAAGGCGATTGTAAGCGGCAATGCCCCGCGCCAAACATTCCATGGCCTGTTCTAGATCGGTTTCGTTCAAAACATAGGCTATCCGCACCTGGTTTTTGCCAGCACCCTGGCTGCGGTAAAAGCCCGCTGCCGGAGCCACCATCACGGTTTGATTGTTCCATTCAAAATCGGTCAGCATCCAGGCGCAAAACGCCTCGGCATCTGCTACCGGAAGCTCGGCCACCATGTAAAACGCTCCCCCAGGCAAGGGTGCCTTTACTCCCGGAATGCTCGTGAGCAAACGGTGCGTCAGGTTACGTCGATGCACGTATTCTTGAACCACTTCGGTAAAATACGAGGCCGGAGCATCCAAAGCGGCTTCTGAGGCCACCTGCCCAAAGGTCGGCGGACTCAACCGTGCTTGGGCAAACTTCAGGGCCGCTTGGTACACCTCGGCATTCCGAGTAATCAAGGCTCCAATCCGTGCTCCGCACATACTGTAGCGCTTCGACACCGAATCGACCAAAATCAAATGCTGCTCTAATCCTTCCAGGGCCAAGGTGCTGGTAAAGGGCTGCCCGTCGTACACAAATTCGCGGTACACCTCGTCGGCAAACAAAAACAAATCGTGTTCCAGCACCAAATCACGCAGGGCTTTCAAGGCCGCTTCCGAATACACGGTTCCGGTCGGATTCCCAGGATTGCAAATCACAATGGCCTTGGTTTTAGGTCCAATTTTTTCGGCAAAGGCCTCCGGCGAAGGCAAGGCAAACCCATCTTCGATGTGGGCCGTAACCGGCACAATCTGCGCCCCCGCAGCAATAGCAAAGGCGGCATAATTCGCGTAAAAAGGCTCTGGAATAATCACTTCATCGCCCGGATTCAAGCAGCTCATCAACCCAAACAGCAAGGCTTCTGAGCCCCCGGTGGTAATTAAAATCTGCTCGGAATTCACCTCTAAATTCAATCCCCGGTAGTAGTCCGACAATTTTTGGCGGTACGAAGCAAAGCCCGCCGAGTGGCTGTACTCCACCACCGGCAAATCAAAGTTTCGTATGGCTAGCAGGGCCTGCACCGGCGTTTTTATGTCGGGCTGCCCAATGTTTAAGTGGTACACTTTACGGCCTTTGCGCTTGGCCTCTTCGGCAAAAGGAACAAGTTTTCGTATTGGCGATGCGGGCATTAGCATGCCCTTTTCAGAAACCGTTGGCATAGGCGAAAGATTTAAGGCCAAAAGTAGGCAATCTGCCGCTAAAATCAGGCGGCTAAAGCCCTCAATCTACCACCGTGCCGCTCACCTCAATCACATGCTTTTTATAGATGGTCTGCCCATCGCTGTTCCGGCCATCTACCTCGTTGGTAGTCAAGGTAACTGTTTTGTTAAAGGGGCCTTTGGCCTTGGCATCGTAGGTTATTTTAATTTGAGCGCTTCCGCCGGGTTTCAGCGGACCTTTCGGATAATCGGGCACGGTGCATCCGCAAGAGCCTTCGGCTTGGGTAATCAGCAAAGGTTGATTTCCGGCGTTTTTGTACACAAACACAGCATCGTGTTTGCCGCCGGTTTTCACCGACTTAAAATCCACTTCCATTTCTTTGGCTTCAAATTTCGGCCCCAGCTCCATTTGCGCCAGCGCGGTATTTGCAAAAAACAACAGGGGCAAAGCAAAAGTCAACAGCGTTTTCATGTTCTTTTTTTTCAAAGGTACAGCATTGCCCATCAATTTGTTGGGGTTGAGCATGCAAAAAAGCTGTTAAAATGGGAGTTTTTGGGCGGTTGCGGGCTTTCAGCGCTAGTCCGCGGTGCGGGGGCGCTGCGGCAGCGGGCCCAAGGTAGCTCCCAAGGTCGCTCCTTGGTCCGCGCGCCGCAGTGCCCCTGCCCCTTGCGGGCAAGCTGCTTCAATCCCTACCGCGGCACCTTAACCCACACCTTAATAAATAAGCCATTTTATGCCTTGTCCGCCTTGCATGGGCACCAAGGAATACAGGCCTGGCTCCAGGCTAAACTGGGGAATTTCGGTGTAGCTTCCCGGCATGGCATCGAAGTTTCCACACAAACGGCCCATGGCATCGAACAAACCAATGCTACCCCCAACATAGTTGGCCGGCAAGTAAAAATAGCCGACTCCCAGCGAAGGATTCGGAAACACAAAGGGCTGCTGCTCCGAGCCCGGAAGCGGTTGGCACACATTTTTGTCGTTCCATCCCTGTGCATCGTTCCAAACCTGCGCCGGTCCACCCCCAGTCAAACGAATTTCTGCCCCCGTAATTCCCGGCGGATTATCGTGCCAATCTGGAAAACTTACATTTAAACAAGCAATGCCCAAGCACAGGGTGTCGGCGTTGCTGTTTGTTAAGGAATCGCTGGCTGCCCGTTTCCAAACCAATTCTCCTTGGGCGGTTTGTATGCGCAACTCCGATTGCTTTAATTCTGCATGGCTGTACACTATGGTATTGACCGGCCCCGATTGCACCCGAATTCTGCCTTTGCGGCGGTTATCGCCGGGCTGCTGATCCGTTAGGTTTCCGGGCAATTTTAGTTCCAGTTCTAGGCTGTCGCTGCCTTGTTGCCCGGCCAACTTGTCTTTTAACTCAATCCATAAGGTGTCTGAAAAACCAATGCTTTCTGAAATCCACCAAGATTGGCTTCCTTTTGAATTGCGGAGTTCAAGCCTTAGGGAATCGGTGCTGTTTTGTCCCCAGCGCACCAGCCCCGCCCGAATGGTTTGCCCTTTGCAATAGGGGCGGTCTTCGGGCATTAGCAGTTCAAAATCTAGGTTGAACACGGGCCGGGGATAATAGCCTCCGGCCAAAATGGCGTTTCCCAGTTGGGCGGGGTCCAACCAATAACCTAGGCTCTGGGCCGTATCGCTGTGGTTCCAAGCCGCAAACAAGCCTCCGTAGTAATCTTCAAGTTTGTTGGCACAAGCGGCATAGCCACCCCGCAATTGCCCAACCACGGTATGGGTTCCCATGCGAATCAGTGGGCTTCCGCTGGAACCTGGCTCGGTGGTTCCCGCTGCCCAGCTGTTTACCCTGACATACGAACCCGTTCCAGAAACAGCTCCCAGGTAGGTGCTACGGCCAAGTCCATTGGTTTCGGCGGTTGAATGTTTAAGCACATCGCCGCTGGGGTGGTGCAGCCCGTAGTAACCGTTTCCGGGTAAGCTGTCGGCGCGGTCCCATCCGGCCCAAAAGGGCTTCCATTGGGGCAAAGGATTTCGGTCTAGCTTCCAAAGTTCGGCATCGGCATTGGGGTTCGAGGCCAAGCGGCTGCCTCCTTGAATGGAGCGCAGCAAAGCCGCGTCGGGGCCTCCACAGCTGGGGCTGTAATAATCAAACACAAAAACGGCATCGGCCGTGGTGTTGCAATGCCGAGCCGTCAGCACCAAGGGGCTTCCGTCTTGGGCGGTGTTGTTCAATAAGGTTCCGGTGCAACGGCGTGCCCCGCTGGGCGACAGCATTAAAACCAGGGCGTCTTTCAATGGGTTTGGCGACACACATTCCGCATCGATGTTGCAGGGACCAGAACTTCCAAATCCGCTTTTGTCGGTTGGGCTTTCGTACCACAAATGGCTCAGCAGGGCTGTTGGGGGTTCTGGGTTGGCCGACTCCCAAATCAAACAGAGGGAATCGCCGGCAAGGGGTGGCACGGCAAAATCGCCCCGGGAATTGGAAAATTCAGAGCCAAAGGGCCCATAATGGCTTTGGTTTGAAACCAACCACAGGCGCTCGCTGGGCTTCGGAAAAAATCCGCTCAGCACAGGAATCAGGGCTTTGGCCTGGCTTAGCGTAATGCCCAAATAATGTTGAAAGCCTTGGTCGCTGGTTTGGCTTTTCCAGGCAGTTTGGCCCGGATTTAGCGCATGCACCCGGCCCCAATCGGCGGCCTTTTCGCTGCTTTCGGCCTTGGCGCTAGCCGCAGGAACCATGGGCAAAACCAGCCAAGCGGTACCGGGCGGCACCTTTGGCGCAGCCGCCTGCTGCGGAATCTGGGCCTTCAGGCTTGACACCAAGCCCGCCCCAAGCAACAGGAAAAAATACACTTTCATGGCTTAAAGATACGAGGGAAGCAATACAGTTTATGGAAATGGACCACATAAGCAAAAAAGGGGGCCGAAGCCCCCTTTCTTACATTCTAAGAAATATCCCTTAGTTTTCTTCTTCAAACTTCTTCATTTCGTCTTCAAACACCTCGCGGAATTTGCTGATTTCGAAGTCTTGTTTCAAGGCAGCATTGGCCGAAATTTTGCTGGTCAAGCCGTTGTATAAGGTTTCTTTTTCAACCTCAAGAGCCACAAAGGTGCGGAAGTTGCCGTTGGGCAAAGCGTTGGTTTGCTCGCAAGCGGTACGGATGTCAATCAAGGTTTGTTTTACCACCTCGCGGGTAATGTTTTCCACTTTTTGGTCGAACTCAAACTTGTTTGAAATTTCGCGCTCTTTGGCATACCGCTCGGTAACCGATTTGATTTTGGTTTCGATGCTGGCTGCCAATTGCTGACGGGTTAAGGTCAAGGCTTTTTCTTTGCTGAAGCTCATGTCCGAAGACTCTCCGCTCATTGAAGCCCGGAAAAATTTGTCGTCGGTGGTGTACTTAGGGCCAGAACAAGGGATTTTAATTTCTTTGCCTATGGCATCGTTGGCGACGGCAGTACGGCTTTTGCAAGAGGTTAACGAAAACGATCCGGCCAAAATCAGGGCGGAAGAGAAAAAAAGAAGGGAACGGTTCATAAAAATGTTTTTAATTGGTTTGTTTCTTTTGGTTATTCAAAACCTGTGCCAAAGTAAACAATATGGACTAAATTCGTGTATATTTAAAGTAAAATCCCTTTAATCATGTGGAAAAAACTCCTTCATTACGTCAACCCCCTCACGCTTTTCCGCAAATCTGAAGCCCAGGGGAACATCAACCTTAAGCTTATGCACGGCATTAACCGCATCAGCATATTGATGTTTCTACTGGCCTTGATTGTAATGATGGTAAAATTCTGGAGCTAAATTAGCCAGCCGAGGCGCAGATCCAGTGTTCCGGATTTATCCATTTTTGGGCGGCCAGCTGAATGTCGGCAGGGCCAATTTCAAATAGGCTTTGGTGGTGCAAGCGCAGGTAATCGGCGGGATATCCCAAACCCTGCAAGCCCATCAGGCGGTCGTGCCGGTTTAAAACACCGTCTAAGGTACGGGCTAAACTGCCCGCCAAGTAATTTCGAACGGTTTCAATTTCTTCTGCCCGCACGTCGCCCTGCATAAGCCGCAGGGCCTCGCGTTTCATTTCGGCAAGGGTTTCTTCTTTCTTGCCTCCGTTTATTTGGGTATTGACCATCCAATACGAGGCCGATTTAAAGCGCATGGGGCTGGCGTTGATGCCGTAGGTGTAGCCCTTTTCTTCGCGGATGTTCTTCATCAATCGGCTACCGAAATATCCACCCCAAAGCACCAACATAAACCGAAAAGTGAATTCTTCTTGAATACGTGTCGAGGGAGCAGGTCCCACCACACGTAGGGCCTGCTGCGATTTTCCGGGCATAGCAAAATGTAGGTCGGCCGCGGCCGGAATGGTCCATGGGTTAATTTTGGGTTCTTGCCCGGCGGGGGCAGGTAATGAGGCCAAAAAGGCGGTCAATGGGGCAAGGTCGCCGGGTTCAATTCCAGAGGCAAAGGCCTCGGGCATTTGCTCAAAAATCAAGGTTTGGTATGCGGCCTGTACTTGTTCCAAATCCAAGGCTTGAAGTTCAGACAGCTGTTCTTCTTGAAACAAAGTGTGGCCTTTGAACAGGTAGTTGGACGACAAGCGCCGGGCTTGTTCAGAAACCTGCTCGCTTTCTTGCATAAAATCGCTGATTTGCAGCTCTTTTTGCATGTCGAATTCATCTTTGTTCAGGCTAGATTCCAAGAGCAATTCGCGAAACAAGGGCAAAGCCTGAGCCAGATTTTGGTTGCGGCAAATCAACGAAAACACCAGGGTTTCGCGGTTCGCCGATTTTTGCACAAAAGCCCCACAGCGGTCCAATGCGGCGTTCCATTCTGCCGCTGTTTTTTGTTTGGTGCCCTCGCCCAGCAGCTGCACCAAGGTGTTTAAAGGAAAGGGCTTTCCCAGCCAATCTATTCCAATGGGATACCTTAAGCTAAGTTTTGACAAGGGGTTTTGGCTTCGGGCCAGCAGGTTTAAACTCGTTCCTGAAGAAAGGGGCAGCAATTCAAACTCAGGAAAATCGGGGGCCTGACTTAAATCAATGGCAGGAGCCTGCAGAGGGTAGGGGTTAGGCATGGGGAATCAGGCGTTGGTTTCGGTTTCGTACAACAGGGTTGAGCTGCATTCGGGCTTTAGGTAACGGTGTACGGCGGTTTGCACATTGTCCACGGAAAGGCTGGCGTACTCGTTCCATTCGGTGCTTAACGATTCGGCTCCGCCCAGCCATTCGGCAGTGGCTAAGCGCAGGGCTCGATTCTGCACGTTTGCATCGCTAAAGGCATTCGAGGTGGCCATTTTTTGGGTGGCTCGATGCAGGTCGTCGGCATTCAGGCGTTCTTCGGCTATTTCAAACAAAAAGGCCTGAATTTCTTGGGCTACTGCTTGGTTCTTTTTGCCTTCGCGCAAGGTGGCGCTAAACAAAAATTGACCGGGGTCGGCCGAGGCGCTCACATAAAACCCGCCTTGATTTAGCAATCCACGCTTGCGAATCAGTTCGTCCATGGTATATCCACCGGCCGAACCGGAAAGCACGTCCGAGAACAAATCGAGGGTTTTAAAGTCGGGGTGGTTTCGTCCGGGCATGGGCCAGCCCATCCATAAGGCGGCTTCAGGAACGGGGCGAAACACCTGCTGAAGCCTAGGCTGAGTTTGGGGCGGTTCTTCTGGCAATGGTTTTTTAGGAAGGGCTCGGCCCGGCAGCTCTCCAAACCAATATTCCACCTCGCGCAAGGCTTTCTGGGGGTCTAGGTTTCCGCTCAAAACCAAGATGCAGCGGTTGGGGGCATAATGCTGTTCGTAAAATCCTCGAATCACCGAAACAGGAACCTGTTCAATGTGCTCAATGCTTTTGCCAATGGTGGACCAGCGGTAGGGGTGTTGGGTGTAGCTTAGTTCCCGGCTCAGGGCCAGCAAATCCCCATAGGGCTGGTTCAAATACCGCTGCCGAAATTCTTCAATCACCACCTTTCGCTGCACTTCGACCTTTTCTTCGCTTAGGTTCAGGTTGCACATGCGGTCGGCTTCCAGCCAAAGGGCAGTACGCAGGTTGGCTGCGGGCAGCACGCAATAGTAATTGGTGAAGTCGTTGTTGGTAAAAGCGTTGTTGATGCCTCCGGCCAGCTGCAAGGGAGTGTCGTAGTTGGGAATGTGCTTGCTGCCTTCGAACATAAGGTGTTCAAGCAGGTGAGCCAAACCAGTCCATTGGGGGTCTTCGTCGCGGGCACCTACGTTGTACAGCAGGTTAACGGCCACCATGGGGGTTTGGTTGTCGGGTTGGATTAGCACCCGAAGTCCGTTGGTCAGGGTGTGGCGTTCAAAGGGAAAATTCATGCGTTGTGTACTAGGTTGCCCATGCAAACCAGGGTTTGCTGGAATTCGGTCCAAATTTCATCTACAATATCTGCGGCGGGCATAATGCTGCGAATCAGGGCGCTAACCTGACCAATTTCAAGTTCTCCTTGTTCAAGGTCGCCTTCGAACATGCCTTTTTTGGCTCGGCCACGGCCTAAGATTTCGGCCAGTTTTTCGGGGCTGCTTCCCTGTTGGTAGGCCAGAACCAGCTCTTGGAAAAAGGGGTTTTTAAGCAGCCGAACCGGGGTTAATTCTTTCAGGGTTAGCAGGGTGTCGCCCTCGCCGGCCGACAGTACAGCCGATTTAAAAGCCAGGTGGGCCGAAGATTCTTCGGAAGCCACAAAGCGGCTTCCTACCTGAACGGCCTCGGCGCCCAGGGCGAAGGCGGCGGCCATAGCCCGGCCCGTTGAAATTCCTCCTGCCGCAATTAAGGGGACAGAACACACTTGTTTTACCAAGGGAAGCAGCACCAGGGTGGTGGTTTCTTCTCGGCCGTTGTGCCCGCCGGCTTCAAACCCTTCGGCCACCACGGCATCGACCCCAGCCGCTTGGGCTTTCAGGGCGAACTTAGCCGAAGAAACCACATGCACCACGGTGATGCCCTGGGCCTTGAGTTTTTGGGTATAGGCGGCAGGATTTCCAGCCGATGTAAACACAATAGGAACCTTGAATTCAAGAATGGTATCTATATGCTGTTCGATGTTGGGGTACAGCAAGGGCAAATTCACTGCAAAGGGTTTTGAGGTGGCGGCTTGGCATTTTTCAACATGCTGCCGCAGCACCTCGGGGTACATAGACCCAGAGCCGATGATGCCTAGGCCCCCGGCGTTGGAAACGGCCGAGGCGAGTTCCCAGCCTGAACACCAGATCATGCCGGCCTGAACAATGGGTTTTTCAATGTTGAATAGGGAGCAAATTCGGTTTTCCACGGATCGTAGCCTTTAATGGCAAAGATAGGCAGTTGAAGTGGATAAATGGGATTGGGGCGCCCGCGCTCCGGATGGAGTCGGAAAGCCCACAGCCTCAGTGCTGCTGCCGGCCGCAGCGAGGAGGCGACGCGAGGAGCCACCGCAGCGCGAAGCCGGCAGAGCGCTGGGGCGAGGACTTGGAGCGACAGCCGGCAAAGCGCCCCCCAAAAAACAATTCTGGCTTGTAATCGAATAAATTTTTAAACAATTTCTTGAATCTCTTGCAGAAAAGAAAACTAGGGCAGACCTTTGAACTATGGCAGAATCTGAATTAAAAAAATCGCAGCGGCGGATTCAATTTGCCCAATTTACCACCGTCGTGTCGGTAACCTTGGTTATGACCGTGCTGGGAGCTTTGGGCCTGCTGTTCTTGGTAGGCCAGCGTTTGGGCACCGTAGCCAAACAGCAATTCACCTTGCAATTGGTCTTGGCCGACGGCATTCCAGCTCAAGACATACAACCCTTAATCGAGGGGCTAAAAACCCAGCCTTTTGTTCGCGAAGCTCGATACATAAGTCCTGAAACTGCCGTTCAAGAATACCTGGAATTTTACCAAGACGACGTGCGTGAGGTGCTGGAGGTGAACCCTTTTCCGCCCATGGTGGAACTGGGTCTTAAAGCCGAATTTGTTCATGCCGATTCCCTGCCTAGGCTTGAAGCCGCGCTGCTGAAAACCTGGCCCAAGCAAATTGCAGGCTTAGAAAGCGACCCCTTAAGTTGGGAGCAGGTTCGAAAAAACTTGGAATTGGCCGGATGGATACTGGGTGCGGTTTTGCTGCT
This sequence comes from Bacteroidota bacterium, assembly GCA_016866335.1. Lineage (GTDB taxonomy): Bacteria > Bacteroidota > Bacteroidia > CAIKAF01 > CAIKAF01 > CAIKAF01. The sequence goes on along the minus strand of VGMT01000040.1, from coordinate 1,582 downwards.
GTTAACCCTGATTATGTTGTTTTTGGTCAACAACACCATACGGCTAAGCATATATAGCCGCCGGCATTTAATCCGAACCATGCAGTTGGTGGGCGCAACCTCCGCTTTTATCCGGAAGCCCTTTTTGATGGCGGGATGGTGGCAAGGCTTAATTTCAAGCTTTTTGGGATTGTTGCTTACCTGGTTGGGCGCCTTGTATTTGCTGCAGCACGCTCCTGAGTTGAACCACCCTCAGTTTTTTCAGGGCTTGGGCGTTTTAAGTGGCTTAATTGCTGCCTTGTCTTTCGCCTCAACTTGGCTGAGCACCTGGTTGGCGGTTCGAAAATTCTTGAGGCTGTCGGCCAACCGCATTTACCTTTAATAAGTTTGGGTTATCTTTGAACTTCACTAAAAAAGTAGGCTTATGTCCATTCCAACAGAAGAAACCAACAGCGGGCTTCGTTTTCACCGCAACAATTACATCTTGATGGCGCTGGGTCTTGGCCTTTTGGTGGGCGGATTTATAGCCTTGAGTGGAGGAGGAACCGACAACCCGAACGAATTCAATGAGGCCATATTTAGTCCACAGCGCATAACCCTGGCGCCCCTATTGATTTTGGCTGGATTTTTGGTGTTCGGCTTTGGCATTATGAAGCGCTTCAAAGCTTAATTCATGGAATGGTGGCAGGCGGTAATAATTGCCATTGTTGAAGGTATAACCGAGTTTCTTCCTGTTTCTTCGACGGGGCATGTGGTGCTGGTTTCGGCCGCCATGGGAATCCATGAAGATCCTTGGGTAAAGTTGTTTGAAATTGCCATTCAACTGGGAGCCATACTTTCTGTTCTGGTGCTGTACAACAAGCGTTTTTTAAGCGCAAACCCCATTCCTTTTTACCGAAACTTGTTTTTGGCGTTTTTGCCGGCGGCCGTGTTTGGTGTGCTATTTAAACATGCTATAGATCGGTTTTTGGAGTCCACCTTCATTATTGGTTGCACCCTTTTGTTGGGGGGAATTGTGCTTATATATGTGGACAAATGGTTTTTGAAAACGGCGGATGCTCCGGCCAAAGGGGTTTCGCCGGGCAAGGCTTTTATAATAGGATGTTTTCAGGTTTTAGCCATGGTACCTGGAGTAAGCCGATCGGCAGCGACCATAATTGGTGGATTAAGTCAGGGGTTTGGGCGCAAGCAAGCTGCCGAATTTTCTTTTTTTCTGGCCGTACCTACCATGTTTGGCGCCACGGCAAAAAGCACCTATGATTTGTGGACAGAACATCCTGAATTGTTTGATGTGGGCAATTTAGGCTTGCTTTTGTTGGGGAATGCCGTAGCCTTTGTGGTGGCGGCCTTGGCTATTCGGGGGTTTATACAATTTTTAACCAAATATGGTTTTTACTGGTTTGGTTGGTACCGTATTGCGCTCGGGGCCTTGGTTGTTTATTTGTCGATTGGCTAGGAAGACAGAAAATTCGCGTTGGGAGAGGGTCGCCACGAATGCGGGAATGGTTGCGGTTTTGGCTTTTGCCACAGGTGCTGGAAAATACGCTGGGGTGCCATTTGCGGCTAGGTTATTAGCCACGAATGCAGGAATGGTTGCGGTTTT
>VGMT01000039.1 GCA_016866335.1 Bacteroidota bacterium | reverse complement strand
GTCCATATCAACCGCGGGATTGAAATACAACCGCTCGCCTTGTGCGGGATTAGGGTACCAAGTTCCTAAATTGTTTTGCGAAGAAGAAGAGGCTACAGATAATTGACCACAATTTAAGCTGGAGGAAACCGAGGAAGCAAGAACACTAAAATTCTCTGGATTTAAAACAGAGGTGGCTGGCTCGGACAACAAAAACATTTGCCCTAGATTGGTTATGGTTTGATAGGAATTAGAACCTGAGGGTTGAAAACAAATGTCCGCGGGATTCCAACCATCTAGTTTTCCCCAAGTAAATTGCCGGGCGGTGGTGGTGTTTTGTTCCATACTAAACCAAAGGGCGCCGTTGGGAACTGCACTGAAATGAATGGCATAGGGGGCCAAATCGTTCCAAGCTTGAATGGGAGAAACGGAATTGGTAAGGGAATTTTGGGTTAAATCAACCTCGCTAAGCACCCCGCCATAACTGGTTTGAATGCCTAAATGCATTTTATTTCCCATTTGAATCAGAGCGCTGCTGCGGTCGTTTGACTGCAGCAAATCTGTGGAAAGAGAATGGATTCTTGCTTGAGGAAGCCCCTGTTGGTCCATGATGTTGCGATGGAATTGCCGGATAGAGATGTTGTTTGACGTTGGGGTTTCGATAATGTTTTCGTGGCCAACAACCAAAAATCCGGGCTTTCCTGTTGTGGTGGTAATGGGCAAAACTTTGTCGTAAGCCCCGTTGTTGGAAATATTGCTATACAATTGGCTGGAGTATCCATTTCCATACCCCCCTGCTACGTTCAAACAGCCAATAATTGGTTCGTGCTGAAATTGAGGCAACTTTACGGTTCCAACATAAACAATGGAGTCGTTTCCTATATACTGAAAATCATGTATGTAAGCCCCTGAGGTGTATCCGCCATTCGTTAAGTAAGGCTGAAAACTCAAGCTTTTAATCGTATTGCCATTTTGGTCCAACAGAAAAAAACGGACAGATGAAACTCCAGCCTCTTTAACGCTTAACAGATAGGTTTGGCTGGCAAATTTTCGGGCCAAAAAGGTTGGGGCCGAATTGCCAGGCAATGAATACTGCCATAGAAGGCTAAATCCCAAGCCTGGCGTTTCTTCCAGTACAAAAAAGAACCCTTTGAACATTTGGGCGGCACTCAACAGTATGCGGGTTGGCATCGGCATTCCTTGTTGATTGATCGGCAAATCTAAGGTAAGGTCGCTTAAATGTAAAAAGGACCAGGTCGGGTCGTTGTTAATTCGCTGGCTGTAAAGCTGATTGCCGATGGAATCGGTTCGAAGCAACTCAATGCCCGCCGTTCCAATCCAGACCGAAACCATGCCCCCGTCGGGCATAGCCACCGTTTTGTGGGTTAAATTACGCGCCTCTAAGTTGCTTTGTTTTACAAAAGACTGGGCATGGGTTGGACGAACTACCAATAGAAGCAGACCCAAAAGAATATAGTTTGTTTTCATAATTATTGTGGGTTTAACGAGATGACACTCAAGGTTTAATTTTTGCTGCATTCCAATGTGTTAATTACCCCTACGTTAACATCTGCCGCCCCCTTTTTTCACCAAAGAGATTTCCGTACATTTCCGCCTTAGAACTCAAATAGACCAACATGCCCAGAAAAGCGCCGACCAAAATTTTTGTGCTTGACACCTCGGTGATTTTGTTTAACCACGCCTCCATCGAATCTTTTGCGGAACACGATGTGGTGGTGCCCATTTCGGTGCTTGAGGAGTTAGACACCTTTAAAAAGGGGAATGAAACCAAGAATTTCGAGGCCCGGGAGTTTATTCGAATCATGGACCAGTATTCCAAAGGCTCTTCGCTGAACACCTGGATTCCGTTGAACGGAAAAGGCTTGGGCAACATTCGGGTAATGATGGAAGAAACCGCCGAACCCGATGCGCGCAAAATCTTTGGTTCCGACAAGGCCGACCACCGTATTTTGAATGTGGCCCTGCGGATGCAGCAACAAAACCCCAACCGCAAGGTAATTCTAGTAAGCAAAGACGTGAACCTGCGCATCAAAGCCCGTTCGCTCAACATTTCGGCGGAAGACTTTGAAACAGGAAAGGTGAAGAACGTCGATGAGCTTTACCGCGGAAAAAGCCAAATTGAAGACGTTTCTCAAGACACCATCGATGCGTTATACAACGAAGGTTTTGTGCCAAGAAAAGCCCTGTTTTCTAAAGACCCTTTGCCCAACCATTACTTTATTTTAAAAAACAATAAAACCTCGGTACTCTGCTTTTTCAATCCGCTAAGCCGCTGCATCGAGCGGGTTGAAAAGCGCCCCTGCTACAACATCAAACCCCGAAATGCCGAACAGGTTTTTGCCCTGCACGCCTTGTTGAATCCCGAGGTAAAGTTGGTGAGCATTCAGGGCGTTGCTGGAACCGGAAAAACGCTGCTGGCCTTAGCTGCAGCGCTGGAGCAGCGCCGCGATTTTAAGCAAATTTACCTGGCTCGGCCGGTGGTGCCCCTGAGCAACAAAGACATCGGATTTCTTCCGGGCGACATAAAAAGCAAGCTAAATCCGTACATGGAACCCCTGTACGACAACCTGAAGTTCATTCAAAACAGCTTTGACGAACGCGACAAAGAAGGCTTAAAGATTCCGGAAATGCAGGAACAAGAAAAATTGGTGATTACCCCTTTGGCCTACATCCGCGGGCGCAGCTTGTCGCAGATTTTCTTTATTGTGGACGAGGCGCAAAATTTGACCCCCCACGAAATTAAAACCATTGTAACCCGCATGGGCGACCGGGCAAAGGTGGTTTTTGCCGGCGATATTTATCAGATTGATACTCCGTATCTTGACACTCAGAGCAATGGGTTGAGCTATGTGATTGACCGCATGCACAGCCACCCCATTCATGCCCATGTTACCTTGGAAAAGGGCGAGCGCAGCGAGTTGGCGAATGTGGCCAACGAATTGCTGTAAGAATTAAGGGTTTTGCATGTGTGCGGTGGCCGGGCTTTCGCCGGTTGTCCGCGGTTCCAGCCTTGCTGCCCAGCGGGTTTGCGGTGGCTCCCAAGGTCGCCTCCGCACCACGCGGGCAGCTAGGCCGGCCCCTTGCGGGCAACCTGGCTCAATCCCTACCGCGGCCGCTCAAGGCTATAGCTCCCCAAAAACAAAGGGGCGTATTCTGAATTTTACCAAGTAATGTAAAGGCGTCCGTCGTCGTTTAGGTTTCCGCCAACCGACAAAGAGGTGTTTGTTCCTGCATTGTAGCAACCGCCCCCGCCTCCGTGTCCGCCAATTCCTCCGTTGTTGCACCAGGGGTTTCCACCACCGCCACCGGAATACCCGCCGCCGCCGCCACCGCCGCCGCCGTTGCAACCACCGCCACCACCACCGCCAAATCCGCCTGTAACTCCGCAGCCACCAGTGCCTCCTGCTCCGCCATTCACAAATGCAGCTCCGCCCGTACTTTGGGTATAGCTGCAGCCGTTGGCTGTTCCTCCTCCGGTCTGAGTCCCACCGCCGCCGCCGCCGCCGGTTCCGTTTTGGGTGCAGGTAGCACCAAGACCTCCGGCCCCATTGCTTCCGCCGGTGCCTGGCGTTCCGCAGGACCCGGCAGTACCCGAGCACCCGCTACCACCACAGGCTCCGCCATTTACCGTGGAAGGCAGGTTGTTGTTTCCATATCCCCGTCCGCCGCCGCCGCCGGCCACCAACAAAGGTGTATTGTTTGCATCGGTAAACCAGGTTCCGCCGCCGCCGCCGCCGCCATTTCCGTTGTTTCCTTTTCTGCCGACCAATATTTTATATTGTTGGCCGGGAGTTACGGTAAAGGTTCCTACCACATAGGCCCCGTAACCACCGCCGTCGCCTCCACGGGCGCCCCAGCCTTCCACTTGAATGGTGCAAACCCCTGCCGGCGCCGTCCACAATTGAGTGTTGCCGGTGAAAATAAAGTTGGCGTTCCCCCCAGTAATGCAGGAGCTAACCACCAAAGAAAGCGTGTCGGATTGGGTGCATCCGGTGCTGGAATCGGTCAGTTGGTGAACAACAGAGTAGGTTCCTGCGGTTGACCAAGTGCAGTTGGGCGAGGCCGAGGTTGAGGTGGCGGGATTTCCGCTGGAAAAGGTCCAAATGTGGGACACTCCGTTGGTGGTAGCGGGGGTAAAACTTACAGATTGGTTTTGCCCTGGGCTTGCCGGCGAAACAGTAAAGCCGGGATTGGGGAAATTCTGAGGGCAATTTTGAATAACAAGGGTCTGGCTGCTTGAATCTTGGCAGCCTTGGCTATCTGTGGCCCTAAGAACTACGGTTACGGTATCGGGATTGGCAAAGGTTACCACCGGATTTCCAATGGTATCGGAAGCCGGGCTGCCGTTTTGAAAGGACCAAGACAGGGAATTGCTGGTGTCGGCCGCTAGGAATTGAATGGGAACGCCGGCGGTAGGAAAGGCCGGCTGAAAGGTAAAAGCGGCATTGGGAAACAGGGTGCATTGGCAGCCCGTTGGCCGCCACCCTACCGGAAAAAAGGTTTCAACGCAGCGGGTATTGGTGTTGTAAATTTGAAGCCCGACGGCGGGGTTGCTGATGGCGTTGCGTTGGGCGGTAGTTAATCGGGGCAGCAAAAACCCTTTCTGAGTCGATTCAAGCTCTAGAATGGCCGAACTATCGGCAATTCCGGGGTTTGTGCCTCCAATTTTCACGCCTTGGGTATGAGCAAAGCCGAACGAAAGAAGACCGAAAAGAAAGAAAAGGTGTTTCATAGGCTTGGTTGTTTTGTGTGTTCTTTGCATGTTCGGTTTACTGGTAGCGAACAATGACAATACCAGAACCTCCGTTGCCACCAATAGGGCCGTCGCCAGAGCCGCCACCTCCGCCGCCGGTGTTGGCTTGTCCATTTTGTCCGTTTCCGTTTCCGGGATAATAGCCTCCATTTCCTCCGCCCCCAGAACCACCTAGGCCAGCCGAACCCAAATAACGGGCTCCCCCGCCCCCGCCGCCGTAAACCACAGAACTTCCTGTAATGGTGCTTGTTCTTCCCGGGCCGCCATTGCGGCTGGTAGCGGCTCCGCCGGCTCCTCCTCCTCCTCCTCCGTCACCTGCAGCGTAGGGCGCCCCAGAAAATCCATAGCCATTTCCACCTTGCGGTGAAGTTTGGGTGGCGTTGCCTCCTTGTCCTGGCCCATTTGGCCCACCGCCACCGCCGCCCGACCCACCATTGGCTCCATTCGGGCTTACATAACCGCCTCCGCGTCCTCCACCAACTGCCACAATGTTGGCAAAGCTGGAATTGGCTCCATTCTGCCCCACACCGTCTTGCACCGTGCTTCCAACTCCCCCGGCCCCAACAACAACGGTGTAGTTTCCTGGGCTCAACTGAATGCTGCCTTCTACAAATCCGCCGGCTCCGCCACCGCCGCCGCCGGCATTTCCATCGCTTCCTCCACCACCTCCCGCTACAATCAGGTATTCTACCGTACGTCCGCAGCCGGGATTAAACGTGCCATTGCTGCTAAAGGTATGAATGGTCCAAGGCCCTGACGTGCTGATGCTGCCGCCCGTTGCTGGAGCACAATTGATAACGGTTATGGAGTCGGTATGCGCAGAAGAACATCCGGCGCTGTCGGTCAGGGTAAGCGAAACGGCATAGGTTCCGGCATTGCTCCAAGTAACCTGAGGGCTTTGTACCGCCGAAGTAGAAGGGCTTCCGCTTTGGAAGGTCCAGCTGTAGGTCATGTTGGGGGGTGCCGTGAAGTTGGCCCCTTGATTTATGTAGCCATTTGGAACAGAGAAAATGGCATTGGGAAAGGCTTGGCAATCGCAATGAACTTTGCGCCAACCACCCCCTGAATAATACATTTCAAGGCAGTTGGTGCTGGTGTTGTAGATTTGAAGCGCTATGGCAGGATTTTGAATGGCGTTGCGCTGAGCCGTTGTCATTCGAGGAAGAAGAAAACCAGCCGTTGTGGAACTGATTTCAACCACAGACGAAGCATTGGCCGGGGTATTGCTTCCCAGGTGAATGCCTTGGGCGGGGAGCAATCCCAAATAGGCAATAAAAAACAAAAAGCAGGCGAATTTCATGTTGGGTGGTTGCTGATTTGAACCACTAAGGTAAGCGTATGAAAAGGGAAGTAGGTAAAGAAATCAATATTTTTTTTAACGGATGGGCTTAGGCTAGGTTTGGACCTAGCCAGCGGCGCAATTCTTCCCACGATTGGCCTTTTCGTTCAGCCAAGTCTTGGCCTTGTTCTTCGGTAATTTTGCCGAGCCCGAAATACTTGGCTTCGGGATGCGCGAAATACCAACCACTTACGCTGCTGGCGGGCATCATGGCCATAGATTCGGTGAGAGAAATCCCCGACATTTCGGTTGCCTTTAGCAGTTCAAACAGCCTTGGTTTTTCGGTGTGGTCGGGGCAGGCCGGATAGCCGGGTGCCGGGCGAATTCCGCGGTACTTTTCTTTGATTAAGGACTCGTTGTCCAGGTTTTCGTTGGGGTCATAGCCCCAGAATTCGGTTCGAACTCGGGCATGCAGGTGTTCGGCAAAAGCTTCGGCCAGGCGATCGGCCAAGGCTTTTAGCATTATGGCTCGGTAATCGTCGTGGTCGGCTTCGAATCGGCTTAAATGCGCTTCAATACCTTGGCCAGTGGTAACCGCAAAGGCTCCAATGTAATCGGGCTGGTCTTCTGCAATAAAATCGGCCAGGCAAAAATTGGGCTGGCCGGCTTGTTTTAGGTTTTGTTGCCGCAAAAAATGAAAGCGGGTCAGTTCATGGCTACGCGATTCGTCGCTGAACACACGCACGCTGTCGCCCTCTTTTTGAGCTGGGAAAAGGCCAAAACTGGCATTGGCTGTAAGCCAGGATTCTTGCACCAATTGGTTCAGCATTTGTTGAGCATCGGCATACAATTCCCGGGCTTGTTCGCCAACAATGGAATCGTCAAGAATGGCTGGAAAACGCCCGGCCAGTTCCCAGGTTTGGAAGAAGGGTGTCCAGTCGATGTAGGGAAGCAGTTTTTCGAGGGGGTAGTTGGTCAGGTGAACGAGGCCGATTTTTGCAGGAGTTGCAATGGTTTGGGCGTTCATGGCTGGCTTGGCGGCATTGGCCCGTGCCGTACGCAGGGGAATCAGGTTTTTCTCTTCCTGTTGCCGTTCAAAACGGCTGCGCACGTCGGCATATTCTTGCTTCCATTGTTCTAAGAAAGCCTCTTTTTTATCGCCCAGCAGGGCTTCGGCCACGGGTACCGAACGGCTGGCGTCCAACACGTGCACCACGGGGCCGGCAGAGTAAGCGGGAGCAATTTTTACCGCGGTGTGCGCTTTTGACGTGGTGGCTCCACCAATAAGCAGGGGAATGGTAAATCCTTGGCGCTGCATTTCAGAGGCCAAAAACACCATTTCTTCTAAGCTCGGAGTAATAAGGCCACTTAGTCCAATGATATCTACCTGATGGGCTCGGGCTTCGGCCAAAATTTTCTCGGCCGGAACCATAACCCCTAGGTCCACAATATCGTAATTGTTGCAGCCCAGCACCACGCCAACAATGTTTTTCCCAATGTCGTGAACATCGCCTTTTACGGTGGCCATTAGGATTTTGCCCTTTTTTTGAACTTCGCCATGGGCTTCCGCCTCGATGTAGGGAATAAGTTGGGCCACGGCTTTTTTCATGACTCGGGCCGATTTAACCACTTGGGGCAGGAACATTTTTCCGGCGCCGAACAGGTCTCCAACATGGTTCATACCGTCCATTAGGGGGCCTTCAATGATATGGATTGGGCGTTCGTAGTTGAGACGGGCTTCTTCTACATCGGCTTCGATGTGGTCCACAATTCCTTTAACCAAAGCATGGCCCAGGCGTTCTTGAACGCTGCCTTCGCGCCAGGCTTCGGTTAGGATTTCTTTGTGGCGGGCCTCTTTAAATTCCTCGGCCAAGTTCAAAAGGCGTTCTGTGGCATCGGGCCGGCGGTTCAGAAGAACGTCTTCTACATGCAGCAAAAGTTCGGCAGGAATTTCATCGTACACTTCCAATTGCGAAGGATTCACAATGCCCATGTCCATGCCGGCACGAATTCCGTGGTATAGAAAGGCGGAATGCATGGCTTCGCGCACCCTGTCGTTGCCACGGAACGAAAACGATACATTTGAAACGCCCCCCGACACCTTGGCATAGGGCAAATTGGCCTTAATCCAACGGGTGGCTTCAAAAAAATCAAGGGCGTAATTGTTGTGTTCGTCGATGCCGGTGGCAACGGGGAAAATATTGGGGTCAAAAACAATGTCGCAGGCGGGAAATCCTACTTTTTCTACCAGTAAGGTGTAGGCCCGCTGGCAAATTTCGATGCGCCTTTGCAGGGTGTCGGCCTGACCTTGTTCATCGAAGGCCATTACCACCACGGCGGCGCCAAACTTTCGGATTTCAGTGGCTTGGCTAAGAAATTCTTCTTCGCCGGCTTTTAGTGAAATGGAGTTCACCATTCCCTTACCTTGCAGGCATTTAAGTCCGGCATGAATGATTTCCCAGCGGGAGCTGTCAATCATAATGGGAATTCGTGCAATTTCGGGTTCGGCGGCAATAAGATTCAAAAACCGCACCATGGCACGCTTGCCGTCCAGCATGCCTTCGTCCATGTTTATGTCTAAAATTTGTGCTCCGCCCCGCACCTGCTCCAAGGCAATGCTTACCGCCTCGTCGTACTTGTCTTCTTGAACCAGACGCAAAAATTTCCGCGATCCAGTTACATTGCACCGTTCGCCAATGTTTATAAAATTGGTGGTTGAGGTGGCCACCAAGGCTTCAAGGCCAGATAAGCGCAACAGGGGCTGAAGGGGCGAAAGGGTTTCAGACATAGCCACAAAGATAGGCCTTACCCTTGAAGTTTTGTTTGTTTCAATGGCAGGGGCCAGAAATTTGGGTTAAGGGCACAAATCCCTTTTTCGTTTCTTTGTTCTATGAAATCTTTGGCCTTGGCACATTGGTGGGTTCGAGCTTTGCTAGCCGCAGGCTTGCGCGAGGTGGTTGTGTCGCCGGGTTCCCGTTCGGCGCCCCTAATTTTGGCCTTGGAATCGGAACCTAAAATCAAGCTTTTTGTTCAGCCCGACGAACGATCGGCGGGGTTTATAGCTTTGGGAATTTCTCGGCAATTGGGGCGGCCTGTTGGGTTGGTTTGCACCAGCGGTTCGGCCGGATTGAATTATGCGCCGGCCTTGGCAGAAGCGTACCAACAGGGCGTCGCCTTGTTGGCCATTACTGCCGACAGGCCGCTTAGGTATGTGGGGGCACATGAAGGCCAAACTATGTGGCAAGAAGATTTTTATGCCGGTTTCATAAAAGGCCGGTTGGCGGTATGCGAATTGGAACCCGGAAATCCCCTAGAAGCGTGGAATCTGAGCTTGGCAGGAAAGCCCGGTCCGGTGCACATCAACATGCGGTTCGAAGAACCCTTGTACAGCGGAGAAACCGAGGCTGATTTTGAAGCTGGAGCGGGCCCCAAGCCTATTTTTCCCTTTGATTTTGGGCAGGTTCGGGCCTTGGATTCTTTGAAAACCTTGGAATTGCCCATAAAACCCAAGGTGCTGCTTATGGCCGGACACATGGGGCCCGAGCAAGCCCAGGAATGGCGGCCTTGGATTCTAGAATATAAGAAAAGGGGCGGCAGCTTTTGGGGCGATGTTTCTTCCCACCTTTGGGATCTTTCCACCGACCCGCAATTGGCAGATTGGCTTTGGGCGCAGACCGATGAACAACAGATTCCCGACCTGTTGGTATCGACCGGTGGTTCGGTGATTCCTAGGCGCTGGGAAGCTTATTTTGATCGGTTTCCGAACCAGGCTACCCTGCATGTGGACCTGTTTGGAGAAAAAGGATACCGGTTTAAAGCAGATGCTGAATATTGGATGGGCGGTATGGCCGCCTTTTTTGAGTCCTTGCCACTAGAAATGCAGGCCTTGAATTGTCCTGGCTGGAATGCCGAATCGGAGAGAGGCTGGTCTGACCTTAGCGCCGCGGCCGAATTGCTGAAATGCCTGCCCGAAAATGCGGTATTGCATGTGGCCAACAGCATGGCGGTTCGCTATGTTCATGCCTTGCAAACCCTGCTTCCGAAAGGAACCACATTGTGGTGCAACCGAGGTGTTAGTGGCATTGACGGAACGCTATCGACGGCTGTGGGGCAGGCCTTGGCGCAGCCAAACAAAGCGCATGTGGTTTTTATGGGCGACCTGGCCTTGAACTACGATTGCAATGCCCTTTTGTGCAGTCGTAGGCCCAGCAACCTAAGTGTGGTGGTTTTCAACAACCAAGGGGGTCAGATTTTCAGGAATTTGCCGGGCCCAAAAAGCAGGTCGGCCGATCCAGAAGCGCATTTTGTTGCAGGCAGACCAGGTCATTTTGAATGGTTGGCACAGCGCCATGCCTGGGCATACCAAAGGGTTGAAGATTTGCCGAGTTTACAGGACTATTTAAAGCAAACCAAAGGGCTTTTGCCTGGGCTTTTAGAAATAAAAACAGAGCCCGATGCCAACACAGAGGCTTGGCAGGGATTGCTTTCGGAGCGGAGCGCAGCATGGAAAGGGGCGGCCCGCGGGCGGGATTGAAGAGGCAAGCACGCAAAGCGGCTTGCTTCGGCGCCGCGAGGGGGCAAGAGCGAGCTTGTGAGCTACTTGCCCCCCGCTGGCGCAGCAGCATGCCGATGCGGACTTGCCCTGAAAGCCCGTAACCCGCCCCCAAAAAACAGAACAGACAGGGCCATCCGAAATTTCAAAATCCTACCGTATCTTTAACCTATTGTTACCAACCTGCTTGAGTATGAAAATTGTGTATTCTTTCCTTGTTTTTTTGTTTGCTGGGCTGCTTTTTGGCCCTGAATTGGCTGGGCAAGCTTGCCCCGGATGCGTTGTAAATAACACCTGTTATGTGCCTGGCGGTGGGCTTTGTCCTGACTCCCTGCCTGCCGCGACGGTGGCTCAACCCTATTCGCAAGACGTAACCTTTTATTTGCCAAAACAGATTGATGCTGCCCCGTTTTCGGGCGGGCTTTTGGGTATTGTGGACTTGTTGCAGCTGCGCATTGATGCCATTTCGGGCTTGCCGTTTGGGCTGAACTGGAGCTGCAATATGAACAGCAACAACTGCACCTATTTCCCTTCGTCGAACGACACCTTGGGTTGCGTAAAAATTTGCGGAACCCCAGTTGGAAATCCAGGGGTGTATGCCGTAACCATCTACGTAACGGCCACCGTAGATGCGGGAATTTTAGGGGCGCAGCAAGCCCAAACCTCTTTTCCAAACGTGCTGGTTTTGCTGCCCGACACTACTTCTAATTTGGGATTTTCAATGGCTCCGGGCATAGGTTGTGCGCCCTTGACTGTAACCTTTGTCAACAATTTTCCAAGCAACGCTTACGTTCCAATACCCGGCCAAACCCAGGGGTTTTTGTACAACTGGGATTTTGGAAATGGCCTGCAATCGAACATCGAAACTCCGCCTGCGGTAACCTATTATGCTCCGGGTCAGTACCCTGTGCAGTACACCGCCACTGTAGATACCTTTGGGTTTCAGCTGACCAATGTTACGGTAACCGCGGTGAATTGCACCGATTTTGGAAGCGGGGCCGATGTGTACATCAAGATATTTGATGGGTCGAACACCGAAATTTTCAACAACGAAAGCCAGCAGACCACCTCATTGCCTTTCAGTGTACCCTTGAGCATCAACGCCACGAATCCTCCGTACCGGTTGGAGGTTTGGGACGACGATTCCGGGTTTTTGGGAACGGCCGACGACAACTGCTATGACGACACCGAAAATCCGCATCCGGCGGTGTTTATGAATTTACCACAGGTAAGCGCATTGGGTGCAACCACCCAGTATTTTACCAGCGGAAATACTCCCTTGGCCTTCAATTATACCTACACCAAGAATGTGTTTCAGGTTCAGGTGAGCGATACGGTAACGGTGTTTCCGGTTCCGCCGGTTCAAAGTTTGGTGTTGCAGCCGGGCAGTTCGGTTTGCAGCCCCGATTCCATTCAAATGCGGGTGAGTCCGGGTTACGGTTATGAGTGGTTTTACAACGACACCATGTTGCTTGCGGGAGCCATTACCGAGGTGGCCTTTGCCAAGCAAACGGGCAACTATAAGGTGCGGGTATTTGACTTAAATACGGGTTGTTATTCATTTAGCCACGACACGTTAATCACTGTTGCTCCAGGCATTCCAAGCAATTTTGCGGTTTTGCAAAACCCGCCAGGAACCTTAAATTCTTCTATTTCAGGATTCTATTCTTTTCAATGGATATTTCAATCGGGCAGCAACTGGGTGGCCATTCCGGCACCCCAAGGTCAACAATCCACGTACAATCCACCCATTGCTGGTTATTATGGCCTGATTGCTGTGAACCCTGAAGGCTGCTCAGATACTGCATTCTTTAACTACAACGGTACGTCGATCGAGGCCCTAGACACCCGAGTGTTTTTGTATCCGAATCCAGCCACAGAGGGCATTCATATTCGCATCGATGGTTCCGATGTAAACCGGGTTCGGGTATTGGATTTTTCTGGCCGTCTTTTGTGGGAGCAAGAATGGTCGGCGGGAATTTCCCAGCTTGACATTCCCCTATTGGGTTGGCAAAGTAGATATTATGTGGCTGTGGTTGAAGGCGCTGTGGGCCGACGTGCCCTGCCCTTTGTAAAGGTAGATTAAGAAAGGGTCTTGAGGCTCAACTGTGCCGTGTTTCGCCAAGTTTGGCTGATTTGCTTTGCAATAGGCTTTAGCGGCATGAGCCTTGGTGCTCAGGCGCCGAGAGCTGTGTTTCAGGGTAAGGTGGTCGATGCCCAAAGTGGAGATGGCTTGCCGGGCGCCACCCTTCAAAAGGGCAAAGAGGTATTGGGGCTGTGCGGCTCAACGGGCGAATTTCGGTTTGAACTGGAACAAGCTGAAACCTTGGTTTTGGTGCGGTATGTGGGTTATACGCCCCAAGAGGTATTGCTTCGGGCGGGCGATTCAGGCAGGGAGATTCGTTTAAAGCCAGAGGCGACGGCGTTGGACGCCATGGTGGTTACAGGAAGTCGATACGGTAAGCGGGCGGCCGAAGAAACGGTAAGCATAGAAGTGGTAAGCCGGGAGCTGATCAAAAACACCTCGGCGGTTGAATCCGCCGAAATTCTAAACCGGGTTCCCGGTGTTCAGGTTTCAGATGGACAAGCCAACATTCGAGGAGGGTCGGGTTATGCTTACGGGGTAGGTAGTCGGGTTTCGGTTTTGCTGGATGGCCTACCCATATTGGCTGCCGACCAAATGAACGCCGAATGGCAGTACTTGCCGTTGGAAATGACCGACCAAATTGAAATCATAAAAGGGGCCAGTTCGGTGTTTTATGGTTCAGGTTCCATGAACGGAATTGTGCACGTTTTAACCACCTGGCCGGGAGCCGAACCCGAAACCCGTTTGGGGGTCTATTCAGATGTGGTTGACCAGCCTCGTACTCCAGAACAGCGCTGGTATGCCAGCGGAGAAACGCCCCATTCCCAGGGATTGTTTTTTTGCCACTCTGAACGGATTGGGCAGAATTTCGACCTTGTTTTGGGCGGGAATGGACATGTAGAACGCAGCTTCAGGCAATTTAACGACGAACAGCGCCTTCGCTTTAATCTAAAAACAAGGTATAGAATACCCTCAAAGCCCGGCATGGTTGTAGGGCTTAATGCCACCGGAATGTACGAAAACAGCAACCGGTTTTTGATTTGGTCGGGTTCTGATGCCAATGCCTATCGAGCCTTTTCGTACAGCGATGACCGGTATTACTTTTTCAACTTAGATCCCTTTTGGTCATGGCACCGAAACAAAGCCAGCCACCAGCTAAAAACCCGTTTTTTCAGGAAATTTCGCTTTGGAACGGGAACCGATATCGATGCCATAGCCAACATAGCCCTTGCCGATTATCAGTTTCAACAGCGGTTTTGGGACAATAAATTGGTGGCCACGGCTGGTATGACAGGAAGCTACGGCTGGACACAAAGCAATTTGTTTTTGCCCGAGTTGCAACTGGATTCGCTGGGAAATCCTGCCAGGTTCTTTGAATTGTTTTCGGCGGCGGCCTTCGCCCAGGTCGAGGGCAGCTTTAACCGTCTGAATGTGCTGTTGGGGCTTCGGTACGAAATAAATGGGTCGGATTTGCTGGTTGAGGGTTCCATTCCTGTGCTAAGATTGGGGGCCAATTACAGGTTGTCAGAACAAACTTTTTTGAGGTTTTCGCTGGGGCAATCGTACCGTATGCCAAGCCTGGCCGAACGCTTTTTAAGAGGCAATGTGGGTGGCCTAAACATCTTTCCGAATTTTGATTTGCTTCCCGAAACTGGGATCAACAGCGAATTGGGAATAAAGGCCGGATTTAAGTTGGGCAAAAGAGGAACCGGCAGCTTTGATGCCTCGGTGTTTTGGATGGAGTTTGACCGCATGACGGAATACAGCCTAGGGTTTTATCCGCCGGCCGGTACCGACACAAGTTTAGCTTGGCTTGGCTGGAAATCGCTGAATACCGGAAGGGCAAGAATTGCCGGTTTTGAATGTGCCGTTCAAGGCACAATACAGTATCGGAAACTCCGTCTTCAGCCAATGATCGGCTACACCTACAGTTTCGGCACCAATTTAGAAAAAAACCCGGAGATGCAGAATGTGGGATTGTTTTTAGAGCGCGTGGGGGGCACCTTTTTTCAAAATTTGCAAGACAAGCCAGAGGCCGAATGGCTGCTGCCCATGCGAAGCCGGCACACGGCCCGTATGGATGTTCAGGGCGATTGGAAACGGTGGGGGTTCGGGCTGAATGTGCGTTATCAGTCGTTTATTGAAAGGTACGACCCCAATTTCACGGTTGTTTCCTTGGCCATACCCGATTTCAACGACAGCTATGTGTTGAATCGAAAGCATAGGAACGGCGACTGGATTGTGGATGTTCGCTTGCAGTACCACCTGCCCAAATGGAATTGCCGGGTGTCGTTTTTGGTTAAAAACATCGGTAGTTTAGAGTATGCCGACCGGCCTGGAATCATGAATGCGCCCCGGAGTTTTACCTTGCGCTGGGATTTTTCTTGGTAAGAAGGTTAGCCCTGTACCCTGCCGTTTTCTCCTTGAACAAATTTTAAAAAGGCTTGGTTTACAAAGCGAAAACCGCCCGGTGTGGGATATTCTCCACTAAAGTACCAATCGCCCGTATGTTTAGGGCAGGCTTTATGCAGGCCTTCTATGGATTGAAACACCAGGCTTATTTTGGCTTGTACCCCTTCGGGGCTAAGTTGTTCTGCCATTTTTTGGGCCAGTTGGGCATCGCTAAATCGAGCATACAGGTCGGCCACCCAGTTTCGGTCTCCATCCGAGCCTTGTTCCCTTGCCCTTAAAATGTTGGCCTCGGTTTGCTTGAGTTCTGAGTTTAATCCTGCTTCTGAGAGCAAGGCCAGAAGAGCGCGAAAGGCGGCCAGGTCGCCCAGTCTGGCCATGTCGATTCCGTAGCAATCGGGGTATTTGATGATGGGGGCCGAACTGACCACCAAAATGCGCACAGGCTTTAGCCGGTCTAGCATTTTAAGGATACTTTCCTTTAAGGTTGTTCCGCGCACAATGCTGTCGTCAACCACCACCAGGCTGTCGATGCCGGGGCGCAAGGAGCCATAGGTAATGTCGTACACATGTTGAACCAGGTGGCTTCGGTGGCTGTCGTCGGTAATAAAGGTGCGCAATTTGGCATCTTTAACGGCCACTTTTTCGACCCGTACTTTGCGGCGCAACAGGGCGAGAATTTCGGATTCAGATTGGGGCTTATCGGCGAACAACTGCCTGGCGGTTTGGGCTTCAATATGGGCTTCAACACCCTTTACCAACCCATAAAATGCCAATTCGGCGGTATTCGGAATGAAAGAAAACACCGCATTTTCAAGGTCTTCGTTCAAGGCTTCAAGAACCGGTGCGGCCAGCTGTTCACCCAAGCTTTTGCGTTCCAGGTACACATCGGCATCGGTGCCTCGTGAAAAATAAATGCGCTCAAAGGAGCAAGAGGCCGAGGTCAAGGGCGGCAAAACCTGAGCCAATTGGGGGTTTCCTTGTGGCGAGATCAGCAGGGCTTGGCCGGGGTTTAACTCATGAACCTCGTTTAGGTTGGCATGAAAAACGGTTTGCAGGGCTGGGCGTTCAGAGGCAACGGCGATCAAATAATCGTTTTCGTACCAAAAACAGGGTCGAATTCCGTGGGGGTCGCGGATGGCAAAGGCGTGGCCATTGCCAGTAAATCCGCCAATGGCGAAACCCCCATCGAGTTTTTGAAAGGTTTTGCGAAGAATTTGCTCAAAATCGGGTTGGCTGTTTGGCCGGCCGCCGTTCTCAATCGCTCCTAAGGCTTGGTCTAAAAAATGGCCCATGCGTTCCATTACGGTAACGGTATCGGCGGTTTGGCTTGGGTGTTGCCCGAGTTCCACCAGCTGCTTAAAAAGATCTTCGGTATTGGTCAGGTTAAAATTTCCAGCCAGGCAGAGCATTTTTTCTTTCCAGGGGCTGTCGCGAAAAAAGGGGTGGCAAGATTCGATGCCATAGGTGCCATACGTTCCATAGCGTACATGCCCCAGGTACACATCGCCTTCAAAGCGCAGGGGCCCATTTGATTTAGAGCGCTGTTCTTCAATATTTTGAATAATGTGAAGAATGGGCTGGGCGGCCACGGAGCGTTCGCGTAAAATGGGAGGGAATCCGGCCAAGGTATCGGAGGCTAAGCAGGCCAATCCGGCGCCGTCTTGCCCACGGTTGTGCATTTTTTCGAGCAACAGGTACATGTGCCGAAGGGCGGTGCCTGAAGCTAAAGAATGGGGCGCTGGGCTTTGTTTTTTAAGGCGGATTAGGGCCAGGCCGCATTCGTGTTTTAGGGGGTCGCTCATGCTTGGAATTCCAAGTACAAAGGTAAAAACACATGTAAGATTATTGTGTTTTTTTGAAGATTATTAATTGGGGCGGGGAATGGATTATCCCGGACAGCTTAGCCACGAATGCACGAACGGGTTGCCTAGTACCTAAATTTTCCGCATTCCAAACCAAGCCGGCCAGCCCTGAAGGGGCGAAATACCTTAGCACAGGGTGCCGCCCTGTGTGTGTGTTCGTTCGTTCATTCGTACCCACACCCACGCAACCCCTTTAACCACGCACATTCGTGCATTCGTGGCTACCTTTTCCCCCGCGAATTTCCTGGCTTGTTACCAAGGAACGTAGCCACGAATGGATTGCCCTCGTACCCACACCCACGCAAACCCTTTAACCACACACATTCGTGCATTCGTGGCTACCTTTTCCGCCGCGAATTTCCTGGCTTGGCATGTGTTTTCTTCATGGCCGGCCGGCCCGATGTACAACCCAGACAGCTTGGCCAGGAATGAACACGACTTCACCGGGGACCCTAAAACCGCCCTTAATCAACAATCATTAAAAAAGCTGTAAACTATTTTTTATCTTTCCCCTATGAAACAGCTCGCCCTTTTTTTAGCCGCCGCTCTTTTTTTGTCGATAGGCTGCAATACCTCCACAAAAACAAGCACTTACACCCTTTCTGCCGCCGCCTTTGAATCGGCCGGGCCCTATTTTGAGGGCGCCAACACGTTTACTTTTAGCCATACCATCGACCCAAGTCTGCTGGCCGATTCTGCCGGATTTTCAAAAGAACGCATCGCATCGGTCCGTTTGCTTTCGGCCGAAATCAGCCCCGCTTCCGGACAAACTCTAGACCTGTTCCGCAGTTTCTCATTGGCCCTGATGGGCAACGCCAGCGAATCCCTAACCGCTGCCGTACTCAATCCCCTTCCGGCCAATGCCAGCCAAGCCAAACTGGGGGTTTCGGCCGAATCAGACCTGAAGGCCTTTTTTAAAGAAGGCACTTTTTACCTGGTTCTGGATGCCGACCTTAAGGCCGACCACGAAGAAGCCCTTACCTTGCTCGGAAACCTGGTCTTTGAAATCACCTTTTAATCCTACACCCCATGAATCTATTCTTTAAATCTGCACTTAGCCTTCTGTTTTTTACGCTTAGCCTTGGCCTTTCGGCTCAAGCCGACGCAGACCGCCTGTTGGGAGTCTGGGAACCCAGCAACGGCAAAGCTCGGGTGAAAATTGAAAAAATAGGCCCCAAATACTACGGCAAAATCGTTTGGCTTCGTGAGCCCCTAGACCCCAAATCTCAGCAGCCTAAAACCGACAAAAACAATCCCGACGAGGCCCTGCGCTCCGTGCCTTTAAAGGGATACCGTTTGCTGAAAGATTTTACCTATTCAGGAAACAACGCCTGGGCCGAAGGAACCATTTACGACCCAGAAAACGGAAGCACCTACAGCTGCACCATTACCATGAAAGACCCCAACACCCTTGATATTCGGGGATACATCGGCATTTCTACTTTTGGGCGCACCGACGTGTGGAAACGCCTTCAAATCCCAGGCAAATAATGCCCATGCTGAATCGATTGTTGCTGGGAGCCCTGCTCCTTTTGCCCTTGGGTGGATTTTCTCAAACCGACAGCACCACGGCCGACGAAGATTGGGACATGTATGGAAATCTGGATTTTGCCGACAAAGGCGCCAAGCGGTTTTGCACCTCGAAGGTGCTGAACCTAAGTCCTTCCCGGCTAATCAGTATAGGCTACGAAGCCGTTGGCGGAGCCGACTTAATCAGTCCCGCCGCGGCCGACTCTGCACATACCTCCCTGTCGCCCGACACCGCCGCCTCGCGCATTGGCCTTTCTCATGGCCTGCGTTTGCAGGCCAACATTCCGCTGATATCGCGGAACAACCTGATTTGGCAAATGAACCTAAATTATCAGGACCAGTATTATCTGTTTGAAAATGCGGGGGTCTTAACCAATCCTTTTCAGCAGTGGCTGTCGCGCAACGGACTGCGCACGGCCGGACTGGGATTCACCTTGTTTAAACCCTTCGACGAAAAGAATTTTCTGTTGATCCAGGCTTCGGCCGATGCCAGCGGAGATTATGGGTGGAAGCGCTTGCCCCACTTTGGCAACCTGCGCTATTCGGGGGCGGTGTTGTATGGCCGAAAGGTGAGCGACCGTTTTATGTGGGGCGCCGGCATTAGCCGCACCTACCGGGTGGGCGAATTAAACTACGTGCCGGTGGTGCTGCTCAACTGGACCTCGGCCAGCGGAAAATGGGGAGTGGAATGCCTGTTGCCCGCGCGCGGCAGCTTGCGCCGCACCTTTAGTTCCCGCAGCCTTGCAACCTTGGGCTTCGAGCTTGAAGGCCAAAGCTATAGGCTAGAAAATGTCGATGCCTACATCCCCGTAAACAGTCCAAATTTGGAGCTGCGCCGAAGCGAACTGCGCTTGCGTTTAGAGTACCAACGTTCTTTGTCGGGTTTTTATTGGATTGGCATTCAAGCGGGCTTGCGCTACAATTATGCGTTTGAGGTAGATAGCTTTGGTGCGGACAACCGCGAATTTTTCCGCGGCTTTTTCGGCGACCAAAAGTACGTACTTGAAAACACCCTGTCGCACACCTGGTACGTTCAGGTAACCTTCAATTTGGTAAGTCCTTAATTTTTTGGGGGCGGCAGCCGGGCTTTCACCGGTTGTCCGCGGTTGCCGGTGGTTGGCCCAGCGGGCTTGCGGTGGCTCCCAAGGTCGCCTCCGCGCCGCGCGGGCCATTCCCCGCCACCCTTGCGGGCAACCCGGTTCAATCCCTGCCGCGGGCGGCCCAATGAAATTTTGGGTAAAAAAAAGCAAGCAGAGGCATGCTCGGAAAGGCCTTTTCCAACAAGGGTTTCAAGATTTATCCGTTTTTAAACGTTTATTAAACGTT
>VGMT01000038.1 GCA_016866335.1 Bacteroidota bacterium | reverse complement strand
CATTGATTTTTTAATTTGGGCGGCTTTTCCCGCTGTCCCCTATACCTCCTTTGCAAAAAAATCAGCGGACTAACTTGGGTTGGGCTTACTCTGCTCGCCCAACCCAACCAAGCCGCCGTTTTTTTTTGCTTAAAGTCGGTGTCGGCTCCATCGGGGCCGCAGGCCAACTCGTTAAACATTTTTTTTGGTTTTTTATTAAACTAAATCTTGCCTTTGAATGCCATTTATTTATAAAAAGACTGATTTTCAACAACTTTAATTCAAACACACGTGAACAAAATCAAAACAGCCTTGTTTAAGAGTTATTAACCAAAATTTAAACACATGGTAAAACACTTGCTCTCTGCAGATCCTTCTAAGATGATGGAAATGTTAATCAGGTACGACTTGTCGACCTACACTGCCTTTACCTTTTTCGTAGGTACTATGGCCATGATGGCGGCTTCGGCCTTCTTTTTCCTTGAAATGAGGAATGTTCCTGAAAAATGGAGAACTTCCTTGCTTGTCAGCGGTTTAATTACGTTTATCGCAGCAGTACACTACTACTACATGCGCGAATTTTACACCGCTACCGAAACCTCTCCCACCTTCTTCCGGTACGTGGATTGGTTGCTAACCGTTCCCTTAATGTGCGTTGAGTTCTACCTCATCACCAAAAAAGCGGGCGCTAAAATCGGTTTGCTGTGGAAATTGATTCTGGCTTCTGTGGTTATGTTGGTTACCGGCTTCTTCGGCGAAACCATCGACCGCGACCAATCTGTTTTGTGGGGCGTTCTTTCTGGTGCTGCTTATTTCTACATCGCTTACCTTGTATGGTTCGGTGAAGTTGCTAAATTGGCAGCTACTGCCGGTCCTGCTGTGGCCCGTGCCGTTAAGGTTTTGGCTTGGTTTGTTTTGGTAGGTTGGGCTATTTATCCTCTAGGTTACATCATTGGTACTCCTGGCGGTTTGTTTGGAATGTGGGGTGCCGCTGCTGGAAATCCCTTGATGGACGTAGTTTACAATATCGGTGATGCTGTAAACAAAATCGGCTTTGGCTTAGTAATTTACGCTTTGTCTCAGTCAAAAGAAGCTTAATTTTCTTTCCTTTCAAAAGGCGGAATCCCTACCGGGGTTCCGCCTTTTTTCTTAGCCAACCCAAGCATGAACTCCCTTGAAACCATTTTAATGCTCGCCGTAATTGCTTTTGGCGTTCCTCATGGAGCCGCCGATTTGTACTTGGGTCGAACTCTACTCAAATCTTGGCCATGGACACTCTATCTAGGTCTTTATATCGTTCTGGTCGGCCTCGTTTATTGTGCCTGGCACTTTTCCCTGCAATGGGCATTCCCTGCTTTCATGCTTATTTCTGCCTGGCATTTCGGCGAAACCGATTTCCAATCCAATTCCAGTTCCAAACAAGCCTTAGGTGGCCTTCTTCATATTGTCTTTTTGCTCGCTGTTCATTTGCAGGAGTGGAAATCGTTCACCTCTCCCTCAATTTCCCCCATTTTCCCCAACGATTCTTTAATCCCCTGGTTTGGCTTAGCTAGCACCTTAATTTGGGTAGCCTTCCTTATGACCCACAATAAAACTCCCAGAGTTTTCATTCTGTTGGGAATTTCTTTGGCAGGAATCCTACTTCCTTTCTTTGTTCATTTTACCTTGTATTTCCTGGTTTGGCACACCCCCCATAGTGCCTTGGCCGTTTGGCAAACCATCAAAAAAATCAACCGCAATTTTCTTCTTTCTGTCGGCTTTATAACCCTTTCCGCATGGGCCATGTTTACCCTAGCCTGGAATTGGTTCCCAACACATGAAAAAATGATAGGTTTGCTGGGGCTGCTTGCGGCCTTAACCCTGCCCCACGCTCTGCTGTTTCACCTTCTTTTTAAACGTTTAAAATCTTAAGATTTAAAACGCGTTCCAAAAACCAAATCCCACACATTTGAACTCACTCCAAAACCCATATCCGGATCCTGGTAATGGTGCTTCATGTGGTGCTTCTTGATTTTCTGAAACCATCCTGCCTGAAGATTCGCATGATGCGTCGCATAGTGCAACTCGTCATACAATAAATACCCCAACACAAATCCAGCATAAAACGGCGCAGCATAGGTGCTTCCCAATACCGCCAAAAACAATCCATAAAATAAAAAAGCCAAAGGCACACTTATGCTGGGTGGCAATACCAACCGCATGGAATCGTTCGGATAATCATGGTGAACCCCATGGGCAATAAAATGAATCCGCTTTCCAAACTCAGATTTAGGATGATAATGGAAAACAAAACGGTGCAAAATATACTCAGTAAACGACCAAAACGCTAAACCACCCAAAACCACCAAAGCGGCCTGCCAAACCAACAAGTCCGAAGCAAAAAAGGCCCTGTATCCGAACCAAAGAATTACCGGAACATAAATCATCAAAGGCACCGCAAAATGAACCCTTGAAAAAAAATCCATTATCGGGTTTTTAAACATCCGAATCGATTCGTCTTTGTGCGATACGAATAGCTTTTTTCTTTCGGCGGCAGCACTCATAACTCTAATTTGCTCAAAGGTACAAAATGAAAACGCCAAACCCAGTCTCTAGGTTTGGCGTCCCATTAATTTTTCTGCTTTAAAACAACTTAAACCCTACAGAAACCTCCCAGTTCGCATTTTTTAAACCCGCATTGGGCTCCCCGTTAAATTGTCTGCTTCCCAAATTGTTCGACAAGCCCCAATGGTAACGCAAATCAAAGGTCAATTTCCAAATATCCAAACCTGCACCGGCCTGAATGCCCGCACCCATTTCATTAAGATTACCCTCCATATCTATTGCCGTTAAACCTTGGCCAACAGCATCGACCCGATTGCCAAATTGATAAAAGAAATAGGGACCGGCATAGGCACGAATATTCATCAATTTGAAGTCCACAAATTTATATCCAAATAAAACAGGCATCATTAGACCCTGATGCCTCGCTTGGTAAGCCACTCCGTCAAAGGTAAAATCTCCCCCTACAGCCGAATACATCAACTCAGGTTGAACATAAAATTTCTCTACGTTAATCCGACCAAATACCCCAATTCCAAATCCGGTGTAATACTCCCCGGTGTAATCTGGCAGGCTGGTGCTCAGCGTATTGACATTTATTCCAACCTTGGCGCCAAAATCAAAAGGTTTGGCAGGGGTTTGAGCCAGCATAATGCTAGGCAAAATCAGCAACAATAAAGCAATGCGTTTCATGGTGTTTGTATTTTGTAACAAAAGTAGGCCAAAAACCTTGCCAAGATTTATTTACTAGGTAAAATTTCTGTTCTAACCGCTCCAAAACCTACTCGAATACCCTCTTTTTCACAATAGGCCCGCATTTCAACCACATCACCATCTTGCAAAAACCTACGCTCCACTCCTTCTGCCAACATTAAGGGCTTGCTTCCCTTCCAACTTAATTCAAGCATGCTGCCATAGGAATCAGGACTAGGCCCGCTAATGGTACCCGATGCGCAAACGTCACCAACCTGCATATTGCACCCCCCCACAGTATGGTGCGCGAGCTGTTGGGCCATTGTCCAATACAAATACTTAAAGTTGGAACGACAAACCGTAACCGCTGGCAGTTCTGCCGCTTGTATATCTACCTGCAATTTAATGTCATAGGTCCCTCTGTTTTTCTCCCTTAAATAGGGAAGTACTTCCACATCTTGAACCGGCGCCTCTGTCCTAAACGGTTGCAAGGCATCCATGGTAACAACCCAAGGAGACATACTGCTGGCAAAATTTTTGGCCAAAAATGGCCCTAAAGGCACATACTCCCATTTTTGAATATCCCTAGCCGACCAATCATTAAAAATGGTCATCCCGAACAAATGATCCTCTGCCTTATCCACAGGAACCGATTCTCCCAGCGCATTGGATTTCCCTACAATAAAGGCCATTTCCAATTCAAAATCAAGCAATCGACTAGGACCAAAAACGGGAACCTCTGATCCCTCTGGCAGGGTTTGCCCCTTAGGGCGGTGAATGGGGTATCCCGAAACCACGACAGAGCTGGCTCTACCATGATACCCTACCGGAATGTGTTTCCAGTTCGGCAACATTGCATCTCCGTCTGGCCTGAACATTTTCCCTACATTGCTGGCATGCTCCAAACTAGAATAAAAATCGGTGTAGTTTGAAATTTCCACAGGCAACAAAAATGTCAACAACGATTGGGGCACCAAGATCTTCGACAAATCCTTTCTTTTCTGCAATTCGGTATTTTTCAAATCCAACAACTCCAGCAACCTTCTACGAACATAGGTCCATGAGGGCCTACCCAAACGAATAAAGGCATTCAGGGAACTCTTCCGAAATGGATTCTTTTCGGTATTCAATTCTGGGAAATAACCCCTCTTATACAACCGGCTTAAATTTAGGGCATAATCCCCTATTGCTACAACAACCGAAAACTCCCCTTTTGGAAATCGGGCTACCCCATAAGGAAGGTTATTGAGGCTAAAATCACTATCGGGCGAAACCGCTATCCACGATGTTTCAGGAACCAAAAAAACCGGTGTTGACATATCATCTATTTTCTAGCCCAAAGGTACCTATTTTTATACCTTTTCCATTTAGCCCTTCCCGACAAATCGGGTATTCTCACTATAAAAATGGGAACCGACTTTGAGTTTGTTTCATTGGCTGCATATCTTTGAACCATGATTATCAGCAGAACACCTTTCCGAATTAGTTTTGTTGGAGGTGGTTCAGACATGGCTGCCTTTTATGAACGCCATCCTGGTGCCGTACTTAGCACCTCCATAAATCAGTACATGTACATTTCGTCGCACAAGTATTTTGAACCCGATAAAATTCGGGTTAAATACAGCGAGACCGAAACGGTTTCCTCTGCAGCTGATTTAAAACACCCCATATTAAGGGTGGCCCTTCAACGCTTCAAGCTCAATGGCATTGAAATCAGTTCCATTGCAGATGTCCCCGCCGGAACGGGCATGGGCAGCAGCAGCTCTTTTACCGTTGGATTGCTGCACAACCTGTATGCCGCCTCAGGAATTCAGGTTTCAAAGCAACACCTGGCCGAAGAGGCATGCAAGGTCGAGATTGTCGATTTGGGCGAACCCATTGGTAAACAAGACCAATATGGTGCCGCCATAGGAGGCTTAAACATTTTTCGTTTTCTTCCCAACGGTCAGGTAATTACTGAACCCTTAAACCTGAACCCTGAAATCCGTCAAGAACTCGACTCAAACCTGCTCATGTTTTATACCGGGAATCAGCGCAAAGCCTCAAGCATCCTTTCCGAACAAAAGAAAAACGTTAGCCAGGAAGACCGATTTAACGCTTTGAAAGAAATGACCGCCTTGGTCGATGTCCTTGCCGCTGAACTTAAATCGGGTAACATAGATGCCATGGGCACTCTTTTGCATGAAAATTGGGAAATGAAAAAAAGCCTGGCGGGAGGAATAAGCAACCCTTTGGTAGATCAAGCCTACGAGGCTGCATTGAAAAATGGAGCAACGGGCGGTAAATTGCTGGGTGCCGGAGGCGGCGGATTTCTTCTCTTTTATTGCCCCAAACCAACTCAAGCAAAACTCCGCCAAGCCCTTTCAAATTTGCGTACCTTTGATTTTGGCTTTGAACAAGAAGGAACAACCCTAATTTATCCAGGCCATTAACCCATTTCTAAAACCATGGATTTAACCCAACAATACCTGGATTCCCTAAAAAATACGCTCGACCAGTTGGAACATGCTCAAATCAACGCGATGATTGAGTTGTTTGCCTATGCACAACAAGAACAAAAACAAATCTTTACCTTCGGAAACGGCGGCAGTGGGGCAACCGCTAGCCATGCCGCAGGCGACTTTATTAAAGGAGCATCTTTCGGTTTGGAAAAACGCTTCCGCATGATTTGCCTGAACGACAACCTACCATCAATGATGGCCATCGCCAACGATACCGACTGGTCGCAAATCTTTATAGAAGCCCTGAAAAACTACTTAAACCCTGGCGATGTGGTTATCGGAATTTCAGGCAGTGGAAACAGCGAAAATGTTGTCAATGCCATGCAATTCGCCCGCGAAAATCAAGCTAAAACCATCGCGATGTGCGGTTTTAAGGGCGGAAAAATTGCCACCCTGGCCGATGTGGTCATCCATGCAAAAGTGAACGACATGGAGGTGGTGGAAGATGTGCACATGGCCGTTTTCAATGTGGTTAAAAAGCACATGATGTCTAGGCTTCATTCCAACAGCAGTATGGGGTCTACTTACGACGCAAGAATCCGGTAACCAAATGGATCCCATTCTTCGTTTTCATTAAAAAAACCTTTCTTAACAAATTCTTCCCTTTCTCTGTTTGCGAATCTGATACCTTTGAACGTACTTTTAGAGTATGAAGAACCCTTTCTGGTTGTTATTTTTATTGCTGATTGCACCATTGTCCATTTTCGCCCAAGCTCCTTTTCGCATTGGGGCATATGGGGGTGTTAACTTTAGCAACATTATGGTGCTGAACCGCCACTCTGTTCTTCAACCAACTCCCATGATTGTTGACCGCGAGGCCAAACAATACGAAGATTGGTTTTCTTTAGACCACATGGGCTTTCAGGCGGGAGTGATTTCTTTAATAGCCCTTAACGACCAGATTTATTTGGTCCCCATGCTCCGCTATGCCCAACACACCTTCCGCTACGATACCAGAATCCTTTTTAACGATACCGCCTCGGCCGACCCACTGGTAATGGACCAGCGCTTCCGACAGCAATTTCAATACCTGCAACTGCCCGTTATGGTTCGATGGGACTTATTGCCAAATGCCGTTTCTCCTTTCGTTTCATTGGGTGGATACATTGGCTTCTTAACCGGTGGAACCAAACAAGTTGACGAACGCTTTCTGCGCCAAAGCGAATTGCCTGCCCTCGATGACGACATCGGTTTCATTCGGGCACATTCTGGCCCCGCCTCAAATCCTGTTTCAAATTTCGACGCTGGTGCCATGGGTGGAATTGGAGTCCGCTGGCGAACCAATGCCATTGAAATCGGCTTTATGGCCGATTTTCGCTGGGGCTTGACTCCGCCCATTTTGGCCTCGCGCAGATACGCCAACACCGAGGGCTGGGCAACCGGATATTTGGACGTTTTCGATGAATTCGCCACCCAGCATATGGACCTTGGATTTTACATAGTTTTTGCTCCTGGCAACATCATTTCTGCCAGCCCTAGCAACTACGCCAACTGCAGCTTCGGACAAAAATCCAAAAAACGCAAACGCCTTATCCGATGAACCTACGCCGAACGCCTTTTGCCCTAGTTGCTCTGCTTCTTGCTGCCTTGTTAAACTCATGCGTAGACGACACCTTCCAGCCAGGAGATTCTTTTTTCCATATTCTCCACGACGATGTGGCCCAAAAGGTCTTTCACCCCGAATCGGTTTGCCCTACCGCTGACGGTTTGGTTATGCTTTCAGCTACAGGACAATGGGACCCTCACCTAGCTTGGTTGGATGCCAATGGCGATTTTCGTGGCAGCTGGACCCCTCCTGCTTCGGTTATTCACCCCGCACATGGCTTTGTTACCATCAATGGAACTCCTCATTTCGTCTGCATGGACAGAGCCAGCCTTGCTCCTATCGTTTTTGCGGTTCAAGCACCCGGCCAAGCCGTTGAAGTCGCTCGGTTACCCGGCGGGCAATATCCCCTCTTTCTTGGCACCACCAACAATGGAAACCCTATGCTGGTTACCTATAACCGATATGCTCGACAAACCTTTATTCACCTGCTTAACCCAGCATGGGGTATCCTGCAAAGCAAAGGGTACAATAATTACCAAGAAATCGACAACATCATTTACGATTACCTGACCCGAGCCGAAATTTACCCCTTCTTCGGAGGCCAAAATTCAAAAGGCGAATTCTATTTTAATGGTTTCGTTAATTACAGCTATTCTTTCTTGATGCTGGATGCCAATTTAAACCAAACCGCCCTGTACCAAGGAACCCAATACAAAGGCGGAATCGCTATGGCCATGCCAAGAGCACAAGGCTGGATGGCGCACCGTTTCTTAAACAACGACATGTACTTAAACCTAAATGCCCCCCTAGGCTCTGGAGTGTTTACCGCCCAAGACTTAGGTGGCACCTATTTGTTTAATTGGAGACCCAAATCCCGGGTATGCTTTAAAACACTTACGGTTCAAAACAAAGACTACACCGTTATTGGCTACAGCGGAACCGATGGGCAAATCCATCTTCAATTCTTAAGCCCACAAGACATTCCCGTGGTTACCTACGATCTTGGAAGCAACGGCGTTTCTAGCATTGCCGATATGTACATCGACAAAGACAAGGGCATTGTTATTCTTGGAAAATTCATGATTGCAGGTCAATTCACCAGACCCGGGGTGTTCAAACTCGATGCCGATGAAATTCTCCGATTGCTAAACCTCCCCGAAGAGGAATAAACATACAGGATCTTTCAACTCCCATTCCATTCTCCAAAACGGGTTGCAAAAACAACCTTATTTGGCTGGATAAGCAAACAAAGTGGTTGCCCAAACCCAACCATCAACAATACGAAAAGCCGTACCGCACGATCCATGGTCTTTTCCCAACATGTTGGCATTGTGCCCTGTTGAATTTCTCCATTGCTCTAGGGCCGCTGCCGCTACCTCTTCAATAGATATGGCGGCCATGTCATCCACATACGATTGCAAGCAGTTCTCAGCACTCCACGACAAAGCCAATTTGCTGCCCTGCAACACAAAACCCAATCGATCACCCGGCTGAGCCCCAGTAAATACGCCATTCCGGGCATTCTGCTCATGGCTTAAGGTTTCACGCAAGGCCATCCATTGATTGTGGTTGTGGGCCGCCAAAAAACAGGCCTCATTCCAATCCAAAGCAGGCAGTTTCTTTTGAGCCCTATAGGCATTCAATAGTTCGTGAAATCTTTTGGCAACGGCCCTTTCCGTCTTTAACATGGCATCAGCCTGAGCCTTCGATGCATAGGTTTGCAATTCCGAATACCTATACACCTGCCCATGAACGTTCTCAAAACTTAGGCAAATTAAACCCACCCATGAAACGAAAAAGATAATTTTACCCATGTTCTCAAATTGATTTTCAATCCCCTTAATTGTTTTCAGTCAAAAATAAGGCCATTTTCGAGTAAATTATTCACTGTAGGTACATTTTCATTCAATCTATCACCCCGTTATGGCCTTTGTACAAAACCCATTTTCCAAAAAACTTAAGTATCAATTAGATAATCAAATCTATTGAAACAGATAAAATAGAGTATTTTTCACCCTCTCCTTGCATTTAACCTGAACGAAACCTTGGGATAATCCAATTTTTATTTAGTTTCGTTTACCAACAATGAAAGAAAAACTATGAATCCAGCTTATCAGTTAATGCTAATCTCTTGGGCCGCCGTAGCCGTATGGGTTGCAGCGGTTATTTTTATGAACCGAAAAGTGCACCCAAAAGCTTTGTTCGCCTTGTTTATGGTGGAATTATGGGAACGATTTAGCTACTACGGAATGCGCGCCATTTTGGTGCTTTATATGACCTCGGAACTAATTAAAGGTGGCTTTGCATTCGATGATGCGACTTCTTATGGTATCTATGGTGCCTATGGTGCCTTGGTTTATCTGACCCCAATTTTAGGTGGTGTTTTTGCTGACCGCATCATGGGTTTCAGAAAAGCCATTATTTGGGGTGCTTTACTTATGGCAGCAGGCCAATTCACCTTGTTCGCCGACAACCAAACCACCTTCTTCATTGGCTTGGCTCTGCTTGTAATTGGAAACGGATTCTTCAAACCCAACATCAGCAGTATGATTGGCAAATTCTACCCCGATGGCGACCCCCGTCGCGACGGTGCTTTTACCATTTTTTATATGGGCATTAACATTGGCGCCTTCCTAACTCCGCTTACCTGTGGCGCTATCGGCGAAATTGAAGGCTGGAAATACGGTTTCTTAACGGCAGGTGTCGGCATGATGCTAGGTTTTGGCATCTTTATGTGGGCCCAAGCCAAAGGTTGGTTTGAAACCTATGGCTACGAACCCCAAGAACAAAAACCTATGCTACAAGGCCTACCCAACAAATGGCTTCCTTACCTCACAACAGCTGTTATGGTTCCTTTGGCTTGGTTGCTTATTAAGCAAAACGATGTGGTAGATATTGGTCTTGCCGTTCTAGCCATCTTAATTCTGGGCTACCTACTTTTCCAATCAACCAAATACGAGCAAGTTCAAAAACAACGCATTTGGGTTATTGTTATTTTACTGCTATTTACCACCGTTTTCTGGACCTTCTTCGAATTGGCAGGTTCGGCAATGAACTTGTTTACAGAACGGAATGTAAACCGCAGTTTACTTGGAACAAATATTCCAACCACCTTCTTCCAGTCGGTCAACCCGCTGTTTATCATGCTTTTTGCTCCCCTATTTTCTTGGCTTTGGATTAAATTGGCCAATTCAGGGAAAGAACCTTCTGCCCCCTACAAATTCGCCCTTGGCCTGGTGCTTCTCGGTGCGGGATTTTTGGTGCTCACCCTAGGTAAAGGCTATGCAATTGCCGGTTTGGTCCCTGCCTTTTTCTTGATTCTGTTGTATTTGCTCCATACCCTGGGTGAACTAACCCTTTCTCCGGTTGGACTTTCCTTGGTAACCAAGCTAAGCCCCGCCAACATCGTTGCTTTCCTTATGGGCATTTGGTTTTTGTCTTCTTCCATTGCCCACCAAGCGGGCAAACACATTGCCAAACTAACTACAGTAAGCGAAAAGAACATTGTGCAAAGTCCTGAATTCACCGAATCGCTTACAGACCCTGCTTACAAAGCTCTGTTCGCCGACACCACATTTATGGCAAGCTTAGATTCACTGAGCATTGAAAAAGCCCTTTCAAGTTCTACCGCTATCGGCAATCTAAATGCCCAAGGTTCTGCCTATACGTACTACCTCGACAGCGCGGTGGTGGCCGAAGGCGAAGCACCTTCCACAACGTATTTCTTGGCGCGCCGCGACAGTGCTGCGGCAGCATCAATTCCAAATGCAAACTCCAGCAACCCCGAGAGTAGAATTCAAGAAAGCCCCACCGGTCAAATTGTCAGCAGCCTACGCCAACAGTCCCTTTCCATTGGGCTGAGCGTCTTCCAAATGCTTGGTTTTGTGGCCATTGGCTGCGGGGTTTTGCTTTTCCTTCTGGGCCCAATGGTTTCACGCTGGATGCACGGAATCAAATAAGGGTTCTTTTTTAGGGCGGGTTTCGGGCTTTCACAGGTAGTCCGCAGGTCAAGGGCACTTGGCCAGCGGGCTGCCCGTGGCTCCCAAGGTCGCCCGGGCAGCCTCGCGGCCAAAAGCCCCTGACCTTTGCGGGCAACCTTGTTCAATCCCGCCCGCAGGCCACAATTGTTCTGTCCCCCTATTCAATTAGGGCCGTTGATTGCCCAAGTACTCCATCAAAAATCCTGTCATTTTACGGTATAAATGACTTCGAGTAAAGCCTCCATAAATTCCATGGTTCTTATCTGGATAAATAAACTGCTCAAAATCTTTGTTTGCTTTTATTAGGGCTGAACTTAACTCCGCTGCATTTTGCCAATGCACATTGTCGTCGCCACTGCCATGAATAAGCAGAAATCCCCCTTTTAAATCTTCGGCCAACGATATCGGAGATTGGGTATCAAACCCCTTGGGATTGGTTTGCAAGGTTCCCATGTAGCGCTCTGTATAAATATTGTCGTAAAACTTCCAGTTGCTTACCGGAGCCACTGAAATGGCTGCCGCCACTTTCCCTTTTCCTTTAAGCAAACACAGCGCACTCATATACCCTCCATAGCTCCACCCGAAATAGCCTATTTGGCTAGGATCCACCCAAGATTGCTGTGCAAACCAATCTACCGCCGCTAGTTGGTCAGCGGTTTCAATTTCGCCCAAACGACCATAGGTTACATCTCTGAAGGCTTTACCTCTTCCCCCTGTACCACGGTTATCTACGCAGGCCACTACAATTCCTTGGCTGGCCAAATACTGAAACCAACCATAATTGGGCCCCATCCACCCGTTCAGCACTTCTTGGCTACCCGGCCCGCCGTACACATACATCAGCAATCCATACTTTGTATTCGGCGAAAAATTCGATGGTTTTATTACAAAAGCATTCAATACACTTCCCTCTGAACCTGGCACTTGAATAAACTCAGGTTTGCTTAATCCCCGCTCCGCATACGCCGCCTCAAGGTCTAAATTGTCCACCAAGTTTTTGCATTTTTTCCCCTTCACAGAATACAAATCCGACCTGTAGGGTTTGTGTGCTTCACTGTACGTAAACACCACATAATCTCCGCACAGTTCTGCCGATTGCTGACCTGGCCCCTCAACAAACATACGCCGCTGGCCTTTGGCATCCAATGCATATACCTTGGGTTCGATGGGGCTGTATTCGGTCGAAGTAAAAAACAAGGTTTTTGTTCCGGCATGGTAACCCAGCACTTCCTGAACCTCCCAATTTCCCGAGGTCAGCTGAACCTGGCGACCTGTTTCGGGATTCACCCTGTACAGGTGCTTAAATCCACTGCGTTCCGAGGGAATGATAAATTCTTTGCTGTCGGGCAGCAATTGAATGGGATCTGGAATTTCCAGGTAGGTGTTGCTGGAATCCTGGTACACCAATTTTAAGGTGGCATCGGTGGGATTCACCAAATACAACCAAAAGTGATTTTGCAGTCGATTCAAGCCCATCAAATACAATTGCCCCTGATGGTTCCAAAGCAACCTTGGAGCATACTCCAAATGCAAAGGCAATGAAATGCGTTTGGGTTGCCCATCAGGCATTTCGCACAACATAAGTTCAACCTTTGAATTGGGTTGCCCCACCTTGGGGTATTTAAAGCGAACGTCTTCCGGATACAACTTGCCCTTAAACATTGGCATGTGGAATTCAGGAACATTGCGCTCATCAAAACGCAACCAAGCCAACCAACGGCCATCGGCCGAAAAGTCAAAAGCCTTAACCAAGGTAAATTCTTCTTCGTACACCCAATCTCCAGAACCATGAATTATGGCGTTCTTCTCTCCGTCGGTGGTGATGGCCCGTTCGGTGGCATCGCTCAAATTTTTCAAATACAGGTTGTTCTCATATTGATATACCAGGTGGCGGTTGTCGGGCGAAAAACTGGGGTGCGAAATGGGCTTGTTGTTTGCAATAGGCTGGGCTCGCCCTTCGGTTAAATTTGCCCAATAGTACCTACCTTTGCTTGAATACCGGTAAATAGACTCAATATCGCTGCCCAACAAAACCCGGCTTTCGTTGGGACTTAGTTCATACGATTCCGGAACCAAAGCCTCATTTCCAAACGAAAAACGAAAGGTGTCAACGGCCTTTTCCTTTTCAAAATGATACTTTATCAAAGCCTCATCCAATTCCAGGTAATGCTTCCCATCTTTCAGCGCCTGAAAACCGCCTGCCGAGGCAGGAAAAAAAAGCGAGGTTCCCCAAACCTCGCCCAATGGAAAGGAGGTTTGAGCATTCAAACAAAGGGGCAAAACAAAGAGCGAAAAAATAAAATGGGGTGCTTTCATGGGTTAAGGTTATAGCATGCTTTAAGAAGGAGTTGGAGATAGAATCCAAACTGGATTTTTAAGAAGATTATGGAACCACGTTAAATTCAACAACAGAGCAAAAGGTATTAGGCCCTCCTGAACGTAAGGTGGTACCTGCTGGGAGCCACATCGGTAAAATATTCGGATCTGTGTTCAAATTAGCACAAGGCAAACTCAATTGAAAGGTACAAGTACCTCCAACACAAATACAATTGTTAACACCTGAATAACCCGTGGCGGCCCCCAAGCCATTTATGGCATTTAACACCCTTTTTCCATTTACCCTAAAAAAAGAAATGGTGTACGTTGCCACAGCGCTGTTGGTAGAATATGGATAAGCACACCTTGCACTTACCAATTCGTGGGTTGAGTTTACTGACAGGTCAATGCACTCATTGTTCCTGAATTCACGTCCACTTACCGCTGTAATTTTCCAAACCTTGTTTGCAGGAACAGTAAACAAAGCACTATCTACCAATAAAACCTGATTAAATTGAAGGCTACCTTGAGCCGATAATTGAAGAGTTGAAAGGGAAAATAAAAACCAAAACCACCGCTTTGTTTTCATATTTTAAAATTCAGGGGTTTAATCACTGGGGTATAAACATAGAACAAAGAAAATCCAATTTCCAGACAAGAAGATATGCCAAACCGGCAATCCCCTATAATTTCCAATCGGAAGGGTACAATTTTTTAAATCGGAACGAAACCACCACCACCGCCAATATCACCATGGTACGCATCAGGGTATCAAAGTACAGATTAGGGACAAGGGGGAGGATTTCCGATGCAAGGTAACCCAAGCCTGGAATCAGCACCATAAAAAGGGTATGCCTATGCCAAGGCCACATGCCAAAAACCCGACCAATAAAAATCAATTTCACAATGTTGTACAAGGCAATGCTGATTAGGGTGGCCGCTGCGGCCCCCTCAATTCCCCAAACAGGGATAAACCAATAATTGAGCCCCGAGGCAAGCAATATCAACCCAAGAAGCAAATAGGTGTTGAACCTGTAGTACTTTGAATTCCCAATAATTGAGGTATTAATTCCCGTTGCGGCATCAATCAGATTGCTGAATCCAAGCCAGATTAAAACTGGAAGCCCTATGCGGTATTCCTCGGGTAAAAATGCGGCAATATTGTGCCGATTGCTGGCCAAGATGGCCATCAAAACTCCACCAAACAAAAGCAAATACTTGGCCGAAATTTTGTACACATCGGCGATTTTATGCTCATCGCCACCAGAAAGGGCTTGGGCAATGACAGGCGATGCAATTCTGTCTAAGCCTCGGTAAGGAATTAGAATAAGGGTGGCAAAATAAGCAAACACCGCATAAACACCAGTATCGGCAGTTCCAATCATTCTCTCAATGAAAAAAGCATCTAAACTCACAATAAACGAGGCCGAAAGTCCCGATACAATAGAATACGCAGCGACCGAATGCACCCTGTTTCGAAAACCGCTAGGCATGTTCAAGGTAGCAAAACCGGTAGGTTTCCAAAGCCGTTTGTAAACCAAAAAGAACAATAAAGCCAAAGCAGGAAAAGCCAAGGCCAAAACATATCCGTACAAAAAACCGAGGTAAGAAAGGCCCAACCATGCCGTTCCTGCCAAGGCCAAAAGGACCAGAAGGCGCTGTCCAACCTCTTTTAGCAAGGTTCCAGGGGTAGAATACAATTCCGTTCGGGCAAAAGCATCAAGGTTAAAGTAAACCAAGGTTACTAAGGTGGCAGCAGGCAAATAGTGGATGTAGCTCCAAAAGGCACTTTCGCTGTTTAAAAGCAATTCAAATAGGGGACGCCCAAACACCAAATACATGACCACAAACAAGCCTATTCCAAGCAGGGTGTACCCCAATGTAATGCTCAAATCATTTAACTTTTGAACCTTAAATTCGGTTTTGTATTTAATTAATGCTGCGGGAAAGCCTAGGGTAAACAAATGAGCTAAAATGGCAGAATACGAAACAAGGAGCTTTATTACGCCATTTTGCTCTGGACTCAACAGCCTTGGTTGCAGTAAGGCACTGCTAATAAAACCCAAACCTACCCCCAAAAAAAGGTACACTGTATTTTTACTCCCTTGGCGCAACAGCTGGCTCAACTCGTCCTATTTTTTAGTGAAAGGTAGATGCAAGGTAGGCAAAATGAGAAAGTTTAGGGTAAAACCTAGGTCTGCTCATTTTGAAATAGGCCTGGGTGAAAGGGCACTTTTTTAAAGGCATCAATATAAGAATCTGGAGTTAGGTTAATTACCTGAATTTTCTTTTTATCGCTGAAATCAGCCAAAACCCAATACGATTGAAAACTATACAGGAATTTTTGCAAAACCTCATGCAACCTTCTTGGCCTAAACGTACTGTGATCCATTGTGGCTACCTGTTTGCCCGGATCATAAAAATGCTGGTGGTCTAGCATAACCACATTGTCGTTGTTAACTTCCAATGTTTTTATCCAAGAATGCTCGGCTCCCATCATGTAAACCCTTTTTGCCTTCGAGCGTAGCGCGATTACCACAGATGGAATTAGTACGTTATGTGGGCGAGGCATTCCCCAGCCCCATTCAATAGCGAAGTTGCAAAAACCCCTTGGGCCTTCAAGTGGAGTAGCATTGTATTCAATGCCCCGAATGTTTGGGTTGGATTGAAGCAATTTTTTAAACCAACTTTTTTTCAAGGTAGGATACGGCACAAACAAAGACAATGGCCACTGGGTCTTTTCGCTCAAATTCAGGTACAATTTTCGTTTATCCAATAAAATTTCTTCTGGGACATCTAACTCGTCCATGTACGTTAATTCCGGGGCACTTAAAACATAGGCTGATGGACGAAGTCGAGCATAATCTTCGGTAAAGGCAAAGTAATTCACCACGCAAAACGCATGGCCCTCAGGCTGGGATGGAATTTGAGGCAATACGACCCGCAACGAGGGCCCATTGCCCAAAATCCACCAGGCCTTGTTGGGACCAATCCCAGGATTAAATTTTTTGAATTTACCTGATTTAAAGAGGTATTTAACAACACTTAAAAGGGCATTAAACCATAACATAAACAAAGGTACAGAATTAGAGGGGCAAAGGCCGAAATGACATTACAATCGGACCGGCCTACCCAAGGATTTTAAACGCAACTTTATGTCTTTAGGGGTAAACTGAGTAAAATGGAATATACTGGCTGAACCAACGGCATCGCAAGGAGAATTTGAAAATAAGTCATCGTAATGGTCAAGGGTTCCGCCCCCACCAACCAATACAATCGGAAGGCGAGTTATGGATTGAACTTTGTTGAGTAGGTGAACATCAAAGCCTGCCATCATTCCCTCCTTTTCTACAGCGGTCAAAATAATTTCGCCGGCCCCCATGGCCTCCATGGATTCAATAAAATCAAACGCATCTAAATTTGTGCCGTTGGGCTGTACAACGGTATAGCCCAGCTCTGAATTTCCGTAAACATCAACCGCAATAGATATACATTGACTGCCAAAAAAGTCGGCAGCTTCTTTAATAAAATTAGGGTTTAATAAAGCTTGATTTTTAATGACCACCTTATCGGCACCAATCCTTAGCAAGGAATTGATGTCTTCGATGGTCTTTATGCCGCCGCCAATTCCCACGGGCATAAAACACTGATTTATGACCTCTTTAACGACTTTTAGGTTTAGGCCTCTGTTTTCTTTGCTGGCATAAATATCCAGAAAAATCAATTCATCAACATTTCTTGAATTGTACACCTTGGCAGCTTGAACCGGATTGCCAATGATTCTAGGCTGAGAAAACTGCTTGGTTTTTACCAAGCTCCAGCCATTAAAGGTCAAAATAGGAATGATTCTAACCTTTAACATAGCGTTTTAAAAAGGACTCCAGCAAAAGTAAACCCTGATTTTGACTTTTCTCAGGGTGAAATTGAGTAGCTATGATATTTTCATGCTGGATGGCGGCCACCATTTTATCGCCATACTCAACAAATCCCCCTATATGGCTAGGATTGTCAACCTTAAAATGATAGCTATGAATAAAATAGAAATCTTGAAGCTGAAAGGGTTCAAATATGGAATCAGGCTTAGCATGTAGCGCATTCCAACCGAGGTGGGGCACACGCAAATCGGGCGAAGAAATTCGTTCTACCCTTCCGGGTATCAAGTTTAACCCCTCACATTCATAGGGCTCAGTGCCAACACTGCCAAACAATTGCATACCCAAGCAGATTCCTAAAATTGGCTTTTTACGTTCTAAAACCGATTTCCGAATAAATTCATTTAAGCCAAACTGAACCAAATTTTGCATGCCTTGGGCAAAGGCTCCGACGCCAGGTAAAACAAGGGCTTTGCAGGTTTCAAGCTGTTCAAAATCTCGGGTTAGTACATGGTCAATGTTCAAAGCCGAAAGGGCCTTTTGAACCGAGGCAACATTACCCATGCCAAAATCTATAATTCCAACAGCCATTGCCTTAAAGAACAGGAAAGCGACGGATTAAATTACCTTGGTCATCGCGAAGAAAACGGCCATCCTCGTCTTGTTCAAAAAGGTAGGCATTGGTAAAAGAATCAATAACCTCATCTATTTCTTCTTTGGTCATTCCTGAATAAGAAATAAATTCAGAAACTGCGTAATGCGGGTACTTACCATCAAACTCCTTCACCAATCGCAGCCCTTCCTTTCGGGTCATTCTGCCATTCCTAATATCAATTCCAACATGGTCGGTAGCCCTGCCAAAGCCATACTTCACGAACTTTAAATAATCGTGCAGACCTACCAACTTTTCATCCAAGTTTTCATAATTGGTGTAGGTTCCCTCAATATTCCCATCTGTTTTAACTTGAAAGCCGTGTTTCTTCACGATTTCAAGCTGCTTTCTGGCGTCCCAAAAGAAATAATGGCCCAGAAAAATCCCTGTAACCCCAACCCGATCAATGTCTTCATCGCTTGGGTAAATGTACGGTGTCAACTCTTTTTCGGTAATTCCGTTGACTCCCACCATATCTTGAATTCGATTTCCAAGAAGACCTCCAAATTCTTCCAACCACCTTCTATTTAGGGTTCGGCTGCGTACACTCTCTAAATTTGGACCGCCGTATTCTTGCTGAGAATTCTCGCCCCAAATAATTAAAGAAATTCCAAACTTAACAGCAACCATGACTGGGATGGTAAAAATACCGATGTGGTTAGGCCACATTTCATCGCCAACCCGCTTAAACCCTTCCACAACCATCTTTCGGTAAACCTCATGGTTTTTTTTGAAATGGATTACATCCATACCCATTTCAGAAAGATTGTCCAGATTCCTTTGCCCCAATTCGGTAACGCAAGTGGTTTCAAAACAAACGCAAAGGGGGTTCATTCTACAAACGTATTTCATGAAATAGGCTTGATAGGTGCTGTCTTTACCTCCACTTACCGGAACTATGCAATCCCAGCCAATGGCCTCTTTCGGTTTTTTGTAGTATTCCACAATTTCTTTAAACTCCCGCTCACGCTGTTGCCAATCAATACCTTTATGCTTCTCGTCGGCAGCTAGGCAAGCAGAACAAATGCCTTGTTCATCAAATGCAAGGTCGGGTTTCGTTTCAGGAAAAAGGCAACGGGAACAATACCTTATGCTCATACAACTTAAACACTTAGGGTTTCTTTTTCAACAGAAACCAAGTTACATCATCTTGAGGAAAAGAGGGGTGGCGGTGGTACGAAAAACCAGAATCCAAAAGCATTAAATCTGGGAACATATCCAACATTTCTCCGGCAAAATCCCGCTTAAACAAATAACCCAAATGTCCGCGGTAGGGTAATTCAACGGGTTTAGGACTGTAATATTCTGCCAACAAAATATAAGAAGAGCTGGAATCGTAAATTTTTTTGTAAACCGAGGGCAAAATTTCGGGATTCTGATGAATCAAAACGCCCTTCACCAAAACCAAGTCGGCGGGGTCGTTGGCTTGGAACTCCATCAACGATCCTTCAAAAACATGTTCGGCCCCCAGCAAATTCCTGAGTGCCTTTGCTGCGGTTTGGTTAATTTCTATTGCCCTTAAGCCCATTTGAGGATACAAAAAGCGAAGCGCAAATAGGTTCATGCCTATATTGGCACCAAACTCTATGCATGTTTTTAATTCTCTGCATTGATTTAATGCATGCACAAAAAAATGCAAATTGCTTGCCAATAAGGCATCGCCTTGATTCCTTTTGATGTAATCGTTTCCGAATTCACTGGCCCAAAAATGCTCCTGTTGCGTGGCGTACTTTTTCATCGTAAACAAACATCAATTGCTGTAGAGCAACGAAAGTAGCTAATTTTTTTTAGTTAAATTCCTAAAAGGCCCCTTTATATTTTAAATTCAACCAATCAAATCCCTTATTGAGTAAAAATCTTTAAAAATTATCACTAGTGTCCGATAAAACTTTTTTAAAAGCGGGGATTCCTGCTAAGGATTCCCCGCTTTAGTGTAATTTGTCGTTGCAAAACACCAATTACATGAATAAAAGTAGCTACTTTTTTGGACAGTCCGT
>VGMT01000037.1 GCA_016866335.1 Bacteroidota bacterium | reverse complement strand
CGCCGAAGAGCTGCCAATGGGGCAGTACAGCATTCGGGTGGAGGGCCGCAATTCCCAAACATACGGCAACTTTCAGTTTGAAATATAAAATCTGGCGCAGGCGCAGTGGCTTGGGGTAGGCGCAATGGCTTGGGGTAGGCGCAGTGGCTTGGGGTAGGCGCAGTGGCCTACCCCTACTGCCTGTGTTTCAACACGAAGGTGCAATCTTCGGTGTACACATAGCTGTTTATTTGGCGCTTAAACTGAATCGGTGCGCCCATTTCGTTCTTCATATACAATATATAATTGTAAACGGAACGTTCCGACAAACCTAGGTCCTTGGCCAACTTTTTGGGGCTTCCTGTTTCTGCCTTTAAAATTAACTCATGCAAATATTGAATAATCCGAATATCCATAAATGGGGGAAGGTAGATGGGGCGTATAAATACAAGTAGGGAAGAAAAAAACAATCACAGCCTAAAAATATATCCAATTCTAACCTGATATTATCAAATAAAAATCATCTCGCGTAAAAAATATAAATGAAATTTATTCTCAATAACAATGTTCAAAAATAAACTAAAAAGGGAGGAATTTGACAGTTTGTTAAAAAAAAGAGGAAGGTTTTCTCTATTAACCCTCAAAAAATCAACCTACTGCACATTTTCTGCGGGGGGCGGACCTTCGGTTTTTTTAATGTTGCAGCCAAGGCTCATGGTGTTTTTGTACATTTGGAAGAATGAGGTTGTCGCTTTAAATCGCAGCTTAAAATTCAGCAAATGAGAGAGGAGTTGCAAAAACAATTTCCGCAGTTTGAGCCGGAATTGCTTCGTGAAATTGAGTCTAGTGCAAGCCTTGAGGAACTGCCCTCGAATACCCTGCTAATGGATATTGGATTGCCGATTAAAAGCATGCCCCTTATTCTTTCGGGCAACGTCAAAATTTTCAGAGAAGACGAAGAAGGCCACGAGCTGTTTCTTTACTACATAGAAGGAGGCGAAGCCTGTGCTCTTTCTTTAATTTGTTCGGGGCGGGAACGCATCTCAAAAATCAAGGCCATTACCATGGATTCGGTTCGTTTGCTGCGCATTCCCGTGGATAAAATGGACGACTGGATGCGCCGGTATACCTCTTGGTATTTGTTTGTGCTTGAAACCTATCAATTTCGGCTTGAGGGCATGTTGAACACCATAGATCAAATTGCGTTTAAGAACATGGACGAGCGATTACTGAACCACCTACGGGTTCTGAGTGAGGCGGCCAATTCGTATGTTATTGAGGCTACCCACCGCAGCATTGCTGCCGAACTTGGAAGCAGCCGAGAGGTCGTTTCCCGGCTTTTAAAGCGATTGGAGCGGAGGGGTGTTGTATCTATGTCGCGGAACCACATAAAAATCATTGACCTTTTTGCCTAAGGCTTTAACCCCGAATCAAGCGAAACTTTAAATAGGGAGTCGGGTTTGTTTTTGTGGGGTTTGCGGCAGGGATTGACGCGGCTATCCCGCAAAGGTGCCGAAGGCTGGCCCGCTAGGTGCGGAGGCGACCTTGGGAGCCCCCGCAAACCAGCTGGGCCAGCCTTTCGGCAACTGCGGAGTAGCGCGGAAAGCCCGGCTGCCGCCCCCACCCATAAAAGCGGGAAATCAATCCTGGAAATGCAGCAAATTGAAGAGCAAAGCGTAGGCTCCGGGCACGGCCGCGGGAATTTGACGGAAAAAGGACAGCCCCGTGTACACCAATTGCCCCTTGCCGTAGGAACGAATCAAAAGAATGCCCGACTGCGTTGGCTCGGCCGGGTCAGAACCTTGCAATACGGGAGTCCATTCTTTAGACCAAGATTCGGCGAAGTACAGTCCGCGTTCCTGCACCCAACCCTCCCAATCTTTTTCTTTAATTTCAAAGGGGCGAAGCATGACTGCATGCTGGGTAGCTTGGCT
Source organism: Bacteroidota bacterium (assembly GCA_016866335.1). Taxonomy (GTDB): domain Bacteria; phylum Bacteroidota; class Bacteroidia; order CAIKAF01; family CAIKAF01; genus CAIKAF01. The sequence continues at coordinate 19,594 of VGMT01000037.1, read as the reverse complement.
CTGAATGGGGGCCCGTTCGTCGGTTATGCGCTGCCGGCCCAATTTCAACCCTGGCAAAATTTCCTTGTTGGCCAATCCAGAAACCGTGGTGTATTGAACAATCACATGGCCCCCTTTTTCGGCGAAGCGCAGCAGAGCTGCCTGCAAGGCCTCGGGCCGGGGGCTGATGTTCAGGCTACGGATTCCAACCAAAAGCACCTTTGCCTCTACTTTTCCGTCAATAAGGGCTTGTTCGTTAACGGTTTGAATGTCAATACCTGCCCCATTGAGCATTTCGGGGCTTAGTTCGCCGGCCCCGGGCAAAAAGGCAATTTGGCGAGGGGTTTTTGTGGCGGGCAGGGCAAGTGCGGGCAAGTTGGAGGCCGGTAAAATTCCAACTCGACCAATATGGTCGTACTGGCTTTCGGTCCATTGCCGGTCAAATACCTGTCCATTTTGGTCAACAAATTGAATTGAAATTTGGGAGGTTTTGCCATCGAACCGCTGTGGAATCAATTCGGTGGTGATCGTTGTTGAGCTGCCGGGGGCGAGTTCGATCAAAGAATCGACCATTTTTATTTGCCAGCCGTTGGATTTGCCGAGCTGCAAGCGGCCTTTGCAGTAAAAAGAACTGTGGTTTTGAATTAAAATGGGCATTTGCACCGATGCGTTGGTCATGGCCACGGCTGCGGGTCGCCCGGGGTTTAGGGTGATTTTCGGCAACAGGCGAAAGGCGTCGACCAATTCTCCTTTAACCGGGTCTTTTGAAACATACAACAGGGGTAAGGGTTGTTCCCATTCGTAGTTGTTCCACTTCAATTTAACCCTGCAACTGGGTTCAAACAGTCCCAGAGCTTGGGTTTGCTGTGTGGATTTAGCAAAAAAAGCTCCTTCTGTTCCGGGCTCTTCGAGCCAATAGGGTTGAGCGAAATGGGCTTTGGCATTGGCCATGGCTTTTACGCTGTATTGGCCTCGGGGTTGCAAGGGGAAGTTGAGGGGGGCGTTGTTTCCGGGTAAAATTTGCCAACCTGTTCCGGGCCATTGAATTTGAGTTAGCTGAATATTGGCTGGTAAACCTTGGCCGTAATCGAGGGTAAAGGTTAGGGTGTCTCCGGGACTACCAATGGGTTGTGAGACCAATGCGCGCAGTCGAATGCCGGCACAATGCTGAATAAGTTGTTCGGTGCCAAGGATTTTTTGCTGAGCCAGAAGCGGGTCTTTCAGATTTTTAAGAAGGTCGCGAAGGCGGAAAAGCCCTGGCAGCAACCTTTGAGGTTGCAGGGGTTCAAAAGAGGCAATTAAAGAATCAAGGAGTTGGCTGCAGGCAAGTCCGCCGGGGATTTCGGCCAAGGAAGGAGGGATGCCATCTAGGGGGTCTTTGGAAAAGGGCTGGCCATGCAGCACCTGGAAGTACTCTAGGGTGTCGAGCATGGCAGGAGAGGAGCCAAACCCTTGGCTTTTGTGTTGGCTGCGGGCCAAAGCGGCAATTTCTTGAATGCTAAGGCCGCGTTCGGGCACATAATGCCCTACAAAGACCTTGGAAAAGGAGTCGGACTGCAGGGCTTCGGGATTGTTTTGAAAAAACCACCAAGAGGTATTCCAAAGGGTTCGTGTAACGCTCCAGGGGGCTCCAAGATCGGGTCGGTAATTTGATTTGGCGGCCAGTTCAACGGCCTTAAGTCCAAGGCGGGCAGAAGCGGTATGGTGGCCATGGGTTGGACCGGGTTGGGGGCTAAATCGGGTAATAAGCAGGTGGGGCCTGAACTCCCTTAGCACTTTCACCACATCAACAAGCACCGAATCGGCGTTCCAAATGGATTCGGTTTCCTGGTACGACTTAGAATATCCGAAATCGCGGGCACGGCTAAAAAACTGTCGGCCTCCGTCAATTCGGCGTGCTTCGACCAATTCGTGGCTGCGGATTAATCCCAAAACATCACCGAGTTCTGGTCCTATCAGGTTTTGGCCTCCATCGCCCCGGGTCAGGCTAAGGTAGGCTGTTTCCGCTTTCTTGTGGTTGGCCAGCCAGGCTATAAGGCGGGTATTTTCGTCGTCGGGGTGAGCTGCCAAATAAAGGGCGCGCTGCGGGTTTGAAATACGCTGAAGTTGCAGCAAAATTTCTCCGCTGTGGGGGGCCTGTGCCAAGATGGCTATGGGCATCAAGAAAAAGAGATACAGGGCTTTTGCCTTCATGGGGCAAAGGTAGGGGATTGCCGGCGAAGGGCAATCCCCCATTGTATGGCCTTACTTAATTTGATAGGTCAACGAAAAACTAAACGTTTGACCCAATTGATAATCTGAAACCACAAATTCTTGGTCCTTGTACGATTGCACCCGTCTGAAGTTCGCGTTTGTCAGGTTCTGAACCATCAACTTCAACGCCAGTTTGTCGTCTTTGCCCAACCATTTGGTAAAGGTGAAATTCAACATGGGGCGAGCCACCTCATAAATGTCGGGGGTGCCTGCCTGGCTGTTCTCAGACAAACGGGTTCCAAACACATTTAAACTCAAGGTGGCTTCCATGCGCAGAGCAGGAGGCAAATAACCCAAAGAGGCGTTGAACAAATAGGGCGATTGACCTTGGAAAGGGCGTGTGGTTCCAAAATCAGGATTTACGGACAAGATGGAAGACAATTCTACGCTATCGATATCGGCCTCAGAAAAAATCAACGAGGCATTCATTCCGAACTTGATGTTGTTGGCCCAGTCCTTATTTACCAGGCTGCCAAGTTTGCTTCGGAAATCAAGTTCAAATCCTGCCACACGAGCGCTGGGTACATTGGTGAATTTAAATTCGCCCGTTGATGAGCCGGTAATGGGATTAAAGCTCCGCACAATGGGGTTGGTAAACTGTTTGGCGTAGGCACTTAGAGCAAACATTTCGCCGGGGTTAAAATAGTATTCGTACCGAAGGTCCAGGTTCAAAATGTCGGTCATTTTCAGGTCTGGATTGCCGTTAAAGGCTGGGGCGCCAATCATATCGTAAGCAACAAAGGGGGCCAATTCCCGAAGGTTTGGTCTAGCCAAGGTTTGGCTAGCGGCGGCCCTAATGTTCATGTCGTCGTTGATTTTAAACACCAAGCTGGTGGCGGGCAATAGATTCCATTTTTGAATTTGTCCTTGGGCGATGGCCGTATCTTGACTTTGAACAAACATATCGGAATATTCGGCCCTTAAACCGGCAATAAATTTCCATTTTTTCCATTCGTAATTAAGCATGGCATAGGCAGCCGAAATGGTTTCAAATCCGGAATAGGCATTGGCGGCACGGGATTGGTTCTTCAAAAAATTGCTGTGGATGTAGCGTCCGCCTTGTGGATATTGGCCGCCCGCGAGCGTGTCAACAATTCCAAAATTCAATGGATTAAAAAAGGCAGAGAATTCGCGCGAGGGGTCCATTTCTAGGCGAACAACCTGAGGCGAATACCAATTGTTGTTTGAATCTACATAGTTGCCATTGCCCATATTCCATGTTATCTGGAAGCGTTGTTCTGTAAAGTCCCGGTCTTTATGCATAACGTTTCCGCCAAATTTCAGTTTGTTGGCTGGGTTTTTTCCAAGCCGTAGCGAAACGTCCAGTTTTCCTTGCCAAGCTTGGTCTTCTAAGCTTCGGAAGTAATGAAAGGGGTCATCGAAGGAGCCGTTGTCCAGAAAATTTGATCCGTCGGGGCCGGTTTGGTATGCAAAGAGTTTCATGTCGGGTTGGTCTTGGTGGCTCCGGGTATGTCCGGCATTCCAATCGACCTCGATCCGCCCTAATGGTCCGCCCGCATGCCGGCCCTTTAACTGAAGGTTAAGCATGGAGCGTTGCTGGTAGATATTGCTCATGGTGGTAAAGTCGTTATCGGCGGCCGACAAGATTTGGGGTGCGCTGCCGCTGCTAATTTGACTGGTTTGTTCTCCAGATTGGTTGTACACGGAATTGGCCGAAATTTCGTTGCCGGAATTGATGCGGAAGGTCAACGAGGCCATGCCTCCCAAGGTGGCGGTTTCTTGGCCTCGACGGTCAGAAAAGTCAAAAAATTCCTGCAGTTTCGAAGAGGCGGTGTCTTGAAGCCGGTAAGCCCCAAGCACGGCTCCAGAGTAATAGCTGTAGCTTCGGTCGTAATTTACACCCACATAATAGCCGAGTTTTGATTCTTGCTTGTTGTTAAAATTGAAAACGTTGCCTAGAGCCAAATTAAAAGCATGGTTCATGGGGGTAAACTTTTCAATGGGAACAAAGGTGTTTCGTAGTCCTCGGGCGGTTTGGTTGAACGTATCGCGGATTCCTGCCGAGGAATTCAAGGAGCGGACCTTAAGGTAGAAGGCGTCGTTCATCAAATCAATGCTGTTGGGGTCTTTATAAATATCAGGAAGGGCTCGGGTGCCGTCGTCCATGCCTAAAAAATCGAGTGATCCGCCCGATTCAGACAAAAAATCGGAACGGAAAGAAGACTGAGTGTTCACCGAAATCCCTGTTCCAAAGCTGAAGTAAAATCGTTCGGGGAACGACTTGGTTGTGATATCCACATTTCCGCCGGTAAAGTTGCCGGGCTGGTCTGGGGTAAAGGTCTTGCGAACCACAATGTTGTCGAGCATTCCTGAAGGAATCAAATCTAAAGAGGTGGAATTTCGATAGGGGTCAGAACTGGGGGTCGTAATTCCATTCAAAGAGGTAACCGAATACCTATCGCCCAATCCCCGAACCACCACAAATTTATTGTCTTCTACGCTGGCACCCGTAACGTATTTCATGGCCGCTCCAGCATCCGAAGCTCCTGAGCGACCCAATTCTTGGTTCGATACGCCATCTTGTACGGCATCTGAGTTTTTTTGCATGGCAAGCAAGGCTCCCTCGGTGTTGTTTACCTTTTTTGACTCGATGGTAAACTCCTCGATCTCCATTACCGCGGGTTTAATGGAAACAATTTTTTCAACGGTTGCTCCGGCGGTAACATCCAAATTGGTTAAACTTACTTTTTGGTATCCTACGGCTGTAATCACCAGGGTGTAGCTTCCCGCAGGCACTTTAGAAAATAAAAACCTTCCGTCCATGTCGGTCGAGGTAATTAGGGGGCTTCCTTGAAGCTGAACCGTAGCAAAGAGAACCTCTTCTCCGGTAATCTCGTCAAATACCTTTCCCGTAACCGTAGACATTGCGGCCGAATTCATAGCCACCGGCGATTGGGCTTGAAGTGGAGCCCAAAGGCAAAAAAAACTCAACAGACGAAGTAAATTTGTTTTCATAATACCTGATTAAATAAGAAAAGAGACGGACCGAAGTCCGCCTCTTTTCAATACACCTTAATGAAAAAGAATTAATTGTTTACAACCAATTTAACGGCACCGGTTCCGGTAGCTGTGTGAACATTCAACACGTACATACCAGCGGGAACGCTCGACAAATCGATGTTCATACCTTGGGTGTTGCCATTGGCAGTCAAAATGGTTTTTCCGGCTAGGTCGGTCAACACCACCTGAGCAGCTTGAGCCATACCATTCAACGAAACGGTTACCATAGCAGAAGCAGGGTTAGGATAAACGCTCACTTGGTTTTCTGCCACTTCAACAGAAGCGTTTACTTTCAAGTAACCGTTTTGGTCTAAGGCAGTCCAACCGCGCAACCATTCTGTGCCATTGGGAGCAAAAGCTCCTTTGTAGGTTACAGGAGTAAAGAAAGGATCGTTGTTTGGGTAAGCAAACAAGTTAGACGTGATTTGAGCAACGTTTCCGTCGGGGCGAGGATCCAACATGTTGTTGGCAGTACGTCCAATGCTCAAAAGACCTGGGTCAGCAACGGCGTTTCCTTTCGTGCCCAAGTGGGCAATCAAATCAGAACAATCTCCATCTTCAGAGGTAGAAGCGTTGGTAACTTTGATAAAACCAGCAGTATCAAGGGTATTTCCGACTCCGAAAGCATACCAAACGTTGTTGTTGAAGGCCAATTCGCCGTCTTGCATGCGCTTGTATGAGTCGATGCCAGAAGCGGCAGCCAAATCTTCAACTTCAAGGCCTTTGCGGGCATAATCAAAAACAATCGAGTTGTTTAGGTAGCCTCCGGTAGCGTCGCGCCACAACATACCAATGGTATTGTTCGCGTTGGTGGTGTTGCTGGCACCTGAACCAATCAGGGTAGCGTTGAACACAGTGGGTTGAGACCAAACAGGACCTCCATCAGGAATAGCCCCATCTACTTCAAGCATGTGGTTGCCCTCGTCGGAAGCTTGAATGGCAAACCAGAACTGACCTTTACCGCGGTATCCCAAATCCCAGTCGAACGAATCGTCAGAATTCATGGAAGAAACGGCATATTTAAGGTTAGCGGCACCGCCAAAGAATTCAAAACCGTCGTCAGAACAAGCAAAAACCTCGATGTATTCCAAGGTAGTACCAGAGCCAACGGCACCCATGGTCAAGCCGTTCAATTCGTTTCCGGGGCCAATTTCAAAACCAGCATGGCGAATAGAAACGTACTTCAGGGTTCCTGAGTTGTCGGCGTTGTTGGTTCCGCCCATCAAAGCGCGGGGTTCGTTTCCGGCCACACCTTCAACCTGAAAGGTATCAACGCCCGCATTTTTGGCGATACCATAACCCAAAATAACCACACCGCCCCATAAACCGCGGTCGGTTTCATCAAGGTCGGTTGAACTTGCAACATCGTCAACTTCGGCGGTAAAAATGATGGGCTGGGTTGGAGTTCCGATGGCATTGATTTTTGCTCCGCGCGAAATAAACAAGGCAGAGGCTGGAGCTCCTTGAACTTGGGCTTTGCCTTTAATAACGGTTCCGGCTTGAATGTTCAAAACGGCACCATTTTCAACATAAACAGGGCCATCCAACAGGTAGGTGTTGGTGTTTACCCAGTTTACGGTTTGGCCGGCATTGATGTCGGCGTCAGTAACGGTAACCGTTTGGGCTCCGACTACTGAAATTCCAAGAAGGAATAGGGCAGAATGTAAGATTTGTTTCATTTTTTGCATGTTTTGCGGCAAAGATAGGGGCGTTCTCAAGGCGAATTGTTACCAATTTATTACGAATTGGTTAATAAAAGGGCGGTTTTAGATGCCAGATGTTGTGTAAGATTTTTCTTTTTTTCCATGGCCGAGAAGGGTTGGTTGATGCACAGGAATGCGCCCTGTGCATTCCTGGCTAAACACAGGGCTGCACCCTGTGCTTGGGTATTGCGCCCTTTCAGGGCTGGGCGGATTGGTGCTTATGGGGGGCGATCTGGATTGCAAGGCCAGCCCAAGGGCTGCCCCTAACCAAACGGTTACAAAAAACGAGGTTATTGCTGAGGCTGAGGGGGCAACTCAACCGGTCCGCGCGCCGATTTTCGGCCCCGCATTTGGTCGGCACGCTGCCGCCATCGGGTAGCTTCTTCTATTCGCCCATAGTAATTTTCGTAGCCAAACCGATTGGCCATCATGCTGATGCGCAGCTGCCTAATCATTCGGTGGATGCGGCTTTCGGTTTCTAAGACCGCCGGCGACATATCTGCCACGGGGTCGAGCGAATCTGAAATTGGCACATACGCTGTATCGCTGCGCAGCAGGTAAAAGTAGGTCAACGGAACCAAGCGAAGTCCTTCGGGCAGTACAACATCGCTGCGGCGTCCCACCTCTTCGTCAACCAACTCGGGGCCCAACAAAACCGGCCTGCGCCCAACATTTTGCCGCATCAATTCTTGAATCCAACCCTCAAAAGCCTGTTGTATGCCCTGAGGGTTCGGGTCGCCCGCCTCAAAGGCTTTTAACTTGGGCAATAAACTGTCTAAGGCCGGCTCCGTGCCCATCCATACTTCCGGGTGCCGCTGCTGCCCACGGCTTAAATACCAGGGCCTACGAAACAATTCTTTGTCTAAAATCACTACATCTGGGCGCAGTTTGTTTACCGTTTGCAAATACATACCCGGCGATACAAACACATCCCATTGCCGGGTAATGACCAAGGCGTTTTCGGGCAAACTGAGCAAGGCCGATCGGGCATAGCGTTCTACCAACACGTCGTTGCGGCGGTTGGCTCGCTCCCCGTGTTTGGCAAGCAGCAAAAACGGCAACAATGCCGCCGGCAGCACGATCAACCAAGCGGGCTTTACCGTTTCAGCCAGATAGCGAAAAAAGGCGTACACAGGAAACAGCAACAGCAAGGTGGCCGATAAATAATAGGGTTCAATATCAGGAATATCGTAGTTTGAGGCGTACCATACGCAAACCACCAACTGAATGAATAGCCAAGGCCAGGCTTTGCGCCCAAACCACAGGCCCAGAGAAGCAGGCAACAAGGTCCAATACAAATCGACCGGCAAACCCTTAATAAACAGGCCAATGTTCTCTTTACTGAATTCCCAACCCTGAAACATCCATACCCGGTATTGTGCTCCGGTAACATGATTCCAAAATCCGTTGAGGCTGCTTAAATCACCAAAATAGGCCTCGGGGCTTTGGTTGGCCAGAAAGTACATTCCAGCATAAAAAGGCAGAGCCGCTGCCAGTCCGGCGGCGGTCATGATGCCCCCTTCAAGCAAGCGCGCTTTCCATGTTGTATGTGCTTTCCAAAGTGCCCAAAGCAGCCCAGGAACAACCACAATTGAAATCAAGTGGTTTGAAAACAGAAGCCCCGTACTTAAACCCAGCCAAATGGGCGCCTTGGAGTCGGCCTTTTGCTGGTAACGAATAAAAAGCCAGGTCCATAAGCCCAGCAAACCAATGTGGTATCCATACACTTCAAGGCTTACAGCCTGAGACCAAACCCGCAGAGAAAAAAAGACCGAGAGCACCGACAGCAGCATCAGCCATGCATTTTCTTTGGGGTAAAGGGTGCGAAGCCCGGCAAAGAAAAAAACGGCGCCCAGCACCACCATAATCAGATTCAAGGCATTGCTGACCAGCAAGGGTTCGGCAAAGCCCATGCTGCGCACCACAGCAAAACCCAAAAAGGTGAACAATGGATACCCAGAAGGGTGGGCAATGCCCAGAAGGTACTGCACGGTAGCGAGCTCGCCTGCATCAATTTCTTGAATGCTGAGCGACATGGTGCTGCCGTACACCAAAAGCAAAATGGCAGAAAGCGCTGCTGTAGGCAACCAGTTCGGTAGGGATTTCATGGGCTTGGAGGTCATGGTCAAAGATAGGATTCCGGGGCTTGATTTTGGTTTTTGTTGGGCAACTCAATCGAATACGCGCAGCACCACCCCATCAAAGGTGGTTTTATACCGAACCAAGGGATATTGGCTACTGCCCGATTCCAGGCCGCCTGTGATGATGTTGAACCGGCTTCCACAGCCGTTGTTCGGGCAATCTATATCGGTCAAATAAAAGCCATTCGTTTCTAGGCTAACCTTTCCGCAATCGCCCGTATGGTTGCCTGGGCAGTGCAATTCATAGGCGTTAAACTGGTCCATTGAAACCCGATAGACCAAGATTCCTTTGCTTCCCCCGGGAATAAAAGCGCAGCCTCCCACCCCTTGAAGGTCAACAAATTGGGGGTCAAAAATATAGAGCGACGCATCGACAGGCACCCTAGGAATGCCGGGCGGATACGAAGGCGTGCAGGCCAACAATCCAAAGAAAAGCAAGCAGAGATGCAGTGTTTTCATCGTGTAAAAGCGTAAATTTCGGCAATATGCTTCGATTTCGGCTTATTGGTTTGGGAATTTTTGGGTTTGTTTTTCCTGTTCGGGCTCAACTCGCCATGGAAAACGGCTTTTTATTGCCGCCCTACGACACCCTGTATGCCCTAATGGTGTTTGCCGAGGTAGATTATTCGGAACGTTGTCCGGGGAATTTGGGCGAACCCTGGATTTCAGATTGGGTGCAAGGACCTGGCGGAACGCTGCCTCCACCTCAAGCGCCCCAGCTATTGAGCCATGTGGCCAAGCTTGAAAATCCGGGACTGGTAAGCATGTATTACGATCAGGCCTCTTTTGGCCGGTATCAGCTGCTGGGCGATTACCTTCCCCAGGTTTTTCGGGTGCCATGCCACCGTTTATCTCCCCGCGATTACGGCATTTTGCCTGTGCTAGAAGATGTAAACCGCTTTTTGGGGCACCGAGGTTGGGAAACGACCCATGGCTTGCCGGCCTCGGCCTTTGACCAGTGGACACCCACCGCTCCCGGAAAGCCCAAAATCAAAGCCAGCGACGGAAAAGTGGACCTGCTGTATGTAATCTGGAAAAACAACCGCTACCTGCATGGCCTTTCTACCCTTGACCATTCGGGTTACGGAGTAACAGCCTACCAAAGTCCTGGTTTTGGTCCCTTTAAGGGATTGAACAGCGCCGCTTCGTTTAATCAAGGTAAAGGGCTGGGGCATAGCCTGCATGTGTTGGTTTGCGAACATTTGCATGGTTTGTTTGGAGGCAACCATTGGCATTCGGGCGGTGGAGCCGGGACCCATTGCCTGCCTATTCCGCCCGCCAACTACGGCTTAACTGGTCAAATGAACTCCAGCATGATTTCATTTTCGGCTTGGGACAGGTGGATGATGAACTGGAAATCGCCCGAAAAAGCATTTCTGATTTCGGCACCCGATAGTTTGGGCCAAGAAATCAACACCGAAGACCTGCTGGCCGAAGAGGGGCCCGCTCGGCAGGTCTTTTGGCTGCGCGACTTTAGAACCTCGGGCGATGCGCTCCGCATTCGTCTTCCGTATTTGAACAGCGACAGCGCAAACGCTAAGGTGAAAAACCAATACCTGTGGCTGGAATACCGAAGCATGGACCACCCCACCGAAGAATACCTGAGTCCGCTGCACGACTGCGCTTTACGGCCCGATGCCAAACTAAAACAAGGGAGCCCCGGCGTGTACGCCTACCTTCAAATAGGCAAAGACCAACGCTCGGGGGGCTACGAAATGTACTCGGAACGGCCCGACCTGCCCAACAGCCTAGGGTCCTTTTTATTTCCACTACCTGCCGACGGCCGTTGGGATTTCGCCTTCCGGTCTGACCTGAATCCAAAGCCCCATGGCGGAGCTTGCAGTTGGGGAAATTCCGCCATTCCGATCGACCGCTCGAGCAGTCTTCCCAATCCCTTTACGGGTTTGCACGATTTGTATTTGGCTTACGATGCCAACGGCGACGGCAGTTTGCTGGGCAAAGAAGACCTGATGCCCGGACTGGCCGATGCCGTAGGCGATTCGGTGCTTTGGACCTACCGAAAAGGGGGCGATGGCTTTGATGCCTTTGGAAACTGGAGCGGCAACTCCGAATTGAGTTTATCTACCAATCCCGCACCGGTTCCGGTGTACACCCAAACCACCCATTACGAATCGGCCTGGGCGGGCGACCCCAAGTCCGCCCACGAAAACCGAATAATACATCTGAACGGTTTGCGCATTCGGGTAGAAGACCAGCCGGAACAACAAAGAGCGAAAATCATTTTAGAACGTAGGCATTACGACCTTCAAGGTTCTTTGCGCTGGTGCGGGCATATTGTGTTGCATGGAGAAACCCAGCCTAAACTGCGCTTAAAAAAAGGCTGCCGACTTCGTTTGGAAAACGGAGAAAGTCCGGTTTTGGCCAAAGGCATTGGGAATCCTCCCAGCATGCTTGAATCTAGCCTGTTTGAATTGATGCCGGGCAGCAGCTTGGTTTTAGAAAAGGGAAGCTCATTGTTCCTGGGACCTGACACCGAGCTAAGACTGCATCAAGGCAGCAGTTTAATACGGAGCGGCGGTAAAATTCGGATCCACAAAAAAGCCAAATTGGTCTATGTACGCTAAATGGTGCATGGTTGGGGGCCTGCTCTGCTTGCTGTGCCTCGCCTCTTGCAGCAGTACCAAGAACAACCGATTTGGTAATCAGGTACAAAAAACGGGCAAACAAGCCCAGGTTCAAAAGAAAAGCAAACCACAGGTTACCAATGCAAAACGCCGGGCAGAGCTGCAAAGGGTGGATTTTTTGGGTGGGGAATCGAGCATGGACCGTCGGGAACGTAGGCAAAAAGCCCGTAGTGTTGACAAAGCTGAAAAGCAAAAAGAGAAAGAAAAAGAAGCGGGTTTAACGGAAAAAAAGGCCTTGAGTAAGAAACAAAAAAAGGCCTTGGCGAAAAAGAGAAAAGAAGCCATGAAGAGGCACATGGACATTCAGGACAAAGCCACGCAAAAGCGAATGAAAAAGAACTTACGAAGAGCGAGGCGAGCTGGCAGGTAGGCGCAGACCCATTTAACCCAGAACATTCGTACCTAAAATTTCCGCATTCTACCCTAAGCCGCCCAGCCCCGAAGGGGCGAAATACCCCAGCACAGGGTGCAGCCCTGTGTATTCGGTCGTTGATTCGTGCACGCGTACCTACCCCGCCGAAAAAATGCAACCCATATCATTCGTGCATTCCTGGCTAACCTCTCCAACCCGGAATGCTACTTCATCAATTCCCCCAGCAAGGCTTTAAATTCCGCTTGTTTTTGATGCAATTTTCGACGCACATCTGTTTCTTTGATTTTGTACTCAATGTACTTCTGTTGCCGCTGGTTAATCAAAAAAATGGAACTTTCGCCCAGTTCAAAACGCCGCTGTTCAGCTCTAAATAGGGCGTCCAGCTGATCGGTCATCGTGCTGAGCAGGGCGAGCTGTCGTCCCAAATTGTTCCATTCGTTGTACAAGGTCAACAGTTGGTTTCGAACCCCCAGCCGCTGAAACTGGTAGTCCATTTGGGCTTTTGTCAGCTTGGCTTCCACTTCTTGGCGTTTTCCCCGTTCTTTTCGAAGCAGCAGGGGCATGTAGAAATCGAGACCAATTTTGTAATTATTGGTAAACCAAGCCGGCTGGTTTTCTTGGTACAGAGCGTTCCAACGGGCATTGAGCATGGGCAGTTGATTCCAAGAAGCCAAACGGCGCTGTACCTGAAGTTCTGCAATTTCAAATCGTTGGCGTTGCAAAAGGGGCGAAGCGTCATCGGTGGCGGGCAGAATGCGCGAAAGGGAATCAAGGCTGGGCAAGCCGGGCAGTTGGTCAAAGCGGATTTCGTCGGGTCGAACGGCGCTGTCTAATTCCAAGGGCGTTTGCCGGTCGCGCCACAAAAACGTGCTTAAGCTAAGTCGAGCTTTGATTAATTCTTGAGCGGCAGCGATTTGTCCGGTTTGCCGTTCTTGAAAAAGTACAAAGGCATCTAAGGTGTCGATGGCGGGATTTTCGCCCAAAACATACGCGGCCCTTACACCTTGAAATTGACGTTCGGCCACCTGAACCGAAGTGTCGAACACCTGTACATTTCGCCAAGCAAAAACCCAATCCCAATAGGCTTTTATGGCCTTTAGCATGAGTTCGTTCCAAGCCTCGACGCGTTCTTGTTCTGCGGCCAACAAGCCTTGTTGGGCTTGCCGAAGCGCCGCGCGCCGTTCGTCTATAACCAAACCGCGCAGCAAACTGGCTTCCAAACCTAGAGCCGGAAGCCCGTTGCTGGGAAGGGTTCTTGAGGGGTCAACATAGGCTCCTTGAACCCAGTCGTAAGCGGCATAACCCGATATGCCAAACCAGGTTGGCACCTTTACCTTGGTTTCCAACCATTGCCAATAGTTTTTTTGGTCGAATTCCTTTTGGTCGTATCGGCTTTCTAAAATAGGATCAAAGCCTCCTCGGGCGCCAAGTAAGCTTCCTTTGGCCTGTTCCGAGATTTGGTCGATGGCCAATCCATAGGGATGGTGCTGCACGACGTAATCCAAATACCGCTCAAATTCCAAAACCTGTTCAGGGCCTTGGGTTCGGGCCCCTTGCATGGAAATTAGCCCCAAAAGCATGAAATAAATGCGTTTCATTTGGCTTTTTTCGGGCTAGAGGCTCCTGCTTTTTCCGACGGCACCTGGTAAAAATTGGGTGGAAATCCATTGATTTGCCGCCAAAGTTCATACCAAATGGGAACGTCTTGCAACAGGGCAAAGCCTTGGGCTCCGGCACCCACTCGAATTTGATTTGGCCAGCCTATGTCGGTCGAATCGGGGGCAACCAGCATACGGTACATTCCATTTTCAGAAATATCAGAGTCAATGGAAGAGATGCGGCCGCCGAAGGTGCCAAAAGATACTCCGGGCCAGCCCGAGAAAACAATGGTAGGCCAGCCATCGAACACGATGCGTACCTGTTCGCCGCGCTGCATTAGAGGCAAATCTACCGGACGCACATACATTTCAATAGCCAATCGGGGTTTCAGGGCGGTGATGGTAAGTACCGGTTCGCCTGCGGCCACGTTTTCGCCCAACCCGGCCTTTAGAATTTTAACCACCTGCCCATCTTTGGGGGCGGTGATGTGCCAAAACCGACTTCGAATGCTGTAATTGGCATAGGTGTTGTTGAGCTTGGCAATGTCTTCGTCGGTCTTAAAAAGTTCGGTGTTGGCGGTTTGAATTTCCGATTCAATTTTAAAGATTTTCGAAAGGTATTCGGTTTCAATCCCGTTCAAGTCTATGGTTGCGTTGATGAGCTCCCGGTTGGCATTGTCGAGTTTGTTTTCGACGGCCACCAATTTTCCTGCCGCTTCCTGCATTTTGTTCCGGCGATTTTCCAATTCCCGCAAAGACAATATGCCCTCTTGTTTGTACATGATCTCGGCTCGTTTAACCTGGTCCTCAGCAATTTTATAGGCTGTTTTGGCCACCTCGACTTCGGCACTGTCAATTCCGACCTTTCTGCGGGCTATACTGATTTTGTTGCGCGCCTGCTGCAAACTAATCCGCAGATTGTTGCGTTCTGCCGCAATCTGCCGCTCCAATTGCATTATTTTATCTTGGTAGGCCCCACCTGATTTTTCTCGGGCGTTCAACTGTTCTTGGGTTCGGCGAAGCAGATTGGGATCAAAGTATTGGTCTTTGATTTCGCTGATAAATACGATGGTGTCGCCGGCACGCACCGTGTCGCCTTCTTGAACATACCAACGCTCAATTCGCCCGTCAATTCTGCTTTGCAAGGTTTGGGGGCGGTCTTCAGGGGTAAGCGTTGTTACCTTGCCATGCCCACGGATGTTCTGGGTCCAAGGTAAAAACAAAAGCAAAAACCCAAATCCGGCAAACCCGATAAGCCAATAGGCCAGCATTCTGGGCGTACGAGGATTGGTCATGGCGCGGAAGGCTCCGAACCGGTCCTGCTCCATGTCGATGGGGGTTGAGTATTTAGAAATGTCCAACATAAATTATTCCAATACCTGAATGAAAAGAGCGTTGGGAGGAATTCCGTTAGAAGGCCCATCGAAGACCAAGTCCCCTTGGTCCAAAACAAGCAAACGCTCACAGGCCAAGGCCATGTCTTTGTTTTTACTTACAATCAACAGGGTGGTTTCCCGCATTTCATGAATCAGTAAGCGCCTAAGTTCGGCACGCTGTTCGGGCCCTAAGCCTAAACCCAAGTCTTCTAAGAGCATGATTCTGGGTTTTTCAATAAGGGCCCTGGCCAAAGATATTTTTCGCAAGGTCGAGGTAGAAATTCCTTTTTTGTCGGGAATTAATACGGTGTCAAATCCTTTTTTCAGGGCCTGAATTTCTTGCGACAATCCAACGGCCTTTACCACCTCGTTCACCTCTGAAAACCCAATTCCTGGTCGCCCCATGCTAATGTTTTCGTACACCGTCCCCCAAAAAATGGTGTCTTGCGAAACGGTTTCTCCTATCAAGGTGTGTGCATCTTGAGCATCAAGATTGCGCAAGGGTACCCCGTCCAACAAAACCTGCCCTTCTGAGGGTTGATACAATCCGCTCAACAAACTCAATAAGGTTGATTTTCCTGACCCTTCGCCCCCTGTTAGGCATACTTTTTCTCCTGGTCTGATGCGCAATTGGATGTTGTTCAAAACTCTTTTGCCGGAATGGGGAGAAAGGTAGCTAAGGTCTTTGGCCTCAATCCCAATTCCGCCCTGCCGCAGCTGGTTTGACAAGCGGCGCCCCGATTGCTGTTCCAAGGGGATATCGGTTACCTTGCCTAGTTTTTCGGCCGCGGTTAGAACATCGTACACGGTTTCCAAACCTTGAATGAATTTTTCGACCGAGTTGATGATCAAAATGATGACAATTTCACCTGCCACAAACTGCCCAATATTGATTTGCTGATTTACCACCAAGGCGCCACCCAAAACCAACAAACCTGCGGTAAGAATAACCTTAAAGGCAACCATAAACCAGTTTTGTGAAACAATGATTCGGAACCGTTCGCGTCGGTGCCGAATGTAGCCAGCCACCAGTTTGTCGGTGGTTTCCAGGGGAAGACTGCTGTTGCCTGTTAGCTTGAAAAGCTCAATGTGCCGACCCAATTCTTGCAGCCAATTCGCGGTTCTATACTTGTAATCCGATTCCAGCAAACTGGCCGACATGGCCTTGGGGCTGGTTAAACGAAACATTAGGTACACCACCCCAATTACCACCAATCCAAATACCAAGAAAGTAAGATGGTAAAACGAAAGCAGAATGATGCCAAATAAAATTTGAAGCACCGAACTGCTCAATTCAATTAAAAGTTTGGGCAGGCCCTTTTGAATGGTTAGAATGTCAAAAAACCGGTTCGCCAATTCGGGGGGAGATTTTTCTGAAAGGGCATCCATGCGCATCCTTGGGAATCGATAGGCAAATTCAAGCGATGCCCGGGCAAAAAGTCTTTGCTGCATGGCCTCGACCACCCAAATTTGCATGATGTGCAGTGCGCCGGTCAAAAAGGCACCAAGCAAAACCAATACAATGAGCAAAACCAAAGAGGTAGAAACCTGCGCCCCCATTAAAAAGCCTATTATGGCTTGAATTCCCAAGGGCAAGGACAGGGCAATTACTCCGGTAAATAAAGCATACACGTACAGCAAAATAACCTCGCGTCGCTCTTGGTGCATAAGCCTTAAAAACCGGCTTAATGGGCCTTTTAAGCGATTAAATTCGTCGCTTTCAACCCCAAAAATCCAGTCCAAAGGTTCAAACAACAGCACCCGATATCCGCCCTCGCCTTGTTCAAACAAATGCCATGGCAGCTCGCCAAGCCGGGTGCTGAGTTCAACCTTGCCAGCGTTCAAATGCCTTATTTCAAAACCCTTTCCTGGATTGCTGCTGATGTAGGCCCCTTGTCCGTCTTTGCCAAAAAATACCAAGGGCAATGCCTGTTTTGCACAATGCGACATTACTTTTTCGGCCGAAATAAACCGCTCTTGCACCATGAGCTTCATAAAAGGAGCTGCAGTGCGCAGAATTTCAACGCAGTCGTCAGAATTATACGGCTGGGCCGTTTCAATGTGCCCTAAATATTCTTGAAGCCCGTCTAGATTTTCCGTTTCGCGGCGAAAAACCAATCCAAGCTCTCGAACCAAAACTTTTATGTCAATCCCCTGCATGAATTTTTCGCGAAGTTACTTTGACATTAAACAATATGGAAACAATTTAAGCCCTTAAAAGTCAATTAACCTTGTTTATTTTCTAGATTGCCATTGCTTTTTTAGGTCGCTGCTCAAGGCATCTTGGTGCATCAATAGGTTGATGGTATGCATTCGAACAAAGGCCTCCGAGGCAAAAAAGTAACCTCCGCAATCGTTGCTTTTGTCGCCCCAAGAGTTTTTTACTTTGTAATACACCGTTCCCTTGGGGTCGGTAAACAATCCGGTAATCAGCATTCCGTGATCGTCGGTAACTTCGTACCGGTCAAAGGCCTCTTGCCTAGCCTGTTGGCTAATGTTTGCTTGATCTTGGGGGCTTAAAAACAAGGCTTCTTTTTCTTCTCGGTTTAGCCCAGCAAACCCGGCAGCCGGCTTAATGGCCAAGCCCATTTTGTGGTTGAATCCTGGGTCAGAAACATCGGCGCCCCAGGCCACGGAATATCCATTTTTTAGAGCCTGGTTAAGGCTGCCAATTAAAACGTCCAAAGGCACATTGTAGGCCGATTCCCAGCTCCAATTGTCGGGAATTTCAACAGGAAAAAAACTGTAAAAGGGATGATGGGCAAACGAGGTCAGGTCAACGTATTCGTCGGCTTTAAGCCCAAGAGAGGCTGCAAAACCCTGGGGGCTTTGTTTTTTTCCTTGCCATTCTACCGTTTGGGGCAAAGGTCCCAGGTAGGCATCAAGAACTCCGCTAAAAGCCGATTTCCAAGCGGTTGAAAGCCGTTGATTGGGATTTTTAACAACAGCATCAACCAAGCTGCGGGTTACGGCATCCAGTTCGTTGTGTTTTATGGTTTCTTCTCCGTAGGCGTTTCCGGGATACGCGCTTTCGGGCAACAAACCATAGGTTCTAAGTACAAAAAGCGGGTCGTGAAACGCTCCGCCCGGACCAAAATTAGCGTTCCCGTGCAAGCGTACGAATTTTTCGGCTTTGGCTTGATACACATGCCGCACCACAAACATTTCAGATAAATTAACAGCCGGCTTTTTCATGCGCAGCAATTCCGACTCAAAAAAGCCCAAAGAAGAAAAACTCCAACAGGTGCTGCTTTGGTGTTGATTTTGTACCGGACTGGCTTCAAGGTCAACCCCTGCAGTTAAGCTAAAGTTCGCTTTTTCAGAGGGTTTAATGGTTTGGGCAGCAAGGTTCCCGGCCAGGAACAGAAGAAAAACAGTAGGCAAAAACCGCATCATATCGAATTCAATTTTCGTGAAGATATAAAACTAGTTCTAACTTGAAGGGTGTTGATTTTGGGCGGCTGTCGGGCTTTCACCGGTTGTCAGCGGTTGCCGGGGGTTGGCCCAGCGGGCTTGCGGTGGCTCCCAGGGTCGCCTCCGCGCCGCGCGGGCCATTCCCCGCCACCCTTGCGGGCAACCCGGTTCAATCCCTGCCGCGGGCGGCCCAATGAAATTTTGGGTTCAAAAAAGCAGGTGCCGGCATGCTCGGAAGGGCCTGTTCCAACAAGGGTTTCAAGACTTATCCGTTTTTAAACGTTTGTTAAACGTAACTCATATTATTTTTTGTAATGGTTTGGATTTCAATCCAGTAGCAACACGGTTTGGATTCGGGTATAAATTGGGTGTAATAAAATCCATACCATCTCCACCTAATTGTTGACCTCTAAATTTCAATTTTAAGGTTTTGCGACTCTTGGGCAAAAATACTGCGAACGCAGTTTGCAAGGGGTGTTAAAGCAAGCACATTAGAAGGTTGGCAATGATAGAATCCCAAAAAGGCCATTCTGTATTGGATTCGGCGCAGCTATGCCGCCCACCTATTGGAATCGTTAACGTGCCATGGGTAAATTAGGAACTGTTGGGGCATAGCAGCAGCAAAACCACTGAGATATACACCCACGTAAGTGCCAAAAACCTGCAACAAATCCGTTCGCCCTTTGACGATTTGCAAAAAATGTATACTTTTGAAACCAGCAAAAAAACTTCGCCTATACATCCAAATCTGCAAATTGGGGAAGTTTTATAGCGCCTATAAATGAGTTAAGGGCAAGTCGAGCAGCAAAACAACCGAAATTTACACACATGTTAGTACAAAAAGTATCCAACTCATAAAAAGTCCATTTGACGATTTATAAGCAAAAAAGAATATATTTGAATCTAAAAAAAAACGAAACAAACTTTCGCATATCACTCTGAGTGTTGGCACGCTATGCGAAAGTTTGTTTCGGGTATATACAAGTTACCTGCAAGTGTATAAAGATAAATCGTAAAACAAATGAAACTATTGACTAATAAAAAAGTCTAACAAAAAAAATCATGAAGTATATCCAAATTATTTTATTTTT
>VGMT01000036.1 GCA_016866335.1 Bacteroidota bacterium | reverse complement strand
GTTGGCCAAGGACCTAGGTTTGTCGGAACGTTCCGTTTACAATTATATATTGTATATGAAGAACGAAATGGGCGCACCGATTCAGTTTAAGCGCCAAATAAACAGCTATGTGTACACCGAAGATTGTACCTTCGTGTTGAAACACAGGCAGTAGGGGTAGGCCACTGCGCCTACCCCAAGCCACTGCGCCTGCGCCAGATTTTATATTTCAAACTGAAAGTTGCCGTATGTTTGGGAATTGCGGCCCTCCACCCGAATGCTGTACTGCCCCATTGGCAGCTCTTCGGCGGCAAACTTCAGCGGCAAGGTGTACCGGCCGGGGGCCTGTCCAGGAATAAAGACCAAGGTTTTCTGAATTCTGCCCTCGGCATCAAGCACCTGAATCCATACATCGTCGGTGCTGCCCACCTCGTACTTCAGGTCGCCCTGTATTTCTTCGGCAATTCCTGAAAAAAGAATGGGACTTTCGGGGTCGGCCGGCCGGTATTTTATTTGATACCAAGGCTCCTGCTGTCCGCTCTTCAAGGTCATTAAGTGCATCAATTTTTTCCTTGATGTGGCATTAAGCCCCTCCACCTCCAAACTGGCGATCGACATATCGTTGGTAAATGTCCAAACCAGGTTTTGCATGTTGATGTTTTTTTCCCAGCCCATTTTCTGAATTTGACTCAACATCTCTGCCATGGCAGGGTTGGCCCGGTCGCCCACCTCAAAAGCGGTGGTTCCATCTGAGGCCGACATTTTGGGTCGATCACCGCACAGGGCATTTACAAAAACAGGCCGTTCTTCGCCTGGCGCCAGCCGAACGATTTTTTGCCTTGTGGCAATTAATGGCTGGTAGCTAGCATGGGCGGGCCTAAATATTTGGCCTGGATTCACATGAAATACTACCGTATCGCGGCTACGGTTTTTCACCTGCAACTTCAGCTTCTGGCCCGAATGAAGGTGTTCTACCGACCCATGGTACGAAATTAGTTTCCGTTTTACTACGGTTTCAATGGACAGGCTTTGTTGGGCCGGGAGAAGGCCCAGCAAACATCCGGACAGCATCAGTACCGGGATGGCTTTTTTCGTGTTCATGTTGGTTTATTTAAGGGTTATAAATTCCTTGGGTTGAGAAGAAAGGGGTTTAAACATATCGGTGTTGGCTTTTAGGGCCAGGGGTTCGGGCAAAAAGGGCAACAGGGCTTTTCGGCGCAGCAAACCTGCGGTGGTTTGAAGGGAGTACCGGCGCCCACGTGCATCGATCAGGGTTCCTTCAATGCGGGCCAAGGTCGATACGCTGCCGCAGGGTATGCTCAATTTGCCGGTTTTGGGGTTGGGCGTTATGCACGCCGACATCCGAAGGTTGTCTTGCCACCAAACCAGCGTGTCGGCTTTGAATCCTCTTGGCAATTCCAAGGTGGTTTCTCCGCTCACTTCGGGCTCTTGCATTAGGGCATACAATCCTCGGCATTGCACCGAAAAAACAAAGTAGGAATGGGACCCCAGGGTTTTTGACCTTAGGTTTGCCGAGGTTTTTATCCAGCCTTGGGTTGGCCTATCCCATCGGTACAAAGCCGCCGTTCGGTTTCGACCTTTTTCGGTTTGCAGGCATAAAACCTGCTGAGGGCTTTCCAGGCACAACAAGCTGTCTAATTCAACCGTTACAGCGGTTATCATTTGCAAGGAACGGCCCTTTTCGTCCATGGTATGCCGCCCTGCGGTTGCTTCTTCAAAGCTCAGGGTTTTAAAGGGCCTATTTTGTGCACTCAAAAAGCCAACGGCTTGAAGAGCGATTAATAAAATGGGGTAGGTTTTCATGGCTTTAGGTTTTGGGTTGAACGGGGTGAGGGACTTAGATTTTTTCGGCCAATTTGAATCGTTATTTCCTTGTTTTGGTGGCGGATTTTCTTGCGCAGTTCTGCCATCAACCAATCGGTGTTCACAACCTGGGCCTCGCCCCGAGCATCTACTATTTCAAGACTACAGCCCAGAATTTGAGACTGTTCTGGCAATCGAAACGAAATGCTTCGCTGGTCAATGCTGCAGTCCCCCGCTTGCATGGCCATGGGCTTTTCCATCCACAACCGCCCCGCCAACACCGCTGCCTGAGGGTCCAATTTCAGGTTCAGTTGTTTTATTCCGCCTTTCATTGGCGCCATTAAGGCCAACATGCCTTGTTCTGGCAAAGGCGTCCGCAAGTACTGTTGTTTTCCGAATTTGGCCTTGCTGCCCGGGCTTTTTTTCCAGGTGCCCAATAAGTCGTCGTAAACATAGGGCAACATTCGGCCCCATTCCCGTTCGGTGGGCAGAGCCAAAAACACCTCTACGGAAATTCCTGCTGGGCGCGAAATTACCTGGAACACCTGCGAAGAAACCATGTTTTTGCCGGCCTCGTTCACCAAAACAGGAGCCTGTTCCGAGGGGTCAATGGGCTTTAGTTCCACCTGATCGGCCAAATGGCTATCCTTGGCCTTCATGCGCAACCGTAAGCCCGATTTGGCCACCACATCGGTGTCGGGTTCTTCAATATCAGAATGGTCTTGCAATGCCTCGTTCATTTCCATCACATACAACACCACGCCGGGGTTTTGGTCGGTTGCACTTATTTTTACATCCAGCCGCTCGTCGCTTAGGCCTTCTTCATTCAGCCAACGCCTCACCGATTCAACCTGCGCTTCGGCCAATCCGGCGCCCTTTCGAGGGCTGGAGGCGGCATAGCGCCCCTCAATAAACACTTTTTTTGACAGGTAAAACGTTTGATTCAGGCGTCCCAGCTGTTTATAATGAGCCTCCGTTAGGCTTGTTTTGCCATTGGCAAACTCAATTTCTACAACAAAGGTTGGAGACTGGGCCCAGAGCAGAGGGGCGGCAATCAATCCCAAAAACAGCACAGCAAGCGGCTTCATAGCAGAAGGATTTTAAGGGTTTGAAGCGGCGAGGTGTGTCGATAGGCAATGGGCTTTAATCCAATAACGCTAAAGAAGGTTAAATTGGTATGTAGAAGCGAAAAAGAGGAAACGTAGTCAGGAATTTACGAATGGTTTGCACGCGCACCTAAATTATCCGCATTCTACCTCAAGCCGCCCAGCCCTGAAGGGGCGAAATACCCCAGCACAGGGTGCAGCCCTGTGTGTTCGTTCGATTATGCATTCGTACCGACCCCGCCGCACCCGATTTAACCCGGAAGATTCGCGCATTCGTGGCTACCCATCTCGACGCGGGTTTTATACCTCAATATGGGTTCCCTTTCTGGCCGGCTCAAATCCTTGAACCACAGGGAGGCAAGCCAGCCAATGGCCTTAATCAACCTTCAGAGTCCAATGCAAGCGGCCACAGCTCAACAAGTACATTCCTGGGGCTAGTGCAGGCTCAATGTTGGTGCTGCGGTCGGCAAACAAGCGAAATTGCCTAAGCCGCCGCCCATGTAGGTCGAACAACTCGGCTGGCTTTCCCTCTTTTGGCCAGTCTTGGCTGCTAATTTGAACGGCTCCAGAACTTGGGTTCGGGAAAACAAACACCTGGTTTCCTTGGCTGTTCAAAACCATGTTGCTCAGGTTTAGAGCCTTGTGCACGGCGGCCAGGGCATCGATTTTTCCATGGCCCCATTGAACGTGGCCCGAATCGGGCAAATCGCCGGTGCGGATGTCTTCTCTGGCCGATTCGCGCAAAATACCGCGTACCTGTTCGGCGCTCAGGTTGGGATTGGCTTGCAGTACCAAGGCCGCCACCCCTGCAGCGGCAGGCGAGGCCATGGAGGTTCCGCTGGCTTTGCCAAAGGGGTAGTTTCGGCCATTGAATGAAACCGAGGTGGCAAAGGTGTACGAGGCGTTGGTGTAAGAATTCACGGCCGAGGTAATGTTTCCGCCCGGAGCCGAAACGTCGGGTTTCATTTTTCCCGTAATCAGTGGTCCCTTGCTGCTAAACAACGACAAATAGCCATTGGCCATGGGGCTTCCTGGGGCTGGGAAAAATTCAGGACTGTGCGAGGCCACGGCCAGCACCGAGGCTCCGGCGGCAGGTTCGCCAATTCCATAGTCGCGGTTGCCCGCAGCCCAGCCGTTTACCCATGCCGCGAACGGCATGCCCCAATTTCCTACTCCATTGTTCAGCTCGGTTACATTCCAGGCGTGCAAGGTGCCCGAGGCTGCCGTTGCCACAATATTGGACTTTAAATTGCCCGAAATTTGTTGGACTTTTATCTGTGCATGGGGGCGCTGGTTTACAGGGTGAGCCGCGTCCAAAAGCACCGAAATGCGCAGGCTATCGCCCCCCGCATACAATACCGTGTCGGGCAATACAATGGGGCCTTGGCTGCTTTGGTACCACGGACTAGCAGCCAAAAGTTGGTTCGAGGTGTTGCGCAGCTCCAATTGAAGGTCAAAGGGTTTTCCTACCTCGCCCCAAAAACTCAAGCATTGGCCCCACATGTTAGGGTGGGCGGTAAAAGGGTACATTTCGATTCCGCTACGCAGGGTATCTGAGGCAAATTCATGGCTTAAATGAAAATAAACATCGCCGTTGTTCCCGGCCGACGAAACAAAAACCACACCTTGTTGCGCAAGGGCGTCCATGGCTTGGCTTAAAAGCGATTGCCCGTCTAGGGTTCCAATGTAATACAGCCCCCAACTCATGTTTACAACCAAGCGTTTGCCAGCCAAATCTGCCTTTTGTTTCATCCATTGGAAAGCGTCTAAAACGGCGGCAGCGTCCACCAAAAAAGTAACCATGAGCAGATCGGCTTCGGGGGCCATGCCTACGTGGGGCGTTCCAGCTCCTGAGCCGGCAGCAATTCCGGCAACATGGGTGCCATGGTAGTGAACCTGGTAAATATTTGATGTGTCGCTACCGGCCTGAAGCAGTTCAGCGGGACTGTTGTATTCGGTACCGTAACCAAAAACAGGGGCTGGTCCAGATTGCTTGAACTGATCCCAAGCTGCCAAGATGCGTGTTTGCTGCAGAGCGCTGTCGTAAAAGGTAGGGTGGGTGTAGTCAAAACCCCAATCGGTAATTCCAATTACCACGTCTTTTCCGCGCAGGGGAGCCGGCAATGAAAATCCTTGATGAACGCTGTCGGCCCGGGTGTCTTTTCTAGCCCGTTCTAAGCTTGGCTGGGCCTTCGGGGCCGCCACGGCCAGCTGAATTCCGGGCACCGACATCAGGAGCTCTGTTTTGCCCAGTGGAATTTTAAGGGAAACGATTTGCCCCGCCTGTGCCCCAACCAACAAGCCGGCCTGCCGCGCCTTTTGGGCCGAAAAATCGCCGTTGACTTTGGCCAAAACCGACCAATAAGGCTGACCTTGAATCTCAACCTTAGACAAAGCCGCAGGACGATTTCCTTTCAAGGTGCTTAACAATAAGGCGTCAAGGGTTTGTGCCAACAGGCAGGGGCCCAAGCCCAAAAACAAAAACAAAAAAGTCGAAACCGTGCGCATAGTTCAAATGTAAGGCAATTTCTTAATCGTGGCCCTTTGGCATTCGGGATTGTTGAGGCAGCCCAAGGAAAAAACACAGACAAATGCCCAAACGAATTTTAGGGATGTTGTTCAGAGCGAAGATTGACCTTTGGTCTTGTTTGATTTCCAGGTGCATATCCACACGATATATAGCCACGAGTGGCGGCAGGGACTGAGCTGGCTACCCCGCAAGCGCCGAAACGGCAGCCAGCCCTTGACCGGCAGAGCGACGCGAGGAGCTACTGCCGGGCGCGGGCTGGCCCGGTTTCGGTGCGCGGAGTAGCCGCGAAAGCCCGCCCGCCGCCCAAAATCAACAACCTAAAACCCGAGGGCAAAAAAAGGCCTACACCACCTTCGCTTTGTTGCGCCGTGCAAATACTGCCTCAAACTTTTTACCTTTGTCTTTGGTTTAATAAACAACAACCCTTTGTTGAAGCGCATGCCGGAATCTACGCCCACAACCCTTACTGAAAAAAAACGAAAGCCCGATTGGCTGCGGGTTAAATTGCCCACGGGCGAGGAATACCGCAAAGTAAGGCAGTTGGTGAGCGAGCATAAGTTGCATACCATTTGCGAGAGCGGCAATTGCCCAAACATGGGCGAGTGCTGGGGGGCAGGAACCGCCACCTTTATGATTCTGGGGAATGTATGTACGCGCAGCTGCGGTTTTTGCGCCGTGGCCACCGGAAAACCAGCCGACGAAGACCCCTTTGAACCCCTGCGCGTGGCCAAATCCATTAAGTTGATGGGACTAAAACACGCTGTCATTACCAGCGTGGACCGCGACGATTTGAAAGACGGTGGCTCAACCATTTGGGCCAAAACCATCGAGGTGGTTCGGAAAATGAACCCCGGCATTACCATTGAAACACTGATTCCCGATTTTCAAGGCAAATGGGAAAACCTGGCTCGCATTGTTGAGGCCAAACCCGAAATTGTGTCCCACAATCTTGAAACCGTTCGGCGGTTAACCAAACTGGTGCGGGTGCAGGCAAAATACGACCGTTCGCTGGAAGTGCTGAAACGGTTGGCCGACGCCGGAGTTACCACCAAGTCTGGAATTATGCTGGGCTTGGGCGAAAGCACCGATGAAATAATGGAAACCCTAGACGACATGCGGACCGTAGGGGTGCAAATTGTAACCCTGGGGCAGTACCTGCAACCCAGTCCAAGCCATTTGCCCGTTCAAGATTTCATTACTCCACAGAAGTTTGAATGGCTGGGCGAACAAGCCAAGCAGAAAGGCTTTGCCTTTGTTGAGAGCGGCCCATTGGTTCGGTCAAGCTACCACGCCGAAAAGCACATCTAATCTTAGCCGCAGACGTTCGAACTTTCTCGAAGCGAACGTCCTGCCTTGATAACAGAATTGGCCACGAATGCAGGAATGGTTTGCCCCCGCACCTAAATTTTCCGCATTCTACTTTAAGCCGCCCAGCCCTGAAGGGGCGAAATGCCTCAGCACAGGGTGCCGCCCTGTGTGTTCGTTCGTTGATTCAGGGGTTGTTGAGAGGTTTGGGTTTGGATATTAGCTAAGGCATGTTCTGGGAATCCTGTATCTTCGATGGGCAATCTTATTCTTCCCGACTTTATATTATTGATGAAAAACCTGCTGCTTTCTGTTTTTTTTGTTTTAGGTTGCATAGGATTCGCTCGGCCCCAAGAAATGGAGCTGATTTCCCCGAATTATCGGTTTAAACCCGGAATGCAAACCCAGGTTTTCGGTTCCCGCGTTCGACTAAGAGCACAGCCAAATCTGAATGCCCAAATTATTGCAGAACTCGACATGGGCCATAGGGTTCGTATTTTAGAGGAAAGCTCAGAATTGGGGATGTACAATGGACTTGAAATGCCATGGTATCGAGTAGAAACGGGAGCGAAAACCGGCTTTGTGTTGGGCGGGCTTTTGGCACTTCAAACCTTGTCGTTTGGCTCTACCTATTATTTGGTTTCGTTGGCAGAAGACAGCATGGGAGTTTGGTTGAAAACCAGACTAATGCTAGATGATAAACGCCACTTGGAGCGGTCAGATTTACTTAAAACCCCTGAATTCTATCTTTCGGTATCCGATGGCCGAGGACTGAACGGTGTGCAAAGTATTTTAGAAGCAGATTACTTGGCCGAAGCCTGTGGGGTAGATGGGGGTGGCTTTCTTTTATTCTACACCGATGCCACTTTAATCAAAGCCATTGAATTCGTCCAAGTTGGCGATGCAGATGTGTTTTCGCTGGTCGAAGCGGTTTTGTTTCCAAAGGAAGAAGGAGGCCGGCCCGATGGTATTTACTTTAAACGGAAGCAGTACGAGTTGCTGGATGAAGAAACGGAATGGTCTCAAAAACTCGAAATGTCTGTTTTTTTACCTTGGAAAGGAGTACCCTTTGTTGTTCCAAAATAGGGTGTTCTAACTCATTCCAGGCCTACAATCCCGGCAGATGAAATTCCTTTGGCCCCTTTTGGGCAATACCCTTCGGGACGTTCTGAAACCATAAACTCTTCTGCAGGGTCAACAAGCAGCCCCGCCCTCCGCATAAATTGTCGGTTGGCCAAAACAGGGGTGCTTTTCACCGTTCTATTGACCAAGGCAAATCGGACTTTTTTGTATTCCAACCCATTGAACCGTACGGTAAGCAGCACTACCGGCCGCCGATGCACAGAATGTCCAACCTCGGCAAACGAATGCCCCACAATGGGTTGCGTGTATTGAACTTCTCCGAGGCTCCAGTGCAAGAAACCGTCTTTTTCAAGAATCTTATCGGCATGCAAGGAACAGGCCGTGGCCCCATTTCCGGTATCAAATTTGGCCACCAGTTCTCCAATGCCTTCAATGTAAACGCATTCGCGAAAACCAATACAGGATTTAGGCAGGGGGGCATGGTTGCGCCTCAACAGAAGGTCGGCTAGGCGCATCGGCAAATCGGGCGCATCGCTAGGCAAAACAGAAGGCTGTGGATACACCGCCAAAACGGCCAGCTGTGAATCTGTTCGTGCCACCAACACTTCGCACCACATGCAAAAACTGCATTTTGCGGCTTGGGTAGCAATCCGCTCTGCCTGTTGCCGAATCTCACCGATCCAGCCTTCAGGAAAAAGGGAATGCAACACAACCTGTTCACGCCGTACCAATCCTTGCCGCTGGGCAAAAATCCAAAACCGAGCATAGCTTTGTCCGACAGAAGCATCAACCGTGGGCAATCCCCGAAAATGAAGGGCGGCCTTTAAGGCATGGGGATCTTGACACAGCCGGATGGCATCGGCGTTGTTCAAGGCCGGCAATTTAGCCTGTTCCAACTGCATCCAGAGCCTCCAACCTTGTTCGTCTAAAGATTCGGAACAAGCGATAACCAAGGTTTTTTTAGGCCGAAGCGCATAGGTTTGATCTCCCGTCCCAATTATCCCTCCTCCCTTATGGCCTGGAATAAATTCTGCTTCTTGTGCGGGAGCAAAGACCACTCTTTTTCCTTTGCGCTCAAGCGCTTCAATCAAAGCCAAGGTTCCAGAACGAAGAGCGTTACGGCTCTGCAACACCAAAAAATGCGCCAAGGCAGGAGAGGAAGAAGCCGTTTTATTGCCGGATTTTAGGCCTTGCATGTGCAGTGTTAAACCACGAATCTACAATCTTTATTGAATAGATTGATGTGCAAGGGTAAGGCTTTTCGTTTTCAAAAACCAAATCGGTTATCTTCGCTTTTAAATTGGTTTTTAATATCTATGAAAACAGCATTGGTTTTTCCTGGGCAGGGCGCCCAGACACCTGGAATGGGAAGGGAATTGTTTGAACAAGGCGGCAAGGCCAAGGAGCTATTTGAACAGGCCAACGAAATTTTAGGATTCCAGCTTACCGATATTATGTTTGAGGGCTCGTCCGAAGACCTAACCGAAACGCGGTATGCACAACCCTCCATTTTTGTGCATTCTGTTGCCGTAGCGATGCAAAATGGCTACCGTCCCGACGCCGTGGCAGGCCATTCGCTGGGCGAATTTTCGGCCTTAGTGGTTGCGGGAGTCTTGTCGTTCGATGCCGGCCTGCGCTTGGTTCAAGAACGGGCTCTGGCTATGCAAATGGCTTGCGAAACGGAGCCGGGGGGTATGGCTGCGGTGTTAGGCTTGGAAGACGCTCTGGTAGAAGAAGTGTGCCAAGGAATAACTTCACTGGTGGTGATCCCGGCAAACTACAATTGCCCCGGACAATTGGTTATATCGGGAAGCCATGCGGGAATTGAAGAGGCCTGTGTTCGCCTTAAAGAGGCGGGAGCCAGAAGAGCCCTGCCATTAAAGGTTGGCGGAGCCTTTCATTCGCCACTGATGGAGCCGGCACGGCAAAGGCTTGAATCGGCAATTCGCGCCACAGATTTTGCAGCGCCCCTTTGCCCGGTATATCAAAACGTGGTGGCCCGAGCGGTTACCCATACAGAAGAAATTCGGTTAAATTTAATCGCTCAGTTGACAGGTCCTGTTCGTTGGACCCAATCCATTCAGGCCATGGCCAACGATGGCATTGAACGTTTCATCGAGGCGGGTCCGGGCAATGTGCTTCAGGGGCTGATTCGAAAAATTGTGCCCGAGTCGGCAGCATAACCTTCTGATTTCCAAATTTTAACACCCAGGCCCAAATTTGTTCTTAAAAAAATCATGGGTTGCAGAAGGGCGGGAGTCTGTAGCTATTTGCGGCTAGGTTTAAGCCACTCATGCGGGAATAGATGGGGCTAGGCTTTTGGTGTAGGGGTTTTAGCCACGAATGCAGGAATGGGTGTGGTTTTGGCTTTAGCCACGCATACGGGAATATTTAGTGTTAGGCTTTTTGCGGCTAGGTTATTAGCCACGAATGCACGAATGGGTGTGGTTGTGGCTTTAGCCACGCATACGGGAATAGACGGGGCTAGGCTTTTGGTGTATGGGTTTTTAGCCACGAATGCACGAATGGGGGTGGCTTTGACTTTAGCCACGCATGTAGGAAAATATGGGGCTAGGCTTTGGGTGTATGGGGTTTTAGCCACGAATGCACGAATGGGTGTGGTTTTGGCTTTAGCCACGCATACGGGAATAGATGGGGCTAGGCTTTGGGTGTATGGGGTTTTAGCCACGAATGCACGAATGGGTGTGGCTTTGGTTTTAGCCACGCATGCACGAATGGGGGCTATTTCACCTTATAAAGGAGTAAATAAACCCTTAAAAATGAGTGATTTTGGTCTCACAGATCAATGCAGTATGCCCTATTTTGGGTTCGTGTTCGCCGATATTGCCAAGCAGCATCAGCCATTCCGAAGGCTCCGCCTCAATTTCAATTGATACATGGCCCGCAAGGGCAGCCCATCGACTGCCCCTACAATCCCACAATCCCAACGGCCTTATACAGCGGCGGCAATCGCCTCCTTAATTTTCCCTTCGATTTCGTCGCACAACTCGGGATTGTCTTTCAGCAGCGACTTTACTGCCTCTCGACCTTGACCCAATTGGGTGTCGTTGTATTTAAACCAAGAGCCAGATTTCTTTAAGATATCGGTTTCTACACCGATGTCGATGAGTTCTCCTAATTTGGATATGCCCTCCCCAAAGATGATGTCAAATTCCGCCAATTTAAAGGGGGGCGCCATTTTGTTCTTAACCACCTTCACACGGCTTCTGTTCCCTACCAGATTGTCGCCATCCTTTAATTGACCGGTGCGGCGAATATCCAAGCGCACACTGCAATAAAATTTCAAGGCATTCCCTCCCGTAGTGGTTTCAGGGGAACCATACATCACTCCGATTTTTTCTCGAAGCTGGTTGATAAAAATGCAACAACATCCCGTTTTTGAAATGGTTGCGGTCAGCTTTCTAAGGGCTTGGCTCATTAATCTGGCCTGCAATCCCACCTTCGAATCGCCCATTTCGCCTTCCAATTCCCCTTTAGGAACCAAGGCCGCCACCGAATCTATTACGATAATGTCGATGGCCCCCGACCGAATTAGGTTGTCGGCAATCTCAAGCGCCTGCTCCCCATTGTCGGGCTGAGAAATAAGCAGGTTCTCCGTGTCAACACCCAACTTTTCAGCATAAAACCGATCAAAGGCATGCTCCGCATCAATGAATGCCGCAATCCCACCCGCTTTTTGCGCCTCAGCAATCGCATGCAAGGTTAGGGTGGTTTTTCCCGAAGATTCAGGACCATAAATTTCTATGATTCTGCCTTTTGGATATCCGCCTACACCCAAGGCCAAATCTAAGGTTAAGGATCCGGTCGAGATTACTTCGGCCGGCTCAACCACCGAATCGCCCAAGCGCATTATGGTTCCCTTTCCATAGGTTTTTTCAATGCGGTCCAAGGTCATCTTGAGCGCCTGTAACTTTTCTTTATTTTCTGTAGATGCCATATTTTTTGTCAAATTAGAAAGCAAAGATACGGGGTTAACTCAACAGGCGCAAGTAAAGTTATCAACAATTTCCACAATTGCCTGTCAATCAAGAAAATAAAATGCCAAAAAAGGCGTCAGGCATTTAGGCTGCTGCCAATTTGTTCCGAATGAGCCTTGGTATTCACCTTTTCAAAAACCTGCATCAATACCCCCGCCTCATCAATCACAAAGGTCTCGCGCGCAGTTCCCATGTATTTGCGGCCGTACATGCTTTTTTCTACCCAAGTTCCGTATAAGGTATGCACCTCTTTTTCTGTATCTGCAATTAGGGTAAAGGGCAGGTTGTACTTGGCAATGAACTTTTGGTGCGAAGCCACTCCATCGCTGCTCACACCAACAACCTCAAATCCCTTCGCTTGCCACACGGCATAATTGTCGCGCAAATCGCACGATTCGGCCGTGCACCCTGGGGTGTCGTCTTTCGGATAAAAATAAAGGATTACTTTCTTGCCTCGCAGCGATTCAAGGGCAAAAGGTTTCCCGTGCTGGTCAGGTGCCGTAAACAATGGGGCGGCATCCCCAGGTTTTAAATGCGACATAGTTGGGCTTTTTCTTTCTGGTATAACAATAAAAACGCAAATTGGTTAAGGCTTTTCCCAAAAAACAGTCAAGGTGCAACGTACCGATACCATGTCCGGCAAAGCTTCCATAGGTGGAGCCGGACTTGGGGCATTCGCCAAGGGTTGGCCTTCCACAGGCAAGGCAGGGAAATCGTTCCAACCCGGAAAATGAGAATAGGCCTGGCAACCCGTGGCTTGCATGCTTTTTACAACCAAGTCGTTGGCAATCACTCCCCGACCTTTAAGGCCTTCAACCCAGGTTTGTGATTTTTGAAGGGCCGTCTGCTGTGCCTGTGTCTCGGCCGCCGTTCGGTCACACAAGGGAACTATTCGCAGTACATACACGCCCCGTTGCTCCGACAAACTCGTAAGCACTCCATTCAATTCTGCAGGAGCCACCGGAAAACCAAACGAGCGAAACAGTTTTACCTCCCCAGGCGGATTTTGCATCCCTCTGCTGCTTCCAAACATGGGCGGACCATAGGTGCTTGAAAAGGAGGTGGTAGAACCTTCCCCCATTTTCTTTGCTATGGCATCGCCCTTGCTTTTTAGCTTTTTCTCAGCTTCCACAGCCGTTGCCCCTTCGCCACTTAACCACAACTCTAACCTATAAAATGAGGCGGGCGAATATCCCCAACCTTCGGTTTCGGTAACAAAAGATTTGGCAGGAATGTTTTGCGCTTGGCTTTTTGCCATACTCAAAAACAAGGTCAATGCTCCTAGGCAACAAAATGTCCAGTTCATAATTCGGTTTTCAATAAAGGTTTTTTTGAAAAATAACGGCAGTTCAATTGCAGGCCACAAGCAGAACAGTTGGGGTTGCGCGCCTTGCAAACATACCGCCCATGAAGAATAAGCCAATGGTGAGCACGATGTACATCATGGGAGGGAATGTGTTTCATTAACGCTTGTTCAACCTTAAGCGGCGTATTCGCCGTTTGGGGCACCAACCCCAATCGCCGAGAAACGCGATAAACATGTGTGTCAACAGCCATGGCTGGCTGTTGATGCAATACACTTACCAACACGTTGGCCGTTTTTCTTCCTACCCCAGGCAATCGCATCAGTTCCGAAACCGTGCTGGGAATGCCGCCCCCAAACTCCTCTACAATCATTTTTGAAAGCCCCAGCAAATGATTGCTTTTGTTGTTGGGGTAACTCACCGACCGAATCCAGTGAAAAAGCTCTTCCGATGTGGCCTTCGCCATGCTTTCTGCATCTGGAAATTCTTTAAAAAGAGCAGGGGTAACCTGATTGACGCGCTTGTCGGTGCATTGAGCCGACAAAACTACCGCAACCAGCAGTTCAAATGGACTTTGATAGTTCAACTCCGTTTCGGCTTCCGGCATCTGCCGCCGAAACCAATTCAATACGGCCGAAAATCGCTCCTTTTGTGTCATCGCTTTGGTTTCAAAGATATTAATTCCTGCTGCAATTGGCAGCTTGGCTTTAAGCTCTTTTTTAGCTGTTTTATTCGGGGTAGCTGCTTCAATCCCTGCCGCTACTCCCCGCCGTTTACCCTACAATATGCCTTGGCTGCCCTCGGCTGGCCAATTAAAATCTATTGCTTGATTAATTTCCCCGAAATCAATCTCCCTGTTTCGGTATAGACATTGACAATATAAAATCCACTCGGAAGCGTTGATACATCCATCGAATTTTGGCTAGACCTGAACATCTCTTTGCCCATAATATCTACAATGGCGGTTTCTTTTATTGCAGCGTTTGCTAAAATTGAAAGTGTTGATGATGTTGGATTCGGGAAAAGCTGAACATGGGCTGGGCCATTTATGCCCTCAATTCCTAGGGCTGTATCCAACCGTGTTTTTGATGCGCCAAAACAATTCAAATTGCTCCGCATCATATCAATGGCAATTTCTCCCGACGGATAACTTTTCGTCGCAGTTGATGTTATAAGCCCCGTTATCAATGAAACGCCAACAATTTGATTCCCATTGTTGAAAAAATAAGTCATGGCATTCGGGTCAATATAAGCACCCCCCGTTAGATTCCCTCCAGCTTGTATGTTGTAGGGCGAAACAAAGGTTATGGCTCCTGTGTTCGGATCTATTTTTGACAAACGGAATGTCGTTGAATCTATCACTTCTACATTCATCATGAATAAACTGTCATAAACCACAGAAGTATAATTCTGCCGGGTCAGGCCATAAATACTTGTGTCGGCACAACTGTAAGCAATGTTTTCAAAAATACCGTTGGGGGGCAATTGAATAGGAACAGCACTGAACAACGAACCGCTGTAAACATCAATTCCAATTAAAGTGTCAACAGCCGAATAATAATAGACCATTTGAAAAGGGTCTATGGAGTTTCCAGCTAAGGTGTACAGGTTGTCGAACGATGTATTTCCAATCAAGGTGTATACTCCGGTTTGGGGATTAAGCGATGCGAAGCGGATTTGGCTGGAATCCAACACATCAATTGTTGTCATCGAAATGCTATCAAAATAGCTTGAATAAAAATTGTTTGGAACCATTCCATAAATAATCGAGTCACTCGGATTGAACCGATAATTCTGAAACGAAGCCGTCGGAAAGGACCCTGTAATAGGAATGGTGTTGATTAAATCACCCGAGTTCATATCAAAGGTCAGTAAATTGAAACCACTCCCGATATAATAGAGGTTTTGTAGGGGTCGATGGTCGCCCCATTTAGGTTCACAGCAAGCGAATACGAATTGGCGCTCAAATGGCTAACTGCACCCGAATAAGGGTTTACACTCCCCAAGCGAATCGAGGTAGAATCAAATACCTGGATTGACACATTTAATGTGGAATCATAATACGTTGAATAGTAGTTTTTCCGAACGATACCTACGTTTTGCCCAAAACAAAAAGGGACTATTAAAAGCAAGCAACAACAGGGTAAAATAGTTCGCATGTTAACCTTTGACCTTTGAAACATCAAAATAAACGAAATTGTTTTTTAACTGGGGCTTTTCTTTCAACAGGGGGCAAGGAAAAACAGACAACCCAATGACTGAAACTTTTTTGCAAATAACATTGGGACTTGGCAGACGGCCTTCCCTTTTTCAGCCTTGCCTTCGGGCAGGCGTTTTAGCACTTCAACAGAACTGCCCATTCTAGGCCGTGTATTGATCGGCCACAACCACACCCATTTCTGCATTCCTGGCTAAAACCCCCTACACCAAAAGCCCAACCCCATATTTTCCTACTTGCGTTGCTTCAGCCTTTAAGGATTATTGATTAAAGGTGGCAGCGGGTTTGGACTTCTCTGCGTACCTTTGCAGAACAGCATTTTAAAAAACAAATGGAATCCCAATGGTTGAGGAATTGAAAGACAAACATGCCTTGGTTTGCGGCGGATCCGAAGGAATTGGAAAAGCCACAGCCATAGCATTGGCCCTTATGGGCTGTTCCGTTACGCTGCTGGCACGGAACAAAGAGCGCCTCATGGAGGTTCGAGATACACTTCCTGTCATGTCGGGTCAAAAACACCGCAGCATCGCCGCCGACATGAGCGATTTAAGCGGACTTCATGAGTCCGTTGCCGAGGTCTTAGCCAAATCGGGCGGTATTCATATTTTGGTCAACAACTCCGGAGGCCCCGCCGCAGGCCCGCTCATTCATGAACCCATTGAAAAGTTTGAATCGGTTTTTCGCCAACACGTGCTTTCTGCGCAAACCCTCAGCCAATTGCTGCTCGACGGCATGATTGCCTCAGGCTATGGCCGCATCATCAACGTAATTTCAACCAGCGTCAAGGCCCCTTTGCCCAATTTGGGCGTATCAAATACGGTGCGCGGAGCCATGAGCAGCTGGTCAAAAACCCTTGCCAGCGAGGTCGCCCCCTGGGGCATAACGGTAAACAATGTATTGCCCGGCGCCACCGACACCGGCAGGCTGCGCACCCTTATCTCCTCAAAAGCCCTTAAAACAGGCCGAACCGAAGAAGAGGTGGCCCAAGAAATGCAAGATGAAATTCCCTTGGGTCGCTTTGCTCAGCCCGAAGAGGTGGCCCACGCCATTGCCTTTTTGGCCTCCCCTCGGGCGGCATACATTTCGGGCATCAATTTGCCCGTTGACGGCGGACGGCTAAGAAACCTCTAGTTTAATTTTCATTCCTTTAACGGAATCATAGCGCCCATTCGCTTTAACTTTAAGGAAAACACCCTTACTTTGTACCCTTAAATCAACCTCATGAACCGCATTTTCTCCATTTTATCGTTTTTGCTTTCCCTAAACCTCGTAGGGCAATTGGCTCCCGTGCCTTTCAGCTGGGATGCCAGTCCGCCGCTACCTTCAGGGTTTACCACCAATATGGCCTCGGGTTCAGAGTATTACATAAGTTCTACCTGCACGTCGGTAAATCAAAACCCTTCGTCCTTCAAACTAGACGCAACCGGCAGGTTTCTTCAAATGCAATTCACCTCACAACCCGGAAAGGTCCGGTACGAAATCGGAGGACAAACAGGCAGCGCACCGTATTGGAATGGAACATTAAAAGTTCAAGCTTCTGCAGATGGCTTGGTTTGGACGGACCTTAAAAGCTATACGGGCGCCCAAGCACTTCCTTCCCAAAACGATCCCGCCAACTGCCTGTTGGATTCGGTAACGCCAGCCGACCCTCAAACCCGGTACGTTCGTTTCTTTTTTGAAACAAAACTGAGCGGCAACAATTCTGGCGGAGGTGGCAACGTTAAGGTTGACAACATTTCCGTTTCTGTTCCGCCATACCCAACTCAAAAACTCAAGGTTTTTCAAGGCACAACCGAATTGTTTAACCCCGGGCTTACACAACCTGTGCAGGCCACCGTTAACAACACCAGCGCCCTTTCTTTAGATCTTCGCCACGTTGGATTGTCGGGCAATTTAACCATTCAATCCATGACCATCACAGGGCCGGCATCGGGTAGTTACAACTTAACTTCTCCCAATTTGCCCTTAACCCTATCAACAGGCAACACCCAGATCGCCAACATCAACTTTACACCCAACCAGCCCGGAACACACCAGGCTTTGCTCACCATTAAGAGCAATGACCCAACGGTTGACAGCGTTTTTCAAATTCAATTGTATGGAATTGGAGGCAGTTTGGCCAGCGCCCCAACATTTGCACCAAGCAACTTGAATGTTTCCAACGTCAAAACCTACCGCTATGCCATCGGGATGAATATTCCAACCACTGGCCCCGACGCCTATGGCGGCCTTTTGGTGTTGCGCAGCGAGGGAGCTCCTATAAATGCTGTTCCGCAAAACGGAATCAATTACCAGCGGGGCATGAGCCTAGGAAACGCAAAAGTGGTGTATGTCGGAAATCCCGCTCCCGGAGCCTTTGCCTTTATTCCGAACTGGATTCTTGCCAATAGAACCGACGAAATTGCGGTGTATGGTTTTAATGGAACAGGCACCTACACCCACTATGCGGCGACCTCGGTGAACACCACCACCACCACTCCCGCCACCATGGAATCTCCAACCGAATATGCCGGCATAGATCACAACCAACCAACCTTCCCAGCCGATTTGCAGGCCTTAATCAATCCACATACCTCGGTCTTTTATAGCAATTACATCCCCACCATGGTTCAAGGTTTCCAAATGCGCGACACCTTCATTGTGAGCGGAACCATCATTAAAGACCGGGTGTTGGATTGCCCTTATTCCGGCACCCCCATTTTATACCAAGAACCGTATCAGTTTGGGGCAACAGCAACCAGCCGTGAACATACTTGGCCCCATACCTGGATGCCAACCCACCCTGCCGATTCTCCTGAAAAACCAGAATACAACGACCAACACAACCTATTCCCAGCCTTACAAAATGCGAACAGCAATCGCTGCAATTATCCCTTCGGCGAGGTGGTAACTCCTTTGGTTTCGACCGGTGTCGGGGTTTTGGGATTGGATGCCACCGGCACCCGTGTGTACGAACCCGCTGATTACCACAAAGGCCGAGCAGCAAGAGCCATCATGTACATGGCCGCCTGCTACAACAGCGTGAGCGGAAACGGTTGGAACTTAAATGCCCCTATGGGCGAGAATTGCAACGGAACCCCATTGAACGCAGTTCAAAACCAAGATGTACTTAAAAACTGGCACTTCAATTATCCGCCAACGGCCTTTGATATTGCCCGAAACGATTTCTTAGATAGCTTGCAAGGAAACCGAAATCCCTTTGTGGACCGACCCGATTATGCTTGTTACATCGATTTTATGACCATGACCTACATTCCCAATCCCAACATTCCTTGCTTTGTTACTGGGGTGGACGCTACGGCGGCTCTGCCATCGAATCTATGGCCAAATCCTGCAAAGGAATCCGTTCGCCTTAAGGTTGCCGGCACCGACGGTTTTTCGTACCGCATTTGCGACCTAACAGGCCGCGTTCTGCGTTCTGGTTTTAGCCCCGATGTTGAAGCCCAAATACATGTGCACGATTTGCCGGCCGGTTCGTATTTGGTAATCTTAGAACAAAACAGCAACCGGGCTACGCACCGATTGTTGGTTCCCTAATTTAGTTTTTACCCTTAAACCCCAATCTGGGCTTGCTGAACGTCGATGCCGTTTTTGTTGTTCATGTCAAACATGACCTGGAACGCGAGCTATGGATGCACAAGCAATTGGAGAACCTACGCATTCCATTCCGTTGGATGCTCGAAGCCGATTTAGAGGAGCTAAGTCCCGAAGACCTTCAACAATATTTCTCGGGAACCGAAATGGCCGGCCCCGCCCGACCGGCCCACTCCTGTGCTTTAAAGCACCTGTTTGTGTACCGAACCATGATTTCCGAAGGCCTACAAAGGGTGCTGGTATTGGAAGACGACGCCATTCTTTCGCCCCAATTTATCCCCTTGTTTAACCACATGGTGGCAGAATGGGAATCCCTGCCCCAAGCCGAACGAAATATGGCTCTAATCAACTTGGAAAACAGCCTTCAGGTTTGGGTGCCCCGCCACCTACGAAAAAAAAACAAAATCATTTATTCTATGCAGCAAGGCCGGGCCACGGGAGCATATTTCATTCCCCTACACCTTGCGAAAGCCATCTGGGAACACGCCTTAGAACACGGTTGCCATCGCCCTATCGACTGGTATCACAACGACTTAACCACAGAAATCGGACTCAAACACTATTGGACACACCCAACTTTTGTTGAACAAGGCAGCCACAATGGAACCTGGAAGTCAAGGATAGATAAAAAGCCGGCAAGCTGGTTTCGGAAAATTACCTGGCAGGTACAGCTAAGATTAAAATCCCTTTTTGCTCCGTAACTTAGGCCGGTGAATCAGCTGCTGCGCATATTTCGCTTAACCCTAGGCTACCGAAAAAACCTGGGGTTCAATTTAATTTTGGGCTGGATTAGTACGTTTTTTGGATTGTTTTCATTGGTTTTGGTGGCCCCTTTGTTGGAGATTATTTTTTATCCACCCACCAAGGTGCTGGACCTGGCTCCAACCTGGGAATGGAGTCGACAGGGAATTTCAGCGGTTTTGGGGTATCGGCTGCAGCTTTTAAGCCAGAACCACGGGCCTCATGGGGCCTTGCTTGCTCTGTGCCTGGTTGTTGTTGTGGCCATTTTATTAAAAAACGGATTTCACTATTGGGCCACCCAGCATTCTTCGGTGGTGGTGAACCGCAGCACCCAAGACCTCAGAAATAAACTGTTTAAGCGGGTCCTTACCATGCCTCTCGGATTTTTGACCGACAACCGAAAAGGCGAACTGCTTGCACGCTTAAGCAACGATGTTCAAGACATAGAATTCTCCATGCTTTCCGTGGTTACAGCCTTTTTTCGGCATCCATTGCATATTGCGACCTACGTGCTAACCTTGCTTTGGCTAAGCCCCCCCTTAACTTTGTTTTTAATTTTGTTTTTGCCCATCACCGGGGGCGTAATTGGTTTGGTTAGCCGAGCCCTACGCAAAAACACCCGCATGGCACAACAGCATTTTGGTCGGTTGGTGGCGCATTTGGAAGAAAGCCTAACCGCTATGAAAATGATTCGCTCCTTCAAAGCCGAACCCTTTTTCTCTGAACGGTTTGAAGCCGAAAACCGCTTGTACACCCAACGCCGCATTCGCATGTTTCGCCAAGCCGACCTCGCCGTTCCTTTAGGCGAGGTTATGGGGGTGGCGGCCGTGGCCACCGTACTTTGGTGGGGCGGAGCTATGGTGTTTTCAGAACAGCTCTCGGCCGCCCTTTTTATTACCTACATCGTTGTGTTTGCTCAGCTTATTGAGCCCTTTAAAGGTCTGTCCCGGTCCATTTACGACGCCCAAAAAGGCGTTGCCGCCCTGCAAGGAATTGAGGATATGCTGCAGCAAGCCGAAGCCCAGGACCTGCCTCAGGGCCATTCCCATTTTGCAGGTTTGAAATCCGAAATTCATCTGAAAAACGTGGGCTTTCACTTTGGGGGCGATTGGATTTTACGCGAACTGAACTTCTCGATTCCCAAAGGGAAAACCCTAGCCATTGTTGGCCCCTCAGGCTCTGGAAAAACGACCTTAATGAACCTGCTGGCCCGTTTTTACGATCCAAACGAAGGCCAAATTTGGATCGACAACCTTCCCCTTACCCAATTGAAACTGCAAGACTGGAGGCAAAAAACAGCCCTGGTTAGCCAAGAGTCTTTGCTGTTCAACGACAGCATTGAAGCCAATATTGCACTAAGCCATTCCTCGCTAAACCAAGACCGTTTAATCCATGCCGCTAAACAGGCCCATGCCTTCGATTTTATTCAGCAGCAGCCCCAGGGATTTCAAACCCTGGTGGGCGATGCCGGGAATCGACTCTCGGGCGGGCAAAAGCAACGCATCGGACTGGCCCGAGCATTATACCACGGAGCCGAAATTTTATTCTTAGACGAGGCCACCTCGGCCTTGGATTCCGCATCAGAAAAGGCGGTGCAAGACGCCTTGGCAAATTTGGCCGGAAGCCACACCCTGGTGGCGGTAGCCCACCGCCTAAGCACGGTTCGCTCGGCCGACCAAATTTTGGTCTTGAATGCGGGCCGAATCCAAGAACAGGGCACCCACGCCGAATTGATGGAAAAGGGCGGAATGTACCGCAGTATGGTCGATTTGCAGGCTTTAAAATAAACGGTTCCCGCCCCTAAAAACTCCTACGCTGCCCACGTTTTGGCTCGGTTTTGAAAAGAATTGATGTTGGGCGGCAGCCGGGCTTTCCGAGCTACTCCGCGCTTGCCGAAAGGCTGGCCCAGCTGGTTTGCGGGGGCTCCTAAAGTCGCCTCCGCACCTAGCGGGCCAGGCTTTGGCAACCTTGCGGGGTAGCTTCGTCAATCCCTGCCGCAGCCTCACATTAACCTTTTGAGCCCCTTTGTTTTGAATGCCCCAACCCAACCGCCCCTACGTTTTCGATTTTCTCGCGCGCGTCATTTTAGTTACTGCCACAATTCTCTGGGCGGACAGCCCCCCACCCCCAAGACAAATTTAAACCGAAACAGAAAATTATCCGTTTGGTAAACGTTTAACAAACGTTTAAAAACGGATAAATCTTGAAACCCTTGTTGGAAAAGGCCTTTCCGAGCATGCCTCTGCTTGCTTTTTTGAACCCAAAATTTCATTGGGCCGCCCGCGGCAGGGATT
>VGMT01000035.1 GCA_016866335.1 Bacteroidota bacterium | reverse complement strand
AACCGATCGCGTTTCAAAAGGAGAAAGCATCGATCCTCTGGTATTGGAAAGCTGGAATCAGCGAATCCGCAAGGCACAGGACGATTTAAAAAACAGCCCACCTTCTGAAATGGGCATACAACCCCACAGTGGGCCTGGAGCAGAAATGAAAACCATGAGTGGGTATGTGGGTACTTCATTTCAAGTTCCTGTGGGCAAACAATGGAAAATTCGCAAGGTTACCTGCTCGGCAGGGTTGGGCGAATATCAAATTTTGGTTAAATCTATCCCTTTCCCAAGTGTGTTAAACCCTGGGGAAACCCTGAAAACACCCTCTTTTTCAGCGGAAGCCGCTCTCCTTACAGAAGACCAAACAGAAATAATTTACACTTTTGAAATATTGGAGTTTCAAATTGGACAATAAAATGTAAATTTGTTCAGGACCATTTTAAATTCATACGACAACCGTTCATCCAATCAGAAAAAACAACCCTATGAATACTGCTACGTTTTCCCGTGTCATTTTGTTCTTAAGTCTAGGCGTTCTCCCTAGCCTTGCCACAGCTCAGCAAGTTTTTTACAATGGGGCTTCTGTCCATGTTCAAGCTGGAGCCCACATTTACATACAGGGCGGATTTACCAACCAAGGTAGCGGTCAGGTTACCAGCAAAGGTACCATTACCCTGACAGGCAATTGGGTAAACAATGCCAGCAATGCGGTTTTTACCGCTGGTGACACAGGACTTGTGGTTTTGAATGGTACAACCCAAACCATTCAAGGAACAGGGTCGACCCACTTTGCCCGATTGTCTATGAAAAACGCTTCGGTTAAAACAGTATCCATCAATACGCGTGTAACCGATCGCCTTATGATTGATAGTTCGCGTGTAGCTTTGACCAACGACACCTTGTATTTGTCAAATCCTGCTGCCAACTCGTTAACCCGTTCCATCGGATACATATCGAATGGCGCAAATGGTGCCTTCGTTCGCGCGACCAACACCACCTCTGCATATTTATTTCCTATGGGAAGCAACGTGGGAACTGTTCGCTATCGCCCTATTGAGGTTTCTCCTTCCACCAATACAGCGCACCAATTTGGAATTGGTTTCATCAACAACAATCCAACAACCGATGGTTATTTGACCAGCAATGCTAATGCCCCTGCATGTTATGTAAACAACAAGTGGTACCACAAAGTGGCAAGATTGGCCGGCAACAATGCCGCTACCTTAGCGATTGGATTTGATGGGACAACCGACACCTTGTTTACTGGAATGGCGAATTATCCCCAATCGGGTTGGACTGTTCCAACCACCTCAACCGTAACTTCAAACGTTTCTCCACAATTGAGCTATGTTAATACGAGCGTTTCCAATTTCACTGACATTCCTACTGCCCTAACCATCAATACGATTCCGAGTGGAATCAATCCTTTGTCATCCACAACCATTTGCCAAGGTGATTCGGTAGGTTTATCTTCCAACTTTAGCCATGTAAGCTATACATGGTTGTTGAATGGCAACCCAATTCCAGGTGTTGGACAAAACAGTTCAACCATTTACGCCTCTACCTCGGGTAACTACCAATTAATTGGCAGCAATGGCGTTTGTGTAGATACCTCAGCCTCGGTTACCGTAACAGTTAATCCCAATCCCAATGCAACCATTACTCCTCCTGGAATTCTTTGTGCAGGAGGCAATTCAAGCAATTTGACCTCTGCTACGCCTGGCGGAACATGGTCTGGAACTGGAATTACCAATGCCTTGGCAGGTACTTTTGATCCGAACGTTTCAGGAACTGGTACTTTCCAAGTTACGTACACGGTAACTGTTAACGGATGTACCTCAACCGACAACGAAACCGTTACGGTAAATACCCTACCAAATGCCAATTTCACTTTCCCAAGCGTATTGTGCGACAATAACTCTGTGGCAAACCTTAGCCCCGTAGTTAACGGCGGCGCCTTCTCTGGGAATGGTGTAACAGGCAGCCAGTTCGATCCAAGCACTTCTGGCACGGGTTCCATTCCGGTGACCTACACCATTACTCAAAATGGCTGTACCAATTCTTCAACCAACAATATTCAAGTTAACCCATCGCCTGTCGTTGCTTTTGGTTCATTGCCTACCTTCTGTCAAGGTGGGCAAGCTGCCATTTTGCCAGTAACCCCCGCTGGTGGTACTTGGAGTGGTACAGGTATTACAAATACTTCAACCGGTTTATTTAATCCAAGCGTTTCCGGAGTAGGAACTTTCAATGCCATTTATTCGGTGACCAACAACTTCAACTGTACCAAAATTGATACAGTTCCTGTTGTAGTTAACGCACTACCAAACGCCGCTTTCACCTCTCCTGCTAGCGTTTGTAACAACGCTGCTTTGGTTCAATTTACTCCAACCACACCGG
Organism: Bacteroidota bacterium; assembly: GCA_016866335.1. Lineage (GTDB taxonomy): Bacteria > Bacteroidota > Bacteroidia > CAIKAF01 > CAIKAF01 > CAIKAF01. The sequence continues at coordinate 19,617 of VGMT01000035.1, read as the reverse complement.
GTGGAACATGGACTGGGCCTGGCGTAGTAAATGGTACCCAAGGAACATTTGACCCAACTCAATTAAGCCCTGGTACGTACCAAATAACATATACAGCCAACAACAACGGTTGCACCAGTACATCTACCAACAGCATTGTTGTTAATGCTGCACCCAACGTTCAAATTGCCAGCCAAAACACAGTTTGCGATAATAGCCCAATTATCCAGCTTTCAGCAACTCCTTCAGGCGGAACTTGGGCTGGTTCAGGTATTGTGAGCCCATCGGCAGGTACATTCAATCCTGCCGTTTCAGGTCCAGGCCTAATTTTGGTTACCTACACAGCCACTCTTGGACAGTGTTCTGATACCGACACATTGGATATCTTAGTTAATCCTGCACCCGACCCAAGTTTTACAGTAACATCACCCCTTTGCGTAACAGACAATCCTGTGAATTTAACACCCGTTACCCCTGGTGGAGTATTTAGCGGAACAGGAGGAGTTGTAAACAACACCTTTGACCCAGCTGCGGGAGGTGGAAACTACAATGTATACTATACTGTAACGGTAAATGGCTGTACGGATTCCGACACGATGCAGGTAGTGGTAAATGACATCCCCGTGGCAAATGGTACGGTTACGCTTCAACAAGTTGGTCAATTGACCTTTAACTTCAATGGCAGCGCCTCACAATATGGAGTAACCTACAATTGGAATTTTGGAGATGGAAACACGGGTAATGGAGTAACAACATCGCATACCTATGCCAACCCAGGCACATACGATGTTGTTTTGATTGTAATCAATGCTTGCGGTTCTGACACCTTCACCACCAAATTAATTATCAATGGTACATCTATTGCATCTTTTGAAAATGGTGCTTCAGTAAATGTAACGCCCAATCCTTTCCAATCAGAAATTAAGGTTCTATTTACCTTACCGACTGCTGGCGACTACCGTATTGAAATCAAAGACATGTTGGGCCGTAGCCTTGGAAACGTACCCTTTATGGCATTGACTCAAGGTTCACATAGCTTATCATTGAATCAATACTTTGTGAATGCCTCAACAGGAACCTACTTCGTACATGTGTTGAACCGAAACAACGAACGTTCCATCCATAAAGTCATTAAATCAAACTAAATAAGACCAATTTAAAGGGGGCATTTTGCCCCCTTTTTTTTTGCCATGAAAAAAGTCCTAGTATTCTTTTTTCTTTGTTTCCTAGCCCAGCTTCAAAGCCAGGGAACACTTCAATTCAACCAGATTAAGTTTTCAAATTTTAGCCTGCCCTTCCAGCAGCGACTTTCAAAGTCGGGCACAAATGAAAATCAATGGTGCCCCTATTTGGTACAATTCTGGTTCGCCAATTTGGTTACCCTCAGGAAGTACACTTCAAGGAATGGATTACAACTGCAACAGCGGTTCTGGCGGCTTTAGCGGCCAAGGGTACAATTGTTTTTGCCCACCACCTACAACGGTGTATTCCACCATTACCGTAATTGAATTTAATGTAGTTCCTTAAAACACGGCGGTTCTTACCATTTGGACGGGTTGTTTTCGATGTAATGGGTTATTCGTTGCCCTGATTTTGGAATCGATTTGCCGCAGGTTGTAGAGGCGAGGCATGCCTTGCGGCAGGGATTGAACCAGGTTGCCCGCAAGCCTACCGGAGCCTGCCCCGCGTGGCGCGGAGGCGACTTTAGGAGCCCACGCAAGCCCGCTGGGGCAGCCTTCGGGTAGGCGCGGACTACCAGTGAAAGCCCGGCTGCCGCCCCAAAAACAAAAAGAGACAAGGCATGCCTTATGTCTACTCCACCGTAACGGACTTAGCCAAATTCCTAGGCTGATCCACATTGCAGCCACGCAGAATAGCAATGTGGTAACTCAACAATTGAAGCGGAATGGAGTTGACCAAGGGCGACAAGGCTTCTGACACAGCAGGCACCTCAATCACAAAATCGCTGATGGCAGCGACTTCAACATCGCCAGAGGTAACCACCGAAATGATTTTGCCGCCTCGGGCTTTAACCTCTTGAATATTCGAAACAATCTTTTCGTATGAGTCGCCCTGAGTGGCAATAACCACAACCGGCATTTCTTCGTCAATCAGCGCAATAGGCCCGTGTTTCATTTCAGCTGCCGGATAGCCTTCGGCGTGGATGTAGCTGATTTCTTTGAGTTTCAAGGCCCCTTCTAGTGCTACTGGGAAGTTATAACCGCGACCCAAATACAGGAAGTTTCGTGCATCTTTAAACCTTGCTGCCAAGGTTCGAATGTGAGCATCGGTAGTTAATGCCTGAGTAATGTGTTCTGGTATTCGTTCCAATTCAAACAGCAGCTGACGAAACTTGGATTCGTTCAGGTGGCCGCGCTTTTTACCAATAATAATGGCCATTAGGCTTAAGACAGCTACTTGAGCAGTGAAAGCCTTTGTAGATGCGACTCCTATTTCAGGTCCTGCGTGGGTATAGGCTCCGCCGTGCGAGGCCCTGGGAATGCTGGAGCCTACCACATTGCAAACCCCCAAAATCGTAGCGCCGCGTTGTTTGGCCAATTGAATGGCGGCAAGGGTATCGGCGGTTTCGCCCGATTGAGAAATAGCAATAACGATGTCTTTTTCACTAAGGATCGGATTGCGGTAACGGAATTCTGAGGCGTATTCTACTTCCACAGGAATCCGGGCAAAATCTTCAAGCAGGTATTCGGCCACCAAACCGGCATGCCAGCTGGTGCCGCAAGCCACAACAATAAACCGGTCAGCCGCTAGGATTTTTGCCTCGAAATCTCGAATCACACTCATGGAAACCCGGCCGGTTAAGGAATCCAAGCGTCCCCTCAAGGAATCATAGATAGACCTAGGTTGTTCGTGTATTTCCTTTAGCATAAAATGCTCGAAACCTCCTTTCTCAAGCTGCTCTAATTCGATGTGAAGCTCATGGATGTAAGGCTTAATTTCTTTATCGGCGATGGTACGGATAACTATGTCTTGACCCAGCCGAATTAATGCAATTTCCTCGTCTTCCAAATAAATAACATTCCGGGTGTATTCAACAATGGGGGTGGCATCTGAAGCGACAAAGAAATCATCTTTCCCAATACCAATTACCAAAGGACTGCCCTTTTTTGCAGCGATGAGTTTATGGGGTTCATCTCTGTGCATAACCAAAATGGCGTAGGCGCCCACCACTTCATTTAAGGCCAACCGGACGGATTCCTCCAAATTGGTACCGATTTCCTTTTGAATGTCCTCAATAAGGTAGGCCAGCACTTCGGTATCGGTTTCGGAACGAAACACATACCCTCGCTTTTCCAATCCCTTTTTTAGGGTTGAGTGGTTTTCGATAATTCCATTGTGAATAATGACCAAATCTTCTGACTGGGAAAAATGTGGGTGGGCGTTGGTATCGTTTGGTGCTCCGTGGGTGGCCCAACGGGTGTGTCCAATTCCAATATTGCCACCTACATCGTACTGAGCTGCGAAGGGTTCGAGCTCGGCGACCTTCCCTTTGCATTTGTACAGGGATATCTTTTGGTTGTTAATTAATGCCACCCCAGCGCTGTCGTAGCCTCGGTATTCCAGTCGGGTTAATCCTTTAATTAAGATAGGATAAGCGGCTTGGTGGCCTAAATAGCCTACAATTCCACACATACAATTTTACTTTTAATCTTGAATCGAAGTCAAAGATAATTCAATTCGCAGTTTATTTTGGGGGTCTTTTGGGCCCCGTAAAACAACCCGAGGTAAACTACTGTTTTTATTCGTTATTGAATAATCCAACCACAAGGTTTTGTTTGGCAAGCTTCCATTTAGAATTTCATGGATGTGGCGGGTTATTCGAAAGCGGTACTCCTTTTTATTTGCATCGTAAAAACCTCCGAAAAAGGTAGATAAAGACAAATTATATTGGTCGGCGAACAACACATCGGACAGCAATTGAAACTGACCTTGTTCATTTAACTGATACACAATTAAAGAATTAGGTCTACCGAATTCAGGGTCATCTTCGGCTACGGGAATAATCAACTCGGCTCGATTTACCACCATAGGTCCGGCCTTTTTCAAAGAATCAAGGCCTGGAATTGAAATAGCCACGCGAATTCCTTGAAAAGGTTGAATGTACAAGTTGGGCTGAACCGAATAGTCAAATTGGGTATCCTGAAGTTTCTGAATCAAATCGGGGTTGGCTGAAGAGCGATCGTAGGAAACAGAATTCACATGAAGAGCACTAGAACTGGCCGTAGTTGTTCGAACTACTTGACCGGATTGGTTGGCCGTACGATAATAAATTCGGATTCCAGAAACGGTTGAGTTTAATTGAAATCTCATTAGAGCTCCATTACCGGTTCCGGGGGTAAGGCAAGTTGCCCGAACCATAATCCCCTTTAAAATTGACTTTATATTGCTTGCATTTAGGCTGTCTTCTTCTAGAAATCGAGTACCTAAGGAGGGGTTCAACCTAATCTTTAATACGGTTCCTTCGGTACCCTCTACCGGAAAAAGGGGGGCCGTTTCCAAAACTCCCAGTGGGAGTGGATTCACTGGAAAATTGGTATTGTAAACGGTATATCCCCCGGCAGGAGGCTCGGCCATTTCATTGGTCAGTTCAAAAACCTCAAACTTCATTAAGCTCCTTAGCTTGGTGTTTTTTCCATAGAAATCGGCAAATTTCAGGTACAAAACCACCGAATCAATTTCGGGGTTTGGGCCGTAGCTTTGAACAGGAGAGGCTACCGACAAATTAGAATAAAAAAGGGCGTTGGTTTGCCCAAAAACCGGGTCATTAAATTGACCTATAATTCCAAAATCAACCCCATTCATTTGAAGAGTATCGTCTGGAGTACAATAGGCTAAGACCGTCAAGGTGTCGGTCATTTGCAAAGAATCGTTCCAACCAGGTGGAATAAGGTCTGTTCCGTATTCTTCTTGGGTACCGCAAGCGGAAATAAATAGGCAAGCAAGAATCGAGTAAAAAACCAAAAACCGGCCATTAAGACCTAGCCAATTTTGCATATCCATGTTTAGGGGAGTCGGATTAATGGCCCACAAAACTATTTTCCAATATCTCCTCGTACAAAGAAATAACGGCTTCTGCCAAATTGGCGGCATCGTTTACTTTTAGGTGGTTTAGATGTTCAGCAGCAGAAATAGCCTCCAACAAACCACTTGAAACCGGCTCTAAACCAGAAACAACCGCGTCGGTATAACGCAGGCTTTCTTTAATAATAGATTCGTAACTGGTATCTGTTGGCCTATACAAATCTTGAACCATGCTTTCTGCCAAAACCTTTTGAGGGAAGTTCACATCGAGTGATTCAGAAAAAACATCGGTACAATACAACGATTGAACCACCTTTGTATGCTGGAACAAAGGGTCTTCGTGGTATAAGTTTTTCAAATAAACCGGAACCAAAGAGGTCATCCAACCGTGGCAATGAATAATGTCGGGACTCCAACCCAATTTTTTTACGGTTTCAAAAACACCTCTGGCGAAAAAAATTGCGCGCTCATCGTTGTCCACAAAAAATTTCCCCTTTTCATCTTGTGTGGTATGCTTTCGTTTAAAGTACTCTTCATTGTCAATGAAATAAACCTGGGTTCTAGCCGAAGGAATGGAGGCAACCTTAATGATTAAAGGTTGATCCATATCGTTAACCACGATATTCATTCCCGACAAGCGAATCACTTCATGCAATTGATGCCTTCGTTCATTGATGCAACCAAACCTAGGCATGAAATTTCGTATTTCGTAGCCACCGTCCATTACCGCTTGGGGCAAGCTTCTTGAAACTTCTGAAATCGTGCGCCCGGTGGCGAGGTAAGGGGTCATTTCCTGCGAAATGAAAAGAACTTTTTTCTTTTCCATAATCAAATTAGCGTCCGATAGCTGGCTCGACTGAACCACATTCCAACCAAGAGATTGAATTCAACTACAAAATTAACGAAAAAAATGCTAGGATTGAAAGCCTTTACGTTACTTTGCCTACCCTTTTCCAAACTTTTTTTTCGTATAAAGGGGCCTTAACAGCATAAAACCTGTGGAAATCATAACAAGCCGCGAGCACCTGTTGGAATGGAGGTCAAATGTAAAGGAGCAGAAAAGGGGCCTTACCTTTGTCCCAACAATGGGTGCCCTTCACCAAGGCCACTTAAGTTTAATTCACCAAGCTAAGGCCCACAACCATCGCATTTTGGCCTCCATTTTCATAAACCCACTTCAGTTTAACAATCCTCAAGACCTCGCTTTGTATCCCCAAACTCCCGAACAGGATCTTGCTTTACTTGAAAAAACGGCCTGCGATGCTGTTTACATGCCAACGTACGAAGACGTTTATGCAGAAGCCGTTCCAGAATCGTTTTATTTCGGAGATCTAGAACGGGTTTTGGAGGGGTCATTCCGTCCTGGCCATTTTCAGGGAGTTGCCAAGGTGCTTTACCGCTTTTTCAAAGATGTAAATCCACAAACGGTTGTTTTAGGCTTGAAGGATTTTCAGCAATTCACCATAGTAAAGGAGTTGAGTCGGCAGTTTTTTCCCGAAATCGATATTGAAGGAGCCCCCACCCTACGCGACGAACAAGGGCTGGCCATGAGCTCTAGGAACCAACGATTAAGCCAAGCAGAATACAAACAAGCCGTACAGGTGGCCAACGCTTTTAGCTTAGCCTCTCAAGCTCGATTTGGCCAATCCTTCGAACACTGGAAACACAATGTCTTGGAATTATGCTCTAAACTTCCTGATATTTCGGTGGAATACCTTGAACTTGGCAACCCCATCAACCTAAGTCCTGTATTGGATTGGAATTCAAACCAAGAATCCATTGTGTTGATTGCCTTTTATGCGGGCCAAACCCGACTAATCGATAATGTTATTTTACCCACAAATTAACCTTGGGATTGTACTTTTGAATTATGAATGAAGCAAGCCAACCGACCAAAGCCCCAAAAAAGGCAATTGAAGCCATAAAAATCTTGTTTTTCCTTAGTTTAGGGATTGGGATTGTGGTTTGGTTTTGGATTCAAATGAAACCTGAAGACAAAACACAGTTTCTGGCCTCGGTTCGCGAAGCGCAGTATCTTTGGCTTGGCATTTCCATATTGCTGGGTCTATGCAGCCATTACATTCGAGCCTTGCGCTGGCGGCTGCTTTTAAAAGTCAATGGATATCATCCCTCGGTTCCTAATGCCTTTTTTGCCGTCATGAATATGTACTTTTTCAACCTTTTGGTTCCCCGATTGGGCGAAATTACCCGTTGTGGAATGCTTAATCGTTTTGAAAAAGTACCTATGGACAAAGGGTTGGGCTCGGTGGTCGCGGAACGCGCCGTTGATCTGATTATGTTGATGTTGTTTATGGGCACAGCAGTTTTAGTGCAACTGCCCTATTTGGATTCCATGCGCGAAGCCCTTGCCTCGACCTCATCGAATGCAAGCCCCGACCCCAGCCCTTCTTCTTCCGGATTGTGGCGGTGGATTGTTTTGGCCCTGTTTGCCTGTGCCGGTTTGCTTCTTTATTTACTTAGAAAAAATCCGAAAATTTCTGGATTGTATTTGAAGATTCGCAATCTGGCTAAGGGATTTTGGGAGGGATTAAAATCGGTCATTCTGGTTGAAGAAAAAAAGACCTTCTGGCTCTACACTGCCTCAATTTGGATATTGTATTTTTTTATGACCTGGGCATGCTTCCCCGCCTTACCGAACATTGGCGCTGCAGGACCTTTGCCTCCATTAGCCATTATGGCTGCGGGCTCCATTGCCATTATTTTCGTTCCAGGCGGCGTAGGCGCATTCCCAGTAATTGTTGCCGCTGTGCTGGCCCTGCCCCATTTGGGTGGGGTACCGCAAGGTCAAGGACTTGCTCTAGGCTGGATTATCTGGGCGGCTCAAACTCTTTTGGTCCTAATTGCAGGATCCATTAGCCTTGTTTTAGCCCCCATTTACAATCAAGGTAGAACCAAAAACCAATGACGACCCTTGAAACAATTCAGGCTTGGAAGGCCGATGGACTAAGAATTGTATTTACCAATGGCTGTTTTGACCTGCTCCATTCGGGTCACCTAAGCCTACTTCAGGCCGCCGCAAATTTGGGAGACAAATTGGTGGTTGGCCTAAATTCCGATGCGTCCATTCAGCGTTTAAAAGGTCCTGAAAGGCCTATCCGTTCACTTTATGAACGGCGGCTGCTATTGGAGGCGCTAAAAATGGTGGACGCTGTAATACCCTTCGAGGAAGATACTCCTCTGGAACTCATTAAAAAAATTACGCCCTCGGTTTTGGTAAAAGGGGGCGATTATTCCCCATCTGAGGTTGTGGGTGCCGATTGGTTAAGCCAACACGGAGGCAAGACCGTTATCGTCCCTTTGGTTCCAAACCAATCAACCACCCAAATAATTCAATCCATGAAAGAAAAAGGAATGCCTAAAACCCAATAGGTTTTCTAATTTTTATGTACCTTTACTCAAACTAACGATAATTCTATTTCATGCGCGCCATATTCACTCTTCGAAACAGCATTTTTGCCCTCCTTTTTGGATTTATCGCCATTTCCTTCACCTCTTGCCTTGGCGACACGGAAGACCAACTGTTGGGACGCTGGCAGCTTTGGGAAGTTCACCCTTCTTACCCCCCATTCGAGTTGCGCTTTTACCCCAATGGAGGTTTAGAATACTACAACCCGTACACCAATGTTTCTGATACCGGCAGTTACACCTTAAGAGCCGAAGTATCGCACCGGGTGTTGACCATAAATTACCTCACTCAAACCATTGCTGGGGCAGGTTCTGGCATGATTGCCGCTGAATACGTAATCCACCGTTGCGACGAAAATGTTCTGGTTATTAGCACCAATGAGTATGCCGGAGGTTCCTCCGACCGCTCTGTTACCCAGTTGGATTTCGTTCGCCTGGAAGAAGGCCCACAATAATTCATGGCGAAACCAAAAATCGCCTTCCTTTGTCAGTCCTGCGGTGCTTCTTATGCCAAATGGTCTGGCCAATGCGCCTCTTGCCGCTCTTGGAATACACTTGTTGAAGAGGTCATAAGCCGCCCAACGGCTGGAAGTTCCAACTCATTCGGCCCCTCAAAAGCCCTGGCCTTCGACGACATCACAACCGTTGAACATGCCGAACGGTACTCGACCTCTATGTCTGAATTTGACCGAGTTCTTGGCGGAGGCTTGTTTCCAGGCTCCCTTATTTTGCTTGGCGGCGAACCCGGAATAGGTAAATCTACCCTTCTGCTTCAAACCACCCTTGGCATGCACCCCAAAAAGGTGCTGTATGTTTCAGGAGAAGAAAGTGCACCCCAAATAAAAAACCGGGCAGAACGCCTTCAAAACGGAGCTGTTCTTTCCAACAACGGAAGATTGCTCACCGAAACTTTGGTAGAGCAAATTGTAGCCACAGCCAAAAAAGAAGAGCCGGATTTTCTTATTGTCGATTCCATTCAAACCCTGCAAAGCGAAGCTCTAGACTCCCCTCCAGGTTCCGTATCTCAGGTTCGCGAAAGTGCCTCGGCACTCTTGAAGTACGCTAAAGAGAGCGGCACCCCTGTTCTTTTGATTGGCCACATTACCAAAGATGGGCAACTGGCCGGACCGAAAGTGCTGGAGCACATGGTCGATGTAGTTTTGCAATTTGAAGGAGACCGCAACCATGTGTTCCGAATTCTAAGGGCTCAAAAAAACCGCTTTGGTCCAGCTTCCGAAATAGGTATTTTTGAAATGAACCAACAAGGATTGTACCCGGTACACGATCCTTCAGGCGCCCTTTTTAGTGAGCATGCCCTAGAGCTATCGGGCACCGCCCACGGAATTGTGATGGAGGGCATTCGGCCTCTTCTGCTCGAAACGCAGGCCCTGGTAAGTTCGGCCGTGTATGGAACTCCTCAGCGATCGGCCACCGGCTTCGACCTTCGCCGCATGAATATGCTTTTGGCCGTTCTTGAAAAACGCTGCGGATTTGCATTGGGAGCCAAAGACGTTTTCTTAAACCTGACAGGAGGCATACGCGTGGAAGACCCCGCCCTCGATTTGGCCATTATGGCCGCCATTTTAAGCTCGGCCGAAGACCAACCCATTGGCGGCAAAACAGCGTTTAGCGGCGAAGTTGGACTTACCGGTGAAATCAGACCCGTTAACCGCATCGAAGCCCGAATCAATGAAGCCGAAAAACTCGGCTTTAAAACCCTGTTTTTACCCAGCTACAATTTAAAAGGCTTGGCACAGAATCAATATTCCATACAGCTTAAGGGCATTGACCGAATAGGCCAACTTTACCACCATCTCTTTTCAGCGTGACACCCATTTTAAACAGCAAACTACCCCAAGCCGGCACTACCATTTTCACCCATATGAGTGCATTGGCCCAAACACACAATGCCCTTAATTTGGCTCAAGGTTTCCCTGGATTCGAACCCTCGCCCGAAATTTGGCAAGGTCTGCAAGATGCCTGCAAAAAAGGGCTTTACCAATACGCTCCCATGCCCGGGTATTTACCCCTGCGTGAGTCGATTGCCCAAAATGTATTTCAGCGCTTTGGGTTTAGCGCCGACCCCCAAACCGAAATTACCATTACCGCCGGCGGAACCCAAGCCTTGTACTCTGCCTTTACCGCTTTGGTAGAAACGGGCGACCGGGTAGCCTATTTTGAACCGGCCTACGACTCTTACCACCCGGCTATTTTACTGAATGGTGGAATCCCCGTGCCATTGGCTCTTCAAGGAGAACAATTCGAAATTCCTTGGGATAGCTTAGAAAAAGAGCTAAAAAAGGGGCTAAAAGCCATCGTGATAAACAGTCCTCACAATCCCAGTGGCAGTTTGCTTTCGGCTCAAGACCTAACCAAATTAGGACGGTTGATTGAAAATCACACCACCTTTGTCATCAGCGACGAAGTGTATGAACACATTGTTTTTGACGGCCAATTCCACGCTGGGGTACTGCAAGAACCGCTGTTGAAGGACCGAAGCATTGTGGTTTCATCCTTCGGAAAAATATACCACGTTACCGGCTTTAAGTTGGGCTATGCTGTTGCAGCCAGCCCCATTATGAAGGAATTCAGGAAAATCCACCAGTTCCAAGTGTTTGCGGTTCATAGCGCCAGCCAACACATGTTCTACCTTATGATGCAAAATCCCAAACACCACCAAGAATTGGGATCCTTTTATGCCGGCCTTCGAGATGCATTCCGCATGGGATTGGAAGGCAGCGCCTGGGAACTTTTGCCCTGCAAGGGCACCTACTTTCAACTTATTAAAATGCCTGACTCTTTGTCGAATATGACAGACCTTCAGGCTGCCGAATGGCTTTGCCAAGAAAAAGGTCTAGCATTAATTCCCTTAAGCCCCTTTTACTCCGATGGTCGAAATACGGGCTACCTGCGTGCTTGCTTCGCTAAGCCTTCTCAACAACTCGTTGCCGCAACCGATATTCTAAGGACCATTTCTTAAGCCATTTATTGGCTAAATTTATTTGTTTCTAAACCCTTTTCTTACCTTTAAAAGGGTATTCTTAATAAAATAGGCTTATTAAACCATTCCAAGCATGAAGTTCCTTTGCACAATTTTGGGTATTCTACTGTTGCTTACCCCCGAAAATACTGCATATGCACAGATTGGGAGCCAAGGTTTGCCGCGTGGTTTTGCTCCGGGTGAAAAAGAGGCCATGCCCGCTTACCTTGAATCGCAAATGAGCCTTCGAAACGGAATTACCACCCCACCCGGAGGCATTTTGCGAACCATAGCCGAATGGGAAGAAATCCAAGCTTTGGTGATTACCTGGACCAGCTACCCGGCGGTGCTTCGTGAAATCGTGCGCTACGCCCAACAAGAAACCAAGGTTATTATTCATTGCTCCGATTCAACTGCCGTGAAAAACAACCTGCTAACCCACAACGTCCCTCTTAGCTCCAACCTTCGGTTTCTTGAAGTCCCTTTCAATTCAATCTGGATTCGCGATTATGCCGCCAATTCCGTTTACCTAGATAAGGTGGGCGATTTGATTTTGGTGGATTGGATTTACAACCGCCCACGCCCCAACGACAATGCCATTCCAGAACACTACAGCCAACTTTTGGGAATTCCTTTGTACCAAACCTATGCCAGCCCTCACCATTTGGTGCACACCGGCGGAAATTTCATGAGCGATGGATCGGGTCATTTTTTTTCATCGGAACTGGTACTCGATGAAAATGCACCTGGAAATCCCTACTACAGCCCAGGAAAGACCCCCGCCGAAGTGGACCAAACCATCGATGCCTTTATGGGTATGAGCACATATTGCAAAATGAGCAACCTGCCCTACGATGGCATTCACCATATTGACATGCACATGAAACTGCTCGACGAGCAAACCCTGTTGGTGGGCGAATACCCCCAAGGTGTGGCAGATGGCCCCCAAATTGAGGCCAACATCCAGTACCTGTTGAGCCAATACCAAACCAAATGGGGAACTCCCTTCAAGGTGGTGCGAATACCCATGCCACCCAGCACTTCTGGGCTACATCCCGATGATGGGGCCTATTACAGAACCTACACCAATTCGGTTTTCATCAATAAAACCGTGTTGGTTCCTGTGTACCGCGAACAATACGACACCACCGGACTTCGCATTTTACGCGAAAACCTTCCCGGTTACCATGTATTGGGTATCGATTGCGACAATTTCAACAGCAATCCCGATTTAGACCAACGAATTATTAGCCAAAGCGGGGCCATTCATTGCATTACGCACAGTGTGGGTGTGAACGACCCTTTGTACATTTCACACCAATCCCTAGCCGATTCTTGGAGCAACGGCCCATTTGCCTTCAAGGCAGAAATTCTTCACCGTTCGGGCATCGCTTCAGCAACCTTGCACTACACCACCGATACCAGCCAGGGCTTTCAAAACCTTCCCATGAGCCTTCAAACCGGTTCAACCGAAATATGGGAAACGCAAATACCTTGGATTTCTGGGGGAAATGAGGTTTTCTATTACATTTCAGCCCAAGCCAATTCCGGAAAATCCCAACTAAGACCCCTACCCGCCCCCCAAGGACATTGGAAATTCAAGGTTTTTGGCAGCATGCATTTACCCACAGAACCCAGCCCATTTTCGAAACCTGTTTTCCCCAATCCATCCTCAGGAATTACGGTTTTGCCCTTGCAGGTCCAAAGCTCGGCTCCGATTGAAATTGAAATACAAGACCTACTGGGCAGAAAAATCCAGCACTGGGAACCCCAAACATATCCCCCTGGAACCCAATCCCTGTTTTTCGATACTTCAAATTGGCGGGCAGGCATGTACCGCATTATTTTCCGTCAAGGCAATCAGAAGCAGGAACAAAAATTGATGGTACGCTAAGCAAGGCGTCGAAATCAAACCCGTTCGGCCAAAAGCCGCAGCACAAATGCAGGACCCCGATGCCCTGGCCCCTCTTTTAAAGTAGGCTGGGCATAACCCAAATGCAGCAATTTTAAATCTTCAAAATCCAGGGCAATTTGTTCCAAGGTAAAAAGCATGGATTCGTCTTTGGGGCCGCCCGACGTCATAGGCAATTGCCTTGGTTCAAAGCCTTCCAGAATGAGTTTTCCTCCCGGCTTTAGAGCATTCACAACTTTCTTGTGAAAGGCCTGTCGAATGGAAGGCGGTAAATGGATGTAAATCAAACCCACAGCATCAAAAGCCTCCTGTTCCAGTTCTACTTCAGCCAAATTTTCAATGCGGTAATCTAGGAATTCAGCCCATTTTCCTGCGGCCTCCACGGCATGGGTCCTTGCCACTTCGCTTTGGTCAAAAGCCTGTACTTTCCAACCATTCTTGAGGGCATAAAGGGCATTGCGGCCTTCGCCTTCGCCCGCCAACAAAAGCCTTCCTGGGGGTAGAATGTCCACATTTTCTTTTAGCCAATCATTGGGTTCTGAACCGTAGAAATCAGGCTGTTCACTAAACTTTTGATTCCAAAATTCTGGATTCATGGCCTTAAAATTTCTTATTCGGCCAAATGCGGAACCAAGGCCTGTTCAATCGCATGCAATGGCAAGGCTCCACTTTGCCTCCACACCGCCTTTCCCTGTTTAAACAGAATTAGCGTCGGGACACCCGAAACCTGATAATGCCCAGCAGCAGCTGGATTTTTATCCACATCTACTTTTAAAATACGTAAGGTGTTTTCATGCCGAGAGGCCAATTGTTCTAGTGTAGGAGCCAACACTTTGCAGGGTTGACACCAGGTGGCAAAAAAGTCCACCAAAACCGGAGTTTCCCCCTGAATTATCTCCTGAAATGTCATGGTAATTTATTTTAAAGTACTAGGACAAACTTCTTGACTTACAGGTATTCCCGCCTCTTTGATGGCAGAAAAACCACCCAGAACATTCACCAAATTGTGAATACCCCGGCTTTTCAGAATAGAAGCGGCAATCACGGAACGATAGCCACCAGCGCAGTGCACATAATGGGTTTTATCTGAGGCGAAAACCGATAAATGCGCATTCAAATCATCAAGGGGAGCCGATACTGCGGTAGGAATATGGCTGCTGAGGAACTCGCCCGGTTTCCGCACATCAATCACCGACAAGGCTTCAACAGGCAACTCCTTAAGTTGGGCCGCCGAAATGTTGGGCACATTGTCGATTTCAAATCCGGCCTTTTCCCAAGCATCTATGCCTCCATCCAAATAGCCCAGCACTCCGTCGTAGCCTACCCGAGCAAGCCGAGTCAACGCTTCTTCTTCCCTTCCTGCTTCAGCGATTAAAATTAAAGGCTGCATAATATCGGGAATCAAGGCGCCCACCCATGGAGCAAACTGTCCATCAAGCCCAATGCTAATTGAACCTGGAATATGCCGATCGGTAAAGGCCTGAGGGGAACGGGTATCTAAAATCAACGCTTCACGATCGCTGGCAATCAGCTCAACCTCGGCAGCCGACAAGCCCCGCATGCCTTTCTCTTTCAAGGTTTCCAAACTGTGGTAGCCTTGTTTGTTCATGCGTACATTCTCTGGAAAATAACCCGGAGGAGGCAGCAAACCCTCGGTTACCTCGGCAATGAATTGCTCTCGAGTCAGGTTAGGATTTAAGGCGTAGTTGGTTTTCTTTTGATTTCCCAGCGTGTCGGTGGTTTCTTTTGACAGGTTTTTACCGCAGGCCGACCCGGCTCCATGGGCAGGATACACCACCACAGTGTCGGGCAAGGTCATAATTTTCGTTCTCAAGGAATCGAACAGATAGGAGGCCAAATCCTCTTTGCTAAGGTCGGATTTCACCGCCAAATCGGGCCGACCCACATCTCCAATAAACAAGGTATCACCGCTAAACAGGGCTTGGGGTTGCTGATGTTCGTCCAGCAGCAAATAGCAGGTCGATTCCATGGTATGCCCAGGAGTATGAAGCACCTTAATGCTCACCTTTCCAAGGGGTAAAATTTCACCGTCGGCAGCAGAATGAATGGCATACTCGGGTTTGGCCATGGGTCCAAAAACAATGGGAGCACCCGTTTTCGCAGACAAATCCAAATGTCCAGACACAAAATCGGCGTGAAAATGCGTTTCAAGCACATAAGCAATGCGCGCATCGCGTTCCTGGGCGCGCTCCTGGTACACCCGGGTATCGCGAAGCGGGTCAATAATCGCAGCAACTCCATCAGATTCAACATAATAAGCTCCTTGCGCAAGGCAGCCGGTGTACAATTGTTCGATATGGAAAGACTTCATAGGCTCAATAAAATTGTCGGGCTTCCTTGCCTAACAGCACAAAGATACGGGGATAAGCTCTGAAAAAAAGTGATGCAGGTCACGTATTGACTTAAAGGCAAAAAGGCTGATAAAAGTAGGGCGGCAGCCGGGCTTTCCGGGCTAGTCCGCGGTTCAAGCTGTGGCATTGCTGGGGCAAAAGTAGCTCCCAAGGTCGCTCTTTTGCCCCGGCACTGCCCAACAGCTTGTCCCTTGCGGGCTAGCCTCGTCAATCCCTGCCGCGGCCGCTTGCATCATTCGGCCTTTCGGAATTATACAGGGCCTTTCGGAACTGAGACTGCGGGCGGGATTGAACAAGGTTGCCCGCAAGGCCGCAAGGGTATGGGCCCGCGTGCGGCGCAGGCGACTTCAGGAGCCCGCGCAACGCCGCTGGGCCCAACCCTTATGGCCGCGGACTACCTGTGAAAGCCCGGTTACCCGCCCTGAAAAAAAAACAAAAAAAAATCCTCCAAACGGAGGATTTAACTTCAATAAAGAACTGAAAAATCAGCCTTTTACTTGAGCAACCACAGCGGCAAAGGCCTCTGGATTGTTCAGGGCCAAGTCGGCCAACGTTTTGCGGCTGAGTTCAAGTCCACTTTTGTGAACGGCCCCAATGAATTGGGAATAACTCATGTCGTGCATGCGTGCGGCTGCATTAATCCGTTGGATCCAAAGAGCGCGGAAATTGCGCTTTTTGGTTTTACGGTCCCTGTAGGCGTAGCCAAGGCCTTTTTCAACAGAGTTTTTTGCAACCGTCCACACGTTTTTTCTACGACCAAAGGATCCTTTGGCCAACTCTAGGACTTTCTTTTTCCTAGCTCTTGAGGCTACTTTGTTAACGGAACGTGGCATCGGTATATGGTTTAACGATTAAAAAAAGAAATTTACTTCAACAGCATCAACCGAACGTTGTTTTGATCGGCCGGATCAACCAAGGTAAAGTGCGTTAAATTGCGCTTACGCTTGGTGGACTTTTTGGTCAGAATGTGGCGCTTGAAGGCATGCTTGCGCTTCACTTTGCCTGTGCCGGTAAGGGTAAACCGTTTTTTGGCACTTGAGTTGGTTTTCATCTTTGGCATAACGCGAATCAATTAAACCCAAACGGGTGATTACTTTTTCTTTTTAGGACCAATCATCATGGTCATCCGTTTGCCTTCCAGTGTGGGCAGGTTTTCAACTTTGCCAAATTCTTCCAATTCTTGGGCAAATTTGAGCAGAAGTACCTCGCCTTGGTCTGAAAAAACAATCGACCGACCTTTAAAGAACACATAGGCTTTGACTTTGGCGCCCTCGTTTAAAAAACCTTTGGCATGATTCAGTTTGAACTGAAAGTCATGGTCATCGGTTTGAGGACCAAAGCGAATTTCCTTAACGACCACTTTTGAGGCATTGGCTTTGATTTCCTTTTGCCTGCGCTTTTGGTCGTACAGGAACTTCTTGTAATCAATCACCTTGCAGACGGGAGGTTCGGCTTGGGGAGCGATTTCCACCAAATCCAGTTCTTGATCCTCCGCCATTCTTAGGGCGTCCCTTAGAGCATAAATACCAGGTTCAACATTGTCTCCGACCAATCGAACCTGTTGGGCCCGAATTCGGTCGTTAATTTTATGCTCCGGCTCTGCTTGTTGCCGCCGGGGCTTAAACGGAGTACGCTGTCTCAGAATATTTTCTCTTTAGGTTAATGATTCAATTGCCTGTTTATGTCGTCATGGATTCGGTTTTTGAACTCTAGAATGCTCATTGAACCCAAATCGCCTTTTCCATGCTCGCGGACTGACACCTTTTCTTCGGCCTCTTCTTTCTCTCCAACAATCAGCATAAACGGGAGTTTACGCATTTCATTGTCGCGAATTTTTCGGCCGATGGACTCGGTACGTCGGTCAACGAGGGTGCGAATATCGGAATTATTCAATAAATCAGCAACTTTTTCAGCGTAGTCTAGGAATTTGTCGCTGATTGGCAGCACAACAACCTGCTCTGGACTTAACCAAAGCGGGAAATTACCGCCGCAATGCTCGGTCAAAACGGCTACAAAGCGTTCCATTGAGCCAAATGGAGCGCGGTGAATCATGACAGGCCGGTGCTTTTGATTGTCTTGCCCTGTGTATTCCAATTCAAACCGTTCTGGTAGGTTGTAATCTACTTGAATGGTTCCCAGCTGCCAGCTGCGGCCCAGGGCATCTTTAACCATAAAATCAAGTTTGGGGCCGTAAAAGGCGGCTTCTCCGTACTCTACAACGGTTTTAAGTCCTCGCTCGGCAGCAGCCTCAACAATGGCCGATTCGGCCTTTTCCCAATTTTCGTCTGACCCAATGTACTTGCTTCTGTCTTCTTTAGCTCGCAAACTCACCTGGGCTCGGTAATCGGTAAAGTTCAACGATTTAAACACGTACAAAACCAGATCAATAACTTTAACAAACTCATTTTTCACCTGATCTGGCCTGCAAAAAATATGGGCATCATCTTGGGTAAAACCACGCACCCTAGTTAATCCATGCAGTTCTCCGCTTTGCTCATAGCGGTACACCGTTCCGAACTCGGCCAAACGCAGCGGCAAGTCGCGGTAGCTTCGGGGTTCTGCTTTGTAAATTTCGCAATGGTGTGGGCAGTTCATGGGTTTAAGCATAAACAGCTCGCCCTCTTCAGGTGTTTCTATGGGCTGAAAGCTATCGGCTCCATATTTGTCCCAATGCCCGCTGGTTTCATACAAGGCTTTGCTTCCAATATGGGGGGTAATTACAGGCAGGTAGCCTGCCTTACGCTGAGCAGTCCGCATAAACTGCTCAAGGCGCTCCCGAAGTGCAGCCCCTTTTGGTAACCACAAGGGTAAGCCTTTGCCAACGCGTTGGCTAAAGGCAAACAATCCTAATTCTTGACCGAGCTTTCGGTGGTCGCGCTTTTTGGCCTCTTCCAATAATTCCAAATGCTCTTTCAGCATGCTTTGCTTCGGAAAAGAAACACCGTAAATGCGCACCAGCTGTTTGTTCTTCTCATTCCCCCGCCAATAGGCCCCAGCCAAGTTCAGCAATTTTACCGCTTTAATGTATCCGGTATTTGGAATATGTCCACCACGGCACAAATCGGTAAAGCTGCCTTGGTCGCAAAAGGTAATCTCACCGTCGCTGAGATTTTCAATCAACTCAACCTTGTAGGGATTGTTTCGTTGGGCATAATATTGAAGAGCTTCGGTCTTTGAAATGGAATACAAGTTGAATTCATTTTCTTGCCGGGCGAACTCCATCATTTTTTCTTCAATGCGCATCAAATCGTCGGCACCCGGGGCCTGTTCGCCAAAATCAATATCGTAATAAAACCCATTTTCAACGGCAGGACCTATGGTAAAAAGAGCGTGTGGATACAAAGCCTGAACGGCTTCGGCCAAAACGTGGGCGCTGGAATGCCAAAAGGCAGATTTTCCATCTGAATCTTGCCAAGTCAGCAATTGAAGCGAGGAATCGTTGGTCAGGGCCGTTGAGGCTTCTTTAAGTTCGTCGTTAATACGGGCAGCAAGGACTTGGCGGGCAAGCCCCTGACTTATGGATTCAGCCACTTGCATGGCTGTAGTTCCGGTTGGGTATTCCCGAACAGACCCATCGGGAAGTGTAATATGCACGATTGAACTCATGGGTCAAAGATATTCAGTTTTCATACTGTAGGGTAAGCTTTTCAGAATTTATTCCTTTGCGAACAGCCACATTGATTAAAATTCAATTCCTAATAAAATAAGCATGGACGAATGATAAGGCAAATTAAACCTGGGTTAATGGCCTATTTGATTTTTGAAGGGGGCATTTAAGGAACTGGAAATCCCTTTTGGGTTTCGGGCGATGTCAATAGTGTTTTCCTGAAGGTTTCGCTTCGGCTAACCCGAAAAAGGTTGCCTCGCGCCCTTCGGGTCGCAAAATGTTTCCGCCAAATTTTAAG
>VGMT01000034.1 GCA_016866335.1 Bacteroidota bacterium | reverse complement strand
ACGGGAGACAAAGTTCGTCGTGTTTCCATGTCAGAGGAAAGAGGGGTTATTTTTAGCTTCTCTTTCTCTGATAAAAACATCTTAACATTTAGCTCCCTAAAAGTTGCATTTGTAACTTGAATTTAAGAAATACCATCAAATTTACTGCACCACAAGCACCTGTATGGCCTGTTGAACATTGTTAACAATAAAATAAATACCCTGCGGCAAAATGCCAGGAACATGAATTTGAGCCTGTTCGCTAGAATACACCTGCTGCAAAACTTTACCCTGAACGGAAACCCAATTCAAAGGCATGCTTTTCCATTCTTTTGGTAGGTTTAGCCTTTGTCCAGCTTGCACCGGATTCGGAAAAACGCGAAGATTGCTGCCCGTTTCAGTGGAAAATCCAGAGCTGATTTTTTTACCTATGCAGTATTCTCCCGATTGGGGTTTTAGTAAGTCGAAACGACCAATTTTATCGTTTAAGTTCGCCCCCGGAACATGCAAAGCAACCGTGGGATCGGCGGTGGCTTCAGTCCAAACGGCATCCCGATTCGGACGAAAAAACAAGACCAAACTGTCTTCCGAACCCAGAATGAGTTCGTTGTCTAACCGCGCTGAGCTTCCGGTAGTTCTGCCGTTGTAATTCAATGCCAAGGTTAAGTCGTTTGGAGGCCCATCAGGAAAATAAAAAGACCAATGCCGTTGTGGATTTAGCATACATCCGGGACCCCAACCGTTGGCTCCCGTCCAACGGTGCCCAGCAAACATTCGGTAGGGCGTTGAGCTTGTTTTGGCTGCCGTAACCAGGGCATAGCCCAACGAATAATTTCCGGAATTCGACAAAAGTGTGTCGGTAGCCGTTTCGGCCAAACCTAGGGCCTCGTTTCGGTTTACTACTGCATGTTTGGGTTCAAAGGGAAGGGTAGTGGTGGCCAAGGTGCTGTCGCCCTGAATCACAACGGTTTGTTTGAGTTCTTGACCTGAGTTCCCAAGCCAAGTTAATTCAATGGGAATGCCTGATGAATAGCCTGTTTTTCCTTTCAGGTGTTGGGTTAGGTAAACAGATGCATTGTATTGATTGCCAGAAGGTAAAAAACTGGGTTTTTCTGGAATAATGCCCGTCCACCCCGGTTTACGCACCCACTCAAGAAAAAAGCTGTTAAGGTTGATTCCGCTGGCTTGTTCTAGGGCTTGTTGGAAAGAGGCTGCATCCCAATTGCCAAAGGAGAATTGCTGCAACGCCGTTTGAAGCGAACCAAAGAACAGGCTGTCGCCCATGATGCCGCGCAGGCTATGGATTACATCTGCTCCTTTGCTGTACGTCGTACTGCTGTAAATGTGCTGAGGAGGCACTCCGCTGATGGGCCAGTAGCCTTGTTCGTTCCAATGCAAATGCTGCAGCAATTCTGTGTGGGTTGAACGAAATAAATTCATATAACTGCTGCGGCTGTACATCAATTCATTGAACACCCATTCGGAGTAAGAAGCAAACCCTTCGTTTAACCACATATCGTCGGCGGTTCGGCAGGTGGCTAGGTTGCCCCACCAGGCATGGCTGAGTTCATGCACCAGCACATCTTGGTAGGCCAAGCCGGCGGTGCCCAAAGAAATGGGATAAGCAATGTTTTCCGCGTGCTCCATGGCTCCGCCCGTCATGGGGACCAAAGAATAGCCCACCTTTGAAAAGCGGAAGGGCCCAAAGCGTTGCTCAAAAATATGAAAGGCCGAATCTAAGTTTAGGCAGGCTTGAGAAAATGCAGCCGTGTCTTGAGCCCTGGCAGCGAAAACCTTAGGAAACGTATTGCCGTTTAGGTGAGAGTGAATGGAGTCGTTTAAAAATTCAAAATCGGCCACCGCCACCGAGGCCAGATAGGGGGGAATGGGCAAAGATTGACGGTAATGCATGTACCTTCCTCCTTGGCCATCAAGGGAATCTTGAATCAAATGGCCTCCGGCAGTGGCGGCCTTTACCGATGGCATCCAAATTTTATAATCAAACAAAGCCTTATCGGTAAAATAATCCAAGCAAGGAAACCAAGTGCGCCCATAGCTGGGCGGAATTTCACTTAAAGATACGCCCACGTTGAAAGCAAAGCCCTGGGTTTGGTAAAAGCCGCCAAACGAGGGGTCTTGTTGAGGCAGGCCATGGTAGTAGATTTGAATTTCGGTGGTGTCGCTGAGGGCAGGAGAAAAATACAACCTAATCTTTTCTGCATTCCCCAATTGAAGAAAGGGCAGGGGAGCCTGTGCTAAAACGACCGAGTCAACCGTTAAGCCCTTTAAATCAAAATCTAAGCTGTCCAGATTTTGAAGAGGAAGAAAGCGAATGCTGGCTTGACCTTTTAAGATAAAGGGACTAAATTGCCTGAAGTCTAGGTTCAGGTCATAATGCAAAACATCCAACTGGGTGGACCGGTTGTCGTTGGGGTACAACTGAGCAAAGCCTGAAACATAAGCCATGCAAAGGGCAGAAAGTAAAATACTACGTGCGAACATAGGCTAAAAGTACAAAACCTTAATTTTACACCTGTAAATTCGCAAAAAGAATGCTACATTTATACACAACAAAGGTCTTGTTACAATTGTAATATGAAAACATTTTCCAAACGGCTAGCTTGGCTTCTGGCTCATGAAGAGATGAGTAGAGCTGAATTTGCCCATAAAGTACGCATTTCAGTATCCAGCTTATCGCATTTATTGAGCGACCGAAACCTTCCCGGTATGGAGCTGTTGATGGCCATGTGCAGGGAATTTCCCGGGCTAAATCCTTCTTGGCTTCTGTTGGGCCAGGGAGAAGCTTTTGGGCCGGCAGAAAGGTCTAATACAGGTTTGTTTGATTCTCAAGACTTAAACGCAGCAGCCATGAATTTGGGCATAACCGAGATTCCAGATCCGATTCAAGAGCCCAAACCAGGCCCCACAACTCAGGTAGGCCTTAAAGCGCCTGTGGAGGTAGAGGCAGGCCCCCCAAAAGCGACCAATGAGTTCCCTTCGGTATTGAATTCCGATTTAGAATCAGATATTGAGTATGTTATGGTGTTTTATCGGAATGGAACATTTAAGAAATACAAGTCCGCTAAGGATTGATTAAGCCTTGCATTTTCCCTTCCACCATCCCATAATTTACATTTGTAATACAAAGAGGTGCTTCCCTTACAATTTAGAGCAATGAAGGTTTTCTTTTCGCATCCACAGGAAACTTAATAATGCATTACAAATGTAATAAATAACAGCTTTTTTGTATTTTACAATTGTAATTCACCCTGTTTTTAGATGTCTATAAAAAACATAATTACCTAAATGATAGTCATTTGCACTTAAATGCATACTTTAAATTGCAATGGGCAAAACGAATCGGGCCGCCCGGCGCCCTGATTGCAGTGGAAAGGACCTGCAGTGCCCAGCCCTATTTTGCGGGTGGCGAGGAGGCGACTTCAGGAGCCACCGCAGCCCCCAGCAAAATGGCTGGGCCCTGTAGGTACTTGCAGCGGAAAGCAGGATTAGCGCCCCAAATTCTCCCCCAAACCCGCGATAATTTTGTACCTTTCCAGCCTGAATTTTTGTGCATATGCCCCTGATATTAACCGAAACCAAGGCCGCAGTTCGGGTTATTTCGCTGAACCGCCCCGAGTTGATCAATGCCTTTAACCGTGCTATGGCTGCCGAACTGCAATCGGCTCTGGCCGATGCCGCAGCCGATGATCAAATTCGCGCTGTTTTGCTCAAAGGCGAAGGCCGTGGCTTTTGCTCCGGACAAGATTTGGCGGAAGCCATCGATCCCAACGGGCCTGCCATTCAAGAAATTGTGGAAAAAACCTACAATCCCATTGTTTTGGCGCTGCGCTCTATGCCCAAACCCGTTGTTTGCGCTGTGCATGGAGTCGCTGCCGGAGCCGGTGCAAATGTGGCTTTGGCGGCCGATTTAACCCTTTCTGCTCAATCGGCCAGCTGGGTACAGGCCTTTTCGAAAATTGGACTTATTCCCGATTCCGGGGGCACGTTCATGCTGCCTAGGCTTGTTGGTCTGCAGCGCGCAGCCGGTCTATGCATGCTTGCCGATAAAATCAATGGCGAAGAGGCGGAACGCCTCGGCCTAATTTGGAAATGCCTGCCCGACGATGTTCTGTTTTCCGAAGCCCTGGCCTTGGCCGATCGGCTCAGCCAAATGCCAACCCAAGGCCTTGCCTTGACCAAACAGGCCTTTAACGAAGGTTTGAACCAAAGCCTGCAAGCTCAACTGCAACGCGAAGCCCTGCTGCAAGCCCAAGCTGCCCAATCCCATGACCACAAAGAAGGGGTTCAGGCCTTTTTAGAAAAACGAAAACCCAATTTTAACGGTAAATAAGCATGAATTCTTCTTCGAACATTGCCGTGGTTGGCGCCGGTAGCATGGGATTGGGCATTGCCGAAGTGGCTGCCCGTGCCGGACATCCGGTGTTTTTGTGGGACGCTTTTCCTCAGCCAGAAAAAGGCATGGCCCTGATGCGCAAGCACCTGGAAAAAAGCAACGAGAAATTGGGTTTGGGGCAAGCATGGGTCGATGCGGTTCTTAACAGGGTAACCTGGGTTGATGCTATTGAATCCCTGCCGGCCTGCGCTCTAATCATCGAGGCCGTTCCCGAACAACCCGAACTGAAACACCAAATTTTTGCTCAGTTGGAAGCCGGGCAACCCGAAACCTGCATTTTGGCTACAAATACCTCTTCACTAAGCATAGCAGGCCTTTCAGGTAAACTTAAACAGGCCGATCGATTCCTGGGCTTGCACTTTTTTAATCCTGCCTTCCTAATGCCCCTGGTCGAAGTGGTGCCGGGGGTTTTAACCCGTCAAGGCTTGGCCGAAGAACTATCGGCCCTGATGCGGACTTGGGATAAACTGCCCGTACTGGCAAAAGACACCCCAGGTTTTATTGTAAACCGCGTGGCCAGACCTTTTTATGGGGAATCCATCCGCATTCTTGAAGAAGGACTTGGCAGCATTGGACAAATTGATGCCACACTGAAAGAAAAGGCCGGTTTTAAAATGGGCCCCTTTGAATTGATGGACTTTATTGGCCACGATGTGAACTTTACCGTTACGGCCACTGTTTTTCGCGAATTCTGGTGCGATCCCCGCTACAAACCCTCTTTTACCCAACAGCGCCTGATGGAAGCTGGGCAGCTTGGCCGTAAATCGGGCCGGGGATTTTACGATTATTCCAACGATGCCCCCTTGCCTCAACAGCTCCCCGATGAAGCAACCCAAGAACTCATTTTAAACCGGGTGCTGCCTATGCTTATGAACGAGGCCATCGATGCTCTGCATTTGGGCATTGCCAGCGCAGCCGATTTGGATTTGGCCATGACCAAAGGGGTGAATTATCCCAAAGGTCTGCTGCAATGGGCCGATGAATGGGGCGCCGACCGCGTTTTACAAGCCATGGAAAGCCTGTTTTATGAATTCGGAGAAGACCGCTACAGGCCCAGCCCTTTGTTGCGCAAGGCCGCCCGCGGGGGCTTTAAACTCTCAACCTATGAACGAACAGGAGCTCGCTAAGGCCATTGTCGATTTTATGATGCGGAACGATCCTTTTAGCCAATGGCTGGGGATTCAAGTGCTGCAGGTGCAACCGGGGTACTGCCGTTTGTCTATGGAAGTACGTGCACCTATGTTGAACGGGTTTTCAAAGGCCCATGGTGGAATTTCGTACAGCCTGGCCGATTCTTGCCTTGCGTTTGCGGCCAACGCTTTTGGAATTCAATGCATGTCGGTCGAAACCTCTATTTCACACCTTAGGCCCGTAGCCGAAGGCGATGTTTTACTGGCGGAATCAACCCTTTTAGACCGCTCGACCCGCCTTGCCCGCTATTCTATTGTTGTTTCGCGCCAAGCCGATGCCAAACCCGTAGCTCATTTTAAAGGAACTGTTTTTCATTCCACAGAACCCTGGATTAACCTAATAACTGAACAACCATGACAGAAGCGTACATTGCAGGCGGGCAACGAAGCCCCATCGGGAGTTTTGGCGGTAGCCTGGCTTCGGTACGGGCCGACGATTTGGCGGCACATTCCCTAAGAGCCCTACTGCAGAAGTTCCCTGAGCTTGACCCCGCCGCCCTGAACGATGTAATTATGGGCTGCGCAAACCAAGCCGGCGAAGACAACCGAAATGTGGCCCGCATGGCTTTGCTTTTGGCTGGTTATCCCCATTCCGTTCCCGGCGAAACCGTAAACAGGCTCTGTGCCTCGGGCATGTCGGCCGCCGCTTTATGCATGCGTGCCATTCGAGCCAACGAAGGAGAACTCTTTGTGGCTGGTGGAGTGGAGCACATGACTCGAGGACCTTGGGTGATGTCGAAAACATCAACGCCCTACGGCCGCGACATGCAGCTGTACGATACTTCGTTTGGTTGGCGCTTTGTGCACCCAGCTATGGAAAAAACCTACGGCACCGATGCCATGGGCCGCACCGCCGAAAATCTGCTGGAAACCCGAAGCATTTCCCGCCAAGCCCAAGACGAATTCGCCTTTCAATCTCAACAAAAGGCCGCTCGCGCCCAGGCTCAGGGTATTTTTGACCACGAAATAGCTCCGGTTTCCATTCCCCAACGAAAAGGAGACCCCATCACCGTAAGCCGCGACGAATTCATTAAACCCAACACCAGCCTTGAGGTTTTAAGTCAGCTAAAACCCGCCTTTAAAGAAGGGGGAAGCGTGACGGCCGGCAATGCTTCGGGACTCAACGACGGCTCTGCTGCTTTGCTGATTGGCAGCGGCGCTGGCTTGAATCGCTTCGGTATTGCCCCGCTTACCCGCATTTGCAGTGCCGCCGTGGCCGGAGTAGAGCCCCGCATTATGGGCATTGGCCCGGTTCCGGCCAGCCTTTTGGCCCTAAAACGTGCAGGTTTGTCCTTAAACGACATGGATCTGATTGAAATCAACGAGGCCTTCGCGGCCCAAGTGCTCTCGGTCATGGCCGATTTGGGACTCGATTTCAACGACAACCGGGTGAATCCCAACGGTGGAGCCATTGCTCTGGGGCATCCGCTCGGCATGTCGGGTGCCCGTTTGCTGCTGACCGCCTCGCTCGAACTTCAGCGCCGAAAAGCCCGCTATGCCTTGTGTACCATGTGCATTGGGGTAGGCCAAGGCTATGCCGTGGTGCTCGAAAACATGACGCTGTAAGCCCCGATTCTGCCGATTTTATCAAAAACTAGGAAAACAGTACCTTTGAAAAAAATATCCAATGAAAATTAAGTTCGTTGTTCTGTGCATGTTGGCTGTTTCAGCCCTTATGGCCCAAAAGCCTACGTATAAAACAAAAACCGAGGGTTTGTATATTGAAATGCAGACCAACAAAGGGAACATCGTTTGTCAGATGTACTTCGATAAGGTCCCTATGACGGTGGCTAACTTTGTGGGATTGGCCGAAGGCAGCATTCCAAACTCGGCAAAGCCCTTGAAAACTCCGTATTTCGATGGCATTAAATTTCACCGTGTGGTGCCGAATTTTGTGATTCAAGGTGGCGATCCCGCCGGGAATGGTCAAGGTGGGCCCGGATATTCTTTCAAAGACGAGTTTCACCCGGCCTTGAAACACGATTCTGCCGGAGTGCTTTCCATGGCAAACGCCGGCCCCGCCACCAACGGTTCGCAGTTTTTCATTACGCACAAAGACACGCCTTGGCTCGACAATAAGCACAGCGTTTTTGGTCGGGTAATTCAAGGGCTAGACGTGGTGAATGCCATTGCTCAGGGCGATACCATTCAGCGCGTTTTTGTGCTGCGCGTCGGCAAAGCCGCTAAAAAATTCAAGGCCGCCAAGGTGTTTGCTGAGCTGAGCGGAGTGCTGGGGCCAACCGAGCGAAAATAAGGCTGTAACGCGTTTTAATTCAGGTTGTTGAAATATACAATCTAAATCGTTGGTTTTATTATTTTAAGGGGCGGCAGCCGGGCTTTCAGGGCTACTCCGCGGTTGCCGAATGGCTGGCCCAGCTGGTTTGCGGGGGCTCCTAAAGTCGCCTCCGCACCTAGCGGGCCAACCTTCGGCAGCCTTGCGGGGTAGCCTCTTCAATCCCTGCCGCATGGCCAACCCAATGCATTCCGGTTGATGCTTTTATTTTGAATCCTTGCTTTCTTCTAACCGTAAAAAAGCCCCAGGAAGGCTAACCAAAATATGGGCTAAGGTAACTCCAAACGAAACGGCAATGGCTTCTGGGCCCGACAAACCGGTTTGGGGACCCAGCCACAAAAACAAAAGTTCGCGGGCTCCTATGCCTCCCACCGACAAGGGCAGGGCAGAGGCCACCGAACTTAAGAAAAACAAGGCGCAAGCCAATCCTACATTTAACTCCTCAGCATTTACCGTGTAGGCCAACATCAAAAATCCTATTCCTTGAAGCAGTTGAACTCCCACCGATAAGCTGTTTCCAACTAAAAATTCGGAATGAAATGCCGAAAACAGCCGTTTGCTTAACCACCAGCCTAAAGGCAAGGCCAAGAGCAACAAAGCCAGAATCAAAGCCCTGTATTCTGGAAATTTTGGAAGCAAAAGGAGGCCACCTAAGCCCAACAGCGCTGCCATTCCACTCAGCCGTTCATACAAAAACACCCCTGCGGTTTCCTTCCAGCCCAGGTTTCGTTTTTTCGACAAAAACCAAACCTTCCAGGCGTCTCCACCGACTCCTCCCGGAAGCAGCAAATTGTAAAACATTCCCTTCGCGTACAGCTTTAGGTTAAAAGTTGTATTTGATTTAAAATGAATGCATTCAAGTAGTCTTTTTGAGCGAATGGCCGACAGCAGTTTCGAGGCAAAATAAAAGAAAAGCAAGGCCATCCAGGCCCCAATTGGAAACTGGGCATTAAAGCCCGAAAAATCGGTTTTCCAAACAACGTAGCTCAGGGCTGCTAGGGTTCCTGCCCAACGCAGGGCGGCTTTAAGAACGCTTGGAACCTTCATGCACCGATCGAATGGTGTAGGGCGTTTTGTTTTGGCTTTCAAAATAGGTGCGCATGGCAATCTCGGTCATCAAACCAAAGGTGATCAACTGAATGCCACCCAACAAGCAAATCACGCCCAAAATCAACATAGGCCGGCCCCATATATCGTGGCCTTGCAGCTTTTCAATCAATAAATACAGGTTGATGCCAACGCCTGCAAACAGCATTAAAATCCCTGTTTTTCCGAACAAGTGCATGGGTCGCTGAAAGTATTTTTGCAAAAACACCATCAACAGCAAATCGCTCATCACTTTAAAGGTTCTGCCCAATCCATATTTGGATTTTCCTGAGGTTCGGGGCCGGTGGTTTACGTCAAACTGACGAATTCGGGCTCCTTGTAAGGAGGCCAAAACCGGTATAAACCGATGCAGTTCCCCATATAAGCCAAGGTTTTTCGCAATGTTTGGCCTAAAAACCTTTAAGGTGCAGCCATAATCGCGAATGTGCACGCCGGTCCAATTCCGAATCAAGGCATTGGCTAATTTGCTGGGAAATTTTCGCAACAAAGCCCCGTCCTTTCGGTTGGCTCTGTTTCCTGCCACTACGTCCAATTCTTCGGCCTCCAACATCTGAATCATGGGCAAAATATCGGCCGGATCGTTTTGCAAATCGCCGTCTAAGGTTACAATCACATCTCCGCTGGCATGGGCAATGCCGGCACTCATGGCTTGGCTTTGTCCATAGTTTTTTTGAAAAACCAGCAAATGGGTGTTTGAGTCTAGGTTTTCTTTGATGCGGCGAATGGTTTGGTCGGTGCTGCCATCGTCCACAAAAATCAATTCATATTCTTGGCCACTCAACGCTGTTTTGACTTGCTGCATCAACGGAAGCACGTTGTCTTCTTCGTTCATTACAGCTACTACGACAGATATTTTCATGCCTACAAATTAAAGAGTTATTTGGGCAAGCCCGCTTCTTTTTTCAAAAAACCACCAGGGTGCGCCTCCCCAATGGACTGTTTTTTGCAGTTTAAAGTTGAACCTTTGCAGGGTTTTAAGCGATGAAATATGACCTACCCGAACGTAAGCGCCCATTGAAATGCAAAGCAGTTCAGGGTGATTTTCAAAAAATACCTGAAGCAATGCCGCGGATTTTCCTTTTCCCCTGTGTTCCGGACTCAATTGAAAGGACAACAAAGGCAGGGGCGAATCGCTTGCATAGCTTTTGATTCCAATCAAGCCAAACACCGCCCCGTCGTGCAGCAAGGCCACCTTGCATAAGGTAAACCGGTGGCCCAAAATGTACCTTTCAAGCTCAGAACAAGAAGTGGGGAAGGGGTGGGCAGAAAACCGTAGGGAATTTGAGTCGCGAAAGGTGGCAAGGAGTTTAGGAAAATGAGAGGCCTGGCATTCTTCCAGAAAAATATCCTTCTTTGCTGCCAAGGCTATGCTCAAAAGGAATTCAGGTTCATTATTATTCCCAATTTGGGAGAAAACCCATGGAAGTTGCCTCGGCCAAATAAAAATTGATGGCCAATTCCAAGATCCAACAAAACAGTTTCTCCGAGTTCAATCATCAGTCCTGCTTGCGGCCTTAATCCAAAATACGCAGAACCGCCCATCAAAACCAATCCCATGGTACCGCCGGCATAGGGCCTTAAAATATACCCTTCAGGTCTGAAACAATATTCTGCCCCGCCCAACAAATCGACCATTTGATTGCGGATATCTCCGTCGTAAAGCAACAAGGTGTAGCCTGCCTCAACCTTTAAACTCAGGTTGTCATTGAAAAAGTACCTGTTTGATCCAAAAAATCCTACGCCCAAGTTGATCGGACCAAATTGAGATGTTCCAAAATCCGATGTAGGAACAAACAATTGCACTCCGCCCTGAGAGTAATTTTGAGATTTTCCAACCTGGAAAAGCAAAATCAAAAAGCTGCTAAGTAAAATGAAACGACGAACCATAGGTCAAAGTTAAAGATTTGAATTGGCTTTGTATTTTTGAATTCTTCAGCTTTACAATAATTGCTGAAAATATAAGCAAATTTTGTACCTTTCCCCTAGAATCCGACCTCTTTTATGGGTAAGTGTGTGTATTGTGGGCATTCCGCTGGGTGGTTTAGTCGAAAACACATACGATGTGTTGAACGTCACCACAAAGCCAAGCCTGCCATTGAAAATTTGGTGGCTCATGCCCTGAATGATGAAGCAAAAATGGACGGCCTGTTTGATCGGGTTAAAGAATTGTCTTTGTCTGGATTTTTGACGCCCGATGAGCGTAAATACCACAGTGCCCTGGGTCTTATCAAAGGCCTTGAAGATTTTTTAGATGACCATGTTCTGAGCGATGAAGAATTCAAGCGAATGGAATCAGCCATTCTTGTATTGGAAATTGACCCCGATTTGCAGCGCAGTTCAGGTTTTTCGGAACGCATCGCGAAAGCCCTAACCATTACCAAATTAAACAAGGGAGAAATTCCCACGGACGTTATTCGCATTCCAGAAAACCTTCCATTTTTAATTCAAAAGTCTGAAACCATTGTTTGGATTTTTGATCGGGTTGCGGTCTCTGAACGCACCACCCAAGTTCAATATCAAGGCTCCAGCAGCGGTGTGAGCATTCGCATTATGAGGGGTGTTTATTATCGAACAGGGGCCTTTAAGGGCTATCCTGTCGAGGTAGAAAAAATGAAGCCAATGGGTAGGGGAACGCTGGCCTTTACCACCAAGCATGTTCTGTTTGTTAGCGACAAAACCAGCCTTAAAATTCCAATTGCGAAATTGGTCGCCATTCAAGCCTACGAAAATGGACTGCAAATTCAACGCGATGGAGTTCGAAGCAAGCCCATTTTACTTTCCGGTATTGACGTTTGGTTTGCCAGCAACGTTCTTAGTCTGCTGTTTGAAGGCCCTTAGGAATAGAGATTGTTGGCTTTAGGAAACTAAAGCCATTTTATGGCTTTTGTGTCATAGCAAACAGGTTCAGATTCTGACCTCCGTTGCAGCAATAATCGGTTTTGCTCATCTATACCCACCGCTTTCCCTTCGAACTTAAGGCCCGTCAAACTTTCTTCAAACCAACGCAGTTCTTTAAAGCCCCATAACCCAAGTTCGTATTCCCCTAGCAGCCGTTCATCGTCCCAAAAACGGTACTCCTCCCAGTACTTTTTAAATACAGCTCCCCAATCCATCAGAAAGGTAATGGGTGGCAGCGGAGTATTTAAATGGCTGGCAAAGCTAGGCAGGGTAGGGTATTCCGATAAGTTTAAGCCAAGTCCCGCCACAGTCCAGGCGGGTTTTCCATGCTGCCAACCTACCTCAATCAACATCCCGCCGGCCTTTTTACCTTTTACATATACATCGTTTGGCCATTTTATTTGAATGTTGATTTTCAAGTATTCCTGTAAAGAATGTTGAACACAAAGGGCGAAAAGACGCTGAGCACGAACCGCCCAAGCCTGTTCCTTGCCCGGCCAGGCCTGAGGTTGAACCACAAAACTTCCGGTAAACGACCCAGCAGAATCTGAAATCCAACTGTTTCCCGATTGCCCACGGCCTTTCTTCTGCTGCTCGGTAAACACCCAATACCCATGCCCCTCAAGCAATGGCCTTAGGGTTTGCTTCGCGTATTCGTTGGTGGAATCGACCGATTCAACCACCTCAATGTCCTTACCAATAATTAACGCTTTCATTTCAACCGCACGAATAACTTATATTACCTTTGCGAATTAACATAAAATGCAAGAAACCCTGAAAAATACATCGCTGGAATTAACAGATTTGGTTCAATATATTCTTGAAGGAATAGAATCCAAAAAGGCAGAAGACACTAAGGTGCTGGATTTGAGGAACATACCCTCGGCC
This sequence comes from Bacteroidota bacterium, assembly GCA_016866335.1. Taxonomy (GTDB): domain Bacteria; phylum Bacteroidota; class Bacteroidia; order CAIKAF01; family CAIKAF01; genus CAIKAF01. The sequence goes on along the minus strand of VGMT01000034.1, from coordinate 10,506 downwards.
GTCTGCGACGTTTTTATTTTATGTACCGGCAATTCCAACGTTCAAGTTGAGGCCATTGCCAATGGAGCCATCGATGAAGTGCGCGACAACAAAGGCGGGAAACCCTGGCACGTGGAAGGCCTTGCCAACAAAGAATGGGTTCTGATCGATTTTGTTCAGGTGGTTGTTCATGTTTTTCAGCCCGAAGTTCGAACATTTTATGCCCTTGAGCAGTTATGGGCAGACGCCCCTGAATTTTCTTTTAACAAAGCCTAACCCTCGTATTTATGTCAACCCCCGATAAAGAAAACAAGGCTCCACAAGGCCCAAAGAAAAACAAGTTTAATTTTAGCCTATACTGGATTTATGGCCTGGCCATTCTGGTTTTTATTACCATCAATTTTATGGGTTCTATGGAGCAAACCCTGCCCAAAACCCAGGTAAATACGCTTTTTAGCTGGATGGATAAGGGCTATGTTAAAAGCATTCAACTTCAAGAAGGCCCCACCGCCCGCATTGAGGTGGTTTTGCATAAAGATTCCATTCTTTCTCACCGCACTGAATTCGCCGAGTTGTTTAAAAACGACAACCCTGAGTTTATTGAAAAGGGGCCCCATTTTTCGATCGACCAAGTTTCCAAGGATTTCTTCGAAAAACAAATGGTTACCCTTCAAGAAAAGTCGGCAAACGCCCAAAGGGTAGATTACAAGCAGATTCCACAAAATACCATGTGGAGGGAAGTGCTGGGCTGGGTAGTTCCTATTGGTTTGATGATTGTTTTTTGGATTTTCATTATGCGCCGCATGGGCGGAGGTGCCGGTGGCGGTCAAATTTTCAACATCGGTAAATCCAAAGCCAGGTTGTTCGACAAAGACACCAATGTTCTGGTGAATTTTGACAGCGTTGCGGGCCTTGACGAGGCCAAAGTGGAATTGATGGAAATCGTGGATTTTTTGAAAAATCCTAAAAAATATACTCAGTTGGGAGCAAAAATTCCCAAAGGAGCTTTGCTGGTTGGGCCTCCGGGAACAGGTAAAACCCTTCTTGCTAAAGCTGTTGCTGGCGAAGCCAAGGTTCCGTTCTTTAGCATGAGCGGTTCTGATTTTGTTGAAATGTTTGTTGGGGTTGGCGCCTCTCGGGTGCGCGATTTGTTCAAACAGGCCAAGGAAAAAGCCCCCGTTATCGTGTTCATTGATGAAATTGATGCCATCGGGCGGGCTAGGGGCCGTTCGGCAGTTCAAGGTGCCAACGACGAACGAGAAAACACCTTGAACCAGTTGCTTACCGAAATGGACGGCTTTGAGTCCAACGCTGGCATCATTATGCTGGCCGCCACCAACCGAGCCGATATTCTTGATAAAGCTTTGCTACGCCCCGGCCGCTTTGACCGCCAAATTTCTGTTGACCTGCCCGATTTGAATGGCCGTGAAGCCATTTTTAAGGTGCACATGAAAGACAAGAAATTAGATGCCTCCATCGACATTAGCTTGCTGGCTCGCCAAACTCCAGGTTTCTCGGGTGCCGATATTGCCAATATCTGCAACGAGGCTGCTCTAATCGCCGCTCGAAAAGACAAAAAAAGCATTAGCCGAGAGGACTTTAACGATGCCATCGACCGTGTGGTGGGTGGACTCGAAAAGAAAAATAAAGTGATTAGCCCACAAGAAAAAGAAGCCATTGCCTACCACGAAGCCGGCCATGCTACCGTTTCTTGGATGCTTAGGTATGCCAGCCCCTTGGTGAAGGTCACCATTATACCAAGAGGCCAATCTCTGGGAGCGGCGTGGTACTTGCCCGAAGAACGGCAAATTACCACCACCGAACAATTGATGGACGAAATGGCCGCCGCATTGGGTGGCAGAGCTGCCGAACAGGTGGTGTACGGAAAAATAAGCACCGGAGCTTTGTCTGACCTAGAAAAGGTAACAAAACAGGCCTACGCTATGGTGTCGGTTTACGGCCTTAACGATAAAATAGGCAACATTAGCTTCTACGATTCTACAGGCCAATCCGATTATTCTTTTTCTAAACCTTACAGCGAAAAAACAGCCGAACTGATTGACCAAGAAGTGAAAATCTTGGTTGAATCGGCTTACGTTCGTGCCATTGAACTGCTGAAAGAACACCGCGAAAAACTTGATGAGCTGGCAAAACGGCTCTTGGAACGCGAAGTGCTGTACCGCGAAGACCTTGAGGAATTGTTCGGAATGCGCGCTTTTGAAAACCAAGCCGATGCTACCGCCGCCCTGGTCAGCAAATCTGCTCAGCTCCAATCTTCCGAACACGGAGCCACAGCTGAAACCAGTCCCAGCTCAGACCTGAACAGTAAGGCAGATTCAACCCAAGAAATTTCGCCAAATCCAAGCATGGAAGAAAACATCGAATCTTCCGAAGAATAATTCAAGATGTCGGCCAAATCGGGTAGAGAAGTAGCCATTCGTGCCACATCTGGACTGGTTTACGTTGCCTTGGTCCTTGGCCTTATTTTGGTTAAAGCACCCTATTTCCAATTTGGAATGGCTTTCTTTTCCATCTTGCTGGCCCGAGAATCCTTTTTCTTGGTCAAAAAATGGTCCGGCAACCAACCCAGTCTATGGGTTTCACCCATGTTTCTTTTACTGCCCCTAAGTTCCATTTTACCTCCCAATTTTCTTCCCTTCGATCCGGCTTTAGGAATCTCGGCCGCCCTGCTGCTGTTGCTTAGCATTTTATGGCTAAGCAAAAAATTCAAATCAACCGTTTTGTGGCTTAACCTGGGAATTTTAATTCAAGTGGCCTTTTGGTTGCTAAGCCGCTTGGGCTATCATGACCCCTTTCCAAGCAAAGTAATTATGGTCCTGTTTTTCTTGACATGGATCAACGATACCTTGGCCTATCTGGCTGGGAGTTTTTTTGGTCAAACAAAAATTGCCCCATCTATTTCTCCTTCAAAATCTGTTGAAGGATTTTTCGCCGGACTGTTCGGCTCAGCCCTTTTTTTGTATTTACTCTCTAAATACTGGCTCAACGCCGACCCTCTTCCATGGATTGGGTTTGCTTTTATTTATGTGCCCCTGGCCGTGTCAGGCGATTTTTTTGAAAGTTACCTGAAGCGAAAAGCCGGTGTGAAAAACAGTGGGAACATCATGCCCGGACATGGTGGGGCCATGGATCGGTTTGATTCCTTTATATTTGCGGTACCACTGACCTATATGTATATTATTAAATTACTACTATGAACGGCATTCACAAGGAAGGACAACTCTGGATTGGAATTTCGGTACTGCTGATTTTTAGCCTAATTGCAGGCCTAATGTATCGGTTCGGCCCAACCCACTCCCTCTCCTTGGGTATCACCATTTTGGGCGCCGCCTGGTTGCTTTTGCTGATTCAATTTTTCCGAATCCCTGACCGAAAACTAAAAAAACAGCCTGATTTTGTGCTAAGCCCCTGCGACGGTAAGGTGGTGGTGGTTGAAAAAGTCTTTGAACCGGAATACCTCAAGGAAGAATGCTGGCAAATTTCGGTGTTCATGAGCCCTTTGAACGTGCACATCAATTGGTATCCCATTGACGGAGAAGTCGATTACTACCAATACCACCCCGGAAAGTACCTGGTGGCTTGGCATCCCAAAAGCAGCACTGAAAACGAACGCAGTTCGGTAGGGCTTGTTACCTATTCCGGTCAACGCATTTTGGTTCGGCAAATTGCCGGAGTTCTAGCCCGTAAAATTTGCTGCTATGCAGTAAAAGGTGTTCGGGTTCCGCAAAACCAAGAAATGGGCTTTATTAAATTTGGGTCAAGGGTCGATTTGTTTCTCCCATTGGATTCCGAAATCCGGGTTGAAATTGGCGATGTGGTTACCGGAGGTATTTCCAGATTGGCTCAATTCGCCCACGCCGGCTCAATGGAAGAGCCAACGCTTTAAGGCCCACCATATCAAGAAAAATACGGCCGCTGAAACCCCTAAAAGCAGTGCGGCCTCTCCACGCTCGGGATAGGGCATGCTCCTTCGTTCATTCAAGGTGCGAACCTGGCCCGTTTCGAGTTTTTCCCAAGCTTCTAATTCCATAAACGTTCGAACCGGAAAGGTGGATTTTATGTTTCCCAATTCCTCAGCATAGCTGATCCTTGAAGCCACAATTCCTTCATCGGCTTGCTTGCCCACGGGCTTTTTTCGGCTGCGGCTGCAAAAGTGCAGCCCCAACCTTTTATCTGCCTGCCGGTCCAAATACACCAACCATTCTTCTCCCGGCAAAAATGCCATAGCGCAGGAACTTTGGCAATCGTAGGCAATGCTCATTTGCGCTGGTAAATCTCCCCAAAACAACTCAATTCCAGTGCAGTACACCCAGCACCGCGTTTGGTCAAGCTTTGCCATGGAATCGACCTTTACCCGAGCAACCGCATGCGCGTTCTGAACGGCATCTGCCGCCCAGTTTTTCAGTACCCCTCCGCAATCGCAGCCCTGAATGGGAACACTCAACAACCCGAATAAAGCCAAGAATACGCCTTTGCCCAAATTCCTATTACCCATGCGTTTGAATAAAGGCAATTGACTTCTCGACCATGGGACTCATTTCCGCATCTTCCTTCAAAAATGGAACCTCGGCCCTAAACAGGTTTCGGTATTTCTCAATGCGGGGCGAACTGCACAGGGGCAAATGAAAATCCAGAGCCTGGCATACTGTCATCCATTCCATTCCTAAAATCCTCCAAACCCGTTCTACCTGAGCTCTGGCTTGCAAAGCTGCATTGGCTCCCATACTCACGTGGTCTTCTTGCCCTCGGCTTGAATCAATGCTGTCTACCGATGCCGGACCTGCTCCTTGTTTGTTTTGACTTACCAAGGCCGCTGCGCTGTACTGCAAAATCATAAATCCGGAGTTTAAACCCGGATTGGGAGTCAAAAAGACCGGTAAACTTCGGTCGCCGTTGATCAGTTTGTAGATGCGGCGCTCGGATATGCTGCCCAATTCAGCCAAGGCTATTTTTAGGTAATCCATGGCCAAAGCAAGGGGCTCACCATGAAAGTTTCCGCCTGAAATAATTTCCAATGAATCTGTGAAAATCAATGGATTGTCGGTAGTAGATTGAGCCTCGACTTCAAGGGTTGACCCAATGAACTGCAAGCTATCGTAAATGGCGCCATGCACCTGAGGGACGCAGCGAAACGAATAGGGGTCTTGAAGGTATTTCCGCTCTGAACGTTGAAGTTGAGAATCATACAGCAAATCCAACACGCCCATGGCACTGCGAATTTGCCCGGCATGGGGACGGGCCGCTTGAACCCGAGGATCAAAGGCCGCTGCATTCCCTGAATAGGCATCCAAGCCTGCTGCTGCATTTATTTGCGCCCAATTCCAGGCCTTTAATGCATCTTCTAAAGCCATTAAACCCTGAGCCAGCATGTATTGCGTTCCATTCAGCAGAGCTAGGCCTTCTTTTTCCCTCAACTGCAAAGGAGGCAAACCAAACATGGGTTCAATTTCGGCTCCCGAATGCCGCTTTCCCTTGTAATTAAAAAAGCCCATGCCAAGCAATGGCAAGGAAAGATGGGCTAGGGGAGCCAAGTCTCCGCTGGCGCCAAGGGAACCGCTTTCGGGCACCTCGGGTAAAATTCCCAGGCGGTAAAATTCCAAAAGGCGCTCAACCACCTCTCTTCGAATCCCGCTGAGTCCCCAACCAAACCCTAAGATTTTTAAGCCCAGCAGGCAGCGCACCGCCCTTTCATCAAGCCGATTTCCAGTGCCGCAGGCATGTGATTTTACTAAGTTTTCCTGGAGTTTTATGCTGTCTTCCTTGGCAATTTCGGTGGTGTACAAAGAGCCAAATCCAGTGTTTATACCGTAGTATCGGACACCTTCCTTTTGCATTATCTGCTCTAAGGTGGATCTGGATTGTTCAATCCGTTCAAAAAATACGTTTGAAACGTGGATTTCAGTCTCTGCCTTGCTCAGGGCAAACAAATCGGCCAAGGCCAGGGGCTGGCAATTGAATTCAACGATGGCCATGGGTTTCAGAATTAAAATGGTGAAGCAGGTTATCCCAAGCCAGGGTAATTTGTTCTCCACTCTGCATATCTTTCACGCTGGCTTCTTGGTTTTCTCGCTCTCGTTCGCCGATCGAAACCACAAATTTGGTTTGCCTTTGGTTGGCATACTTCATTTGCTTTTGAATTTTTACCGCCTCGGGGAACATATCGCAGCGTGCCCCGCATTCTCTGAACTTGAGCATAAACCGCTGAGCCACTTTGGCTCCTTCTTCATCAAAATGCAGGAAAAAATAATCCAAGCCGGTTTGCAGGTCTTGGGGCCAAGCATTCTGCGCTTGCATGTAATCGTAGATGCGTTCGGCGCCAAAGGATATTCCTACGCCCGATAAATCGGGAACTCCAAACATTTCGGTCAGGTTGTCGTAGCGTCCGCCGCCGCCCAAGCTACCAAGGCCGCTCCCTGGCAGCAGCACCTCGAAAATGCAGCCGGTGTAGTAATCTAAGCCTCGTGCCAGTCTGGGGTTAAAAACCAGACTTGCATTGCCTGGCAGGCTTCCTAAATCTAGGCAGCGGTCAAAGACCAATTCCAATTCTTCTATGCCTTTTTCGGCATTTTCAAAACCCGAAAACAGCGGTTTAATGGCCTGGGGCGAAATTCCGGGAAGCCAATTCAGTAAGGGTTCTAGCAGGGCAAGGTCTGCCTCGCTAAGGCCTTCTTTTCTGAATAAATCCAGCAGGGTATCGTTGGGCAGTTTATCGCTTTTGTCTAGAATCCCAATCAAGGCGGTAGCTTTTTCAGGCATTCCAAGGCGCTCTGCCAATCCCATCAGCAGTCCTCGGTGGTTTATTTGAATTTGAGCTCCTTGAATTCCCAAAGCGGCAAAGCCCTCGGCAAACACCCGAATTAATTCCACTTCTTGCCACAAAGAGCGGCTTCCTACCACGTCCACATCGCATTGGTAAAATTCGCGGTACCGGCCTTTTTGGGGTTGGTCGGCCCTCCAAACCGCTTGAATTTGGTGGCGTTTAAAAGGAAAAGGCAAGGTTCCTCGGTTAGCCGATACAAAGCGAGCAAAAGGAATGGTTAAATCGTAGCGCATGGCTTTTTCGCTAATCAAACCTTGCATTTGTTTGGAGCTGGGTTCGGGCAGCTGGGCCTCATGCACCGCTTTCATAAAATCGCCGCTGTTTAACACCTTAAAAATCAAGCGGTCGCCTTCTTGTCCGTACTTGCCTGTAAGCACGTCTAGCCGTTCCATGCTGGGGGTTTCAATCCCTTCAAAACCAAAAGTCAGGAATACATTGCGCAGCCGTTCAAAAATAAAGCGGCGTTTCCGCATTTCTTCGGCTCCAAAATCCCGCATTCCTTTGGGCGGGGTTAAAGGTAGTGCTTGATTTGCCATACCACAAAGGTAATATAAGGATTATTGATTGTGAGGTTGGGTTTTGTTTGCGGTTGTATGGCTACCAACCTAGCCGCAGACAACCCAGCCAAACCAATTTAGATGCGGAAAATTAGCCAGGAATGCACGAATGTTTGCGCATGTATGGCTACCAACCTAGCCGCAGACAACCCGGCCAAACCAATTTAGATGCGGAAAATTAGCCAGGAATGCACGAATGTTTGCGCATGTATGGCTACCAACCTAGCCGCAAATAAATTAGCCAAACCAATTTAGATGCGGAAAATTAGCCAGGAATGCACGAATGTTTGCGCATGTATGGCTACCAACCTAGCCGCAGACAACCCACCCAAACCAATTTAGATGCGGAAAAATTAGCCAGGAATGCACGAATGTTTGCGCAGGTGTGGATACGCTTTCCTCCGTGTTTTTAATGCGAAGCCAGGCCAATTTCGCATTGAAAAGCCCCGAAGGGGCGCAATATCTTAGCGAGGGGTGCAGCCCCTCGCTGTTTTATGCCTCGGCAAGGCCTATTTGTAACTCGTTGGAATATCCTAACTTTGATTGTGTTTGTCCACGCCTTACGTTTTTGGTACCGCAGAGCCTGGCTTCGATTGTTGCCCTTTCGTTCCTATGTGCTGCAATCTACCTTAGGTGTTCTTGAGTTAAAACTGGCTTTGCACCGCTTGGTTCAGCCTGATTCATTGTACTTTATGCGTTCCGGACTTGAAGAATTTGCCTATTCGGGCAGATACCGAAGTTCCAGTTTGGTTGCGGTACGCAATGCGAAAAAACCCTGGCAACGAAGAATTAAAATTCGAATTCAGTGGCAGGAAAATCCCAATGGAGGCAGTTTGATTCGCTTGCAAATGTCCAATCCCTTTTCTCCCTTTAACGTGTTTTACCTGGGTATTGTGTACGGCGTGTATTGGTGGATTTATCCCCAACCCTTTGGCAGCCCTTGGCTAAATGTGCTGGTTTGGCTGTTTCCGATTTTGCTGATGTATGCCTTTACCAATGCCTCTTTTCAATTGATTTACCGGGCCGAAAAATCAAAGCTGTTCCGGCATTTGAAAGCCCAGCGCTTGGTTGAATCGAAGGGCTAGGAGGTATGCTTTTTGCTGTATTTTCTTATGTCCTTGTTAAACGTTCTTGCACCCGGACAAACCCAGGTTCAGCCCGATGAAAACAAACCCAATAATTCCCTTTTCGATTGTCTCGGTGCTGATGATGCTGATACCCATGTTGGCGTTTGTGTGGATGCCCGGACACGATGCCCCTTGGTATGAACTGGGAATTTATCCTCGAGAATGGAAAGGACTGATTGGCTTGGTTTTCGCTCCTTTTATTCATCAAAATACCACGCATTTGTTCAGCAATGTGTTGCCACTAGGCATACTTAGTTTTTTAAGCATGTGGATGGTTGGGCGCAGGTTTTTGGGCTTGAGTCTGGGCTTGATTTTGATGGGGGGATTGCTGACTTGGATGATTGGGCGGCCTTCATACCACATTGGTGGCAGCGGTTTGATTTATGGGTACGTTGGGTTTTTAATTGCCGCCGGAATTGTGTCGGACAACGTTCGTTTGCTGGCCTTTACCATGTTGACAGTGTTTTTGTATGGGTCTATGGTTTGGGGGCTGTTGCCCCTTCAGCCCGATGTATCGTTTGAAAGCCATATTTCAGGGGTCTTGGCCGGTGTTTTTTGGGCTTTCGTTTTTAAATCGAGCTTGCCGAAGCGAACGAAATACAGGTGGGAAACAGAGCCTGATGAAGCAGAGGAAAGTGGGTTTGATGAACAGAGCATGGAACCGAATTCAGGTGTTCCAAGCTTTCAAATTCAGTACGAATGGGTATCAAAAACACCTGAGGCCGGGGCGCCCAAATCGGAGCAAGGGGATTGAGTTCTAAGGTGCCTGCGGCAGGGATTGACAAGGCTACCCCGCAAGGGTGCCGAAGCCTGGCCCGCTAGGTGCGGAGGCGAGGTTAGGAGCCCCCGCAAACCAGCTGGGCCAGCCTTTCGGCAACCGCGGAGTAGCCCGGAAAGCCCGGCTGCCGCCCCCATTTCAGCCAAGAAAAACCAGCTAAATTTGGAATCTATTCCAAAAAAGTTACGAAAAATTTGGAATCCATTCCAAAAAGGTTGTATTTTTACGTAAAACTCGCTTGTGATTCAACGGATTATTGAGGAACAAATTTCAGCTCGGCTTTTTAAAGGAAAGGTCATAACATTGATTGGTGCCCGGCAAACTGGCAAAACCACCTTGTTAAAAAAAATTTTTCAAGCCCAAGGGGACGATGCGCTTTGGCTAAATGCAGATGAGTACGACATAAAAGAGCGATTTAAAAATCCGACCTCCACATCGCTTAAGGCCTTAATAGGGAATAAAAAAATGGCCATACTTGACGAAGCGCATCAAATTCCGGAAATTGGGTTGGCTTTGAAATTATTGGCAGATACCTACCCTGAAATTCAGGTAATTGCCACCGGTTCTTCTGCTTTTGAACTGCAAAACAAAACCCAGGAGCCCCTAACCGGTCGCAAATTTGAATTCCACTTGTTTCCCTTAACCTACCGAGAATTAGCGAATCACAGTCAAGAATTGATGGAACAAAGGCTATTAAACCATCGGCTTGTATTTGGTTCTTATCCTGAAGTAATAAACAACCAAGGGAATGAAATTGAGGTGCTAAAGTTATTGGCCGACAGCTTTTTGTACCGCGATTTGCTGATGCTAGAGAACATAAAGAAGCCCGAAAAGTTGGTTAAGTTGTTGCAGGCATTGGCGTATCAAATTGGGCAGGAGGTATCGTACAATGAGGTTGGTAATACGATTGGTTTGGATAGCAAAACCGTAGAAACCTACATTCAACTGTTGGAAAAATCGTTTGTTGTTTTTCGTTTGCCTTCTTTTAGCCGAAATCTGAGGAATGAGTTAAAGGCATTGAAGAAAATTTATTTTTACGACAACGGAATACGCAATGCCCTGATAGCCTCTTTTCAGCTTTTGGAAGGAAGGCAAGACATTGGGGCCTTGTGGGAAAATTATTTGGTTTCGGAACGAAGAAAAAAGAATTTCTACCAGCGATTTTACGGAAATTCGTATTTCTGGCGAACAAAAGAAAAGCAAGAAATCGACTACCTGGAAGAA
>VGMT01000033.1 GCA_016866335.1 Bacteroidota bacterium | reverse complement strand
CCCCTTTGGCACCCAGCCATATAGGTAATTGTAGAGTCCTTGTTTTAACGGGACAGACAGCATATAGGCTTGGGTTCCGGGGTCGTACACCATTTTGTAGCGTGCATCCAGGTGTCCGTTGCTCATTCCGCCCAACAAATACACATCTCCATTCCCGAGAGGGGCCGAGGGAGCATAGATGAACTGGGTTTCGATGTAATCTTCGTCCATGGAACGGGTGTAGTTTTGGCCTCTGAAATAAAAGCACTTTCCGTTCAGATCGGGCAGGTCGCGGTAGGGGCTGCTGCTGCGAGGAAGTTCAGGCCGCAACAGGGCTTTCCATTTTCCTTTTTGTTCTTCGAAAGCCAGAACGGGCTCTCGAATTCCAATCAGGGATTTAAGGTCAAGGAGTCGATACTGATTGCCGCCGCCAAAGGCATTTTCACCACCTACGTGGTCAAAATACAAGGTTTTACTGTCTATAAACCGGGGTTTAATGTTCATTTTGGCGTTGTCCCAGCGGCGGTTTTGGGTGATGTGCACAATCAGGTCTTCGTCGAGCAGGGGTAGATTTAAGCTGCCGATGTTCAGATTAAAAACCACCTCTTGGTGGCTAAGGCGAAATCGAGCGGAACTGGCGTTCCGTACGGTGGCAGCCACCTTAAGAACAGGTTGCAGCACAAAGCAGCGTTGCTGAAAAAGGATTTCGTCGGGATTGTCGGTATTAAAAACCTGAATCAGGTAATTGCCCGCCAAGGTAGGCCGCATGGATTCGTTCGGAAACCGAAACCAGTATTTGGTGTAGGGAGTGGTTGCGTTGTTTGAAAAGGCATAATCCAAAATGGGTTGCGATTCGAAGCCCTGCATGTACTGCATAAAAATCAGGTCGGATTTTTCCCACATGGCCGAGCAGTGCAGCACCCGGTAGCTTAAATCGCGGGTGTCGTGGTTCAGATCGTCGAAAGAAATTTCAAGTTGCTGCTCGCTAAACAACTCCACAATAGGCGGCAGCAGGGGCTCTTCAGGTGGGTGAATAGAAGGGCTCCAAATGCTGGACGAGAAAATCCGGTTTTCTGCTTGGGCCTGCATTTTAGCCAAGGAAAGGCTTGAGAGAAGCAGGAAAACCAAAGGCGTATTTAAAAAACGAGGCATGGTATAAAGGTAAAGAGAGTTTGGGAATGAGTCGGCCCGGCCCCCGGATTGCAGCGGCAGGGGGCCTGTGCTGCGGGCAGGGCAGGGCCGCCGGGCGGAGGCGACTTTAGGAGCCCACGCACCGGCCTGCCCTGCCGCCCGTAGCGCAGGCACACTACAGCGGAAAGCCGGAAAGGGCCCCCAATTAACAATTTATTTATTGCAATTCCGCTGCAGCTGCTTCGCATTCCGTACCTTCGCACCAAATACAATGCCATGAAAAAACATGTACTTGCCTTACTTGCCTTTTCGCTTAGCCTGTGCGCCTTTGCCCAAAATTGCTCCAATATTTTTATTTCAGAGTATGTGGAAGGGTCAGGCAACAACAAAGCGCTGGAAATTTACAACCCAACCAACAACCCTGTTGATTTGGGAAGCTACCGACTGATTCGGTACGACAATGGAAAGACTTTTGGAGATGAACTGATTACCCCCGATATGATTTTGAGTTTTCCGGCAGGCACCATTGTGGCCCCCAAAGACGTGTATGTTTTTGCAGTAAATCTTACCGACCCTTCGGGAACAGGCCAAACCCAGCCCATCGATACCGCCCTGCAAAGCAAAACCGACACACTGTACTGCGACGGCTGCGCCCCCGGCAACAATTCTTGCCGCACCATGTGTTTTAATGGCGACGATGCCTTGGCCCTGCAGCAAATGAGCGAAGGCGGAACCTACATCAATGTAGATATTTTTGCCTGCGTTGGCGAGCGCCCCAGCAACAACACCGGCGGTTTTTCGCCCACGGCCGGCTGGACCAACCTGCCTCCCTTTTCTTCCATGCCCACCAACTACGATAGCAATACCCAAGGGCCCTATTTCTTGCAATATTGGACCCAAAACAAAACCCTGATTCGCAAACCCAACGTTACTCAAGGTGTTTCTGTAAACCCAAACCCACAGTCGTTCGACCCTTCGGTACAATGGGATTCCATACCTGAGGACTCTTTCGATAGCCTTGGCGCTCACGTTTGCGATTGCAATTTTATGACCCTGGAAACGGCTCCTGAAGCCTTTACCAAAATTTCGCCCAATCCCACCGACAACCTGCTGCATGTGCGGGCAGAAACCCAAATGCGCAGCATTGTAATTCGGAATTTGGCCGGGCAAACCGTCGTCAATCCTACATCGGTTTCCGGTCTTCAAGCCAGCTTGAACGTGGCTGAACTGCCCCCCGCTTTATACCTGATTGAAATTCAGTACGAAAACGGTTTGCTGCGCAGCCAGCGTTTTTCCAAGCGCTAAGCCATGCCGCGGCTTTTTGCCCTGCTCTTTTTGAGCCTGTCTTTGCTGTGCTATTCTGAACAGCTTAAGGCACAGACCTCTGTGGTTTCTGGCTTGGTGCTCGATTCCATAACGGGCGAACCTTTGCTGGGCGCCGCCGTAATTTATGCTCCGGGCAAGGGCGTTACGGCCGACCTGGAAGGGCGTTTTCGCATCAGCCTGCCTCCCGGAACCTACACCCTGGACGTTCGGTTTTTGGGATACGAAGCCAAGCAGTTTAGCCTAACCCTTCCCCGCAAAAACGAGGATCTGCTGCTGAGGCTCTCGGCCTCGAAAGGCCATTCGCTCGAAGAGTTTCAACTGGTTTCAGACCAGGCCAAGCCGCGTGAAACTCCGGTGGCCTACAGCAATGTATCGGCCCAGCAAATTACCGAAAAGCTGGGTGGGCAAGATTTGCCCATGCTGCTGAACGCCACTCCCGGTGTGTATGCCACCCAACAGGGCGGCGGAGACGGCGATGCCCGCATCAGCATCCGCGGATTCAACGCCCAAAACGTGCTGGTTATGGTTGATGGAGTGCCCATGAACGACATGTTCAATGGCAGGGTGTATTGGACCAACTGGTTTGGACTGGATCAAATGACCCAAACCGTACAGGTGCAGCGGGGGTTGGGCGCTTCCAAACTGGCCATTCCCGCCATTGGTGGCACTATGAACGTGATGACCAAGGGCATTCAAATGAACAGAAGCCTAAGCATCAAACAAGAAGTAGGGAACGACCACAACTACCGAACCGTGGTGTCGGGATCAACCGGCAGGCTAAAAGGCGATTGGAGCATGCAAGGTGCCCTTTCGTACCGGTCAAACCAAGGCTGGGTCGAAGGCTTGTCTTCAAGCATGTTTTTCTACTTTTTTAAACTGAACAAGGAGTTTAAGAACCACGCTTTTTCCTTGTCGGCTTTCGGTGCCCCCCAAGAAAGTGGGCAAAGGAGTTTTTTATATGCTCAAAGTATAGAGCAGATTGACCGAAATTTAGCGGGCTCGTTGGGCATCGACACCGGAAAGGTAGCCACGCGCGGCAACCGCTTTTATTTTGGTTGGAACAACCTGGTGCGCACCCGCAGCGGCAACCGCAGCTCAGATTCCTTGTATGCCAAAGGCGAAATTAGCCTGAGCGAACACATGGCGCAAAACAACCTGAACAGCGAAAAATACACCACCACGGTAAATGGATTTCATAAACCGGTGCTTACCCTTCAGCACAGCTGGAAAGCCGCTAAAAACTGGTATGTAAAAAATACGGCCTATGCCAGTTTCGGCTCGGGCGGGGGGACCAGCGCTGTGGACGGCGGCGGATCAACCGTTTCCGTCGGTTCGGCCGATTCCACAGGTCGAATCAACCTTCAAGCGCTGTACGATGCGAACCTTGCTGGCTTGAAACAAGGTCTAACCACCTTAACCAGCAGCTACATCATCCGCAAAGACCACAACGACCATTCCTGGTACGGTTTTTTAAGCACATTTGAAGGCAAACTGCCCTTGGGCATGACTTTGTCGGGCGGCATTGACGGGCGCTACTACAACGGCCGGGTGTACAGCACCGTTTGGGATTTGCTGGGCGGCGATCAGTACAAGCAGCAAGGTCAACCCAACCAAAACAGACAGGCAAACGCTATGTTGGGTTTGGGCGACACCCTTCGGCAGCACATTGAACGCGATATTTTATGGGGCGGAGCCTTTGCCATGCTGGAATACACCGGCGAAAAATGGACGGCCTTCATCAATTTGAGCGGCTCCCTAAGCGGCTACAAACAATACAACCATTTTCTGAAAAAACAGCTGCAGCTGGGCGATACCGTTCTGAACATTGGGTACAACGACACCTTGACCTACCAAGGCAACACCTACACCCGCGGCAGCGCAGGCCTGCGTTCAAACACTTCCGACCAAGTTTGGGCCTTGGGCTACACCGCCAAAGCCGGCCTAAACCACAACCTGAACAAGCACCACAACATCTACGGAAACCTGGGCTATTTTAGCCGGGTGCCCTATTTCACGTTTTTGATTACCACGGGCAACCGCTTGGTTAAAGAAACCTTGAACGAAGAACTGTACAGCGGAGAATTGGGCTACGGCTACCGGAGCAAGCACTTCGCCCTGCAAGCCAACGCGTATTATACCCTTTGGAACAACAAGCCAACGGCGGTTTCGTTCACCGTTGACGGAGAATCGGTACGTGCCCTGGCCAGCAACATGGGCGCCCGGCACATGGGCCTTGAAATCGATTTTAACTGGAAACCCTGGAAGTTTTTAAGCATTGAGGGCATGGCCTCCTGGGGCGATTGGATTTGGAACCGCCAAGCCCAGGCCCAAATTTTAGACGAAAACGACGAGCTGGCCGGAGAAATCGCCTTCGATCCCCGCGGGGTGAAGGTGGGCGACGCCGCCCAACACAGCTACTCCATCAGCACCCGCTGGATGCCGACCAAGGGGCTGTATATTATGCCTGAATTTCAATATTTTAGCCACAACTACGCCAATTTTGACCCTTCCACCTACCAAATTACCGATTTGGGTACTGGCTACGGTCCAAACTTGGGCAGGCAGGCTTGGAGGCTGCCCGATTACTACCTGCTGAACCTGTACGCGGGCTATCATTTTTACTTAAAAGACCGCCGCATTGATCTGCGCGGCAGCCTGCTTAACCTGACCGATTTGTCGTACATCAGCGATGCTACCGATAACAATATGACCAACGCCGACACGTTCAACGCCGCTTCGGCCTCGGTGTATGCCGGCCTGGGTTTTCGCTGGATGTTCTCGGTAACCGCTACCTTTTAAGCCATGAAAAACCTCAGCCTTTTCCTCTTGTCGGCGCTGCTGGCTTCCGCTTGTTCTCCGGAAGATATGGCCTTGGAGAAACTTCAAGGGCGCTGGCAGGCGCAAAGTTTGTCGCACCCCGACTCTGTTTGGCAAAAGCGGTTCGACACCTGCGGGATTGAGCTGGAATTCTTTCCCTGCACCCAGCCGTACACTGCCACCTGTTCCCTGCAAATCCGGGAGCAAGGGCAGGGCGGATACCTGTCGATCGACACGCTAAAGTACACGATTAAGGGCGATGAGCTTGCCTTTGTAGATGGGGTTTCAAAGCCGAAATTACTGTATTTCAACAACTTAATTCAGCTTCGTCGGTTTCGTTGGAGCCTTCCCAGCGAATCGCAGTTGGAGTGGGTCCGCATCGACACCGCGGTGGTTGAATTTCGGTTTCAACGCATAGAGTAGGGAATTTGGGCGGCTGCGGGCTTTCCCCGGTAGTCCTCGGTTGCCGGTGTCTGGCCCAGCGGGTTTGCGGTGGCTCCTGAAGTCGCCTCCGCACCTCGCGGGCCAGGCACCGTCATCCTCTGGGCTACCTGGTTCAATCCCTGCCGCAAGCGCCCCCCATACGTTGACCAATTTGGACCAGATCCGGTTGTATTTAATTTTTTTGTCACAAAAGTGAAATTTGGACTTGACAGAAGGAAATGGAACCTGTACCTTTGAAGCTCATCGATGAAATAAATAAAAATGCTTCGTCACGTACTTGGGGTGGCGAGGAACACTTCGGGCAATTTTAGCGTGAAGTTATGATAGTGGGTCAGGAATATCCGAAAGGGTAGTTTTGGTTCACTTGGGGGTCTCAAAGGTGCTTTCAGATTGTCTTGACGAAACGTTGAGGCAAAATGGAAGCGGGAATCTCGGGATTGGGACGGGTGGTTTGGCTGGTCACCCATTTTTTAAGTGAGGGGGTAGATTGAGGTGGTATTTGGAAGCAAGGGCGCTGGTGGCGGGCAAGGAATAAATTTGTCGCCTGGTTGCAGCATGATGTGTCGCCCGCGGGAGTCCATTCTGGCTATTGTAGCTTGAATGCGGCTCTAAAAGTCGTCGAGATTTGTTGTTCGACAGGGAGTCCCATAGAATCCTACAATCCCACAAAATCATTATTTTCGGATTCAAAAATTAACGGAAAGCAAAGCGATGCAAGGATTCTTATTTAATTTGATCAAATGGAAAGGCAATGGTCTGTTTCTCTTTTCTCTTCTCTTGGGGCCATGCCTTCATGCTCAAAATTTAAATGTTGAATTTTTAAATCAGGCTCAATTTTACCCCAATGGGGGAGAATACATTTGGTCGAGCACGGGCTGTCCCGAGGCCCTACGGCATGGGCCAGACACACTACTAAAAAGAAGTAAAGCTGGCACGTATTGCTCTGGCTTTACCTTTACCGTGTTTTTCAAAGTAATGCAATCCTATGGTTGTTTTGACACCCTGAGTTTGCAAACTTTACGAAGCATACAGCAAGATTGGTATGGGAATACGAATGAAGCCGCCGAAACCCAATGCCTTCATGTGCTTGAAAAATGGAATTGGGGACAAAAAGTGAAAATGGAGGACGCCTTGCCGGGTGATTTTTTGCAGTTCTGGCGAAACAACAATACCGGTCATTCTGCCCTGTTTCTTGGCTGGGAGCGCGACAGTCAGGGAAATATTACAGGCATTCGCTACCGTAGTTCACAAAGAAAAACAAACGGAATTGGGGAAATGGTTGAACCAGTGGGGGCGGGCAGCCGATCTTTAAACCCAAAACGAATTTATTTGTGTAGGGTTAGGTCCGACGCCTAACTTTGATTGCCTCCTTTGGCACATTACATTATTTGTACCTTCACCTATGCAATTTTGAAGAGCCCTGCTTATGTGTTTATTCGTGCAAAGAACTTTTACCCTTCTATTTGCCTTTTGCATAGGATTCCTTTCTGCACAGGGAACGCTTCAATTTAATCAGGCGCTTTTGGTCGACAACAGCAACAGCCCATATACTGTTCCTGCTGGCAAGGTTTGGAAAATTACTCAAAACAGCTACGGAACGCGCTACTTTTTATCTTCCACCTCAACCTTTACAGCAAATTGGACCGGAACCATGCCAAATCCATGTACAGGGGCTACCTCTGGATCAAGCGTGGTAACGGCGCTAAATTACTCTTCCTGTGGGGGGGTGAATTGGCCAACTTCAAATGGGCATCAACTGGGTCAGGGGTCTGGATTGGTAACCTGGCTTCCCGCAGGAACTGTGGTTGAAGTTCCTGCCAGTCCGTGTGCGCATACTGCCTCAGCAAATATTGGACAAAATACAGTTACCCGCGACAACCGTACGTCTGCCTACCAATGCCAAACCATTCAAATTAGTGCGGGTTCAACCGTCCCGAATTCCAATATCTTATCTACCGTTGAATTTAATGTCATCCCCTAATGAAAAAAGCCGTATTGTTTTTTTTAACCTTATTGCCTTTCTCTCTTTTGGCTCAAGGGGTGCGTATTGGTCCTAATCCAGCCCCGGCCGATTCCAGTGCTGGCTTAGATGTGGATTTTACCGACAGAGGTTTGTTGCCGCCCCGTATGACCACCCAACAGCGAAATGCCATTGTAAATCCTGCTGCAGGCCTTTTGGTTTACAACACCAGTACACAATGTTTGGAATTGCATTTGCCTCAAGGTGGCTGGCAAGCCGTATTGTGCGATTGCCAAAATCCACCCAACCCCAGCATTTCAGTCAACAATACTTCTGCAGGAACCAACGTTTCTGTTCCTTTTGCCGCGGCCCAGCCAGGAACCATTGCTTCTTATTCTTGGTCTTTTCAGGGTGGAACCCCAGCAACCTCAAGTTCTGCCAACCCCAGTGTAACTTGGACGCAAGCAGGCACCTATTGGGTGCATTTAACCGCCTACAACAGCATTGGTTGCAGCGAAATAGACTCCCTTCAAATGACCATCAGTGCTGGGGTTACGGTTAACACCTACAACTATTTTCAGCCGGGGCAGGAATACCTAATTCGTACAAGCCAATACGGGTGGCCAATGACCGACCAACAAACCGCCGATTGTTTTTGTCAAGCCATCGGATATTCTGGAGCTCAGAGTTTTCAAATCGCATATCCTTCAACGAACAATTGTTTTGGGTATGAACCCAATTGCAATTATCATGCAACCTGGTGCGGTGGAACATCCAACCGCCACGTCATAACCACCGTTACTTGTCAGTAGTTCCTTAGCATTCAAGAATGAACATTCATTTTATTGCCATTGGCGGAGCCGCAATGCACAATTTGGCCTTGGCTCTGAAGCACGAAGGCCACATCATTACTGGGTCCGACGACGAAATTTTTGAACCTTCCAGAACGCGCCTACAGCAGGCAGGCCTTTTGCCTCTGAAGGAAGGGTGGTTCCCGGACCGCATTCACCGGGGTTTAGATGCAGTGGTATTGGGCATGCATGCGAAAGCCGACAATCCTGAACTGCTACGAGCAGAAGAAATAGGAATTCCCGTTCACTCATACCCAGCCTTTTTTACGCAATACACCTTGCAAAAGACACGGGTAGTTGTGGGTGGAAGCCACGGGAAAACAACCACTACCTCTATGATTATTCATGGCCTCCAAGCCCAGAACATACGTTTTGATTGCTTGGTTGGAGCTAGCGTTCCAGGGCTCGAGTCCCCCGTTCTGTTTGACCCAGTATCCAAATTGGCTGTTATTGAGGGCGATGAATACTTGTCTTCGGCCCGGCAACCCATCCCCAAGTTTCATGTATATCAAGGCCATATTGGCGTTATAACCGGAATTGCTTGGGATCATGTGAATGTCTTTAAGACGCTAGATGACTACAGAAATCAGTTCTACAGATTCATCGACACCTTGATGCCCAATGCCCATCTGATTTACTGCCAAGAAGATGCCGATTTAGATGCATTGGTGAATTCCCACCCTCGAAAAGACATCCAAAGGCAGCCGTATAAAACCTTGCCTTACAAGTATCAAGGATACACAGCATTGATTCAACACGAGGGTGGAGAATACCCCGTGGGTTTTAAAGGCCGCCACAATATTCAAAATTTGGCCGCGGCTTTATTGGTCAACAAACTTCTTGGTGGTTCTGACCAGGCAATGCTAACATCTATGCGCTCTTTTTCAGGCGCAGCCAAACGCATGGAAGAATGGAAGAGGAGGGAGGAAGTAGGTTTTTTAGCCATTAAAGACTTTGCTCATAGTCCTTCTAAAGTGAAGGCAACCGTTCAAGCCGTTAGGGAAGCCTATCCAGAACATCGAGTCTTGGCCTTGTTGGAATTGCACACATACAGTAGTTTAAGTAAGGATTTTTTACCAGAATACAATGGTGCTTTTGCCGATGCGGACGAAGTCGCAGTTTTGTATGACCCTCACGCCCTTGAAATAAAAAGACTTCCAGCTCTGAATCCCATTCAGGTGGCCCAAGCCATGGGAATTCAATCTGAGCAGGTTTTTTCGGACCCCCAACATTTTAAATCGTATGTCGAAAGGGCAGCTAAGTCCCAGGCAGTTTTTTTGTGCATGAGCAGTGGAAACTGGGGCGGAATTGATTTACAGCAAATTTTTTAAAACAACTATTCCGAGCACATTTCCCCAAGGCTTGACCTTGTGCAAACGGCTATTTTAATGAAAACACCTAAGGTTGTTTTCCTTATCGCGTTAACTTATTAACCTTCTTTTTTTAATCCTAAAACTCCAATAAAAATCAGGAGCAAACAGATGCTCTTGAGTAGGCTCAGAGGTTCAATCTCAAAAAAATGGTCAATTAATACCATTAAAAACAAAGCCGAACCCGTCCAAACACCAAAAGCAATGCTAGATGGAATGTATTTTGCCGCCTTCAAAAAAAGAAGGGCATTTGCTATTCCAAATCCAGCGTAACCAAGTAAACCAAGCCAGCCTTGCAAGGGGCCGGCTATCCAAGGGAAACCTTCTATCAACGATAATTTCTGCATCCAAAGGATGCTATAAAACCAGCAGGCTTCCATTATCGAAGCTAAAAGCAAATAAAACCATGCCCGCTCAGTTTTCAACATCGTTTATAAAATGAAGTCCTGCAATGCCAATAAAAATTAAAAAAAGGAATAGTATTTGCTTGGGCTTCAATGGTTTTTTATCTACGGTCCATTCCCTAATTGCCGCCAATACCATAACCAACCCTGTCCAAACGCCATAGGTAAGTGAAGCCGGCCAAGCCCTCATAACTACTGTCAATAGCCATACATTGCAAATTCCTGCTGCTAGATATACAAATAAGGGAAAAAGGGTCTTTAGTCCTTCGGACAGCGTCCCAGATTTAATGGCATCGCGAAGGGTTTGTCCGCTCAGTTTTGTGGTGGACCATATCCATGCCGTTTGGCAAACGGATGCCAAGCCAAGCCAAAAAAGGGTCATGCTGATTTTTTCAAAAATCTCGATTGAATTCGGTCGTACAACTCAGGTTTAGGACCAAATTTTTCGTACCCGTCCAATCGTTTTATTTGAAATAAATTGGGCATCAAGGATAAAAACCAATTTAGCAGATTGATACGCAAATTCGTTACAACACTTCCTAACCTTGAATCTTCCCAAGTTCCTACATTAAAACGAAAAACCGAAAATACATGCTGTTCGGCCCAACCTCTTGGAAATCGGTACCAAACCCCGAATCTGCGAGGCTTAAAACCTGGCTTATAGATGGTGCCAAAAATCCAGTCCCAAATTGCCAATTTGGTTGAAAAGTTGGCATGGTAAACTTCGGCATGGTCAGCATGATGCCATTGATGCAATTCTGGGCCATTAATTATATACCCGAGTCTGCCTAATTTAACATCAACATTGGCATGAATAAATTGGCCCCACAAGGCATCAATCAGGGCTTTTATGGGCACAACTACAGCAGCTGTTTTAATGTCAAGTAAAAAGAAAATAGGTAAAAACTCAATCGTCTGGTTTATGATTATTTCCAAAATATGAGAACGGCTTCCTGCCAGCCAATCCACATTTTCTACCGAATGGTGAGCCTCGTGGGTTCTCCAAAACCAAGCGTTGCTATGTTGAAATCGGTGGAACCAATAGATGTAAAAATCGTGGGTAACCACAAAAAGCAAAACGATAGCCCAGAGTGGCCAATGGCTTATATACCCGTTCTTTTCAATACCTAGCGATATTTCTGCTGGGGCAATGATAAAATCGAAAATCAAAATTTTTAAAAAGAAACTCTGAACCAGGGTGTACCAAACAAAATCAATCCAAAACCCCTTTCGAAAAACCGAAAGGCCTTTTTGATAAGGGAAGTAACGCTCCAAAACAACAAAGACAAATGGAGTCATCAGCAAGATTAAACCACTGATGGTTTCCACATTCCATGTCCATTCAGATAACAACTCTCCCATGAATTTATCCTTTGTTTTCTAAGTCTTCAAGGGTTACGCGGCGCAACCGTTTGCGTGGTTCCAATTCAGAGTCGTAAATACGTTTTACCCCATCACCCAAGGCCGCTTCGATATCTCGAATGTTTCGAACCAAACGGGCCATTCCTGCCGGCTCAACCGAGGCAGCATGGTCGGTTCCCCACATTGCCCGATCTAACGTAAAATGCCTTTCAACAAAGGCGGCACCGATTGCCACCGCAGCTTCGGTCGTCGCCAATCCCGTTTCATGACCACTGTACCCAATTGGAGCGGTTGAATACATTCCCATCAATGTGTGGATCATCCTAAGGTTTAATTCTTGAGGTGGACATGGATAAGCAGATGTGGAATGAGCAACCATTAAATCCTGTGAGCCTACATGCTTTACAGCAGTTTCAATTTCATGCATGTTGCTCATCCCAGTACTCAACATTAATGGTCTACCCGTTGACCTGACTTTACTAAGCAAAGGTAAATCTGTGAGCGATGCCGATGCCATTTTATACATTACAGGGTTGAACTGTTCCATAAAATCCACACTAGGTTCATCCCAACATGAGGCAAACCAGTGGATGCCCTTTTCTCGGCAATATGCATCGATTTGCCCAAATTCAGGGGCCTCAAATTCAATGCGTTTTTTGTAATCGATATAGGTCATTCGTCCCCATGGGGTATCGCGTTCCTTGTCCCATTGGTCCCTCGGCACACATATCTCAGGAGTCCGCTTTTGAAATTTTACGGCATCACAACCCGCATCCACCGCGGCGTCAATCAACTTTTTAGCGATGCTGACTTCTCCATTGTGGTTTATCCCAATTTCTGCGATAATGTAGGCGGGCGCTCCGTCACCTATAATGCGGCCATCGGCCAGAATTACTTTTCTCATATGTTTTTATTCGTTGGTAGTTTGGTTGGCAAAAATGATAAGTTCGGCTAAATCACGAAAAGCACCAAAACCGCCTTTTTCAGAACAGATGTAATGGGCTTTTTGTTTGGCAACGGGCATCGCATCTGCAGGGCACGCGGCTAAACCCGCCAACTCCAATGCTTCTAAATCGTTTGTGTCATCGCCTATGTAGGCAAGGTTTTCAGGTAGCAGATTTTGTTGATTCAGAAATTCTATAAGCAGGGCTTTCTTGTCTTTTGCGTTTAAAAAAAGGTGTTTAATTGACAGCTTCTCAGCTCGGCGAATTACACTTCCAGATCCTTCTCCGGTCATGATGGATGTTTCAATTCCGCATTGAGTCCGAAGTCGTTCAACCCCCATTCCGTCTCGAATACTGAAACGCTTCATAGACTCTCCATGCTCTGAATAATAAACCCCCGTATCGGTAAGTACACCATCGCAATCTGTCACTACAATTTTCACCTGCCTAGCTCGGTGCAATACATCTTCGGCGAATTCTTTCATTAGGTATTTCTGCAAAAACCAGTCAAAGGTAGCGGTTTTTGTGGTTTACCACATGCTGCACCGCTTACCCTCTTCTAAAAACAGGCCATCTCCCTTTTTAACTTGAAATACTTCGTAGAAGGGTTGGAAATTGGAAAGCACCCCTGTAACTCGAAATTTAGCCGGAGAGTGGACGTCGGTGTAGAGTTTTTGCTCAAGGCTCTTTGGGGTATCATACCCGCGCCAAATTTGTCCAAAATTTAAGAAAAAGCGCTGTTCCGGATTTAGGCTAGAAATAGAGGGCTGGGGCTTTTTCATTTTCGCAATCTTAAATGCTTCCCATGCAATTACCATACCCCCTAAATCTGCGATGTTTTCCCCAAGGGTAAGTGCCCCATTAATTTTTACATTCGGAAGGGGTTCGTAACTGTTGTACAGGTCAACAAAGGCCTTCGTTTTCTGTGTAAATCTTGTTTCGTCTTCCTTCGTCCACCAGGAGCGTAAATTCCCATCTCCGTCAAAGAGCCGCCCTTGATCGTCAAACCCGTGTGTCAGTTCATGCCCAATCACCATGCCTATTCCTCCGTAATTGACAGCATCGTCTCCTTCCGGATAAAAGAAGGGCGCCTGCAAAATCGCGGCAGGGAAAACAATTTCGTTTAGGGTTGGATTGTAATATGCGTTAACGGTTTGTGGGCCCATAAACCACTCGGCTCTATCTACAGGTTGTCCCAATTTTTTTGCCATTCTTGAAAACTCGTAACTCTCAGCTGTTCGAATGTTTTCTAAAAAGTTGGTTTTGGAAAACCGAAGTCCTTCGTAGCTACGCCATTCATCCGGATACCCAATCTTTACCATTATTTTGTTTAACTTATCAAGGGCCTCCACCTTTGTTGAATCGCCCATCCAATCCAATTTTTTTATCCGAATCGCAAGAGCGCTTTTCAGGTTTTCTACCAATTCTAAAGCTCTTGCTTTTGCATTTTCATCAAAATGCTTCTTAACATATTCTTTGCCCAACAAGTCCCTAAGGTACGTTTCTGCAAGTTGGGCCATTCGTTTCCAACGCGGTTCCATTTCTTTCTTCCCGTTTAGAAAAGTACCATAAAAGGCAAAATGCAATTCCTCTGCTTCTGGATGCATTTTGGTGGCGAATGAATTGGCCAAATGAAATTGGTGGTAAGCCGTCCAGGTTTCAGGGGCCGTATTCTTGTATTCTGTATTTAACTGTTTAAAAAAATCGGGTTGCCCTATTATTAACTCCTTTGGCCCCATGCCCATTTGTAAAAACAAGGTTTTCCAGTCCAATTCAGGGTAGGTCCTTTGTAAATTTTCTAACGTGATGGGGTGGTAGCTAGCATATGGATCGCGTTGTTCTTCTAAAGTCAATGAGGATTTGGCTAAACGGGCTTCCAAGGCATACACTTCCTTTGCCAAATTACTTGCATTTTCCAAGCTGTAAAGCCCTGTTTGCCCCAACAACTGGCCAATGTAGTTAACGTATTCCTTACGGATTTCTTCTGCTCGCTCCCCATTCCTGAAATAGTAATCTCTGTCAGGCAAACCCAAGCCGCCTTGGTTTATATATAAAACCTGCTTTGTAGCATCTTTTAGGTCCTGGTACACATAAACATCAAAAGGCCCTTTAGCCCCACGTTTCATCTGAACTGCCAATGAAACACTACGCATATTGGGGTCGCTTTCACATTTAAATGCCTTTAAATCAGGCATTAACGGCTCCCAACCCAATTGGGCAATTCTGCCTGAATCCATAGCCGAAGTCCAAAAATCACCGATTATAGACCGGGAATCGGTCAAGGGAAAACGTTGCTTCGTAGACTCTTCCAATATACCTCGAAGTGCGGCAGAACTTTCCTCTCTAAGTTCATAAAAGGCCCCCCAAGAACTTTTTGACGGAGGAATGGGGTGCGAGTTTATCCACTTTTGATTTACAAATGCGAAAAAATCATCCGCCGGCTTGAACGTACTATCTAATAGCGTAACATCAATTGCCATATCTGTTTCTGTCTTTTTGTCGCTCTTGCAAGCTGCCAAGAATACCAATAGGAAAAGCCCAACACTGGCTACTGGCAAGCTATAAGCACGGGCAACTTTTTTCATTCTGCAAAAGTAGGGTAAAGCTCTCGCCCTCAGCCTTCCAAATAAAGTAAAAGATGTTAATTAATACCCCCGATTAAGCCAATTGACCATAAATCAGAAACTGCAATGAAGGGCTATTTTTTCGTCTTATTTTTACGTGCCCAAACTCCAATCGCGATGCTGGAGGGTTTTGGCTCTTTTACATTCCAAAACCCTCTAAGGTTAATTCTGAAAAATCAGGGCCCTAAATGGCATTAACCTCGGGCTCTAAAACCACACCAAACCTGTTTTGAACCTCTGCTTGCACATGCAAAGCCAGGTTCCAAATCTCTTCACCGCTAGCCTTTCCGTAATTCACCAGCACCAATGCTTGCTTTGAATGCACCCCCGCATCGCCTTCTCTAATCCCTTTTAAACCTGCCTGTTCAATCAGCCAACCAGCTGCCAATTTAACCATGCCTTGATTTTCTGATGGGTATTGGGGCATCTGTGGGTGCTCTTTTAATAGTTCTTTTGCCACTTGTTCAGGAACAGAAGGGTTCTTGAAGAAAGAACCTGCATTTCCAATCTGTTTAGGATCGGGCAGCTTACTTCGGCGTATCGACATCACGGCTTCTGCTACCTCTTTGGGAGTAGCCGATTTTGGTGGCACCCCCATCCTGAGTAGCTCTTCTGAAATTGCTCCATATTCTGTCCTTATCCTGTGGTTTTTTTTCTCAAGTTTAAAACGAACGGAACCAATCAAATACTTGTCTTTCCATTGTGTCTTAAACGCTGAACTTCGGTATGCAAAAGCACAATCTTTGTTCTCAATTTTAAGTCTTTGGATGGTCTGCCTGTCTATCACATGAACCGAATCAAGGCATTCTTGAACTTCTACACCATAGGCACCTATGTTTTGCATAGGCGAGGCGCCAACGTTTCCAGGTATCAAGGCTAGGTTTTCAAGCCCATACCAGCCAAGGTCTAAACTTTGTAAAACCCAATCGTGCCAAGGTACTCCCGCTGCCACATCTACCCAAATATGTTCGGCCGTTTCTGCAACGGGTTCCCACCCTTGCAAATCTATTTTTAATACGCGGTCAATTCTCGAATTCAGAAAAAGTAGGTTTGACCCCCCCCCAAGAATTAGATAGGGCTTTTCTTTCCAATATCGTAGGGCTTCCTCTGCCTGATGTAGGTTTTCTACCTCAATAAATTCCTTTGCGGTAGCCGCAGTAGAAAACGTATGCTTGTTTTTTAAATCAACCTGATTTTGAATCAACATTGAAAGCGGTTATTGTGCGAGTTCTTTTTCTTTCGCAATTTTTGTTGGAGGGCCAAATAAATAATACCATTTTTTCCGAATTCCAGACGCGGCTCTCACATCTCTCCAAATGTCAAGGTACTCATGGAAATTAATGTAAAATGGATTCCATTTATGCTCAATGGGTTTTGTTAACCCATATTTTACTGGCATCCCTTCGGGTTCAAAAGTCCCAAACCAGCGATCCCAAACAATAAAGGTGGCTCCATAGTTTTTATCAATGTAGCACTCTTGGCTACCATGGTGCACCCTATGGTTGCTTGGCGTGGCTAAAATATATTCCAAAATGGGATGCATTTTTCGGATGTACTCCGTATGAACCCAAAATTGAAACAGTACTGCAATTTGATTGGTTACAAAAAAAACAATGGGATGAAAGCCCATAACCATTACCGGCGCTAAAAAAACGATTTTCAAATGCTGAACCCAACTTAACCGAAATGACACCGCCAAATTATAGTGCTCACCTGAATGATGGGCAACATGTGTAGCCCACCAAAATCTCTGTTCATGAGAAATTCGATGTGCCCAGTATGAGCAGAAATCGTAAACAATATAACAAAGGGGGAAAGTCCACCAATTTGGTTCCATCCTCCACGGAAGCTGATTGTATACCCAAACTACAAGTAACAGCAAAAAAACCTTCAGGGCGGCACTCACTATTAGATTACCCAGACCAACCAAGATGCTCCCGACCAGCTCCTTCCTCTCATAAAATCCCCTATGGCCAATGCGTGAAAATACTATTTCTACCAAGGTAAAAAACACCATTATGGGAACCGCCCAAACAATTAAATTGGGAGTCTGAGACTCCAAAACGGCCATTTTGTTTAAGTCAATGGGTGGGGCGCCAAACAGCATGTTCAAAGGTAATGAAATGTAACAGCTCCCGGCCCTTAAATTGGTCTTGAGATTTCAACAGGAATTAATCTCCAAAAACAGTACGAATGCCCTTCCTTTTTAATTCCTTTGAAAAGGCCTCGGCTTTGTTTTCCAATTTAATGTATTGAAGTAGCCCTAAACTTCCTCCCATAAGTTCGACCGAAGCAAAAACTCCCCCAGTAAAAGCTCCCGCAACTCCCAGTACCGCTGCATCTGTGCCCGTTAAATATAGATTTTTAATGGGAGTTTTTACCTGATTCCAATCCTTTAGCAATCGGTCGGGGGTTGTATGCATTCCATAAATTTCACCATTCCTATGCATGGTAAAGTGCTCCGTTGTAAGGGGAGTCGAGAGCTCATAAAAATCCACCATTTCCTTAAACCCCGGATATTTACCTTCAATAAAATTCAACATTCGTTCCGCGATTTCCTGTTTAACCGCCTCATAGTCTTCTCCTCTGTTTTTCCACCGTTCCGTACTCCATTTTTTAAAGTAGTCGTAACTTACAAAGGTTATGATTTCGCCGGTATGTGCCTTGGCTTCAGGGTCTTTTAACGAGGGAAATGAAAGGAAGGCCATTTTCATCCTGTCTTCGGTTACGGCATCTAAATCGGCGTACAATTCGTCGTGGTCATAGCCATCAAAAATCCAATGATTTTCTCCTTTAAAACCCAATTTTTCAGGACTTTCCTTAAATCCAATGTATAAACATAAATGAGACAATCCATTTGGGTGATTGCTGAGGTCTTCTCTTAGGGCCTGAATATTCGGCTTTGGAGGCAGCAATTTGCAATACGTATTGAAGGCCCCTGCATCCGAAACTATAACGGGAGCATAGTATTCAAAAGGCAGCAAATCTTTTCCCTTCTTTTGTTGACCCCTTACTCCTACAGCCTTGTTGCCGTCTAAAATAATCTCTTCTACTCGGTGGTTGATTTTTATGCTCCCTCCGTGCTTTTCAATGATTGGCTCAATCGATTGTAAGATGGTTTTTGAGCTCCCAATTGGATAATATCCCCCTTTATAGAAATGCCTTACAACCATAGCGTGGTTGGCAAATGAGGATTGCCCAGGCACAGCCCCGTAATTTCCCCATTGCGAAGTAAGCAAACCCTTTAGCTTTTGGTCACTAAAATGAGCATCAAGGTATTCTTTTGTACTGCTGGTTGATAAATTGGTGTCGGCCTTCGAAGGTTTTACCAAAGGTTTTAATAGGCTGGGAATGTGTTTGTACAAAATATGTTTTCGGTACCAAGCATCGGCCCGATCTACATCCAAAAAATAGTTCTTTAAGGCCTTTTCTTCATGCGGAAATTGTTCCAGCAATTGATTTTGAAAAGCAACAAAATCAGAGGGAGCCTTGAAGGTGAAATCAGGAAAAACGAATTTATCAAATATGTAGGGCATTTTTTGCCAGCGAACACCCCCTTGAGTTACGAAGTCAAAAAGCCGCCGAAATTTGTGCCCATCTTCCAAATCGCCCACGTAATGGATCCCAACGTCCCATTTGTATCCTTTTTCCCGCTTAAATGTGTGCGTAAAGCCACCCGCTATATAGTGTTGCTCTAACAGTAAAACGCGCTTACCTTGAAGTTGTCCTAAAATAGATGCAACGGTAAGTGCACCCATGCCTGAACCTATTATAATAAGATCGTACGCAGGTTTTTCGGGAGGGTTGGTCATGTAGGTTTAACTTAATGTCCCTTTTAAAGGGCTTTTAATAATAGAGGACAAATTGCCTTGGCTAAAGGGCAGAATGCAGAACAGAGAGAAAGATGCTATTTCAATTTCCAAAAGGCACCTGTTCGTTATAAAGTCCATAACTATGCGAAGCGAAAATAAACAAAATAAAATCTCAAAGGCCGCAAGTTGCTTTATTTAAAAATAACAAGGCGAGATAGAATTGGCCCTTTGTTGGTTTGAATGTTAATTACATACAACCCAGATTCCAGTCCATCAGTAGGAATTTCGTTCCCCTCCCCCTGCAGCAAGTATTGCCCTTGTATTGAAACCAGAGTCCACGTTGCCTTCAACGGGCATTCCTTGCAATATAGCTTTTCTCCTTCGCGAACCGGGTTGGGATAGAGCGTTATTTTAGGCTGGGAATACGGCGTGGCCTCCAGGTCGGCTACAACTCCTTTGTAATAAAAAAGCCCACCAGCCGCTCCTCCTAACACGACGTCCGGATAGGCTTGACCAGGAAGAACAATGGGGGCCGGAGCCGAACGCAGACCTGCGTCGGCATAACCCAATCGGTCGGTAACCAAGGTAAAATTGCTGTTAAATTGTCCCGGGCTTGAAAAAAGGGCGCTGTAGTGGCTCAAAGTGCCACGGAAGGAGCCAACCATTAGTTCTGGAATTCCTTGATTGTAAAAAATCCGGGGAATGCTGTATCCAGAACTTCCTACGCTTGGATCTACGGTTTCGATTTGACCTAAAAAGGTCGTTTCTGCCGTTCCAAATTGGGCTTGAGATGCGTTGCCTTCATTCCGATAAAAGGCAATCCGACCATCGCGTCCACCTACCAGTAAATCCAAATCGCCGTCGGAATCGGCATCAAATAATTCTGGTGAGGCATAGGTTTGCCCTATGTCCGAAACCAAAACAATCGCTGTACCCGAAAATAGAGGCTGAGTGTTGTTCCCTAAGTTTGGTATCAGCAAAAGGCTGCCAGGTTGAGTCCCCAAAATTAAATCGATATCTCCATCGTTGTCTAGGTCCCCAAGGCTTGGAACTAGATCGTAGTTGTTTAATGTGCTGCCATCGTTTCCAGGAAGGGGCAGCAACGACAAACTACTGTCGAGATTTGACAACATTACATACAATCGAGCGGGTTGACCATTTTTCGACGACGACCCAACCACAAGATCGGCAATCCCATCGCCATTTAAATCGGCCGCGGCAGGGTATGCCCCTGTCCCAAGGTCAATCATGTCAGATTGAAGAAAGGGCTGAGGGGCACCATTGAACAACGGTTGAGATTTGGTTCCAAGGTTCAGGTACATAAATGAACTCATCGTGTCTGCTGGACTATCGGTGCCCGCCGTGGCCACCAACAAATCAGGAGTCCCGTCTGAATTGGCATCAGCATAATAAGCGGCAGGGAACGTATTAAGTTGCATGGCCGTCCCTGAAAAGTTGGAAGGGAAACTGGTGTTCAATTCGGTCATGCGGGCCTGTGCAATGCTGCCGCCGTTTTTCAACCAAGCCATGTTCGGACTCCCCCCCTCCGACACAACCAAATCAACAAGGCTGTCTGCATTAAAATCCGCCGCCAAAAGTGCCCTTCCGGCCCCGCTGTGCAAAGGATTGGGCCAGCCACCCAGCCCAGAACAACTGTCGTTAAGTTGGATGTTGTTGATGTTTATCCCCTCTTTAAAATACCCCCAATGTTCGCTTTCCAAACGAAAAACGGTGGAATCTGGAATCCCATACGTTTCCATGCTAAGATTTTTATGCCATTCCAAGCAGCCAAATAAGGGAAAGGTTAGAACATCCATGTCTCCATCGTGGTCAACATCGGCAAAAGCAGGTATGTCATCCTGCGGAACAAACAGACCACTGATGGCAACTCCATACTGAGAAATGCACCGCAATGGTGGTTTAGAAAACAATGCAGCCTGCCCAGGGGCTGCTTGATTAATGAAAACCTGCAGCCCGTCCCATCGGTATCCTACTACATCCATACTGCCATCGTTGTTCCAGTCTGCACTTAACGCGAAAAAGCGAAGCCCCCTAACTAAATATCGATAGATGGGTTCGTAGTTCCATTTTCCAGTGCTGGGATTTTGAATGAGTGGAAGTGTTCGTTGCCCAATTTTTTCAAACAACCAAAGGTCCGAAATGCCATCGCCATTCCAATCCATTTCTCCAAATTGGGGGTTTTGAAGCCCCCCCGCCCATGCAAGGTGCAAGGTGTCTCCCTGTATCTTAACCAATGGGCCTTGGGTTTCAACCAAACCAATGCCGAACTGGCCAAACATAAAGTTGACCCCAAAGAGGAATGACAAGATGAGGACGGAGATTCTTCGCATAATCTATTTAAAAGTATATCTTTGCGTTCATTTTTTATAGCGAATTCTGCACTTATCTTTTCAAATATGCAAAATAAAGCAGTCATCCGGATTTTTGCCATTCTCTTGGGGCTGGCCTGCCTTTTTCATTTAACCTTTACGGTTTTAACCAATTCTACCGAAGCTGAGGCTCTGGAATTGGCCGGTGGAGATGTGGTAAAGCAACGTGCTTACCTTGATTCCATTGCCAATGACGAAAACCATTCCGT
Source organism: Bacteroidota bacterium (assembly GCA_016866335.1). Taxonomy (GTDB): domain Bacteria; phylum Bacteroidota; class Bacteroidia; order CAIKAF01; family CAIKAF01; genus CAIKAF01. The sequence goes on along the minus strand of VGMT01000033.1, from coordinate 4,232 downwards.
TATTTGGGATTTTCTGCCTACCCTAACTTATGGCGAGGCAAAGAAACGCGAAATGAATTTGGGCCTTGACCTTCGCGGCGGCATTAACGTTACACTTGAGGCTTCTTTGCCCGATTTGCTGCGCAAATTGGCCAACAACCCCCAAGACCCCGCCTTTGAAAAAGCCATTGCTCAGGCTATTGAACAACAAAAAACAAGTCAAGAAAATTTTGTTGACCTTTTCGGGAAAGCCTACGAAAGCATCAACCCCGGAGTTCAGCTTGCCGCGCCTGGCATTTTCGGCCATGCCAATCAAAAGGCAATAAATGGTAAAATGACAAACGCCGAAGTGCTCACTGTTCTTCGAAACGAAGCCGATTTGGCTTTGTCGAGAACCTTTGATGTGTTAGATGCTCGGATCAACAACTTCGGCATGACTCAAGCCAACATACAAAAGGTGGGTGGAACCGGAAGGATTCGTGTTGAAATGCCTGGGGTTCAAAATGAAACCCAGGTTCGAAACCTTATGGAAGCCCCAGCTAAATTGGAATTTTGGCTTACCTACGATGGAGCTGAAGTGCTTTCTAGCCCAGGTTTCCAGCAAATCATAGAGGTCCTAAACAAAGAAACCAAATTGGCCAAAGGTATTCCAGATACCGACACCAATTCCACCGATTCTACCCTTGCTGAATCCGATTCAACCGAGATGGCTTTTGGTGCCGGAGACACATCCAAAAACAAGGAGGCCGACAAATTGGGCGACGACCAAGACCCCGGCCCCCTGTTCAGCGCCTTCTTCCCAAACATCATGAGCAATGAAAAAGGAGAAAGCAGCTATGGCTTGGGGCCCATTATGGGTTACACCCGCAATCAAGCGCGCGACACCATTGCCATCAATGCCTTACTCGCACGCCCCGATCTTAAAAAACTTCTGCCAGCCGATTTGGTTCTGCGTTGGAGCAACAAACCCTTTGAAGGAGTTTCGGAAGACGACCCTCGTAAAGGGCAATTTGAATTGTATGCTTTACGCTCCGATGCTAGAGATTTAAGTCCCGCTCTCGAAGGAGACGTGGTCGTTGATGCACGGTTTAACGCAGACGACAAATCCGGTGGCTACGAGGTATTGATGGAAATGAATGGCGAAGGAGCATCGCGATGGGCCAAAATTACCGAAAAAAACAAGGGCAAATCCATCGCTATCGTTCTCGATAACCGAGTTTATTCAGCCCCTACCGTGCAAGATAAAATTAGCGGCGGTAGTTCAAGCATTACTGGAAATTTCACCTTTGACGAAGCAAAATCACTATCATCAATCTTAAAATCCGGAAAACTTCCTACCCGCACTCAAGTTGTAGAATTAGCTATGGTAGGCCCATCACTGGGTTCTAAGGCTCGCACCGCCGGTATCGCTTCCTTAATTGTTGCCTTCCTTTTGGTTTTGGCTTATATGGTATTTTACTACGGAAAGGCTGGCTTAATCGCCGACCTAGCTCTTTTCGCCAACCTTTTCTTTTTGATTGGCACCCTTGCTGGTTTGGGCACAACCCTAACACTCGCGGGCATTACCGGTATTGTTCTTACCATCGGTATGGCCGTTGATGCCAATGTCCTCATTTTTGAACGAATCCGAGAGGAAATTCGCGGAGGGAAAGGAGTTAAATTGGCCCTTACCGACGGTTATGCTAGTGCCTACCGTGCCATTATCGACTCCAATATCACAACAGCTTTGATTGCCATCGTTTTGATCGCCTTCGGTGCCGGCCCCGTTCGTGGTTTCGCAATCACCTTGTTTATAGGTATCCTTACCTCACTCTTCTCTGCCATCTTCCTTACTCGTTTGGTGTTTGAATGGCAATTGAGTAAAGGAAAGTCCTTTGAATTCGCATCCAAAACTACCACCAAGTGGTTTACCACCTTGAATTTTGATTTTATTGGCCGCAGACGATTGTTTTATGTTGTTTCTGGCGCACTTATGGCCGCAGGTTTTGTTTCTTTTGCTACCAAAGGTTTCAATTTGGGCGTCGATTTAAACGGTGGACGGGCCTATGTCATTGCCTTCGACAATACGGACTTTAGTACAAGTCAAATTTCTGAGGCCGTTTCAGCTAAACTTGGAGGAACCACAGCTCAGGTTAAATACTATGGCGACAACAGCACCATTTATTTGGTTACCAAATACCGCATCGATGAACAAGGAAAAGAAGTAGATGAAACCGTGAAAGCAGAATTGTATGAGGCTTTGAAAGGATTTTATTCTACCCCTCCAAGCCTGCAAGATTTTACCACACTCAACAACAATACGGGAATTGAACAAGTTGAAATTGTAGGCCCAACTATTGCACGTGATGTTGCCTATAAATCCGTTTGGGCTGTCCTTTTATCCTTGGTTATTATCTTCATATACATCCTTATTCGCTTCAAAGGTTGGCAATATGGCACCGGTGCTTTGTTGGCATTGATGCATGACGTCATCTTAGTGCTTGCCGTGTTCTCCTTGTTGGATGGCATCTTACCATTCTCTCTCGAAATTGACCAAGGAATTATTGCTGCAGTCCTCACGGTTATTGGTTATTCCATCAACGACACCGTAATTATTTTTGACCGGATTAGGGAATATTTACAGGACTTGAAAAACCCCAATTTAACTACGGTTATCAATAAGGCTCTGAACAGCACCTTAGGCAGAACCATCAATACCTCTACCACAACCATGCTGGTTTTGCTAGCTGCGTTCCTTTTCGGAGGCGAAGGCATCAAGGGCCTTTCTTTTGCCATTTTGATTGGTGTTGTGGTTGGAACGTACTCTTCCATCTTTATCGCCTCTCCAATGGTTGTTGACCTAAAGTCTAGAGGAAAAAAGCCCTCGAAAGAGGCTTAAATTTATCGTCAAGCCTGAACCATCGTTCAGGCTTTTTTGTTTCCTTTATGTGAATGCTGTCTTTTTTTCCTTTAAGGTTAGCCTTTTTTCGGCAACTCTTTCCTTACTTTTAAACTCTTGCTCTCCCGCAAAAGCCAACCCCATGAATAAAGATTCAACTTCTGCAATTGGCCCTACCGACACCATTACCTTTGGCGGAGGTTGCTTTTGGTGCACCGAAGCGATTTATTCTGCCATTAAAGGGGTTCTTAAGGTGGAGCCAGGCTATAGCGGGGGCCACAGCCCCAATCCAACTTACAAGCAGGTCTGTTCTGGGGCCACCGGCCACGCCGAAGTTATACAAGTGGTTTTCGACCCGGCTCAGGTGTCCTTGAAGACTCTGTTGGGGGTCTTCTTTAAAACCCACGACCCCACTACCTTAAATCGCCAAGGTGCCGACATAGGCACTCAGTATCGTAGCATTATCCTGCATCGCTCTCAGCAGCAGCAGGCCACGGCCCGCGAAGTTTTAAACGCCATTGCCGAGGCCCACATCTACGATTCGCCCATTGTTACTGAATTAAAGGCTTTTCAGGTATTTTACCGCGCCGAAGATGAACATCTGAATTATTTTCAACGGAATCCCAATCAGGGCTATTGTCAAATGGTGGTGCAGCCAAAGGTCCAAAAATTCTATACGCTCTTTCCCGAGTTGCTGAAAAAGTGATTTCTTGCGGCTTTTACATCATTTTTGCCTGAATCTTACATGAATTTTGGGCGGCAACCGGGCTTTCAGGGGTAGTCCGCGGTTGCCGAGGGCTGGCTCAGCGGGCTTGCGGGGGCTCCTAAAGTCGCCTCCGCGCCTCGCGGGCCAGGCCCCGCCAACCTTGCGGGCAACCCTCTTCAATCCCTGCCGCGCAGCGGCCCCCTAACTTTGATATCTTATTTCCCTAAAGCACAATGTTGTCTTTAAAAAAATGGCATAAAATTGCCATTCCTCCTTGACACTTTGAAAATCTCCGCGTAAATTCGTAGCTCATCGATGTAACATTAAAAAGAAAGCTTCGTCACGTATTGGGGTGGCGAAGTATAGTTAGGGAACTTTTTGGAGTGAACTACGGGGATTTGATAAAGCTGAAAAGCGGAAGCAAATTCGCCTTGGGGAGTCTCAGAAAAGCTTTCTGGATTATGCAAAGCTAACTTTGCTGGTGCGGAAAGCGGGAGCATGGGAATGAGACGGGATGAACTGGCAAATTCATCCATTTGATGAGGGAAATTGTAAGGGAATTTGAGAGGTAAAGATGGAGGAACTCAATTTAAATTTCAGGATTCCTTAAAATTTGGCGGAAACATTTTGCGACCCGAAGGGCGCGAGGCAACCTTTTTCGGGTTAGCC
>VGMT01000032.1 GCA_016866335.1 Bacteroidota bacterium | reverse complement strand
TAGAATCAACGAAGTGCGCATTTTTAATGATTTTATCAAAAATACCAATTAAGGACCAAGGAAATTTTACTGAATATTAAATTTTGTCCGTTTCCGAACGAATCACTTCAAATTATGCCTTTATCTCTGCCGCCGGCTTTTCGCCCCAATTTTAAAAAACCCCGCGCGCATGTTTCATTGCAATTGTTACGTTTTTTGGGTGGATTAGCCCCCCAGCCCCAATTCAAAGATAAGCCAGAAACGAAAAATGGCCGTTTGGTAAACGTTTTAAACCCACAGCCGCTTGTAGAAAATTTAACTTAGCCGTGCCTACTTTTGGTCCAACAAATAGGGAATATTACATTTTGCAATACTCCCCGAAATTTAGACCGGTGGGTTAGTCAATGAAGAATCTATTTTTACAGAATAATAAAGAACAGGCGCGTCGATCCTTTTCTCATACGCACTGCCCACGAGCTCCCAAGAAGCAATTGTGAAGTAGCTGTCTGCCATGTTCCTGATTTTTCCAGTTTTTATAGGCAAGAATGAGAGCCCATTCATCCGATTTTTCCTTTTTTAAAAAAACAATGCACTTTTTTGTTGTTAAATGCAACCTTATTGTACTTTTGAACGTACAATTTTAAGTACAATATATTCTAAAGCAATATGAAAGCCGTTTCAATTTCAACCTTACGAAAAAACATCAAGAACTATTTCGATGAAGTATCTGAATCGTCAGAAATGTTGGTGGTTTCAAGAAACAACGAAGAGGATGCCGTGGTAATTATATCCTTAAAAGAATACAACTCAATGATTGAAACCCAACATTTGTTATCTACGAAAGCAAATAGACTAAGACTTGCCGAATCCATTGAACAGGCCGAAAAGGGCCAGTTAAATGCTGTTGGTTCTGATGGGATAGAAACGCTTTAACCATGGATATTCTCTTTACACCAAATGCGTGGGAAGACATCGAATTTTGGATAAGCAATGATATAGATACGCTTTCAAAGATTAAGGAAATAATAAGGTCAATACGTCAAGACCCATTCAGGGGGTTAGGAAAACCAGAACCATTAAAGTATGATTTAAAAGGTTATTGGTCAAGAAGAATAACCGGAGAACATAGAATTGTTTATAAAGTTACGGGCAGTAAGGGTGTTGACCAAAAATGCCTTATTATTCAGTGTAGATTTCACTATGATGAATGACTGTACTGCTCCCCAAATGCTAGACCAAATAGCGAATACAAGCGTACCCATTTTGCCCTGTTTGTCTGTTGATATTTGTGTTCTTATTCCATTTTCGCTTTTTGGGTTTATCCACCCACAGCCTCAATCGCCCGGTGAATGATGCCCACGGCTTTGTTGATGTCGGCCGACCCTATGGTCAAGGCGGGAGCAACCCTTAAGCTTCGGTCGTTGAATAAAAACCAGTCGGATACCAAACCCAGTTCTAGGGCTTTCTTTAAAACCGCAAAATTGGTTTGGCTGCGGTCGAATTCCAAGCCCATTAGCCAGGCCAGGCCGTTTATTTTTTGAATGCGCTGGTGGGCTACTTTTTCGCGGAATTCGGCCGACCTTTCTTGGGCCATTTCCCAGAGCCGTTGCTTGCGAATGTAGGCCAATTGGGCATAGCCTGTGGCACAACTTAAGGGGTGGCCACCAAAGGTGGTTAAATGCCCCAATACGGGTTTGTGGCTTAGGGTTCCCATCAATTCGGGCGAGGCAATAAAAGCTCCCAAGGGCAAACCCCCACCCAGCGATTTGGCCAACAACAGAACATCGGGAACAATGCCCGATTGTTCCATGCTAAATAAGGTGCCGGTTCGGCCTAGGCCGGTTTGGATTTCGTCCAAGACCAGCAGGGCTCCCGTTTCTTTGCACTTGGCTTGGATTTTTTTTAGAAAGTCGATGGAAACGGGAACGGCTCCCGCCTCGGCTCGAACGGTTTCAATAAACACCGCGGCCGTTTTTTCGGTAATGGCATTCAGGCTTTCTGGTTCTTCGTACCTGGCCTGCTGTATGTCGGGAAGCAAAGGCAAATACGCATCGGTAAAGTAGGGCCCACCCATCAGGCTTAAGGCGCCTTGGGTGCTGCCGTGGTAAGACTGCTGAAAGGAAACAAATCCGCTGCGCCCGGTGGCCCGTTTGGCCAGCTTCATGGCGCCTTCGGTGGCCTCGGTCCCGCTGTTTACAAAGTACACCGATTGCAAAGGTTCTGGCAAACAGGAACTGAGCAGCTTGGCAAACCGAACTTGGGGACCTTGCACCATTTCGCCGTACACCATTACGTGGCTGAATTTTCGGCTTTGTTTTTGAATGGCTTTGATCAATAGGGGATGCTGATGGCCAAGGGCGTTTACCGAGATTCCGCTGATTAAATCCAAATACCGTTTTCCGTCTATACCTTTTAGGTAAAGTCCCTTTGCTGAAACGATTTCAAGGCCCATAGGTTCGGGACTGGTTTGGGCAAGGTGACGTAGAAAATCGGAACGGTGGCTAAACATGGCTCAAAGGTAGAAAATAGGTAGCAGTAGATAATACGAAAGGATGCGGCCTGCGGGCGGGATTGAACCGGGTTGCCCGCAAGGCCGGCAGCGCTGGGGCCGCGAGCTGCGGAGGCGACTTTAGGAGCCACCGCAAAGCCGCTGGCCCCACCGCTGCTGGACGCGGACAACCGGTGAAAGCCCGGAACCCGCCCCCCACAAAAACCGTTAAATTCGGCCCTGAAATTTCCGCAAAGTCCATTCTCCGATAAGGAGAAAAAGCAGCAATAGCAAGGGCCACAGCGATTCCCAAAGGGGGAATTGGTCTGTGATGGAGCGCGCGATGCCAGGGACTTCTAAGTCCTGCAAAATGGCTTCGAAGGCTTGGAATTCGCTGGCGGGCAAGATTCGGCCCCCGCTGCTTAGGGCAATATCGTTGATTGTTCGATGGTTAGCCTGCCTTTGTAAGCCTTCTAATGACGTTTTTTCGACCACAAAACTGCCCCGTTCCAGGGGCAGATCCGATGCCGATTCTACCTTAGCTTCAAAATCGTAACTTCCTGAATTTAAGCCCGATATTTGAAGTGTGTACCCAGCATTTCCAGGTTGGAACGGATAGTTGAAGCGTTGACCTTGTGCGTTGAAGAGGCTAAGGTTGATTTTTGCGTCGCGGATGGGTTGGAGTGCGGCATCGAGGACCTCGGCCTGAAAGGCAACAATGCTGCCTTCGGCATGCCGTTTCCGGGTTTTGACCATAAAGCGCTTGCGCTCTTCTTTAAGGCTTAGCCATTGCAGCAACATGCCCATGGTTTCGTCAAAGGCCCTGAAACTGTTTGACTCTTTAAATGTAGCCATGCGCCATTTCCAAATGCCTTCGCCCATTAGAACGGAGCTGCGTCGTCCGTTTGCTTCGCGGAATGCCCAGAGGGGTTGTTGGGTGGCAACGGCGCCCACCTTTTTAAACTGAAATACGGTGCTGCCGGGTTGCAATTGATAGGTTCCAAAGGGAGACAGGAGCGGTGGCCACTGCGCTGGAGTCCAATCAACGGGTGTTTGAAAAAGGGTAAAAGCCGAGGAGGGCAGGCAAAATGCCAGGTCGCTGTTGGCCGAAAAGCCGGATTTGATTCCCGGGTTTAGAGCGTCAAACAAAGGGCTGCTGTGTTCGCTGCCCGAAATCCACCAGTATGCCAAACCCTTATCAAGTTCGTTTTTTAAAGAAGGGGGAATGCTGTTTTGAGCGGTTAGTCCATGCAGAATAACGGCATCGAAATCAGCCATGTTGCCGGGAAGGTCGCGCAGTAAAAAGGAGGTCAGTTGCAGGTCTTCGGACCCTTCCGCCGCTCGAACAATGGCGGCAATATCGGGGTGAGGAGCCGCGGCAATCAGAGCAATGTTTTTTCGGTCGTCTAAAACCTCGACCGAAACGGTGGCGCGGTTGTTGGCTGGGATTTTATCTCCGGTCAACGGCAGCAGTTCGGCAGAAAAGGTTTGGATTCCTAAGCTGTTGGCCTCGATTAGAAAAACATGCTCTACGGTTTGGCTGGGCGCCGGGGCCAAAAAAGAATGGGCTTGCAATTCCTGACCTTTGCGGTTGCGCAACACCAATTTAAATGCGGGTTGGGGCATGCGTTCAATGCTCATTCGAATGCGAATGGGAAAACGGTTGCCTAGAAAAGCCACAGGGTTGGCTTGCATTTCGAGGATGGCCGCATCGGATAGGGTGGTGGTATCGCCCGTAGGCATAGCAAACCAGGGAAATGGGCTGTTTTCGGCGGCAAAAACGGGATTGCTGCCTTGGTTAAACATGCCATCGGAAATCAACAAACCGGCGGCCACCCTTTGGTTGGCGAATTGGGTTTGGATTTGTTCCAGTGCGGCATACAGGTTGCTGCCTTTTCCTTTGAATTCCAGGGTGTCGGGACTGGGTTTTAATACATCAGAAAAGGCAAAAGGCAGGATGCGGTAGCCTAGTTTTGATTTGGTTTTCCAATCTGGAAAGGCCTTATTTAATAGGGATTTGATTTGGGTAGAATCGGCACCTTGAACCATGGATTCAGAATCGTCCATCAACACCAAAACCAGGGGAGGGTCGGTAACCTTGCTGGTCCAGGTTAAAGAGGGGCGGAGCAGGAAAAAAGCGAGCAGGCTAACGCTGAGGAAACGGAGCAGCATTAAACTGCGGCGTATGGGTGCAGAGAAAGGGCTAGGTTGGCGGTACAGGGCGTAGGCGTAGGCGGCACCCAAAGCCAAACAGAGAGGAATCCACAGGGGAGAATTCAGCAGATGGAGTTCCATCAACAGCTTAAATCTGCATGCCTCCGCATACGTTAATGACCTGCCCTGTGATGTACGAAGAGGAGTCGGAACCTAGAAACACAACCAGGTTGGCCACATCTTCAGGACTGCCGCTGCGTTTTAAAGGAACGGATTCCATCCATTTTGCAACTTGTTCTTGGTCAAGTACTTCGGTCATTTCGGTGGCAATAAAACCAGGGGCAATGGCATTGCAGCGAATGTTTCGGGATCCTAGTTCTTTTGCCACCGATTTGGTAAAGGCGTTCATGCCGGCTTTTGAGGCGGCATAATTGGCTTGGCCTGGGTTGCCGGAATTTCCAACCACCGAAGAAATGTTGATAATGCTGCCGCTTTTCTGTTTGAGCAGTTGCCGCATCACCGCTTTGGTAACATTAAAAACCGAGTTCAAATTGTTTTGAATTACCTCGTTAAACTGGTCTTCAGACATGCGCATCAGCAAATTATCGCGGGTAATTCCAGCGTTGTTAACTACTATGTCCAGGCCCCCAAGAAAATCAATGGCTGTATCGACTGCTTTTTGGGTTTCATCAATAGATGCTGCGTTGCACTGAATGGGAAGGGCTTTTACCCCTAGATTTTCAAGAGCAATTTTAATGTCGTTGGCCTCGCTAACAGAGGAACGGAAGGTAAAAGCTACGTCGGCCCCAGCCCGAGCTAAGGCTAAAACAATGCCTTTTCCGATTCCGCGGGTTCCTCCGGTAACAAAGGCTTTTTTGGCTTGCAGTTGGTTCATGTTTTTATTTCTTTTTCCGAGTACGAAACTACGGAAAGGGATTGAATTTGGCGGCCATGGCCTTAGGCCAAGTTAAGCCAAGTTTTGCCTAAGTTCCGATTCAGGTTTTTTGCTTTCAAGATAATAAGCTAATCGAAAGTCCTTTTAATCAAAGGCCATATTGCTAAGGCTTTAAAAGAAAAAAATCTATATAAATTATGGAAAATAAGTCTATTTTAAGTATAAAAATGCATTCATTAATTCGATTTTTCAGAAAATATGCGAGCGAGTTATCTGTTAAAATTGGTTAATTAGATGGATTGAAAATGGACTTAAAATAAAGTTAATCAGTGGTTTACAAATATGTTTGTGCTGTCAAAAAATAAATTTATTAAACCAGGAACGCCTACTGTTGTTTTAATTATATAAATTTGAAAAAAAATAAAAATGGCAAGTACCAACGACATTATCAGGCAATTGGAGCATGAAATAGAGCTAAGAAGAGCCGAAATATCTACCTTCCAATCCATAATTTCTCAACTTTCGGGCAAGGCAACCTCTGTTTCAAAGGTGTCAAATTCAACAGAAACTGTTGAGCCGGTCAAACGTGCAGGTCGTGGTAGGCCAAGGAAAAATGCGCTAACCGTTGCTGCAACCGAGACCAAAGCTAAGGTGGCATCGGCTCCTAAAGTTGCTTCGTCTTCCAAGCCAGCATCAACAACCAAGGGGGCTGCTAAGGTTGGGCGTCCTAAGGTTCGGAAACGTGCTAAAGGAACGGTGGTTGATTCAGTGATTCGGTTTTTAAAACGCCGCAAGCAATTCTGCGAATCTGAAACCATTTTGCGGGGTATCAAATCCAAACATAAAGATAAATCGGCCGAAGATCTATTTAGCTACCTGTCTGTAACCCTTTCTAATTTAAAGAACAGGGGCGAACTGATTTCAGTAAAACAAGATGAAAACGGGGTTAAATTAAATCGGAATTATTGGGGATTAAACCGTTGGGTAACAAAAGAAGGCAGCATTAAACCTGCGTTTTATTTTAATCAGCCCGCAGTAGAGGAAGCCGTAATCGCAGATTAAATTCGTATTTTTACCTTTAACAAGGTCAAGCGCTGGTTGAAGCCCTTCAGTTCGATCCGCGTTTGGCCTTTTTTTTCAGCCTAGCCTTTTAAAATTTGAATTTTAATTTATCCATACAGCGGTTTTTAATTTCCTTTTTTTGGGTTTTTTGGTTTGGCAATTGGGTAGGATTCATTCAAGGGGGATTGCTTTATGCCCAATCTCCAATCAATCTTGATACCGTTCCCAGACTTGGTGTTCCTTCCAGCGCAGGAATTTGGGGGATATCTGTTAGAGATATGGAAAGTGGGAAGGAACTGTCGGGTTTAAATCAGCAGCTTTCCCTGACACCGGCATCGGTTCAAAAGATGCTAACTACAGCGGCAGCTTTTTCCTATTTAGGGTCGAATTTTCAATTTGAAACTAAGTTTTACCTTACCAAATCGGGCAGGGATTGGTTTCTTTTGGTAGAAGGGGGTTGGGATCCCAGTTTTGGCAGCAACTTATTTAAGGGTTTTGAGCAAAAATCGTTGTTTGATTCTTTGGCTGTTTTCCTTTTAAAAAACAAGGTTGACCGCCTTTCGGGTGTGTATGCCATTAATGATGGAAAGCAGCAGGATATAATTCCAGATTCATGGCCTTGGGGAGATGTAGGGAATTATTACGGGGCCTCCATTTCAAAGCTATCGTACAATCAAAATAGATTGAGGCTTACCTTCTGCACAGAAGAAGCAGGAAGTCCAGCTACCTTGGTTCAAGTATCACCCACCCAACCAAACGTAGTTTGGGAATCGCATGTGGTTGCTGGGCCTGAAAATTCTGGCGACAATGCCTTCATTTATGGTGGGTTGTATCAATCGCCTAGGCAGATTACAGGAAGTTTGCCGCCCAATAGAATGGAGTTTAGCATTCAGGGAAGCGTGGTCCTGCCTACTTTGTCGGCTTTAAATCAGATTCGATTGGGGCTTCTGCTTAGGGGGGTGCAGGGATTGGAACGTACAGATTGGGCAATGGAAGAAATAGCTTCTCAGCGAAGTTCAGCGGTAATGGTTTGGAAGTCAGCACCGTTGAACCTTCTTGCCACCCACATAAACCAATTCAGCAACAACGTTATGGCCGAACATCTTCTGGTTGGTATTGGGGGTGGAAATTATGCGAAAGGAAGGGATTCGGTTCGAGCTTGGTTGAAAAGGCAGGCCGAAAATCCAAGTTTGTTTTTTGACGATGGAAGCGGGTTAAGTCGAGCAAATGGGATTTCGCCTTCATTGTTAACCCAGTATTTGTATTCTTGGTCAACCGAGCCATGGTTTTTTAAATGGCAAGAAACATTAGCAGTTTCAGGAAAAACAGGAACATTAACGGCATTTACAACCTCAAAGCTTAAATTTAATTTTCAAGGCAAAAGCGGTAGCATTGGGCAAGTTAAAACCTATGCCGGCTATTTAACTTGCAATTCGGGCAAACGGGTTGCGGTCGCTGTTTTTGTGAATGCGGTTCCTGGTTCTTTGAGCTATGTTGTGCCAGATATTTTAAAAACCCTGGAGGGCATACAAAGTCAATATTAAGACCAAAGCCTATCTTTGCAGCATGGCTCGAATTTTAGCCTTAGATATCGGGGAAAAACGCACAGGCATTGCCGTAACCGACCCGCTTTGCATGATTGCACAGGGATTAACTACTGTGGCAACGGCCGAGCTGTTGCCTTGGCTTAAAACGTATTTGGAATCTGAAGCGGTGAAATTGCTTATTTGGGGCTTGCCCAAAAGTTTGTCGGGCGGCGATACCGATGGAACCATTCATGCCTTGAATACCGCTGCTTCCATTAACCAATCGTTCCCAAACCTTCTTATGGAATCGGTAGATGAGCGTTTTAGTAGTTCTTTGGCTTTTCAAGGTCTGATTGAAGCCGGCGCAGGAAAAAAAAGGCGACAGGATAAAGGGTTGCTGGATAAAATGTCGGCCGTTCATTTGCTACAAACCTACTTAAATCGAACACCTGTATGATTCGTCCAATTTTACCCTATGGAGATGTGATTTTGCGTAAACCTACCGTGGAAATTCAGCCCGATTTTCCCCAATTGAAAGGGCTGATATCGGATATGTATGAAACCATGTATTCGGCCAGTGGGGTTGGATTGGCCGCACCACAAATAGGAGAGTCCATTCGGCTATTTATTGTTGACGGAACGGGTTTTGAAGAAGATGAACCGGGTATGAAAAACTTCAAGCAGGTTTTTATTAATCCTGTGGTGTTGCAGGAAGAAGGAGAGGAGTGGGCCTTTAATGAGGGTTGCCTGAGCATTCCAGGGGTTCGGGAAGATGTTTTTCGGAAGGCTAGGGTTTTGATTGAATACCAAGACGAGCAATTTGCCTTTCACGAAAAGTGGTTTGAAGGAATGGCGGCGCGTATTATTCAGCATGAATACGACCATTTGGAGGGAATTTTATTTACCGATAAAATAAACCCCATGCGCAAGAAATTAATCCGCAGTGAATTGGAGCACATTAGCCGAGGAAACCACCGTGCAGATTATAAAATGAAAAAGCCTTTGGTTAGAAGGTAGTTCTTATTGGATTTTCATCCCGATTTTAACAGCATTAATTCAAATTTGGCCTATCAACAAAATAGGCTAAAACTGCCCCTATACGTTAAACCTGAAGTGCATCACATCTCCGTCGGCCACTATATACTCTTTGCCTTCAACACGCAATTTGCCATGGTCGCGGGCTGCAGATTCTGACCCATATTGGGAGTAATCATCAAAGGCAATGACCTCGGCCCGAATAAAACCCCGTTCAAAATCGGTATGAATAACTCCAGCGGCTTGCGGCGCTGTCATTCCTTTTTTGATGGTCCATGCCCTCACTTCCTTTTCGCCGGCAGTAAAATAGGTCTGCAGGTTTAGCAATCGGTAGGCCGCCAAAATAAGCTTAGAAACGCCAGGTTCAGACAGTCCTAAGTCGTTCAAAAACATTGACCTCTCTTCGTAGGTTTCTAGTGTAGCAATTTCTGCTTCTATGGCTACAGCTACCACCAAAACTTCTGCTTTTTCAGCAGCTAATTCTGTTTGTACCCGCTGGCTAAGCTCATTGCCTGTTTTGGCTTTGCTTTCTTCCACATTGCACACATACAGAACAGGCTTTTGGGTTAATAAAAACAGAGACTGTACGAATTCAGATTCTTCCTCTGTCCATTCCAGTAGCCTGGCAGATTTTCCCTCGCCCAAATGGGTTTTTAGGCGTTGCAGCACCTCATACTTTTTCTTGGCATCTTTATCTTGACCTACTTTGGCAATTTTCTCGACCCTTGAAATTTGTTTTTCTACGGTTTCAAGGTCTTTCAATTGAAGTTCGGTATCAATAACTTCTTTATCGCGGTTGGGATCCACGGAACCATCAACGTGGGTAATGTTGTCGTCGTGAAAACACCGCAACACATGAATAATGGCATCGCATTCGCGTATATTGCCCAGGAATTGATTTCCTAGCCCTTCGCCTTGCGAAGCACCTTTAACCAAGCCTGCAATATCTACGATTTCTACGGTTGTTGGAACAATTTGCTTTGGGTTTACCAATTCAGCCAGCCGTTGCAGTCGCTCGTCGGGCACTGTGATGGTTCCCACATTGGGTTCAATGGTGCAAAACGGGAAGTTGGCTGCCTGAGCCTTGGCATTTGAAAGGCAATTAAACAGGGTTGATTTGCCAACATTGGGCAATCCGACAATTCCGCACTTTAGGGCCATACTTTTAATTTAAGGGGCAAAGATAGCAAGCTTTTTGGGCTTTGCTCAGAGAAATATTTGCCTAGCTTTTTTATAGAAAGGAAGCCGTTGTTCATACAAGGCCCGCAATTCTTCCGAACTTTTTCTAAATGCCAACGGTCGGTTCGGGTCGTTTGCAATTCGGTCAATCATGGTCTGGAGGTCGGCTTTTATCCAGGCTGTCCAACCGTGTTCGTTCATCCATTCCATAGCTCCTGCCTGGCAGGGGGTTCCACCACCCGTGGCAATGATGCTGCGATCAAAGAGTGCGGTTATTTTAAGTTGTTCCTGCTCCAAAGCACGAAAAGCATCTTCTCCCGATTCTTTTACAATCTGAGGGATTGATTTTCCGGCGGCGGCTTCTACCAATTGATCTAAATCTACAAATTGATAATTGAGCAGCTTGGCCATTTCGCTTCCTCGCATGGTTTTTCCTGAACCCATAAAGCCAACCACATAAATTCGAGAATGGACCCTTAAATTGCTCATACCGCTACGTTATGGGTACGAAGCGCTTCATTCAAACTGGTTTTTCGGTCGGTTTGAACGCTGCGTTTTCCAATAATTAAGGCACAAGGTACCTGATAGGTTCCAGCGGCAAATTCTTTGGGTATGCTTCCGGGAATAACCACCGATGAGGGCGGAACCCATCCTTTGTATTCGGTGGCTTTCTCGCCTGTTACATCTATTATTCGGGTGGAGGCAGTTAGTACTACGTTGGCGCCTAACACAGCTTCTTTTCCCACCCGTACTCCTTCCACCACAATGCAACGCGAACCTATAAAAGCTCCGTCTTCAATTACAACAGGTGCGGCCTGAACAGGCTCTAAAACTCCACCAATTCCAACCCCACCACTCAAATGCACGTCTTTTCCTATTTGAGCACAGCTGCCCACGGTTGCCCATGTATCAACCATGCTTCCTGAATCAACATAGGCCCCAATATTGACGTATGAGGGCATTAAAATTACGCCAGGGGCTAAATAGGAACCATACCTTGCAACGGCATGCGGCACCACCCGAACACCCAATTCGGCATACCCGGATTTTAACGCCATTTTGTCGTGAAATTCCATAGGGCCGGCTTGCCAGGTTTCCATGCTTCGGGTAGGAAAGTAAAGAATAACCGCTTTCTTGACCCAGTCGTTCACCTGCCATTCTCCCGATGGTAAGGGCTCTGCTACCCTAAGCCGACCTTTGTCAAGCTCTTCTATAACGGCCTCAATAGCCAGCAGCGTTTCGGTGTTTTTTAAGCGTTCCCGGTTTTCCCAGGCCTGTTCTATGGTTGCTTGATGGTTCATGGGCGTAAGGTTAGGCGTACTATATTTTCAACGTGGTGGGTATGCGGAAACATATCAATAGGTTGTACCACATCTAAGTGGTAAATTGGGGTTAGCAGAGCCAAGTCTCTGGCTTGGGTGGCGGGATTGCAACTTACATAAATCAGCGTCTTAGCTTTCATTGTAAGCAGCCGCTGAACAACATCTTCGTGCATACCGGCCCGTGGCGGATCAACCACTACCACATCGGGCATACCATATTCAGAAATGGTATTTTCATTTAAGAGGTTTTTCATATCGCCCGCCAAAAAATGAACGTGTTCTATGCCATTCAATTGGGCGTTTTGGAATGCGTCGTTTACAGCCTCTTGAACGTACTCAATACCCAAGACAAATTTGGCTTTCCCGGCTAAAAATAAGGCTATACTGCCAGTACCGCAGTATAAATCGTACACACGTTCTTCACCGCTCAGGTTTGCCAATTCCAAAACGGTTTGATACATGCGTTCAGCCTGGTCGGGGTTGGTTTGAAAAAAAGATTGGGGCGATATTCGGTAACTTACCTTTCCTAAGGTTTCTGTAATAAAGGGTTCTCCGCGGTAAGGTTCAACAACCAAATCGTGTAAAGCATCGTTTTTCTTTGGGTTGATTGAATAAACTATGCGGTGTTCTTCTGAAATTTCTTCGGAAATGCTGGATAGAAAATCGCCTAGGGTTGCCTGGGCATCGGGACCTACAATGACCCAAATAAGGAATTCTCCTTTTCGATTTGAACGGAACACCAAATTGCGAAGGTGGCCTACATGGTTGTAGGGGTGGTAAAACGACCAGCCACGATCACGGGCTTTGGTTTTAATTAAGTTTCGAATTCGGTTCACCTCCGCATTCATTAAATGGCATTCTTCAATTTCAAGCACTTTATCAAAGCGGCCGGGCACATGAAAACCACAAGCCCCTTCTTTTGGAAATTCTACCCCACTTTGAATCTGCTCGGCAGTAAGCCAACGCCCCGTAGAAAACGAAAAATCCAGTTTGTTTCGGTATGCCCAAGGGGAAGCAGCAGCCAAAATTGGACGCGGTTCGGGAATTTCAAATCCTCCTATGCGTTCCAACTGGTCAATGACTTGCCTATGTTTTGCGTCGGCCTGACGTTCGTAGCTAACATGCTGCCATTTGCAGCCACCGCAGTGTCCAAAATGGGCGCAGGGCGGATCCACACGGTCTGCCGAGCGTTGAACCCATTCGGTAATTGATCCTTCGCAATAGGCTGATTTCACCTTTAGGAGCCGTACTTTCACTACATCGCCAGGATGACCAAAAGGTACAAAAACCACTTTTCCTTCTAATTTACCAAAGGCTTTACCTTCAGCGGCTAAGCCACTCAGTTCAAGCTCAACAATACTCCCTTTCTTCATGGCTTCAAAGATGCTAAGAAAATTCCGACTGCCTGCGTTTAAATCTGGTGTTTAAATGCTGCTTTTACCCAAACCGTTTTCATAGTCAAGGACATGCCGCCAAAATACCGATGAGGCTTTTCCGCCGCCGTACCAATCCCTTGGTATCTGAACGGCAGGTTGACTTAGAAATTCAAAAAAAGCCTCAATTGACCCAAATCCGCCTCCGCTCAATGCCGATGCACCAATTTCCACCAGTTCGTTCCATTCTGTTCGGTCGCGCAATACCCAGGTATGTTTTCCATGCAAACAAGCTTCTTTCTGAAGGCCACCTGAATCGGTCAACACGGCCAAAGATTCCATAATTAAATGTTGGGTAGCTATATAGTCTTGGGGGGCAATAAAGCGGATGTTTTTCCAGCTCTGTTCTGTTTTTTGTAGGGCTTGAATTTGAATTTGGGTTCTGGGGTGCACAGGAAATACTACAGGGAACCCGCTCCGCTCGGCCACCGCTTGAAATCCATTCAATATGTCAATCAATATCTTTGGATTGTCGGTGTTTACCTGACGGTGCACCGTGGCAAGGTAATAGTTGCCTGAAATTAATTCAAGTTCGGTAAACAAGGTGAGGTTATTGTTTTTTTGTTCTTGAATCAAAATCAAGGCGTCCAGCATCACGTCGCCGCATACTACCACCTTTGATTCAGGTCTTTTATTGGGGTTCGGAATTCCTTCGCGGGCTAAGTTGTCTTTTGCCGCCTGCTGAGGCACAAATAGCCATTGGCTAAGCTGGTCAACTTGAATCCGATTGCGCTCTTCGGGCATGCTTGAATCGTAGCTCCTTAAGCCGGCCTCTAAATGGGCCAAAGGAATTCCCAGCTGGTTGGCAGCCAAGGCGCCCGCTAGCGTGCTGTTGGTGTCGCCCAAAACTACAACCAAATCGGGTTTTTCTTTGGCGAAATAATTTTTAAGGTTGGCAAGCATCTCGGGGACTTGTTCTTCTGATGCCGTTGCGTGTAGCTGAAACTGTAGGTATGGTTTTGGCAATTGCAGGGACTCAAAAAAGGCGGCCGACATGTTGGTGTCGAAATGCTGCCCGGTATGTATAATTCGGGCTTCTACCTCATTTTGGTCCAGCTTGCGCAAGGCATGGAACAGCGGAAACAACTTGATGAATTGGGGCCGGTTGCCCACAACAAAGTCTATCCGTTTTACCCTATTCATGGCTTAAAGGTCTAAAAAATACCATTTCTTTTTTCCCTTCGTCTTCAATTCTTGATGGCTGCCAAGCCAAAGAACGAAGATTTTAATTTTAAAATGCCTTGCCAGGACCTTCCTGAAAATGGCCCCTAAGCCCTACCTTTGCTGAACCAATTTATTAACCATGCGATATCCTTTTGGTTTCTTACTAATTGCTATGACTGCCACCCTCCCTTTTCATGCTCAGCCTCAACGATTGTATCCGGAATCTCCACGGCAAGAATCGGCATCAAATGGACAGGCCTGGTATGGTTGGGCCGATGCGTTTCGCTGGCTTGAAGACACTGAAAATCCAAATACCCTTCGTTGGGTTGAAGCACAACGCAATTACACCCGTTCTTATTTAGATAAACTCCTGCTTCGTTCAGGTATGCATGCCTTTATTGAGCCTTTTTACCGAATGGAGCGCCTAGGCCTGCCGGTTGAAAAAAAAGGTTGGATTTTTCAAAGTCGGCAATCGGAAACGGCCTTGCAGCCGGTTTTGCTTGCAACGCCCAAAGGCAGCCTTAAATCAGATACCCTTATAGACCCTTTGCAATGGGATGCCCAAGGTAAAGAGGCCCTTTCGGGTTGGGCCACCGATGCCGAAACACGCTACTTGGCCGTTTTACGCTCGAGCCAAGGATCCGATTGGAATCAAATTTCAATCCTAGATTTGCAAACCCGAACCTGGCTGCCCGAAACCATCACTCAGGTTAAATTTTCAGGGATTTCTTGGTTTAAAGATGGCTTTTTTTACAGCAAGTTCCCTCAAAAAGCCGGCGACCTAAATGCCGCCAACACAAACCAACAGTTGTTTTACCACCGTTTGCATACCGACCCAAAAGTAGATGTGTTGGTGTTTCAAGACAAGGCCAATCCAAGGCGGGGTGTGTATGCCTCGGTAACCGAAGACGAAAAATGGCTTGTTCTAAGCCAAAGTGAAGGTACCTCTGGAAACCGCTTGGCTGTAGCCCCTTTGCCTGAATCCAACAAAGGCCAGTTTAACTTAAAATGGCTTAAAATCATAGACGACGAGGCCTCTGACTTAGATTTAATTTGGTCAAGTAAAACCCATTTTTTTCTGTTGACAAACCGGAATGCTCCAAACAAAAAACTGGTTAAATTAAAACATGGAGAAGGCTATTCCAACGCCGAAACGGTGCTGGCCGAAAATCCAAACCGACCCTTGATGTCCTGCCACCGTTGGCAGAAAGGATGGGTAACCCATTGCATTGATTCGGTGGTTTCTGTGCTTGAATACGTGCCCGATCAAGGACAGGGCTTTTCTTTTGAACTCCCATTTTTGGGTTCTATATCCGGCATTTCGGTTGAAGAGGATAGTCCACATCTGTACGTTGGCTTGCAGTCGTATTCTAGCCCTGGGGTTTCTTTGAAATGGACCTGGGGAGCCAACAGCCCGGAATTGCTTCATCAACCAAAGCGCGACAATGTGCCTCAGAAGGTTAGTTTAAGGCAAGAAACATTTGTTGGAAGCGATGGTGCCCGCATTCCCGTTTTCATTATGGAAAACACCCAAGTTTCAGGGCCAAAACCCTGCCTTCTGTATGGATATGGCGGTTTTAATATCCCTATTCTTCCGTTTTATAAGCCTTGGTTTCACGCCTTTGCCGAAATGGGTGGAATGGTGGTTGTGCCGGCTTTAAGGGGTGGCTCTGAATTTGGAGAAAAGTGGCATGAAGAGGGTATGTTGCTGAACAAAAAGAGGGTGTTTCTAGATATGGAAGAAGCTGCTGAATACCTTATTAAACAAGGCTACACCAGCCCATCGCAATTGGCCGTGCACGGAAGAAGCAACGGTGGCCTGCTGGTAGGGGCAGTTATGACCCGCCGCCCCGATTTATTCAAGGTGGCCTTGCCGGCAGTGGGTGTTCTAGATATGATGCGCTACCATACCTTTACCATTGGTCGGGCCTGGATGGTAGAATACGGCGATCCAGAGAAAGAGCCACACCGCAGTTACCTTAAATCGTATTCACCCCTTCACTCCATTCAACCTGGGCAAGTATATCCGGCAACCATGGTTTTAACCGCAGACCACGACGACAGGGTGGTTCCCTCGCACAGCTATAAGTTTGGGGCGGCACTTCAATCTGCTGCCCATCCAGCCAATCCCGTTTTGCTGCGCATCGATAAAGGGGCAGGGCATGGTGCCGGCCGAGCCCTAAATGCCGAAATTAATGAGGCCGTCGATGTGTTGAGTTTCTTAACCTACCACCTTCAGCTTGAGTTTGTTCCAACCGCCAAGTGAGTTGATGGATGCTTTTCAAGCGGCCTAGTCTAGCCTCAAATTTTAACGCTCAATCAAACAACGGCTCCGCTTTTCCCCCTGCCGGCAAATTACGGTGTCGCTCTGCGATGCCACTGGAATTCGTTCCGATGAGCTCCCTGCTGTTTGCCGCCATAGGCTTTGCCCTTGCTCATTTATCAATTCTAGTTCTTTGCCGGGAACCAGACCAAAAATTTCAATCTGGTTGGTTTTCTTTTTACAATAAAGCGACCCAAACGTCTCCAATGGGGTAGTGCCTAAACTTGGAAGCAATAGAAAGGAACCCACATTTAGCCCATACAGCCTAGGTCCAAGCCCCAGTGCCGAAACCGCTTCGCTGCCCAAGCGGAGCTCGGTTCCTGACCAAAAGCAAACGGCCTCCAATTGCCCCATTTGCAAAACCGAGCCCAGGTCAATTCTGCGCAAACACCCTTTCCAGGGCGGGCCCAAATCGGAAGCAAAACCCAAAATTAAAAAGGGAACATAAAACGGGGGAGCGTATCCAACTAGGGCCATGCTGCTGTCGCCCACCAAATCGGCACCCGTTATTTGCCCATCAACGGCAATGGAATCCAAGGCCTGAAGCCCATGCAATCCCGGCAAGCTGGGCAACCCGTAAATACGAACTTGGTTGCCTATACGGTTTTTTGAAAACAACCAAAGGCTATCGCGGTACATGGCCATGGCTTCGCAATCCAAATTGTGGGAATCGGGATGCAGAATTCCGGTAGGCGCATCGGCATACCAAAAACGCAAGGTGTCGATGCTTTGAATGTTCCCACTGCACACTTCAGTTAAGGCTAATTTGTAAATAGAGAGGGTGTCTCTTTGGCCTGTGTTGTTGCCAAAATCGCCCAAGAATAGATGCGTAGGACTTACAGCAAGGTCTTCCCAGTCGGCCAGGGACAGGGGTAGGGAACTGGAGCTCAAAATACTGCCCGTATTTCCTTGAAGGCGAAACAGCCGATCCACATTGCCCCCGTCGTTGTGGCCCCACAAATCAGAGCAAGCTTTGATTAAACCAGAGAGCTCCTTAAGGCTGTCGCTTAGGGAGCTCAATAAGACAGGTGCTGCACTGCTTGGACCATAGACGCAAGTTCCGTCGTTGAAGGTGGAGCCCGGGTTGTAATTGCTGGCAGCAGGATCAATGCAGCCAGGAATTTGTGCCCTTAAAATGGAACAGCCCCAAAAAAACAGCAGCAGAAAAAGGGATTTCGCCATGGTTTTTTAGTCAATACTGCGAAAAGAAATGCGAATGCATGTTCCTTTGTCGGGCTCTGAGGCCTGAACTCCAATGCGCCCATTGTGGTAGTTTTCTACAATCCGTTTGGTTAACGACAATCCAAGGCCCCAGCCCCGTTGCTTGGTTGTGAATCCAGGCTTAAATATGGTTTTCCATAATTTTCTTGGAATCCCCTTGCCGCTGTCCCACACATCCAACTGCAGATTGGGGCCTGCCTTTTCCAAAACCAAGCGAATTTCACCGGCTTCAGGCATGGCGTCTAAGCTGTTCCGAATCAGGTTCTCAAGCACCCATTCCAATAAAGGCAGGTTGCCCTCAATTTTGGCGCTTTCGCAATGTATTTCCGAGCTTATTTTTATGTTTTTTCTGCTTCGGGCCTGCATATACGAAACCATATCCTTGACCAAAGGAATCAATTCAACAGGCTTTAAGTCGGGTTGACTTCCAATTTTTGAAAAGCGCTGTGCCACTGTATCCAAACGGTTTACATCTCGTTCCATTTCTTTTACGGCTTCCGCCTCTATCCCTCTGGATTTAAACAGTTCAATCCAACCCATCAACGACGACAACGGAGTTCCCAACTGATGCGCCGTTTCTTTGCTCATGCCCACCCAAACCTGATTTTGCTCCACACGACGTGCGGTACTAAACAATAGGTAAGCCACCAAAACAAACAAGAAAATGACCGTGAACAGAACAAAGGGGAAATAGGTGAGGCTTGACACAATCAGGCTGTCTTGGTAATAAATATGGTAGGCGATTCCATCGTCCAATTCAACCGGCATGTGGTTGAACTCTTTCATACGCTGAATAATCTGTTTTTCTGTCCAATTTCTTTCGATTCCTGCCGGTTCCAAATTGCCGCTTCCAATCAATGAATCTCTCTCTAAATTGGTAATGATTACAGGAACCGAAGCGGCGTTGATTACCGTCTCTGAAATGAAATTGGATAACAAATCATCTATGGTGCCTTTTAAATCGGAAAAGATGATGCTGTCGTCAAAATAAGCGGTTTGAATCTTTGATTTTCCATTCACTTCATAGCTTGCATCTACAAACCGCTGCCTGGCTTTTAACCGTTCTACTTCGGCCTTTAAATCTGTTCCTTCAGGAAAGTGGTTGTGGGTAATGACCGTTCCTTCTTCATCTACCAAAATTACCGGTATGGTGTTGTTGCTTCCTACTATTGTTGCCGCCAACTCATCGCTGCAGCCACTCACCAAACATTGAAGGGCTTTTACCCACAAGTCTATGTTCTGTTTGTCTTCTTCTTCAAACCTGCGGAACATTTTTTTTGTTTGACGAATCAGTTCCGCCCGTTTTTGGATGGCCTTACCCCACAATTCTACCTTCTGCTTTTCTTCGTTGGCCACAAACTTGACCAAATATCCCGTATAGGCTGATACCAACAATACAATAAATGCGGCCGAAAACCCCAGCCACCATTTCCACCGCTGCTTGGTTCGGTACATGCGCACTTCCATACTTCAAAGATACGGAAGCCTTTGAGTTTTGCATCGGCTCCCGATTTTGTGCTCAGCCTACCTAGGTTGTTTGTATTTGAACAATATGTCCCAAGCTTCGTTTTAGCCTTTAGGACATGCTTCCTTACTATTGGGGTAGGTTTTTCAAGTCCGTTTTTAGCTCTACCTTTGTTCTGATTTATAGGAATGACCGACCGCAAAAAAGACCACCTGGATTTGGCTTTTCAAGCTCAAACCCAACAACCGCTTCAAGGGCTTAATTATGAGCCTTTGTTTTCGGGCCATCCCACCGAAGCGGGCATTCCTACCCTTTTTCAAGGCAAATGGCTGGGAGCTCCACTTTGGATTTCTTCCATGACCGGCGGTACAAAAGAGGCTGCCCACATCAATAAAAATTTGGCCATGGTCTGCGCCGAGTTTAAATTGGGAATGGGGCTAGGTAGCTGTAGGCCTCTGCTCGAATCCAAACAAGCCTGGAGCGATTTTGACCTTAGGCCCATGATCGGCGACAACCTTCCTTTTTTTGCCAACCTAGGCATTGCCCAACTTGAAGATTACATCGACGCCAATCGTTTCGATGAAATCAACAGTATGGTTTCGGCACTCAAGGCCGATGGCCTTATCGTTCATGTAAATCCGCTGCAAGAGTGGATGCAGCCCGGAGGCGATCGGTACAAAAGGCCTCCCATCGATACCATCCGTCAAGTCCTCGATTTGTCAACCTTCCCCATCATTGTGAAAGAAGTAGGGCAGGGTATGGGACCTCGAAGCCTACAAGCCTTGATGGAATTGCCCCTTCTTGCCATTGAGTTTGGAGCCTTTGGAGGAACCAATTTCGCCCTTTTGGAATTAATGCGCAGCGAAAACAACACCGAAAATCAAGCCGACCCGCTGGCCTACATTGGTCATACCGCCGATCAAATGCTGTCCTTCGCAGCTCAAATTTGTTCAAATCCCTCCATTCAGGTGCAAACCCAACACCTTATTATCAGCGGTGGAATTAAATCATACTTGCACGGCTACCGCTTGGTTCAGCAATCGCCCTTGCCGGCAGTCTATGCCATGGCCTCTGGATTTTTAGCCCATGCCAGGGGCGATTATGCAGGCCTAAAGGCTTTCGTTAAAGCCCAATTGGAGGGATTGTCCATGGCTCGGGCAGTGGTCGATTTGCCTTGATTGTCAACAGCCTTTTGTGGGGAAAAACTACGCCCAATCTAAAACATCCCTATGTTTTAGCTGTTTCTTTGTTTTAACCTTGTTGCAACTGAACAATGAATGAACGTTTTGTAAAGGCCATTGATGGTTTTTCTAAAGCATCAAAAGAGCAAAAGCTCGATGCGGTAGTTAATCTATTGAGCAATCCCTCTGAAGCAAAAAACGACTTTAAAGGCTTTTGGCATGCCGATGCACAGGTGCAGCAGCGCTTAGACGAATTCAGTGAGAACACCCTAAGCAACTTCGCCTTTCCCTTTGGAGTGGTTCCCAACCTTCTTCTGAACCAACACCTGTACATGGTGCCTATGGTAATCGAGGAAAGTTCGGTAGTGGCAGCAGCCAGCAAAAGCGCTAAATTTTGGTCCGATAAAGGGGGTTTTCATGCAGAAATTGTAAATGCGGTTAAAATAGGCCAGGTCCATTTTATTTGGAACGGACGCGCTGAACTCCTGAAGAACCATTTTCCCGAACTCAAACAGCTGCTGTTTACCAATACCACCCACATTACCGCCAACATGCAGCAGCGCGGCGGCGGTATTCTAGACGTGGAACTGCTGGATTTTCGCCATGCTGAACCGGGGTATTTTCAATTAAAAGCCCGATTCAATACCTGCGATTCCATGGGGGCTAATTTTATCAATTCCTGCCTAGAAGAATTCGCCCAAATCCTCAAGGACTGGCTTCAAGACGCGCCTTATTTTAATGATTCGGAACGCGAAGCCCACGTTATCATGAGTATTTTGTCCAATTACACCCCCGATTGCTTGGTTCGCACTTGGGTGCAATGCCCCATTTCTGACCTTGGCAACCATGAGGGTATGGACGCCCAAACCTTTGCTTGGAAATTTCAAAAGGCCGTTCGTGTGGCCGAAATTGATGTGCACAGGGCAACCACCCACAACAAGGGCATTTTCAACGGCATTGACGCTGTCGTGCTTGCCACCGGCAACGACTTTCGGGCCGTCGAAGCCTGTGGACACACCTACGCCGCCCGAAACGGACATTACCAAAGCCTTACCAAACTTGACCTAAGCGATGGTATGTTTACCTACACCCTCGAAGTCCCCATGGCGCTCGGCGTGGTGGGTGGCCTTACCACCCTGCACCCGCTTGTGGTGTATGCCCTGGAATTGCTCGGTAAACCCTCGGCCGAAGAACTGATGTGCATCGCAGCCTGCACCGGCCTTGCCAACAACTTCGGTGCCTTGCGCTCTTTAACCACCACCGGAATTCAAAAAGGACACATGAAAATGCATTTGCTCAACATTCTAAATCATTTTCATGCCAACGAAGCTGAAAAATCAGCGGCGGTTGAGCACTTTAAACACCACAAGGTCTCTTTTACCTCGGTTCGCGAACTCCTTGAAAAATGGCGACAGGCCCCCATACCTTAAATCCGGTGGAAACCAGCCGGCAAAACCACGGACCGAATTCCCCCCTTAGGGCAAACGGGAAGTTTTTGCT
This sequence comes from Bacteroidota bacterium, assembly GCA_016866335.1. Taxonomy (GTDB): domain Bacteria; phylum Bacteroidota; class Bacteroidia; order CAIKAF01; family CAIKAF01; genus CAIKAF01. The sequence goes on along the minus strand of VGMT01000032.1, from coordinate 5,150 downwards.
CAGCGCTGAATACGTTGTTCTTGACGGAGCTTGGGCCATGGCACTGCCCTTAAAATGGGGCCAAACCTTGCACATTGAACCCTATCAAGGCGATTTCTGCTTGATTGAAAGCCGAGAAGCAAACCAAGATGTGTGGTTCAAAGCGACCTTTCATCCCGGAACCGGATTGGTCATGGAAAGCAACCGCGAGGACGTAGCACAGAAGCTTGAACAGCTTCTGTCTGCCATCCCCCCAACCATTAAACGCCAATTTCTTAAATCCAAAAAATTGGTCCTTCAAGCCGATTTTAACCGGAGTTGGGGACTCGGCAGCAGCTCAACCTTGGTGAGTTTGCTGAGCCAATACCTGGAACAAAATCCATACGTATTGCTTCGCCAAAGTTTTGGAGGCTCCGGCTACGACATTGCCTGTGCAACCGCTTTGCAGCCCATTATGTACCGCATTGATAGGCCCGATTTTCCTTCGGTGCAGCCCTTTTCTCTGGACCCAGATTTGCTCAAGCAAATGCACTTTTTCTACCTTGGAAACAAGGCTCAATCTTCCGATGCCATTCGGCATTACCGCGCGCTGTCGCTCGCTGAACGGCAAAAGGCGGCGACCGAAATTTCTGAAATTAGCCTCCACATGCAAAGGCTGCAAACGGTTTCTGAATGGACCTTGGCGCTGAATCGCCACAACCAAATTCTGCAAAAACTGCTGCAGCAACCCGATCCCTGTCGTGCTTTTTCTGGGGCTCCCGGTGCCCTGAAACCCATGGGGGCTTGGGGCGGCGATTTCATGCTGGGGCTGGGTCCGGCCGAATTATGGCAGCAGTACGCTCAAAAACAAGGTTTGTTGCCCTGTTGGAACGCTGCCCAGGCCATGCTTCCTTGATTTTTTAAGTGTTAGGGCGGTAGCCGGGCTTTCACCGGTAGGCCGCGGTTGCCCTTGGCTGGCCCAGCGGGCTTGCGTGGGCTCCTAAAGTCGCCTCCGCGCCACGCGGGCCAGGTAAGGACAACCTGGCGGGCTACCCCGGTTCAATCCCTACCGCTAAGCCCCTCAATAAAAAACCGAACTTAATTTTTTGAGGCGTTGTACAAGGCCAAACAGGAATCGCACAAGCAATCCACATAACGCTTCCTTAATTTTGATAGGGTTTCCCGCGACAAACACACGCTTTCACACCAACAACCCGGCTTCTCGTGGCAGTTAAATTTCTTAAAACAGGCAGGACAAACCTTTGAGGGAACTTTTATTTGCATGCTTTACCAAAAAACAGATACTTCAAACTCAGCTACATAACCCCCAACGGCAGGGTTTTGTTTAGCCAACGATAAAGAAACGTTTTTCATTTCTGGAAATTCCCGAATTAATCGGGATTTTAGCCTCGCCAATGCATGCTCCAATAGGTTCGATGGAGTTTTCATTTCGTCCAACATACTTTGAACAATTAGACCATAATCGGTGGTGCCTTCAACCAAATCTTCCTGGCATGCCCGATTATCCAACTCCAAATCGGCCGAAAGATTCAAGCTAAACCACTGCCCGTTTTTTTTCTCATGCGCATAAACGCCATGGTAGCCGAAAAAGCGCAGTTCCTTTATGGAAATACGCTGGGTCATTTTTGAACTTTTTGCAGCAGGGTCGAAATGCGCTCCTTGGTGCTTTGCAAGCCCAAGAGTGCTATGGTTTCAAAAATATCGGGACCAGCTAATCCACCCGTTAAGGCAATACGCACAAGCGGCATGACGCTCCCAATGCCATAATTCTGTTCGGTCAGCCAGGTTTTTATGCTGCTGCCAATGTTTTCTGGCTGTAAATCAGGGTTTGATTCCATCCAATTCAATAGCCCTTGTAGTTTTTCGGCCGAATCTGCTTTCCATTTCGAAGCTAAGGCTTGGTCTTCATAGGCTTTAGGGGCTTGCAACAGTCCCAGCACATCTTCCGCCACATCGACGGGAAAAACAGCACGGTCGCGTACCAAGGCTATGGTTTTTATCAGCAATTCCTCGGTAATTTCTAAATCACCTAACTGAGGTTTAATGCTCTCAGCCAATTGATGATCCGTTTGTTGACGCAAATAATATTGATTGAACCATTTTGCTTTTTCAACATCAAACTTGGCTCCCGCCTTGGCTACTTTTTCTAGGCTAAAGGCCTCAATTAATTCGTCTAAGCTAAATACCTCTTGGTTGTCAGATGGGTGCCAGCCCAGCAAGGCAACCAAATTCACCACGGCTTCTTTGTACCAGCCCCCTTCTCGGTAACCCAACGATATTTCTCCGGTGGCAGGGTCTTTCCATTCCAGCGGAAAAACAGGAAATCCCAAACGGTCTCCATCGCGCTTGCTCAGCTTACCGTTGCCGTCGGGTTTCAAAATTAGGGGCAAATGCGCAAATTGAGGCATGGTGTCGGTCCAGCCGAACGATTCGTACAACAACACATGCAAGGGTGCAGAAGGGAGCCATTCCTCGCCGCGTATCACATGGGTTATTCCCATCAAATGGTCGTCAACCACATTGGCCAGGTGATAGGTTGGCATGCCATCGCTTTTGAACAACACCTTGTCGTCAATGTGTTCCGATTTAACCACCACCACGCCGCGAATCAGGTCGTTCACTTTAATGTCGGTGTTTCGTGGAACCAGCAAACGCACCACATAGGCTTCGCCCGAATCCAAGCGGCGTTGTACTTCATCGGCGGGAAGGGTCAGGGAGTTTTTCATGTTTACCCTGGTAATGGAATTGTACTGCCATGTATTGTTTCCCGATGCCTTCATGCGTTCGCGAACGTCTTCCAATTCTTCTTGGGTATCAAAAGCGTAATAGGCTTTGCCAGCTTGAATTAATTGGTCGGCGTATTGCCGGTACATGGGTTTGCGCTCCGATTGCCGGTAGGGGCCTTTGCTGCCTTCGGCTTCGGGGCCTTCGTCCCACTGCAGTCCACACCAGCGCAGCGATTCCATAATGTACTGTTCGGCTCCGGGCACAAATCGAGTTTGGTCGGTATCTTCAATGCGCAGCATAAACTGCCCACCGTGTTTTTTGGCAAACAAGTAATTGTACAGAGCCGTCCGAACCCCGCCCAAATGCAAAGGGCCGGTTGGACTGGGAGCAAATCGCACACAAACAGGAGTCTTCATTCAACAAATTTGCTGCAAAGGTACAACACCCAGCGTTCTTTTATCCATTCCCTTCGGCTTGTTGGAATTTTTTAGGTCGGGGAAACCACCTCAGTTATAGGTTGCTTATGGTTTCCTTCGCTGTAGCTCATCATTTTAAATTTAAAGGGTTTTTGGCTATTTAATCGCCTAGGTTTGATTGCACGAAAGATGAGCTGCTAGCTATTGTTTTTTTATTGCCGTTATTGAATAAACCATGGGTATTTTGTTACCTAAATGTTCTATTCTATATTTTTTGTATTCAAATTCTATGGTCTTGTTAAAGCAATTATAAGGTGAATAGTCAAACTCGTTCAGTGAGGTTACTTCAAGCCCGTTATTGATTAAACTATTTAGCACTTCGCTAATGCCGTGATTCCAAGATATTTCAGTTGCTGTAAAATCGGCTGTTTTGTTGGCATAAGTTCCGCTATGGGTTTCTATGATTGCCCCTGAATTAAAATACCTGTAGCCAATTTTGTCAAAGTTGTCGTCAAACATCCAAACAACGGGATGGAACTCTACAAAAACAAATTTTCCGTCAGGTTTTAGGAAATGGGAAATAATTTTCGCCCACTTGTCCAAATCAGGTAACCAACCAATTGTTCCGTAACTTGTAAAAACAACATCAAAATTCCCGCTTAAATGGTTTGGTAGATCGTAAATGCCGCAACAAATAAAGGATGCATTTGAATTTGAGTCCGATGCAATTTTTTTGCACTAACAATGGCTTTGTCTGAAAAGTCAATACCAGTAACGTCAGCACCGAGTCTGCTCAAGGAAATGGAGTCTTGTCCAAAATGGCATTGTAAATGCAAAATCGATTTTCCTTTTATGTCGCCAAGTAGGTTTAATTCAATTTCGTTTAAAGAGGTTTTTCCATTCAGAAATCCTTCAAGGTCGTAAAATTCCGATTTCAGGTGCGATTCAATTCTTTTGTTCCAAGACGCTCGATTTATTTCTATGTAATTTAGTTCAAGGTCCATTTTTTTTAATGTTGGTTTTTAAATTAAGGGCCAAGGGCAGTTTATTTTACAATTTCATTCAGGTCCATTTTCAGCCCTAAGTTACCTGTTTTAATGGCACCACAGCAGTTCTTGCAAACTACAGCTCAATAATCATATTGTAAAACCCAGTTTCCCGCAGAAACGGGATTTTAACGTTCAATCCCGCAGGTACGGGACCGGGTGTTGCACGCCGAACGAAGGATTAGCTGTTACCATTAAGTTGCATTATTACATTTCAGCTTGCTTTATCATAGCGCTGATCGAAAGGTCTTCGTCAATAAGTGGCCAGTGAATTCCATAGCCAGACGGTGAGATTTTGTAAAAATTTCGCTGCATTTCATTGGCTCTCTTTAATTTCAGCGAAATTTTATCGAGTAAAATTCGTATTAATTTTCCATCTACTTTTAGACTTATCATGTCTTTTTCGAAGGTAATTTCCTGAATTTTGTGTGTTGCAATCATAGGTTTATTTATTAAAATATTCATTCCAAGCTAAAACAATATCATCGAAATGCTGGTATATTATTTTCTTTGCTTCTCTCTTAGCCGCAGGTGTAAGATTATAAGAGAACGCTTCTTTAATTTCTAATTCATCTACTAAAAGCCAGTATTTACATTCCATGTCGCCTTTTTCCGCATGGATATGTATTGGCTCTGAGCTTTCATTAGAGTAAAAAAAGAATCTCCAACCGAATATGTATAATACTGTAGGCATTAGCCAAATTTAATTATATTATCTTAAATTTTCATTGTTTCTTTTGAATAAGATTACCCGAAATAATTTGATTCAAATCACCTAGAATTTTTTTTGCAATTTATGGTAACGGCAGTTCGTATAACAACTCCTTTTCACCCCCAATTCCCAGTTTAAGTTACCCATTTTAATCGCACTACAGCAACCCAAAACAAAAAGGCAAGAAAATTCCCTGCGCCAAATCGCAACGAAATCTAAGACTAAAAATGGCCTTAAAGGGCTGCTGAGAGGTCGAAAAAGAGGGCCCAA
>VGMT01000031.1 GCA_016866335.1 Bacteroidota bacterium | reverse complement strand
CCATCCACAAAAGCAAAGGATTGGAATTTGATGTGGTACTGGTGCCCTACCTTTCTGGCGAAGTTCAAAAATACAACGACCTGCTTTGGTCGGAACCCAATCCTCCACATCCGGATTTTCCCCCTTTGGTTCCGGTTCCCTTCTCTGGGAAATTGAAAAATTCAATGTTTAGAGAGAAATGGGAGGAGGAAACCTTGAATCAATGGCTGGATGCCCTGAATTTGCTGTACGTTACCTTTACCCGCCCAAGGCGAATGCTTGAAGTGTGGTCGCCCTTAAAAAAGGACAACCTGCATGTCGCGGCGGCAGAAAAAAACTACAGCCGAATTGAATCGATGTTGCTGTTTGCCTTGCATGAACTGCAGCCCGAACAAAAGGCCGACGACCTTGGCTATTCCTTTTGCTTTGGAGAAATTCCACCGCCAGAAATCAGGCCCGAACAGCCCCAAGCCTTGTTTCAGGCAGGTCTGCCTCAACCGGCCGACCAAAGGCTAAGTCCCAGCATTACCATTTTGGGCCAAAGTTCCGAAGAATGGGAACAGCGGCAGCAGGCCCTGCGCCGGGGTTTGATTGTGCACCGCTTGGCCGCAGGCTTAGATGGCAGGCCCGAAACCACCGAAAAACTCATCAAGGGGCTAATGTTGGAGGGCTTGTTGGAAGAAAGCGAACGCAGCGAATACCTCGACCTAATTCATGTTTTGTTGGCCATGCCCGTGGTTCAGGAAACCTTTGACGGAAGCTGGCAAGTATTAAACGAACAGGCCATATTGCTTCCCGATGGACGGCTGCGCCGCCCCGACCGCGTGGCCATTCGAGGAAACGAAGTGCGGGTGATCGACTACAAAACAGGCAGCAAAAAAGAAGAACATCACCGGCAAATTCAAGATTACATGCGCTTGCTGCAGCAATTGGGACTGGATAATCCGACCGGATATCTGGTGTATTTAGATGAAATGAGCACTGAAACCGTAAACGCCCTATGAACAGGTATTTAAACGAAGTGGCCCGGCAGTTGCTGCACGAACATGGGCAAGATTTAACCTCGGTTTTGGTGTTGGTGCCTACCCGACGTTCGGGTTTGTTCTTGAAAAAACACCTGGCCGAACTTGCCGGCCGGCCTATTTGGTCGCCCCATATACAAACCCTGGAATCGTTTCTCGCCGAATCTTCAGGGCAAACCCTGGCCCCTCAAACCGATTTGCTGATGCGCCTGCATCCCATCTTCAACCAAACGGTGTACGAAGAGCCCTTTGAACGGTTTTATTTTTGGGGACAGGTCATTTTAGAAGAGTTTGAGCGCATGGACCAGGCATTGGCAGCGCCCCAAGAATTGTTTCGGGTATTGTTGGAAGAACGCGAAATCGATGCGGCCTTTCCCAGCATGGAACCCGAAGCCAGGGCCTTGGCCATTCGGTTTTGGAAGGGATTTGTGCCCGAAACCTCGAAAATTCAAGAGGCATTTCTGCGCATTTGGCGAAACGGCAACAACCTGTATCAAGCCTTTCAGTCCCACCTTCAAGAACAGAGATTAAGCTATCCGGGGAGGGCGGTTCGGCAGTTTGTGGAACAGGCCGAAGCTGAACCGATTCCCTCTTTTTCTCAGATTTACCTGTTGGACCCGATATGGATAACAAGGGCCCAAGAAAAAGCCATTCAAAAATTGGCTCGAAACCAGAGTTTGCAGGTTTTTTGGAATCCCAGCCACAGCGCTCAGCAGTTGGGCAGCGATGCCTATTACCGCCGCCGCAAAGCCTGGCAATCCAGCCTGGGCAAGGGGCGCGAAATGCCCGAACCGGATTTAAATGCACAGATAACCGCCTATCAAGCCGGAGGCCAAGAAGGACAGGCCGCATGCTTGGCTGGCCTGTTGCTCGATGAAACCATTTCCTTTGAAGATACCGCCGTGGTACTTCCCTCAAGCCTGATGCTGATGCCGGCCCTGCGCTATTTGCCGCCCAGCGTTCAAAGCCTAAACATTTCGATTGGTCACCCGGCTACGGCAAGTTCCATTCCCCATTGGTTTTATGCCCTTAGCCGCCTGCAAAAATCGGTGCGGCGCGACGCTTCAGGCCAAGAAATTTGGCTAAAATCTGCTCGACTGCTTAAATTTTTGGAATTGCCGGCGGTCAGCGAAGGGTTTTCGACTCAGGCTGCCGAACTGACCGAGGCCATCATCAAAAGCCGAAAGCCCGAAACCGCACGTTCGGAATTGCAACTCTATCCCGCCGTTTTGGCCTGGTTGGACCCCTTAATGCAGGAACAAAACCACATCATCGATCTGGCTCAACACTGGTGCGACCGGTTGGCCGAAGAAAACCTAGATGGGCAGGGTGTTTTTACTCAAACGGCTTTCTACTTGTCGGCTCAACTTCGCCGGGTGCGCGAAGGCTTGAAGCCCTTTTTGAGCAGCTTAACGGCCGAGGCCCAATGGAAAATTGTGGACCGGGTACTGAAATCCACCAAAACCCCCTTCAGCGGAGAGCCCTTGACGGGATTGCAGATTTTGGGCCTTCAAGAAACCGCAAACCTTGACTTTAAGCGGGTGATTGTTTTGCAGGCGAACGAGGGCAGTTTACCCTCTTCAGGTTCCGCCCATGGCTTGATTCCCTTTCACCTGAAAAAAGCCTTTGGCATGGATTTGCCCGAAGACCGGGAAAAAACCGAAGGTCTTTTGCTGTTTCAATTGATGGAAAGGGCCGAACGGGTTGATTTGATTTACAACAACCAGATAAAAAGCGGAGATACGGGCGAGCCCAGCCGATTCATTCGGCAATGGGAGCTGATGCACAACCGGCTGAATCCCCTGCCCAGTTTGGCCGAACCCTTGAACATCCGGCCGGAAAGTCCGATTCCTATTTCTATTTCAAAACAAGGTGAGGTAGGCCAGCTCCTGCAGAATTACCTAGGTGAAAAAGAACTGTCGGCCTCGACCTTAAACGATTTTATGGCCTGTGGGCTGCGTTTTTACCTGAGCAAACTGCAAGGCATACAGCCTAGGGAGCAACCGGCAGAACAAATGGATGCCGCCATGTTGGGAACCCTGATTCACGCAGTGTTGGAAGATTTTTACAAGGCGCATCCATTGGGGGAGCCCATCGACAAGGAATGGATACGCAGCCAAGGCAACGAAGCGCATTTAAAGGAATTGGTGGCCAAGGCATTGCAAGGGTATTTTAAATCGGCTCGGCCGATAGATCAAAACAAAGGAGAGCTGGTGCTCTTAAATTCGGTGGTGCTGTTTCATGTAAAGCAAGTGTTGAAGCAAGACGCTGAAAGCCCCTACCTGTTCTACTTTTTGGGGGCTGAAGAGTGCCTAAACCTAAGTTATGAACTGGAAAATGGAATGCAGGTTAAATTCAAAGGCTATGTGGACCGGGTAGATGTATTGATGCGGCCCGAGGGCGAAGTGTTCCGGTTGTTGGACTACAAAACCGGAAAATATGTAGAGAGTAAAATTAGCTTTGATGGGGTAGCCGAGGCCTTTCCGAACGAGAATCCCCACAAAAAGGAATTGTTTCAGGTTTTATTGTACGGTTGGATGGCCATGAAAGGGGAACTTCCGGGAGAGCGCAAAATTGCACCGGGGTTGTGGTTTATTCGAAGCCGAGACAGCGACGGAAATTTGCAGTACAAGAAATCGGATTTGGATGATTTTCGGCCCTTGGCCCAGGAGTTTGAAGAGCAGCTAAACCAAGTGCTGCTGAATTTGGTGGATTTGGAACAGCCCTTTGAGCAAACCGAAAACCTGGACGAATGTGCCTATTGTGCGTTTAAGACCATGTGTGGCAGGTAGGGGCTGGGGGTCCAAGCGCAAGAACGTTGGCGGTAATTTCCCATACAGATCAATCAAGGAGTCAGACTTTGTATATTTGTGTAAAACTGCCGAATGACAACAAAGGAAAACATACTAAAAGCATTGAGAAGTCGTAAACAGGAGTTCTCGAAATTTGGTATTAAGAAAGTTGGGCTATTTGGTTCATATTCAAGAAATTAGCAAGTAGCAAATAGTGATATTGATGTTTTAATTGATTTTGAGCCAGAAGCAGAAAACTTTGATAATTTCATGGCTGTTTATGATATCATCCAGGAGCTTTTTAATGGTGAGAAAATCGAGGTTGTTACTGTAAATGGATTAAGTCCATACATCGGACCTTCAATTTTAAAAGAAGTACAATATGTCTAAAGAGCCAAAAGAATATCTTAGGCACATTTATGACGAGTGCAATTTTTTTTGTTCTTAAATGCAGCAATCTGTCAAAAGATGAATTTGTAAATGATGAAACTCTAAAAAGAGCAATTACAAGAAGTTTAGAGATTATAGGAGAAGCAGCTAAGAAAATCCCTGCTGATTTTAAAGTGCAATGGAGTTTGATTCAATGAAAGAATATGCCAGGAATGCGTGATAGACTAATCCATGATTGGATTGGAGTTAATTATTCTATTGTTTGGGATGTTGTTAAGAATAAAATTCCACAATTATTAGAGCAGATTGATGATATCTTAAGTTGAGAATAAGAAACTACCACGAATAGCTCACACAGCCGCCATTGAAAAAACGGCGGTTGTGCGCAAACCGTTAGCGGGCAAGCTATTCAAACAGCCTTAGTTCGATAATTTGAGGATATAAGAAGGTGAACTCACACTATAATGTGATTTTACCAAATTCGTTTTGCGTTCCCAAAAAATTAGACTAATAAATCACACTATAATGTGAATTTGATTGCGAAATTGAAAAGAGAACCGTATCTTTGGATCTAAAATCACACTATAATGTTAGTTAAGACTCTTGGTGAAATCATAAGAAACAGGCGAAGGGAATTAAGAATAACTCAACCTCACTTAGCTGAACTGGCAAAAGTGAGCACAAACACCCTGTATAAATTAGAACGAGGGCAGGGCAATCCTTCATTCGATGTTTTAAATAAATTAGCCGAAGTGTTGGGAATGGACCTCATTCTTGAAGTTAAAAAGAAACATTGAGTAAGTGAGAGCAATAGAAATATACCGCAATGGGATTTTAGCAGGAACATTGACAGAAGAAAATCGTCAGCGTTATGTTTTCAGGTATGATGACAATTATTTTAACGATGCAAATAAACCAGGAATCAGTTTAACGCTTCCAAAAACACAAAAAGAATACAGCAGCGAATTTTTATTTCCGTTTTTTTTCAATATGTTGAGTGAAGGAGTCAACCGAAAACTGCAAAGCACACAATTGAGAATAGACGAAGAAGATAATTTCGGTTTGCTAGCAGCAACAGCACAATTTGATACCATTGGAGCAATAACTGTGAAACCAATAGTGGCGAGATGAACTTAGATGAATTAAAATATTGTCCGGGAACATTGGCAGAGGGGTTTTCAACATACAGCCAAAGCTGCTTGCGAAATTTGTTTAGCGGTAAAAAGGTAAATCATGTTTTGCTTTATGAAGAGCCCCAGCAAAGCGAAGAAGTCGCAGAACAATTCATGGAAAATCGCAGACGCATATCCATATCGGGTGTGCAGGAAAAATTAAGTTTTCTTTTGGAGAAAAATGTATTGCGATTAACAAAGGAAGGAGAACAGGGAACATATATACTCAAGCCGATACCAAGAGATTTGAAAAAGGTTGACCAAGTTCCCGCCAACGAACATTTGACGATGCAAATAGCCAAACAAGTGTATGGACTGAATACGGCAGAAAACGCAGTGATTTTTTTTAAGAATGGTTCAGCGGCCTACATCACCAAACGATTTGATGTCAAAGAAAACGGAAGTAAATGGGGCAAAGAAGATTTTGCAACGCTTGCAGGAAAAACAAAAGACAATGCAGGTGCAAATTTCAAATATGAATACAGCTATGAGGAGGCAGGCCAATTGATAAAGAAATTTGTTCCGGCATGGCGGGTAGAAATAGAGAAGTATTTTTCTTTGGTTGTTTTCAATTATCTGTTTTCAAACGGAGATGCCCATTTAAAGAACTTTTCCTTGCTTGAATCATCTAGTGGAGATTATCTGTTAAGTCCAGCTTATGATTTAGTGAATACAAAGATGCATGTGGACGACACGGACTTTGCATTGAACAAAGGACTGTTTGCAGATGATTATAAAAGTCAACAATGCAAGAAAAGCGGGCATCCTTCCAAAGGTGATTTCGCAGAATTTGCCTTGAGAATTGGAGTTGCAGAAAGCCGGGTTGAGAAACTTTTAAATCCGTTTTTAGAAAAGCAACTTCTTGTGGAAACATTGATCAGCCGCTCATTCTTAGCTGAGGCCAACAAAAGGGGATACTTGTTCATGTATTACACAAAAAGAAACCATTTAATAGCTCAAAGAGATTGAAAAATGAAGATATTATAGAAGCACGAACCGCGAACAGCGCATGGCCAAAATTCGGGTTTTATGTGGAAGGTTGGGCGTTTCGTTTTAGGGGTTAATTTCGTAGAGCTTGAGGCGAAGCGTTTCCAAAAATCCAAACTACGGCTCATGCGCTAAACGTTAAATAGGACAGGTTTACTACACGTTTGTACTGGTTTCCTTGCAATAGGTCTTTAATTAATGCACCCTAAAGGGTATAAAATCAGGCTAAGCCCCCGTATTTGTACCTGAAAGGGTGTATTGTGAACATGAGAGGGGCATCTTCACTAAGATGGCAAAGGCCCTACCTCAATGGCTGGGATTGATTGACAGGAGTTTCATGACAGATGAATTCAAAGAAGGGTATAAAATCATTTTAGCAGAACGAACTGGGCGCGTGCTATAGATGCTCGTTTTAGTGGCTTGGTCCAATTTAAAAGATACAATGCAGTCTTAGTAAAGGCTGACCAAGAACCAATCTTGTCTATTTACCCCAATCCCCCCCAGCCGCCCGCGGTGGGGATGGACAAGGGTAGCCCGCAAAGCCCGAACGGCGGGCTGCGCCAGGCGAAGGGGGCGACCTTGGGAGCCACCCGAAGCCGGCTGCAGCACCCCGTTCGGGATGCGGACTACCCAAGGACAGCCCCTAAACCGCCCCAAAAATCCCCTTCTCCCTTTTTGCCCCACTTTGCCCTCAGTTCCTAGGGAAAATTCCCCACAACTCTGCTTTTTAATCCCTATTTTTGCGCGGAACGAGGCCACAGCCTCCGACCCATTTACTTTTGCTGATGCCTATGGAAACCACGCCTTACAGCCCCAAACATAAAATCCGAATTGTTACTGCTGCCGCCCTGTTCGACGGACACGATGCCGCTATCAATATTATGCGCCGCATTATTCAAGCCAGCGGCGCTGAAGTGATTCACCTGGGCCACGACCGCTCCGTGCAAGAAGTTGTGCAAACTGCCCTGCAAGAAGATGCCAACGCCATTGCCATGACTTCGTACCAAGGCGGACACATGGAGTATTTTACCTACATGTACGACCTGCTGAAGGAATACGGGGCCGAACACATTAAAATTTTTGGCGGGGGCGGGGGCGTGATTCTGCCCGAAGAAATTGAACAGCTGCACGCCCACGGAATTGAACGCATTTACAGCCCCGACGACGGCCGATCCCTGGGCCTGCAAGGCATGATCAACGACCTGCTGCGCCGCTGCGATTACGCCATTGGCGAATCCATTGCCAATGAATTGACCGAATGGAAGCAAGGTAAACCCTCCTTTCGCTGCCTGGCACGCCTGATTTCGGCCGCTGAGAATTTCGGCGATGCCCATGCCGAGGCCCTGAAACCCATTCTGAACGCCGGCGAATCGGCCAAAGTTCCCGTGCTGGGAATTACTGGCACCGGCGGAGCCGGAAAAAGCTCGCTGGTCGATGAACTGGTGCGCCGATTCCTACTCGATTTTCCCGATAAAACCATGGCTATTGTTTCGGTGGACCCCAGCAAACGCAAAAGCGGCGGAGCTCTGCTGGGCGACCGGATCCGCATGAACGCCATTAACCATCCCCGCGTTTTTATGCGCTCCATGGCCACCCGGCAAAGCAACTTGGCCCTGAGCCGGTACGTGAAGGAGTCCATTTCCATTCTTAAAGCCGCCGGCTTCGATTTGATTGTGCTCGAAACCAGCGGAATTGGACAAAGCGACACTGAAATTACTGAGCATGCCGATTATTCCCTGTACGTGATGACGCCCGAATACGGCGCCGCCACCCAGCTGGAAAAAATCGATATGCTGGATTTTGCCGATGCCATTGCCCTGAATAAATTCGATAAGCGCGGAGCCCTGGACGCCCTGCGCGACGTGCGCAAGCAATACAAACGCAACCACCAACTCTGGGAAGCCGACGACGAATCCTTGCCCGTGTTGGGAACCATTGCCTCGCAGTTCAACGACCCCGGAATGAATGCCCTGTACCGCAAGGTCATGGACGGCCTTTCGGCCAAAACCGGAGCTCAACTGAACAGCGCCCTGGAAATAAGCCGGGAAATGTCGGAGAAAATTTACATTATTCCCCCGCACCGCACCCGGTACCTGAGCGAAATTTCAGAGGCCAACCGGCAGTACAACCGCTGGGCAGAACAGCAAGCCGAGGCCGCTGAAAAAATCTATGCCCTTCAACAGTCCTTGCAGATTTTGAGCGCCAAAGGCCAAGGCGATTCGCCAACCTATGCCGCTTTAGCTCAGGTGCGTGAGCAGTTGGAGCTCGATTTGGACGGGCGCAACCGCAAGCTTTTAGAGGAATTTCCGGAACTGGTGGAACGCTTTAAGCAAGATGAATTTGTGTTTCAGGTACGGGGGAAAGACATACGCATGGCCACCCACAGCCTGAGTTTGTCGCAAACGCGCATTCCCAAAGTGTCTTCGCCCCGGTACCGCAGTTGGGGCGACCAGCTACGCTGGATGCTGCAAGAAAACTTTCCCGGATATTTTCCCTACACCTCTGGGGTGTTTCCCTTTAAACGCGACGGAGAAGATCCCGCGCGGATGTTTGCCGGAGAAGGCGGTCCCGAACGGACCAACCGCCGCTTTCACTACGTATCGAAGGGGCTGCCAGCAGCTCGGCTTTCCACCGCCTTTGATTCGGTTACCCTGTACGGCAACGATCCCGGCTACCGCCCCGATATTTACGGGAAAATCGGAAATTCCGGCGTGTCCATTTGCTGCTTAGACGACGCCAAGAAATTGTATTCCGGCTTTGACTTGAGCGCTCCCAGCACCTCGGTATCTATGACCATTAACGGTCCGGCGGCCATGCTTACGGCCTTCTTTATGAACGCCGCCGTGGACCAACAGTGCGAAAAATACATTCAAGAACAAGGTTTAGAGGAATCGGTTCGGGCCAAAATCGCCGAACTGTACGCGAAAAAGGGGCTGACTGCCCCCAGCTACCACGGCGAACTGCCCGACGGCAACAACGGCCTGGGATTGATGCTGCTGGGCGTAACCGGCGATGAGGTGCTGCCCGCCGAGGTGTACCAACGCATCCGCGAACAAACCCTAACGGCAGTGCGGGGAACGGTTCAGGCCGACATTTTGAAAGAAGATCAAGCCCAAAACACCTGCATCTTTTCCACCGAATTTAGCCTGCGCCTCATGGGCGACATGCAGCAATTCTTTATTTGGAAGGGCGTTCGTAATTTTTATTCGGTTTCCATTTCTGGCTACCACATTGCCGAAGCCGGGGCCAACCCCATTTCGCAATTGGCCTTCACCCTGGCCAATGGATTTACCTACGTGGAGTACTACCGCTCTCGCGGCATGGACATCGATGCCTTTGCGCCCAACTTGAGTTTCTTTTTCAGCAACGGCATGGATCCCGAATACGCTGTGCTGGGCCGGGTGGCCCGCCGCATTTGGTCTAAAGCCATGAAAAACCTGTACCAGGCTCAGGAACGCAGTCAAATGTTGAAGTACCACATTCAAACCTCGGGCCGTTCCTTGCATGCCCAAGAAATCGACTTCAACGACATACGCACCACCTTGCAGGCCTTGTATGCCATATACGACAACTGCCAAAGCCTGCACACCAACGCCTACGACGAAGCCATTACCACGCCTACCGAAGAATCGGTGCGCCGCGCCATGGCCATTCAGCTCATCATCAACAAAGAGTTGGGCTTGGCCAAAAACGAAAATCCTTTGCAAGGTTCGTTCATTATTGAGGAGCTAACCGATTTGGTGGAAGAAGCCGTGTACTTGGAGTTCGACCGGATTACAGAGCGCGGTGGGGTGCTTGGCGCCATGGAAACCATGTATCAGCGCGGAAAAATTCAGGAGGAAAGCCTGTATTACGAAACCCTGAAGCATACGGGCGAGTACCCCATTGTGGGCGTGAATACCTTTTTGAGCTCAAAGGGGTCGCCTACGGTTCGGCCGGGCGAGGTAATTCGCTCAACCACCGAAGAAAAAGAATGGCAAATTCAAACCTGCGAATTTCAGCAGGGCTTCCGCAACGAACAGGCCCAGAAAGCCCTGTTGGCCTTGCAAGAAGCCGCCATACAAAACCGAAACATGTTTGAGGTGTTGATGAACAGCGCCAAAGTATGTACCCTAGGTCAAATAACCCAAGCCTTGTTTGAGGTGGGTGGCCAGTACCGACGCAACATGTAATGCAAAACCCCGTTCATTCTGTTACCTTTACCTAAATTTTAAAAAATCCATGAAATCATTCGCAATTCGGGCCACAGCGGTCCTGCTTCTCGCCGGGTTCGGCGGCATTGCTTCGGCTCAAAAACTGAGCGGCGATACCAAAAAGGCGGTTGATGCGCTATCAAAAGGGCAGCAACCCACCTTGGTTACTTTAGATCAGAAGGTAAGCTATGCCGTGGGCATCGATGTACTTCAAAATTTGCGTCAGGCTGGCTTGCAAATCGATTTGTTTGCCTTTTTGCAGGGCGCCATTGACGGATTCGACAGCAGCCGCACCAAATTGGTGAAAGAGGGCGAGACCGAAGAGATTTTTGCTCAATTTCAAACGGCCATGATGGAACGGCAAAAGAAGCAGGCCGACGCTGCCGCTTCGGGAAACATTGAAGCCGGCAAGAAATTTATGGCTGCTGAGAGCGGAAAACCCGGTTTGAACAGCACCGAATCGGGTTTGATGTACGAGGTGGTGGTGTTGGGCACCGGTCCGCGCCCCACGGCCGAATCGACCGTAAAGGTGAATTATGAGGGAACCCTGATTGACGGTACCAAGTTCGACAGCAGCTACGACCGCGGTCAGCCGGCACAATTCCCGCTGGGCGGAGTAATTCGCGGCTGGACCGAAGGCCTGCAATTGATGCCCGTCGGCTCCACGTTCCGTTTCATTATCCCCTCTGAGCTGGCCTACGGCAACAATGCGCCTCCCGGTTCGCCCATCAAACCCGGCTCAACGCTGGTATTCAAAGTAGAACTGCTGGAAATCGTAGAAAAATAAAGCCGGAATCCTTGGCTCAGAAGGCGAAAATGGAAGAAATTCTGTTTTCGCCTTTTTTTTATGCGCTTGGATGTTTTTTTTGGGGGGCGCCTTTTCCCGCTTTCACCTGTAGGTCCACCCAGCCCAACCTGTGCAGGGCAGCGGCTGCGGTGGCTCCCGGTGGTCGCCTCCTCGCCGCGCCTGCACCGGGTCGGGCTGGGCGTCCCTGCCGGTTCAATCGGGGGCGCGGGCCGCTCAAATACGAACTACGTCATTGAAATGTAATGCCCGCATTCAATTGGATTCCAATCGAAAATGGGGAGCTAAATGCGCTTGCTTATTTTGTTCCCGCTGATGCTGCGCTGCATGGCGCTCTTGTGCGGTCCTTCAACAAATCCACGCTTAAGCAGGTGCTTTGTGGCCCGGCCCTGCACCCTGGCCCTCCACATTCGAAAACTACTGGCCTTCATTTCGCGGCGCATTAGGTCAATTACGTCGCGCTCTGAAAGGCCAAACTGCGCCTGAATCGCTTCAAACGGAGTGCGGTCTTCCCAGGCCATTTCAATAACACGGTCAATTTCAGCGGCACTCAATTCCATATAAAGGTAGGAACAAGGCTAGGGCTGTTTTTGTTTTTTCAATTTGGCCCCTTACTTAACCAGTACTATAACAACAGCCATGCGCTTTGGCTAACTTCCAGCACTGAAGATAAAAAGAATGGAATTAGGCCGGAAGTGCCTGGATCATTCCCGCGGTGTGCACCGAAGCCTCCTTGGGAATTTCGGGCAGGCGGCCTAAATTCCTCAAATGCCGGCTGTGGGTTACCAAGGCTTGCCAAATGCTGGGCGTATTTTCGTAGGGCAGGCCGAACTCTTGAGCCGTTTGACGGATGATGGGCGAAATTTTTCGGTAATGTATATGGCAAATGTGGGGAAACAAATGGTGCTCAATTTGAAAATTCAATCCCCCGGCATACCAAGAAAACCAGCGGTTTTCGTTGGCAAAATTTCGGGTGGTGCGTATTTGATGCTCGGCGAAAGAGTAGGGGAGTTCTCCGTTTTCAGGAACGGCAATAAAACTAATTTCATCGCTCACATGGGCGGGTTGAAAGACCAAGGCCAACAAAAATCCGGCAATCAAATGGGCGGTTAAAAATCCCAGCAAAATTTGGCCAAACGTAAAATCGGTAAACATCAAGGGCAGGCCGAACGAAAAAACCAAACTCCATACTTTGGTCGCAATTAAAATGGCCAATTCCTTTGACTTAGATCCATTGACCTGTTTGATCAATCCTTCTTTGTCGTATTTGGCAAACCGAAAAAAATCTTTCAGCAAAACCCAAAACAAGGTCATTAGGGAATAAAAGGGCCAAGCATAAATGTGCTGGTAGCGGTGGATAGCCTTAAGTGGGGCATAGGGAGTAAATCGGAACAAGCCTCGGTTGTCGATGTCTTCGTCGTGTTCGGCGATGTTGGTATAGGAATGGTGCAGCACATTGTGCTGAATTTTCCAATTAAAGCTGCTGGCCCCCAAAAAGTTCAGGGAATATCCCACCCAGTCGTTTTCTTTGGGATTTGATGAGTAGGCACCGTGGCAAGCGTCGTGCATAACCGAAAGGCCAATTCCCGCCAAACCAATTCCGATAACAGCCGATGCCAGCAAAGCCAACCAGCCCGACTGAATAACGCCCGTTAAAAGCAGAACGTAGGGAGTTAAATATAACATAAACATAACCATGGTTTTACCTCGCATGGCCCAACCTCCGTTTTTCGATAGGTTGTTTTCTTTAAAATACTGGTGAACGCGTTTGTTGAGTTCGCGCTGAAATCCCATACCTTCCTTTGAAAACCGAAGGTTTGCCTCCATATATGTTTCTAATTTGACTGCAAGGTACAACAAAAGCGGCAGCTGTACCGAATGAATGGCAGCCCCAGGGCTAAACATCGCCCTTTGTCCCTTTGTTTGCCACCGTAAATCGCGAAAGAACACTACCTTTGCCACGCAAAATTTAATACAGCTAGGCGCATGTTAACGGTAAGTAATTTATCCCTGCAATTTGGAAAGCGGGTTTTATTTGATGAAGTGAATTTGGTGTTTACTCCCGGTAATTGCTATGGAGTAATCGGAGCCAATGGGGCCGGTAAATCTACCTTTTTGAAAATTTTGAGCGGAGAGCAAGACCCCACTGGTGGAAACGTAAGCATGCAGCCTGGAGCCAGAATGGCGGTGTTGAAGCAAAACCACTTTGAGTTTGATGAATGTCGGGTGATTGACACAGTTTTGATGGGGCATAGTACTCTTTGGGGCATTATGCAAGAAAAGGACGCCATTTACATGAAGCCCGATTTTAGTGAGGAAGACGGTCTGCGCGCCGCAGAGCTGGAGGCCGAGTTTGCCGAAATGGAAGGGTGGAACGCCGAAAGCGACGCCGGAAATCTGTTGAGTGGTTTGGGCATAAAGGCCGACAGCCACGAAAAGGCCATGAAAGAACTAAACGGAAACGAAAAAGTTCGGGTGCTTTTGGCTCAGGCCTTGTTTGGCAACCCCGATATCTTACTGCTTGACGAACCTACCAACGACCTTGATGCCGAAACGGTTTTGTGGCTGGAAGATTTTCTGATGGATTTTCCCAACACCGTAATTGTGGTATCGCACGACAGGCACTTTTTAGATACGGTATGTACCCATATAGTGGACATCGATTTTCGGAAAATATCCCTGTTCTCTGGAAACTATTCCTTTTGGTATGAATCTTCGCAGCTGGCAACCCGGCAGCGGGCTCAGCAAAACAAGAAGTCGGAAGACAAACGCAAGGAGCTCTTGGAATTTATTCAGCGCTTTAGCGCCAATGCCTCAAAATCAAGGCAAGCAACCAGCCGTAAAAAACTGTTGGACAAAATCAATGTGGAAGAAATTAAGCCCAGCAGCCGCCGGTATCCCGCTATTTTGTTTAATCCGGAGCGGGAAGCGGGCGATCAAATTCTTCGGATTACGGGGCTTACCCTTACCGCCGACGGAGATACCCTGGTGAAGGACTTCAATTTGAATCTGAAAAAGGGCGATAAAATAGCCTTGCTGTCGCGCGATAGCCGAGCCACTACCCAGTTTTATCAGGCTGTAGCGGGCGAAATTCAACCCGAGGCAGGCCAAGTAGAATGGGGGGTTACCATTACCAAGGCCTATTTGCCCAACGACAACAGTTCATTTTTTAACGATGACTATTCCTTGATCGATTGGCTGCGCCAATTCTCGACCGAAAAAGACGAAACCTACATCCGCGGATTTTTGGGTCGAATGTTGTTTAGTGGAGAAGAAAGTTTAAAAAGTGCCAGGGTGCTTTCTGGAGGCGAAAAGGTACGTTGCATGCTGTCGCGCATGATGCTTCAAAATGCCAACTTTTTACTGCTGGACGAGCCCACCAACCACCTGGATTTGGAATCCATAACCGCCTTCAACAATTCCCTTAAGAATTATTCCGGCACCTTGATTTTCACAACCCACGACCACGAATTTATTCAAACCGTGGCCAACCGAATTGTAGAAATTGGTCTGGGTGGAAGCATAGATAAAGAGATGAGCTACGACGATTACATCACCGATAAATCTGTCAAGGAAGCCCGCCTTAACCTTTATAAAATGTAAGTTTCAACCGAAAGAAGTAACTTTGAAAAAATTACCTGCCATGAGAAGTTTACTAATTGGACTTTTTGTTTGGGGCATATCGCTGACCTTGGAGGCCCAGCACAAGCCTAATATTATAGAATCGAGTGTTGATACCATCGAAATTTTTATGGAGGGGCCGGTGATTAAAAAGGTGGGTATTTTTCATCATATTTTGATTAGCAACTGGAACGACTTAACCAATTTGCCACTTGTAAAAACAAAGGTTGATTTATTGGCAAATGCATCGAACGAATGGGTTCAGGTTGGAAAGGCCGAAGTTTACCGGTTCAATGAGAAAGAAAAGATGGTGGAAATCAAGTTGTTGGAAGATTTAAAGCCCCCCAAAGGGCAGAGCAATTGGTCTTTAGGATCAAAGACGAAAGTCCGTTTGCGTTGGAAAGAAGTGGTTGAGTAATCAACCTTTCGGGCCTTGAAATTGTTAACCTAATGGTTAGCATTCCTAGCGGTTTTTGATTATTTTCGCCCTGCTTTGAATCGTTGAATTTCGAACTTTAAACGTATGTCAGGTAAGACAAAATCGGGCTTAATTAAGTCCTCCATTGGAAAGAAAGTATTTATGGGCCTTACGGGCCTTTTCCTATGCCTTTTTTTGGCGGGACATTTGGCAGGAAACCTTCAATTGCTTTTGCCGGCTGATGTTGCCAGGGATCAGTTTAATGCCTATGCCAAATTCATGACCACCAACCCGGCTGTGAAATTGCTTTCGTATTTGACTTATTTCAGCATTTTGTTTCATGCGGTAGATGGATTGTACCTTGCTTGGCAAAACAAACAAGCTAGACCTCAGGCCTATTACAAAAAAGACGATGCCGCCAACGCCGGTTGGGCCTCGCGCAATATGGCCGTGTTGGGCACCTTGCTTTTGGTCTTTATTGTGCTGCACATGAAATCGTTTTGGTACGAAATGCATTTTGGTGCCGTTCCTGTCTATGGATCTATTGAACACGGTGAATTAAAAGACTTATATACCCTAACTGTTTCGGCTTTCAAGCAGTGGTGGTATGTACTAATTTACGTGGTGAGCATGGCTGTGGTTGGATTTCATTTGTGGCATGGTTTCGGCAGCGGTTTTAAGTCGCTGGGAATTAGTCATCCTGTCTATACCCCTTTGCTCAATGGATTTGGAAAGGGTTTTGCAGTGGTTGTTTCTGTGTTGTTCGCCCTCTTGCCGGTGTATATTTTCCTGACCTCCCTAAATTAATCTGAATATGTCAGTTTTGAATTCCAAGATTCCGGCGGGGCCGTTGGCCGATAAGTGGAAAAACCACAAGAATTCAATTCGCTTGGTAAACCCAGCGAATAAGCGGAGCATTGACGTGATTGTGGTAGGAACCGGTTTGGCCGGGGCCTCGGCAGCCGCTTCCTTGGCCGAAATGGGCTACAAAGTGAAGGCTTTCTGCTTTCAAGACAGCCCCCGTCGTGCGCACTCTATTGCCGCTCAAGGAGGCATTAATGCCGCTAAAAATTACCGAAACGACGGGGATTCGGTTCACCGTTTGTTTTACGATACCATTAAAGGCGGAGATTACCGCAGCCGCGAAGCCAATGTGCATCGCTTGGCCGAGGTCTCTGTGAACATTATTGACCAATGTGTAGCTCAAGGTGTTCCATTTGCCCGCGAATACGGTGGCCTGCTCGACAACCGCTCTTTTGGCGGCGTTCAAGTATCAAGAACCTTTTATGCCAAAGGGCAAACCGGACAGCAGTTGCTGTTGGGAGCCTATTCTGCCCTTAGCCGTCAGGTTTCGGTGGGGCAAGTGAAAATGTACCACCGCCACGAAATGCTTGATGTGGTAATGGTGGAGGGTAAGGCAAGGGGCATCATTGCCCGCAACCTGGTTACCGGAGAATTGGAGCGCCACAGCGCCCACGCCGTGTTGCTTTGCACCGGCGGTTATGGAAACGTGTTCTTCCTTTCGACCAACGCCATGGGATCGAACGTAACCGCAACCTGGAAGGCACACCGCAAAGGCGCCTTCTTTGCCAATCCTTCTTTCACACAAATACACCCCACCTGTATTCCTGTTTCGGGCGATTATCAGTCGAAGTTGACCCTGATGTCGGAATCGCTCCGAAACGATGGCCGCATTTGGGTGCCAAAAAAACAAAACGACGAGCGCCGTCCGGTGGATATTCCCGAAGATGAGCGCGATTATTACTTGGAGCGCCGCTATCCGGCTTTTGGAAACTTGGTGCCCCGAGACGTTGCTTCGCGAGCGGCTAAAGAACGCTGCGATGCTGGGTACGGAGTAGGCCAATCAAAAATGGCCGTTTATTTGGATTATGCTTCGGCCATTCAACGGTACGGAACCCTTGAAGCCAATAAATTGGGCGAGATTCAACCTTCGGCTCAACGCATTACCGAACTGGGAACCCAAGTGGTGGCCTCAAAGTACGGCAACCTGTTCGAGATGTACGCCAAAATTACGGGCGACAATCCATACGAAACGCCCATGCGTATTTATCCAGCGGTGCATTACACCATGGGAGGCCTTTGGGTAGATTACAATTTAATGAGCAACCTGCCGGGATTGTTCGTGCTGGGTGAAGCCAATTTCTCGGACCACGGCGCGAACCGTTTGGGTGCCTCTGCTTTGATGCAAGGTTTGGCCGATGGTTATTTTGTAGTTCCTTACACCTTGGGCGATTATTTGGCCGATGACATTCGAACCGGTAGCATATCGACTCAAGACCCTGCTTTTGATGAGGCCGAGCGTTCGGTGCAAGACCAAATCAACCGCTTGATGAGCATTGGAGGCAGCAAATCGGTGGATTATTTCCACAAAGCCTTGGGAAAAATCATGTGGGATAAATGTGGAATGGCCCGAAGCGAAGAAGGTTTGAAACAAGCCATTTCTGAAATTCAAGCCCTGCGCGAAGAGTTCTATGCTCAGGTCAGGGTGCCCGGTTCGGCCAACGAAATGAACCCAGAACTGGAAAAAGCCATCCGGGTGGCCGATTTCTTGGAACTTGGGGAATTGATGTGCTACGATGCCCTGAACCGCAACGAAAGCTGCGGGGGGCACTTTAGAGAGGAGTATCAAACCGAAGACGGTGAGGCCCTTAGGGACGATGAGAACTTCGCTTATGTGGCTGCCTGGGAATACGGGCAGGGGAAAGCTCCCATTCTGCATAAAGAAGACCTGAATTTTGAAAATGTAAAACCCAGTACCCGTTCTTATAAATAATACGCTTATGTCGTCCAAAACCATGCGATTGAACCTTAAAATCTGGAGGCAGAAAGGCCCAAAGGCCAATGGTAAAATGGTGGATTATACCTTGAACGAGGTGAATCCAGAAATGTCTTTTCTTGAAATGATGGATGTTTTAAACCAGCAATTGGTAGAACGAGGTGATGAACCCGTGGCATTTGACCACGATTGCCGAGAAGGCATTTGTGGAATGTGTTCCATGTTTATCAATGGCAGAGCCCATGGCCCCATGACCGGAACTACAACCTGCCAGTTGCACATGCGTCATTTTAACGACGGAGATACCATCGTGATTGAGCCCTGGAGGGCTTCAGCCTTCCCGGTTATTAAAGACTTGATGGTTGACCGGTCCGCGTTTGACCGCATTATTCAGGCAGGCGGGTACATTTCCGTTAATACTGGCTCGGCTCCCGATGCCAATGCCTTGCCGATTCCCAAAGAAAATGCCGACATGGCTTTTGATGCTGCCACCTGCATTGGCTGCGGAGCTTGTGTTGCCACCTGTAAAAACGCTTCGGCCATGCTGTTTGTAGGGGCAAAAGTGAGTCAACTCTCTTTGCTTCCGCAAGGCCAACCCGAAAGGGAAGAGCGTGCCATTCGAATGGTGGAACAAATGGACAAAGAAGGGTTTGGGAATTGCACCAATACGGGCGCCTGCGAGGTAGAATGTCCCAAGGGTATATCCATTGAGAACATTGCCCGAATGAACCGGGAATACCTTCGCGCCAAACTGGTACAGAAATAAATTAAATCTTTTGGGATTTTATTAAACGGGGGAATTGGCCTTAACGCCCAGGTGTTGGCAGCCCATTTTAGCTGCAACTTGCTGGGCTTTCTTTTTTGAACTGGCCCTTCCTTTCCCAACCAAGTTTCCATCGACCCGCACCCCCATAGTATATTCGTTTCCTTGAGGTGAAAGGTGTTCTTCAACAAGTTCAAACGTCATGCTGACCCGTTCGCGTTGGCAATGAATCAGCAGGGCGCTTTTGTAATCGAAAATCTCTGCGCCGGGAATAGAACCGAAAAGGTGGGCTTTAATTAAACGCTTTCGAATAAATTTTCGGGTTTTTGAAAATCCCCTATCCAGAAAAATAGCCCCCAGCAGCGCTTCAAGAGCATTTCCTTTTACATCATCAGGGAGCCGATTAAAGTTGAATTTTCCAATAATGATCGAAGACAAGCCAATTTGATCTGAGATTCGGTTTAAGGTTCCTCTATTTACCATAGCCGAGCGCATTCGCGTCATTTCCCCTTCCATTTTATCGGGATGGTGTTCAAAAAGATACTCTGCCATAACCAAGTCTAAAACGGAATCGCCTAAAAATTCCAATCGTTCGTTGTGCACCAAGTGTTCAGAGCCTTTCATATAGATGGCCGAACTGTGGGTTAGGGCTTGGGCGTAAAAACAAATGTTTCTAGGCTTAAAGCCCAAAATTAAAATCAGTTTTTCTTTGGCTTGGGGGCTTAGTTCTGGAGTAGGCGTAGCCGAGGACCGCCGGCGAAACAATTGCCAGGGCCAAAGCAATATTGAACGGAAATTAAAGGTATTTCTTAACAATGACCGAGGCATTGTGACCACCAAACCCAAAGGTGTTGCAAAGGGCGGCGCCAATGCTGCGTTCCTGGGCCGTATGAAAGGTCAGGTTTAGGTTGGAATCAATTTCGGGGTCATCGGTAAAATGGTTGATGGTGGGAGGCACCACCCCATTTTTTACAGCCATTACGCAAGCAATGGTCTCTATGGCTCCAGCGGCACCAAGCAGGTGTCCGGTCATAGATTTGGTCGAGCTGATATTGAGTTTGTAGGCATGGTCGGCAAAAACCTTTTTAATGGCAACCACCTCGGCAATATCGCCCAGCGGGGTTGAAGTTCCATGGACGTTGATGTACTCAATTTCTTCGGGTTTCATTCCTGCATCTTCCAAGGCAAGGCGCATCACACCACTGGCACCTAACCCTTCAGGGTGAGGGGCGGTTATGTGGTGGGCATCGGCCGAAAAGGCTCCGCCGGCAAGCTCAGCATAAATGTGAGCTCCACGGGCTTTTGCGTGTTCCAACTCTTCTAAAACCAAGGCTCCGGCTCCTTCGCCCAGAACAAAGCCATCGCGGTCTTTGTCGAAAGGCCTGGAAGCAGAACCGGGGTCATCGTTCCGAGTAGAAAGGGCATGCATAGCGTTAAAACCGCCGATGCCGGCTACGTTTACTGCGGCTTCAGAACCACCTGTAACCATCACATCGGCTTTGCCATCGCGGATGCAATGGAAAGCGTCAATCATCGAATGCGTACTTGAGGCACAGGCAGAAACGGTGGCGAAGTTGGGACCACGAAACCCAAATTTAATGGAGATATGCCCAGCGGCGATATCAATAATAACCTTAGGAATAAAGAAAGGGTTGAACCGAGGGGTTCCATCGCCCAGAGCGAATTCAGAAATTTCTTGAATTAGCGTATCAAGGCCCCCAATTCCAGAGGCCCAGATTACACCGGCCCTGTCGGGGTCAACCTTTCCAGGCTCAGACAGGCCGGCATCTTCTACAGCCTCGCTAGCGCACACAATGGCGTATTGAACAAAGGGATCCAACTT
Organism: Bacteroidota bacterium; assembly: GCA_016866335.1. Classification (GTDB taxonomy): domain Bacteria; phylum Bacteroidota; class Bacteroidia; order CAIKAF01; family CAIKAF01; genus CAIKAF01. The sequence goes on along the minus strand of VGMT01000031.1, from coordinate 6,657 downwards.
GCGGGCTTCTTTGCGGTCAAGAAACTGCAATGGGTCGAATCCTTTTAATTCGCAGGCGAACTGGGTTTTAAATTTTGAAGCATCGAACCGGGTTATAGGGGCCGCACCGCTTCGGCCAGATTTCAATCCTTCCCAATAGTCCCCTAGGTTATTTCCAATAGGGGTTAAGGCGCCTAAACCCGTAACAACGACTCTCCGTCCTGCCATACAGAAAAAAATTAGTTGGCGTTGCTTTCGATATACGAAATGGCTTCTCCAACTGTGCTGATTTTTTCAGCTTGTTCGTCAGGGATGGTGATGCTGAATTCTTTTTCGAATTCCATGATTAGTTCAACTGTATCCAAGCTATCGGCACCCAAATCGTCGGTGAATTTCGCCTCGTGTTTTACTTCAGCTTCTTCCACACCGAGTTTGTCTACGATGATGGCTTTAACTCTTGCAGCAATTTCGGACATAAGTATAGATTTTAGTTTATCGACTGCAAAGTAAACAAATTTACCCCAATAAACACAGCCCTAATAAAAAAGCAACTTTATTATTTTTTTGCTTAAGTTCTAATCAATCAAACGATTATGCCTTAGCCTCAAGAAATAGGCCATCCAAGGCCCTTGGGCTGGGGTCATTTAAATGAGAATTTCAGCACCTGATTGTTGGTAAACACGTAGTATTTTGTTCGGGGTTCAGGGGTTTGAATTTGAAGGCCGGTAAGGCTACCAAAGGCGGGTAAAATGAGTTGGTTTTCTGATACCATGCCGCAGGCGGCCCGAAAGCTTTGTTTGGGGCCCAAAGGCAATCGAAGTCCAGGGTGAATATGGCCGCAGATGCTTGGCATGTCGGCATCGTTGTAGGGTTCATGGCACAACCGTATGCCGTTCCACAGGGCATCTTTTGCGGGTTTTAAATGGGCAATATCTTGGCCAAACATAGGTGCGGAACGGCGGTCGTGGTTTCCTAAAATCCATTGAAAACCAATGTTTTTGAGGGGTTTGAGCAGCTGCAAGAACAGGTTGGTCTCGGTCGTTGTGGGGCCATGCAGTAGGTCGCCCAAGATGCAAACCTGTTTTATGTTCGTTGTTTGAATAAAATCAAAAAAACCTTCTATTTGGTTTTGGCTATTGCTTTTGGGCAAGTTGATTCCTGCCCTCTGAAAGCTATCGGCCTTTCCAATATGGAAATCGGCTAAAAAAAGGCTGTTTGAATCGAGGTGCAACAGGCAACGGTTGGGCAGCCATTCCCAGGATTGATTTTGCCATTTAAATTGGGGAGAATCGCTTTCAAACTGCGGAATTTTCACAGGTTTTATATCTTCGGTGTGATGCGTACGGTTTTCAATTGCTCAAAGATAACAAGGTGTGGCCTGTTTCTGTTCAGTATGGTTTTTGGGCTTATGGGTTGTGCTGAGCCTAGTCCCTCGACGGCAAGGGCAAAGGTGATCGAGTCTAGGCAACAAATAAAGGAACAACGGACTTCGCCCTTGACGGTGTTTAGGGTTACGGTTTCAAAGGCAAATTTAGTACTTCAGTATGGGGCTCCATCGGTAAAAGGGCGAGCTATTTGGGGCGAATTGGTTCCATATGGAGAGGTTTGGCGTATGGGGGCGAACGAGGCTACCTGGCTGGAGACCGATAAGCCTATACGCCTTGCAGGAAAATATTTACCGGCGGGCCGGTATGGTCTTTTTGGGATACCTAGTGATTCGGTATGGACCATCATTGTGAATCGGGAATGGGATCAATGGGGAGCCTATTATTATTCGGATGCGGCCGATGTTTTTCGAGTTGAAGTTTCCATACGGCAGGAATTTGGGTTTAGTGAGGTCATGCAAATGAACGTAGAAAATGGGCGGTTGTGTTTTCGTTGGGCGGGGTTGGAGTGGGCCCTTCCTATCGAGGCGGCATGATGGGTTTTTCTTTGCAAAGAGGTTTCATGGTATTGGGGGTTGCGGCAGGGATTGAACAAGGTAGCGCGCAAAGGCCATGCTGGCTGCCGGGATGGGAGCAAAAGAGCGACGCGAGGAGCTACTTTTGCTCCCTTTCCGGCCCAGCATGGGCTGCGTACTACCTGTGAAAGCCCGGCAGCCGCCCAAATTTATCCTTTGTTTTTACCCAGAAAAACCACGGCATTTACGTCGCCGAATCCGAATCCAGCTTTGCCAGCGACCAGCAGTTCTCCGCCGAATTCCATCAATTTTGACGGGATGCAGCCTTTGTCGATGAGGTTTAATATGCTGGGATGCACGGATTCGGCGTTGAGCGAGGGATGGGCAAACTGCCCATCAATTTCGAGTACAAGGGCTACCAATTCGATGGAACCTGCTGCGCCTAGGCAATGTCCGATCATTGATTTGGTGCTGTTGATAATGGGAAAATGGCTGCCGCTGCGGTTCAGCGCTCGGGTCCAGTTTTGAATTTCTAAAACGTCGCCCATGGTTGCAGTTAGGTGCCCCGAAACAAGGTTCACCTGGTCTGCCTGTACCTGTGCGTCAGCCAGCGCTTGTTGAATGCAAAGCACCACGGCATTTGGATTGGGCGCTGTCATGCTGCCGCCTTGCCTTTGGCCCCCGGCATTTACTGCCCCACCAAGGTATTCGGCATAAATATGCGCTCCGCGGGCCTTGGCATGTTCGTATTCTTCAAGAATTAGGGCCGCAGCGCCAGCTCCAGGTACGAAACCGGCGGCGTTTGCCGACATGGGACTTGAAGCCCTGTGTGGCTCATGGTTGCTGTTTCGGTTTAGCACCTTCATCGAGTCAAATCCGCCCCACATGTAAGGGCCTTCAGCGTCGCAGCTGCCGGCAATCATTATGCTTGCCTTGCCGTATTGAATGCGTTCAGCTGCCAGGTACAAGGCCTCGGTGCCGGTGGCGCAGGCCGAAGAATTGGTGTAGCAATGGTTGCCTAGGCCCAATAAACCTGCCACCCAAGCGCTAATTCCCGAGGCCATGGTTTGTTCAACCACCCGGCTTCCGAGTCGACGTACCTCGCCTTGGTCAAGTTTGTAAATTGCATCGCGCAGGGGTTCCACACCTGCAAGTCCAGTTCCGAATACGGTGCCAGCCTGGGGTAGGGGAGGCAGGTCTTGCCGGTAATTTATTTTAAAGCCGGCATCTTGCCAGGCTTCCATTGCCGATAAGGCGCCGTAGAGCATTCCTGAGCTTTTCATAAAGCGCAGGGTGAGTTCGTCAAATCGATGGTTTAGAACATCGGAAGGGACCTGGGGGCGTCCAGAGACTTGGCAATTGAATCCTTTTTCGGCCAATTCGGGGTCGAAACGAAGACCTGAGCGGCCAGAGCGAATGGCTTCTTTAAAGTCGGGAACCCCTACTGCGTTGGGAGCAACCACGCCCAAACCAGTTATGGCAACTCTTTTCATGCTGTTTTATCGGGAACCATCATGCCCGAAAGCGTACCCGAGCAAACCACCTGGCCCTCTTGATTTTTCATGATTACCTCGCACTGCAGTTTTCGAAGCCGAAAGAACTGTTTGGTAGATTCAACCCAAACCAAATCGCCTGGCAGGACCATTTTTTGAAATTTGACCTCGGACGAGGTAAAGAAGATTTTCACCGGGGGATTTTCGCCTTGGTGCATGCCCAAGCAAAAAATGCCCAGGGTAACCAGTCCGATTTGCGCCATGGTTTCGGTTAAAATAACGCCTGGTGTAACGGGAAATCCAGGAAAATGTCCTTGATAAAACAATTCATTTTCTTTGAATCGGTAGTATCCACGAACAAAATCTTCTGAAATATGGGTTAGCCCATCGATAAATCGAAAGGGGGGTTTTTGAGGAACCTTATCTAAGATGGCATCGACCAACTTCTTGGGTAAGGTTTCTGAACCAAGTTGATTATATGAGTGATTCTCCTCCATCTACAGGAATAACAGCCCCGTTTATCCAACGGGCCTCTGGTTGGCACATCAAATATACAACATTTGCGGCGTCTTCGGCTTGGGTGACCCGGCCAAGGGGGTGTTTTTGGGCCACATAATCCAGCAGTTTCTTGCTGTTTGGCAGTACACTAAGGGCGGGGGTGTCGGTGATGCCGATTTCCAAAATATTTGTTCTTATGCCTTTAGCGGCAAATTCTACGGCCATGTATTTTCCAAGGGTTTCCAATGCCGATTTGGCCATGCCAATGGCTGCGTAACCGGGTAGAACCCGATGTGATCCACGGCTACTGAAGGCCATATTGCTCATGTTTGGCGACAGCAGGTCGTTGTGCACCAATTCTTGCAAAACGTAAAACCAATTCAGAGCCATGGCGTCGAAGGTCAGGTTAAAGTCAAGGGGACTCAGCGGTTTTTCGTTCTTGCCTGGGTTCAGGGTTCCGGGGCTTCCGCGAGCGACACTGTGCAGCAGAACATGAAATTGGATTCCAGCAGCTCGGCAGCTGTTCCAAACCTGGTTCCGTAGGTCGGCATTGGTAATGTCGCCGTTGAAGGGCAAGACCAGGTTGGGGTATTGGGCCTGAAATTCGGCCAGGACGGCTTCTTGTTTTGCGCGCCGTTCTCGAAACCAGGCAAGCACAGGCATGCCATGGCTAGCAAGTTTTTTAACGCTGGCCAACCCCAATCCGCTTGACCCACCTACAACCAAGGCCATGGTACGACCTGAAAAATGAGAACCTATTTCCATTCTAGAGCCAGTTGCTGGGCCGAAAAGCCCGGTCCGAAACTTAACATTATTCCTTTTTGCCCCGAACGACAACCTTGGTCTAAGTAGGCCTTAAGTACAAACATAACGGTGGCCGACGACATGTTGCCTATGCTGCTAAGTACATTTCGGGTGTGCCTTAGGTCTTTGCCCAAAGGCTGAACCAAAGATTCAACCATTTCTATGATTTTTTTGCCACCCGGATGAAACACAAAATGGTCAATCTCCTGCCAGGTCCACCCAAGGTCGGCCAAAAAGGGGGGGATAATCTTTGGAAAATGCGCTTCGATTTTTAAAGGAACGCCAGGGTCAAGAACAATATGCAGGCCATTTTGGCGCAGGTCAAATCCCATCATGCGTTCTTCATCAAAAAAATGGTACATGCGGGCATCTGAAATTTCGGCCTGATTTTCTTGAACATCTTCGGGTGCAGAACTGAGAAGGGTGCAGGCCAAGCCGTCGCCAAAAATGGCTGCCGATACAATATTGGTGAAGCTAAAATCTTCAACCTGAAAGGTGGAGGTGGGCGATTCGAACGATAGGACCGCAGCGCGTTTTCCAGGCTTGGATTTCATCAATTCGTAGGCATAGCTAAGCCCTGATGTTCCTCCGGCGCAACCCATTTCTGTAACCGGCAGGCGAAGCACATCGCCCCTCATTTTTAGGCGGTTTACCAAATAGGCATCCAGCGAAGGAATCATTATCCCAGTACAAGATGTAGTAATTAGGTAATCTATTTGGGTGGGCAACCATGCAGCCTGATCCAAGGCCCTGTTCAGTACTTTTTCTGCCAATGGAATCATTTCTCGAATAAAAACCTCGTTGCGTTGGGCAAACGATTTCAAGGAGAAAACCTCTTCAATAGGAATAATGGAGTGCCTGGCCTGAACTCCCGAATTTCGGAAAATGCGCCTGGCTTTTTCTTTGTCGCGTTCCGATTGGCCCTGCATCCATTTTTCCAAGTAAGTTGAAATGGTCGAAGCTTCCTCGCGGTGAGCGGGGAGTTCTGTGGCAACCTGAACAATTCGAACGGTTTCAGTCATGGTAGGCGCAAATAAAAAAACGACCAGGAAAGGAAGGGTAAAATACAATTCTGCCCCAACCTGCCTGCAAAAATACGGATTCCAATTCCCTTTGGCGAAAGGAACGTAAAACAGATAGAGCTCCGTCGTGCTTCGATATGGCCGATAAGCCTAGAATTTCAGATAAAATACGGAAACCATAATACGAAAATGGCCCCCGTTCTAGGTCCTCAAAAATCATTCCTTTGTTCACCAATGGCTTTAGTTGAGCTAAAAAGTTGGGTAAAGTCAGGGCATCTATGTGATGCAAAAACAAGGTTCCTATTGCCCAATCTACGGGTTTGTCTGTTTCTTTTAATGCTTGCAATGCATCGCCTTCAATCCAGTTGATTCCCGATTCTGTGTTTTGTTTGGCTTGGTTTATCAGGTACGAATTCCAATCTATTCCCAGCCATTCCAATGGCTCTTCTTCAAATTTTCGGCTTAGTTCTATCAATCCTAAACCACTGCCACAGCCCAGTTCTGCTATTCGTTTTCCGCCTTTTAATTCCAGTTGTTTTTTGAGCATTTTGCCCCAGTACCCATAAATCCCCATTCCTTTATTTAGGCGGTGAATCTCGTTCAGGTTTCGATGCAATGCCTTTTTATCGACGTGACCATCCATCCATTCTGCCTCGGTGCTGCGGGTTGAAAAATCAGGCATGGGGTAAAATCGGTTTTCCGTGAGATTGTGCCAACACATGGCGCAGGGCAAAGGGCATGGCTTTGGCTCCGAATAATGCCAGATCAGAAATACCAGGTCGGCCAAACATGTTTTGAACAAATCGGCTCAAGGCCAAGCGCCCCTTGACCTCGGTGTTCCAGGCTGCTTGGTAGGCCTTTAGAGCTTGTGTTTTCTGTTCGTTTTTAAATTCAACGCTGCGCATGGCTCCATGCAGCAAATGGGCAGTACGCACAGCTAGGGCCATTCCATTTCCAAATA
>VGMT01000030.1 GCA_016866335.1 Bacteroidota bacterium | reverse complement strand
TGCGGCCCGAGGTGTTTTTGGGCGTATAGCCCACGGTGGCAATGCGAATACCCAAACCCAACAAACCCAAAGCCAAGGCAGGCCAAGCCAGTGCAGGGTAGGGGTTGGGGCGAAGCCAAACAATGCTAACCGCTAGAGCCAAACCGACCAAAGGCCAGTAACTGCGCCAGCGAAAAAGCGACAAACCCTGCTTCTCGAACTCCTTAACTAACATGGGGGCTAAGGTACAACAAATCGGCCCCTGCGGGGATGGCTTAACGCACCCACAACCAGAATTTCTGGTTGTAGCTGGTGCTGGAACTGCCGGTGGCCGTTCCGGTGGCGTTGTTTACAAGACCCGTTTGCTCGCTGTAGCCTCGGTGCGAAATGGTTACATTCGTGTACCAGTTGGGGTTGTTGCCGCAACCGTACCAGCAATTGATACCGGCACCGTCGCCACCCCAGCTGGCGCATTGTATGTAGTTAGGGGTAAGCGAGGTGGTGTAAGCCGACACAAAACGCATGCAGGCCGATACATTAAAGCTGTTGTTGTTGGAATTATGCTGATAGCTGCAGCTGCCTGGGTGAAAGTAATTGTATTGAAAATTGGCGTTGTTGGTTCGGTAGGTAATTCGAGCATCGGTGTGGCTTCGAAGGGCATTGATTACCGCATCGGAATACTTGGCCGAAGCTCCAGCCAAGCTGGTTAAATTCGCCAAATTCCCGAATGAACCGGTATTTTGAACTTGAAAAGCGCCGTCCCGGTCGTCGCGCAGCACCAAGGTCCAGCCACCGCCGTGGTTGCTCATGTCGCAGTACACACTCATGGCCGGAAGGGCTCCCCCTAAATCGGGGTCAACAGAATAAACGCCCGAAGCCGCGTTGGGGTTTGCCGTAAGAATGTCTAAGCAGTTTCGGGGACTGGAACTGATGGTAACGCTAATGGTGTCGGCATAGGTGCAGCCGGCTGAATCGACCGACAAAATAACTTGGGCGCTGCCCGCTGCCGACCAGGTTACGCTGGGCGAGCTGCTGTTTGAAGTAGAAGGAGAACCGTTTTGGAAGGACCAAGCGTAGGTTGAACCCTGAACTGCGCTGCCAAAGGTCGCGGCCGAACCGGCGTTGATGGGGTTTGGAGCCACAATTAGGTTGGCGGGGCCTGCAGGGCAATCGCAAGCGATTTTTTTCCAACCAAACTGAGGAAAATAGGCCTCAAGGCAGTTGGTGCTGGTATTGTAAATAGACAATCCGCTGGCGGGATTGGCAATGGCATTGCGTTGAGTGGTGGTTAATCTGGGCTGAAGAAATCCCTTGTTGGTGTAATTCACGTCCAATCCGGCCGAGGGATCGGGAGCGCTGCCGGTGGCATTGATGCCCACTCCGGTGGTTTGTGCCAGCAAGCCTATTTGAGCGGCTAAAAGAAAACCAAGGGTTAAAAAGGGTTTCATGGTGGTTGAAATTTAGAAATGAAGGTAAATAAAAACAGAATTTTAGCGGAGCAGTACAGATAATTTAAAATGGAATCAGGTATTTGAGGCAGCCGCGGTAGGGATTGAGGAGGCTAGCGCGCAAGGGTGCCGAAGCCTGGCCCGCTAGGTGCGGAGGCGACTTTAGGAGCCACCGCAAACCAGCTGGGCCAGCCTTTCGGCAACCGCGTACTAGCCCCGAAAGCCCGCAACCGCCCCCAAAAAACCTAAAATCGAGTACCTACAGCGCCGCGCTTTGTTGAAAACCCGGCGGGCAGGCAAGGACAAATAATTGTACCTTTGCGGCCTGACCAATTGCGTTTGCATGAGCGATTTGCTGCCCTCGAAACGGAAGGATATTTTGGCGTTTACCAAGCTAAGGCTGGCCTCGCTCGTAATTTTTTCGGCCCTGCTTGGCTATGCCATTGGTGCCGAACAGATTGACTGGCTTACCTTTACAGCATTGGGATTGGGCGGAACCATGATTACGGCCGCGTCGAACGGCATGAATCAAATTTTAGAGCGCCAGCCCGACGGGCTGATGGACCGCACGCGCAACCGCCCACTGCCCACCCAGCGGATGTCCCTGGGTTTTGCTTGGGCCTTGTCGCTGTCGCTGGCCCTTACCGGCATGCTGCTGTTGTGGCTTTTTACCAATCCACTGACCTGCCTGATTAGCTTTTTGGCCCTGTTGTCGTACGTGGTGTTTTATACCCCATTGAAATCGAAAAGTCCGTTGGCCGTATTTGTGGGAGCCTTTCCGGGTGCTGCCCCGCCCATGCTGGGATATGTTGCGGCCACCGGAACCATTGATGCGGTTGCGGTGTTGTTGTTTTGCATGCAATTTATGTGGCAATTTCCGCATTTTTGGGCCATAGCCTGGCGGTTGGACGACGACTACCGCAAGGCTGGATTTTTTTTATTGCCCTTTCCGAACGGACGGTCTAAGTCGAACGCTTTTCAAATAATGCTGTATTCGTTCAGTTTGGTGCCGGTAGGTTTGGCTCCGTATTGGATGAACATGATCGGATTGTGGCCTATGCTGGGTTTGCTGTTGGCGGGATTGATTATGGCTGTTCCTGCCCTAAGGTTGTATTTGTATAGCGACATGAAGGATTCCAGCCGATTGATGTTCGCCTCGTTTTTGTACCTGCCTATGATTCAAATCATTTTATTTTTTGCCCTATGAGTCAGCCCTTGGTATTAAAACCTTTGAGTCCAGAAGAAGAGCGCAGGGCGAACATCCGCGCCAAGAACATCATGCTATGGCTGTTTTTGGCTTCGGTTAGTTTGTTTTTTGCGGCCCTAACCAGCGTATATGTGGTACGCAAAGACGGCAGCGACTGGCTGGAATTTGCTTTGCCGGAACCGTTTACTCAGAGCACCGTTGTATTGTTGCTGAGCTCGGTGGTGATGGGCATACTGCAGTGGCTGGTACGTACCGACCGGCCTTGGAACCGCTGGATTTTATCGGGAGGTATTGTACTGACCTTACTTTTAGGTTGCTGGTTTGCTCAACTTCAATTGGAGGGCTACAAGGCCTTGGTGGCACAGAACATCTTTTTGGTTGACAACAGAACCGGCAATGTGTCGGGCTCTTTTTTTTACATCATTACTGGAGCGCATTTTGCGCACATTATCAGTGGGTTAATTGCATTGTTGTGGTCGTTAAGCAGTGCATTGCGCGGAAAATTGACCGCCGAAAACCACCACAATTTGAGAAGAACAGCCATTTATTGGCATTTTTTAGATTTCTTGTGGTTATATTTGTTCATGTTTTTGAGTTACGCTGAGCAACTCATTTAATTAAGCAACCAACGTCTAACCTAACTATGGCCCACGCTGTTTCAACTGTAGATGCCCCAAAACCTTGGAGTGGAGGTGATGCCCCCTTCAACATCAGCTGGGGTAAAATGATGATGTGGTTCTTCTTGGTATCAGATGCTCTGACCTTTTCGAGCCTTTTGATTTATTATGGAGCCACCCGGAACATGAACCGGGAGTTTTGGCCGAATCCCGACGAAGTGTACAACCACTTTCCTTTTGTTGAAGGGCATATTCCTTTGGCATTTGTATCGTTGATGACCTTTATTTTGATTATGAGTTCGGTAACCATGGTATTGGCTGTTGAAGCCGGCCACCGGTTCGATAAAAAGGGGGTGGTTAAATGGATGATTTGGACGGTTATTGGAGGATTTATGTTCTTGGGTTCACAAGCCTACGAATGGTATCATTTTATACATGGCACCGCCGAAGGCAAGGTAGTTGAACATGGTTTGGGCGTTATTCATGGGGCCAACATGGTGGAAAACGAGTATGGGCCTAAGCAATTTGCCAACCTGTTCTTCTTGATTACAGGCTTTCATGGATCGCACGTTTTTTCGGGCGTTATTTTGAACATTCTTGTTTTGATTATGGCGGCTCGGGGATTTTTTCACCGCCGTGGTCATTATGAAATGGTTGAAAAGGTAGGTTTATACTGGCACTTTGTGGATTTAGTATGGGTCTTTGTTTTCACCTTCTTTTATTTGATTTAACCTGAACCACCTGTTAAGCTATGGAACTGTACGATAATTATCAGCAGCACCTTCACTCTGCCTCTGACCCGATTCCTGCCCCTAAAACGGCCTGGATTTGGAAAATTTTCTGGTACTTGCTTGCCATTACCGTTATTGAAGTAGGTTTGGCCTTTGCCAACTACGAAATGCATTTTGTAAGCAAGCAAATTTTGAAGTATTTGTTTATTGGCATGACTCTGTTGAAGGCTTATTACATCATTTTTGCTTACATGCACCTTAAAGACGAAAAAATGGGTTTCCGTTTAACACTTGGCTTTTTGGTGGTGTTGTTGGCTTATTTTGTGGCTTTAATGATGATTGAAGGTTTGTACCAGGAAAATGTACGGTTGATTTTTCCTTCGTACCTGATTTCAGACGCTCCGGCCTTTGGATTGTAATTAAAACCATTCAGGGACTCAGGCTGTTTCTTAAGCAATGAAGACAAAAAGCCAACGAATCCCATGGAATAAAGTTTTGGTTTTGGGCGGAATGCTATTTCTGCCTGCGGTCTTGTTTTATTTCTTCCTTTTTAATACAACAGCGCACATTCATCGGCTTCCCTTTTATGGGCCACATGGGTATGGAGAAATCCGTGAACCCGGACAACGCCCCCGAACCGACACCCTGTTTTACGAACTTCCCGCATGGGAATTGCAGAGCATAGAGGGCAAAACAATGGGTTCAAAGGAATTGTTGGGCAGCATATTCGTGGCGCATTATTTACCACATCAGGTTAAAGACATTCCCGACGAGGTGGTTTATATGGCCCTAGATGTGTTGAAGAACGACAGTTTGGTTCGTTTTGTAAGCATGGGCGAAGACCAAATTGGCGATTGGCGCCGCCCCCGGCAATTTAGTTCGCAATTTATTCCTTTCGAATCCCGGTGGTGGTATGCCCATGATTTGGAAAGCGGTTTGGGTTCGGCCAAAGTCCATGCGTATTTGTTCCCGCCCAAAGGGCTACCCAATCCCGTTCCCGACCCCATGTGCTTGGTTCTTGTTGATAAAGAAGCTCGAATTCGGGGCTATTACAACCCGCTGTTGGCGAAAGATGCCAAGCGCTTAAAAGAGGATATTGCCCACCTAAACCGGGAATACGCCTATAATTTTAGGACCCATCGGTTTTATAAATTTGACGACAAACTGGAAAGAAACCCCAATAAGCCATGAAGTTCCGCCTGTTGATTGGTTTTGTTCTGGCTTCAATGTTGGCCTGTTCTACCCCAGAACCCAAAAAAACCTTACCCATTTTAGGTCCCATTCAAGTGGTTCATGAAAACGGGAAAACGGACACCCTGTACCACCGCATTCCAGCCTTTTCTTTGCTTAACCAAGACAGCGTTGAATTCAACCAAGACAGCTTAGCTGGCAGAATTTATCTGGTTGATTTCTTTTTCACGACCTGTCCAACCATTTGTCCGAAAATGAGCCTAACCATGCAGCTGGTGTACCAGCGTTTAAAAGACGACGACCGTTTTGTATTGATTTCGCATACGATTGACCCAAGGAACGACAGTCCAAGCAAGTTGAAAGCCTATGCCCATAAACAAGGGGTAAAAAACCACCGCTGGCAGTTTTTAACGGGGCCAACCGATACGATTTTCGCCCTGGCTGAATCGTACCTGGCCTTTGCAAAGGTGGCACCCGAGGAAGAGGGCGGCTTTACGCATTCGGGCTTTTTGATGCTTCTTGACGGTCGCCGTCATTTAAGGGCCGTGTACGACGGCACCCGCAGCGAAATGGCCGACAGCATTTACTCTGACATCCAAACTCTATTTAACGAATGAATCCGAATACCTTAAAGAAAACCATTTGGGGAATATCTTTAGCGCTGCCCTTGGCTGTAGCGGTTTTGTATTTTATGCCAAAAGACGCCTTGGCTGTTCCGGTGTTTGACATGCTGCCTTTGGTGAATGCCATTATCAACAGCGCGACGGCCTTGGTATTATTGGCTGCCCTTGTTGCCATTCGCCGTAAAGAGATTGCCCTACACAGAGCGCTTATGTTGGGTGCTCTAGCCCTATCGGTGGTGTTTTTGCTTTTTTATGTATTGTACCACGCCACCCACGAAAGCGTACGGTATGGCGGCGAATGGGGCTACCTGTACTATCCCATTCTGATAACCCATATTCTGTTGGCCATAGCCATTGTTCCCTTGGTGTTATTGAGTTTGAGCAGAGCCTTGCAGCAGCGCTTTGACAAACACCGCAGCATAGCGCGCATTACTTGGCCCTTGTGGTTTTATGTTACGATTTCGGGGGTGCTGGTGTACCTAATGATTTCACCTTATTACCCATATTGATGCTGCGCAGGGTTTTACTAATCGGCATTATTTGCGGTTTAACCTTGGGTTTGCAGGCCCAATGTGTAATGTGCAGAGAGGCGGCGGGGGCTGAAACCAGGGCTGTAGGAATCAACGAAGGGATACTTTATTTGATGGCGGCTCCGTATTTGGTAATGGCGGCGGCCTTGTTGGGGTATTTTTGGTACCGACGGCGTAAGCGGTCGGCAGCGGACTAGGGCTTGTTGGATTCAAACTAGAGTAATTTATTCGGTTTTTTATTTCTGCTGCAGGGCTTCCTGCAAAAGGGTTTCAGGACTTTATCCGTTTAATAAACGTTTAACGAACGGATAATCGGAGCGGCTGTTCGTACCTTTGTATTGGGGGGGCGTTTTTCCCCCAGGGGGGAGGAATCGGTAGCTCTGAATTCGCCTAAGGGTGGGGTATGTCTGCTGCAGATTTTAATCGGGAATTTTTGGGCGGCGAACGGGCTTTCAGGGCAAGTCCGCGGTTGCCGAAAGGCTGGCCCAGCTGGTTTGCGGTGGCTCCTAAAGTCGCCTCCGCACCTAGCGGGCCAGGCTTCGGCAACCTTGCGGGCTTACCGCTTCAATCCCTGCCGCATGCCTAAAAATCAAAAACCAACTCGTATTACCCAACCCCAGATTAAGAATCAACTTTAGCCCAAAGGATATATATCCATATCCATTCAAACCATAAGATTGGTTACCTTTGCCAAAGCAATTAAAAAAGCATGCCAGAAACCATTCACGCTGAATTTTTAGCCCACATCAAGGTGGCCGAAAAAACCATGGAACGGTGTTCAATAGAATTGGCGCAGGCTGCTGACCTTTGCTTTGATGCACTTAAAGCTGGGCGAAAAATTTTACTGATGGGCAACGGAGGCAGTGCTGCAGATGCCCTTCATTTGGCTGCCGAATTTACCGGTCGGTATCAAACCCAACGCGTAGGCCTTCCTGCCATTGCCCTTACAAGCGATGCTGCTGCTTTAACCAGCATTGGAAATGATTTTGGATTCGACATGGTCTTCTCAAGGCAAATTGAGGCTTTAGCCAAAAAGGGAGATGTATGCATTGGGTTCTCAACATCTGGTCAAAGCGCCAACGTTATTCGTGGCCTTGAACGGGCTCGAATCAAGGGCTGTAAAACCATTGGATTTACGGGTCGGGAAGGCGGAGAAATGCCCGAGTTCTCAGATATTTGCCTAATTGTTCCTAGTGAAATTACCTCTCGCATTCAAGAAATGCATCTGCTTATGGGGCATACCCTTGTGAACCTAGTCGAGTCACGGTGGTGATTTTTTCGATGTGTTAAAAAAGTCAAACATTGGGTTCTTTAAACCCCCGATATACGCACTTTTTTCTAATATTCATAAGATTGGTTACCTTTGACCGAAACCATTGAAAAATAAACCATGAAAATTAGAACCTTCGGATTTATTGTTATGGCCGGCATCCTATTGTTCGGTTGTGCAAAATTCAACTTGGATCAGGTTAAATATGAGGTGAAACCTAGCCCACTTGAACTTCATGGGGACAGCATAAAATGGGTTGTAAACGCCTCTTACCCAGAAAAACTGGTCCCTAAAAAGGCCGATATTACCATTACCCCGGTTCTAAAGTACCAAGGTGGTGAGAAGGTCTTTGCTCCGCAGCAATTTCAAGGTGAAAAATCTGCCGGAAATGCTCAGGTATTGGCCAATTCAGGTGGAAAAATTAAGCCCGTTAACTTAAGTGTAGCCTATGCCGATGGCATGCAGAATGCTGAATTGCACCTTAGGGTTACCGCCTCTGTTAAAGGGAAAGAAAAATACAATGAAGCGACTTCTACTCCTATTGCCTTGGGAACCATAGTAACTCCTTTATTGCTTCAAAGCGACGAACGATTTGTTGCTGCCCCCCATGGTTATGGCCCCATCTATAAATCAGCTAGTGTTTCTTTTTACTTCCCTTACAATTCAGCTGCTTTGAGGCCGGCTGAAAAAAATTCGGAAGAAATGAAAACCCTTAAAGCCTTTGTTGCAGCTCAGCAAAAAGATGGAGCTACGTTTGAGCGATTTGAAATCAATGGTTGGGCTTCCCCAGACGGAGAATCTTTTATCAACATTGAATTGTCGCAAGACCGATCAAATGCAGCAAAAAAGCACCTTGAAGGCTCTTTTAAAGCCGTTTTTAAAGACGCTAAATTGGCATGGAACGTGAACGGAAAAGGAGCCGATGCTGATGGTTTTAATCGTTTGTTGAATTCCGCTAACGTTGACAAAAAATCAGAGATAAAAAGCAAAGTCGGCAGCAATGCTATGAACTCGGATTTCAAGGCAATGGGCACTTCCTCTTATCAAACCCTTGAAAAAGAGGTATTTACTCCTTTGCGTCGCGCAGAGGCAGTATTAACAGTGAAGCAACGTCAAAAAACCGAAGATGAGCTCCGAAATGCGGCAATGGCCAACGGCGACTTAGCCTTAACCGAGTACCTTTACGTTGCCGCTGCACTTATCACCGACCCAACACAGCAACTGCAAGTGCTTGAATTCGCTGCCCAGCGCTACCCTTCCGATTATCAACCCTACAACAACCGGGGAGTGATTTTAGCCGCTCAAGGAAAATGGGCCGAAGCCAAAACCGAATTTAAAAAGGCCGAAAAAATCAATGCCACCGCATCGGATGTTGCCAATAATTTAGGAGCAATAGCCCTTAAAGAAGGCAATAAAGAAGAGGCCAGCCGATACCTGAGCAAAAGCTCAACCCCCGAAGCCAAATACAACATGGGTAATTTACAGGTTAAAGCAGGCGATTACGCTTCGGCTGCCTCTTCCTATGGAGGCAATTGCACTTTTAATGCCGCGTTAGCCAAAGTTCTTTCGGGTGCTCCCACTCAAGCTGCTTCTGCTCTTGACTGCGGTGCAGACAAAGACAAAGGCCTTTCAGCTTACCTGAAAGCGGTTGCCGCTGCCCGCTCAGGTGGAGACCAAGGTGTTTATGAAAATCTGCGCAAAGCCATTGGTGGCGACGTTAGCCTTAAGGCCAAGGCCAAAAAAGACTTGGAATTTTTGAAATTACGGGAGAAAGCCGAGTTTAAAGACATCGTAAACTAAGCTTTAGTCTAGCGACTCAAATCAACATTGATTTTTTCTAAACGCCGGGGTTTCCCGGCGTTTTTTTGTTGATAGAGGTCTGCCTTTTTTGACTGTTTCGGTTGAAATTGGGTCTGGTTAAAACCAAAGCCAACCTTAAACCTATTCCAATTAATACCATTTAACTTACCTTTGAAACAAATGTGAAATGTCATGATTTCACGAATTTCGGCTAATGCTTATGGTTAAATTGATTCTTCCTTTTTTTTACGTTCGATTTCTGATTCTTAGCCTATGCCTATTTGCTGCTACGGCAGATTTGTCTGCCCAAACAATTAAAGGAGTGGTGCGCGAAGCGGAGGGTAAAAAAGAAGCCCTTTTTGGGATTAACATTATTGAAAAAGGCAGCAGCAACGGAGCATCTACGGATTTTAATGGAAAATTTGAACTTAAAGCCAAAGGAAAATTCCCACTTACCCTAATTGCGACCGGTGTGGGTTACGAAAAGCAAGAAGTTCGAGTTAACAGTCCTTCCGAAACGGTAAAAATTCAGCTTGTATCAAGCCAGGTCAAATTGAACGAGGTAGAAATTTACGATACCCGAATTACAGAGAAACAACAAGAGGCTCCACTTACCATAGAGTCAATGAATGCGGTTGCCATAAAACAAACCAGCTCCCTTAGTTTTTATGAAGGATTGGGTAACATGAAGGGGGTTGACATAACGACGGCCAGCTTAGGCTTTAAAGTCATCAATACCCGTGGTTTTAATTCGACCAGCCCTGTTCGATCTTTGCAACTGATTGACGGAGTTGACAACATGAGCCCTGGCCTTAATTTTTCATTGGGTAATTTCCTGGGTTCATCAGATTTAGATGTGGCAAAAGTGGATTTAATTCAAGGTGCCAGTTCGGCCTTTTTTGGTCCCAACGCATTTAATGGGGTATTGAACATGACAACCAAGAGTCCTTTTTTGTTTCCTGGATTAAGCGTGTCGGTAAAGGGTGGAGAGCGGAATCTGGCAGAGGCAGCCATTCGTTGGGCCGACTTTGTAAAGGACAAGGCAGGGAGGCCTAGATTTGGTTACAAGTTGAATGCCTATTATTTGCAAGCACTAGATTGGGAGGCCGAAAATTACGCACCGAGCACCGACTCTAAGGCCGATGCATTAAACCCCGGGGGCTACGATGCGGTAAATGTGTATGGAGATGAAGCTTTGGCTGGCCCCTACGATTATACCTCGAAATTTGACCAGGCCTACAGCCCTGGGCTAGGATTGATTTACCGATCGGGCTATAGGGAACGAGATTTGATGGATTACCAAACCCAGAACATCAAGGCCAATGCCGCCCTGCATTACCTAAGCAAAAACAAAGTGGAATTCATCGCCGCATCTAGCTTTGGTTTTGGCTCTACCGTTTATCAAGGTGAAAACCGGTACCGACTTCAAGACGTACAGTTTTTTCAACACCGATTCGAAATTCAAAAAGAAAACCGGTTTTACCTGCGCCTATACGCTACCCATGAGGATGCAGGCAGAACGTACGATGTGGTGGCCACAGCCTTGCAAATACTTAACAACAACATTCCTACAGGGAATGGCATCAAAACCTGGCTAGGGCAATACAGTACATACTACAATCAAAATGTTGTTGGTTTTGGTGCTGGCCCTTTGTACGACAGCATTCCTGGGATGCCCAACGTACATTTTCAGGGTCCTGTAAATTACAACTATGCATTGGCTAATCAACTTTTGGCTGAGAACATTGATTTGATTCGGGAATGGCATCAACAAGCCAGAAATTACGCCAATCAATCGGCTGGGTTGGGTTTTGAACCCTATTTTGAAGCTGGAACGGCGGCCTTTGATTCTGCCTTCCAATCCATTGTTTCACAGCCCTTGGGCGCTGGCGGCAGCAGATTGATAGACCGCTCGGCTCTGTACCATGCCGATGCGGGGTATTCGTTCCGTACTGCTGAGTTGCTTGAAAAGTTGGGTGGGGGAAGTATCGCTCCCGGCTTGGCCTCGATTGAATGGAAATTCGGAGGCAGTTTCCGGATGTACCGCCCAAATTCCGAAGGCACCATTTTTATAGATACCAACAACCGGCAAATCACCAACTGGCAGGCCGGGGCCTACCTTGGCATGGAAAAAAAATGGGAAAAGGTGAATGTAAACCTCACCTTTCGGGCCGATAAAAACGAGAACTTCGATTGGCTCTTTAGCCCGGCAGCCTCTTTGGTGTATTCTCCAAGTAAAAAACACACCTTTCGCTTTTCCGGATCTTGGGGGGTTCGAAATCCAACCATGGCCGACCAATTCTTGAATTACGATGTAGGAAGAGCCAGGTTGGCAGGGAATCTACAAGGTCGTGACAGTTTAATTTCGGTTGATGATTTTTATACCTTTTTGAACACCAATTCGTTGGATTCACTTACCTATTTCAACATTGACCCCGTTCGGCCGGAACAGGTTAGAACCTTGGAACTGGGCTACCGCGGGACCTTAGGTAAACGCCTGTTTATAGATGGTGGCGGATACTTTAGCTGGTACACCGACTTTATTGGATACCAGGTTGGCGTAGATTTGTATTACGACAAAATCACTTTTTTCCCGACCAGTAAAACCAAGGCATACCGGGTAGCCACCAACAGCAAAGATGCCGTTTTTACGTACGGGGCGGCGGTACAAGCCAACTATTTTTTAGGGAAATTCTTCACCGTATCGGGCAATTATTCTTGGAATGTGCTGAACCGTATGGGCAGCACCGACCCATTGATACCTGCCTTTAATACTCCAGAACACAAATTCAACTTGGGGTTTGAAGGTAGGGACATTGATCTGGATTTGGGCTTTGTTCGGCTGAAAAATTGGGGATTCAATATGAACTTCAAGTGGATTGAAGGTTTCTTGTTTGAAGGTTCACCTCAGTTTACCGGCAGCATTCCTTCGTATTACCTGATTGACGCACAATTGAATTACCGGTATCCAAAATCGCATACCACCTTTAAAATTGGGGCGCAAAACCTGACCGACAATCGGGTTGTGCAGGTTTATGGAGGGCCTCAAATTGGACGCATTGTTTATTTTTCACTGCTTTTTGATATGAATCTATTGAATCGATAGGCCATCTCTGATTTCTTTATACCTTAGATTATCTAATCTATAAACCTATGAAAAAACTTTTACTTTCTTTCACACTGTTGGGCCTTAGTCTAACAGGTTTTGCTCAAACCCGTTATGTGGACGATGTTTTTAGCCGCAGTGATGTGGTTATGACCCCCAACGTGCCTTTTGGGCAGAACTTTTATTTTTTGAGTTTTCCCCCAGCACCGCAGGGGAGCAGCTCATCTAACCCCTTGTTGGGCGATTTGTACATGGATATGTATACTCCTCCAGCCACTGACGTTGCCACTGACCGCCCGTTGGTGATTTTGTTCCATACCGGTTCGTTTTTGCCCAAATACATAAACGGATCCTATTCTGGCAACAACAAAGACTCAGCCCTGGTTGAAATATGTATGCGTATGGCAATGAAAGGGTATGTGGTCGCGGCTCCATTATACCGTTTGGGTTGGAATCCTTTTGCCCAAACACAGATAGAGCGTACCGCTGGAATTTTGAATGCTGTTTACCGAGCCATTCACGACGCCCAAACCGCAGTTCGCTTTTTCAAAAAAGAGGCCACTACCTACAAAATCCACCCTGGTAAAATCATCTTGATTGGTCAGGGTTCTGGTGGGTATATTACCTTGGCTTATGGCACCTTGAACCGCCAAGAAGAAACGGCACTGCCTAAGTTTTTGTTGCCCGATGGAAACTCGGTAATCAACGACACCTTGGTAGGCTCAGTTAATGGAACGGGAGGACTGGTTAACAACTACAACCACCCCGGTTACGAAAACTACGTTTCAATGGTTGCCAATCTTGGCGGAGCCATTGGTGACATCAGCTGGATGCAAGGCGACTGGCAAGAACCACCGGTTGCCGCCATTCATGCCAGCCGCGACATTTACGCGCCGTTCGATTCGGGCGTGGTTATTGTTCCAACCACTGGACAGCCAGTGGTATTTGTTCAGGGAAGCCGTGCCGTAGTTAAAAGGGCCAACGAACTGAACAACAACTCCATTTGGCAAAACCACACCTTTACTGACCCCATCAGCCAACGGGCCTACGCTTTGAATCCAAAAGCCCAATACGAGGGGCTGTTCCAAATTGACCGTGCTGAAATCCCTGGACCACTAGAAGACACTTCACCTTGGGAGTGGTGGGACACCGCGGCTGTGAGTGCAGAAGCTGCCCTGTATGGGCAAAGCGGACCGACCATCAATGCGAATGGTTTGGCCGGAAACCCTGACATGAGCAAAGCCAAGGCCATGACCTACCTTGATACCATTGTTGGATTCTTGATTCCACGTATGAAATTGGTTCTTGACAATCCAACCCTGAACAACGAACCCATCAACAATTTCGTGATTCAGCACAGCAGTTTCCCAAATCCTTCTGAAAGCTTTATGAACTTGCGTGTTCATCCCGGTAATTCTATTTCAAAAGTTCGGGTACTTTCTATGAACGGTGTTGAAATTAGTAAAGCCGATGTTCAGCCAACCTCATATGTGGTTCTAGAACGCAACGGCTTACCTTCAGGCCTTTATTTGGTTGAGTTAACCACAGCTATGGGTGTGGTAACCGATCGGATTCAGTGGAAATAAGGATTCATTGCATTTCACTTAAAAAGGCAGCCCCAAAGGCTGCCTTTTTTGTTTTATGCTGTTTCATTTTAAGCTGGCCAATGCTTCAGCAGTTCTTGGGTTGATGCTGCGGGCAAAAGGCATTGGGTGCCTCGGCATACCTGCCAATGCCCTATAGGAAGATGTTCATCGACTATCATAAAAGGGGGGCGCAATCGCTGCCTCCAAATGGTTCTTGCCGTGCGAGCCTGGCCGTTGTACCGAAGTTCATCTTTGGGATGTTCCATCATTTCGGCAAGCAGCACCCAACCACAGTGCCACATGGGCGCATCTTGAACCGCATCGAAAACCTGAACCAACATCGCCCTTGCTCGGTCTTGGTATTCCTGATTTCCAGACAAAACGCCAAGTTCAAAAAAGAAACGGGCGGCCATGCTGTTGGCCGAGGGCACGACATTGTCTTGCACTTCGATGTGATGTTGGTGGGTAACAGGATCTACTTGGGTAGAAAAAGAAAGCAAAGGCCCTTGGGGCATCGCAAATTGAGTCAACATATCTTGAGCCAAAAGGCGGCTCCGATTTAGCCAAATTGAATTCCCTGTTGCCTGGAAAAGCTGAGTATAGGCAAGTCCCAACGGAGCCAAGTCGTCTAAAAAGGCAGGCAATTCCCGTGGAGACTCCAAGCAGCGAAGCCAAATTGAATTTTTGGTTCGGTAATTCCAAAGGGCCTCTCCCAATGTTAGGGCATGGCCCAAAACTGTATCTTCGAGGGAATCTGCCGCCAAAACAACGGTTGCCAAGCCTCGCAAATAAAGAGCGTTCCAGCCCAGAATTACTTTGGAATCGACCATTGGAGCAACCCGTTTTTGGCGGCAGTGTTCCAGCTTTACCAAAGCAGATTCGGTGTGCGGCAGCAAAGGCGATTCCCAACGTTTTGGCCGCCATAAAATGGAATTCCCCTCCCAATTTCCTTCGTTTTTCCATTCAAAATCGGCCTGAAAATCGTTCCATTCCTCGGGGCTTAATGCCGGCAATGCATCGGGAGCCCAGACATAATAGGCTCCTTCGTGGCCTTCGCTGTCGGCATCCATGGCCGATTGGTATCGTCCATCTGCAAGGGCCAAGTCTTTGCCAACCCATTGGATGATTCCCTGAATCGTTCTTAAAAAAATAGGATGCGGGCTTCTATGCCATGCCAGGGAATACACTTCGAGCAGTTGAGCATTGTCGTACAGCATTTTTTCGAAGTGGGGCAAAAACCAGTGTCCGTCTGTGGAATAGCGTGCAAATCCACCTCCTACTTGGTCGTAAATTCCCCCAGCAGCCATTCTGAGCAGCCAAGTTTGTACCCGTTCGGCCATAGGTTGATTGTCGCTTAAAAAGGGCAGGGCAATGGCCGGCATGGGGAAGCGAGGCTCTCGGTCGGGTCCGCCAAAAGTAGGGTCCAGCTGTTGGTAAACCTTGGATTTCCATTCTTGAAGTGGCCCCAAAAACGAAAGTTGAGGATTTTGCTGGGAAACTGGGGCCGAAAGTAGTTTTGCAATGCCTTTTTGGATGGCATCGGCTGCTTCAATCAGGGTAATGGGTTCGGTTTTCCACAGGCCATAAAAATGGTGTAGAATGGCCAGCCAACGGTCTTTGGGAAAATAGGTTCCAGCAAAAAAAGGCCGGCCATCGGGTAGGCAAATGGCGTTCAAAGGCCAGCCACCCTGACGGCTGCTCAGCATGGCCGCCTGCATATACACATGATCTAGGTCAGGGCGCTCCTCTCGGTCAAGTTTTATGGAAAGGTACCTAGCATTCATGACCTCGGCCACATTATGGTCAGCAAACGATTCTTTTTCCATAACGTGGCACCAATGGCAGGCCGAATATCCGATGCTAACCAGAATCAGTTTTTGCAGATTTTGGGCGGCTTTAATCGATTCTGGTGCATAGGGCTGCCACCACACAGGGTTGTGGGCATGTTGCCTCAAATAAGGACTGTTTTCGGCCCCTAGGTTGTTTTGCTGAACATCCAGCATTATTTAATTGGCAAGGGAATACGTAAGGGGTCGGCCCATGTTTTGTTGCTCAATGACCTCTGGGTACGGGCTTCTAAAACAGACCAGCGGTTCTTTTCTTTTACCAAAACATAATGGTTTTGTTGGGCATCTAATGCGTACATGCCGTCTTGATACAAAAAAACCGGCACCCGTTCCTGAATTCGGCTATTTTCAACCAATCCCATTTTTCCGTCTTGCCAGGCCAAGTAAACGTAAACAGGATGGTGCACAAGTGTAAGGGAGTCGAAGAGCATGGGTACAACCTGAGCGGTGTTTTTGGAAGAGGTAAAGGCATTGAAAATTCCCCACTTTTGTGAGGCGGAAACTCTGGCAAAAAATACGCCACTAAAATTTCCGTTGTCGCGGTTTAAAATGGGCAATACCGAATCGGCATCGGCCATCTGGCGCATATCTGAATCTGTGGGTTGGGTTTGTGCTTGAAGCGCATTAAGCAGAAATATCCAAATACCTAAAAAAGAAAACAAGTAGATTTTAAAACAGGTTTTCATGGCTTCTAAGGTGGAATGACCTTTCATTGTGCCACTAAAGGTACACTTTTCGCCCGACGATGTTGGGAAATTAACGGCCGATAGCCCAAGGTTTTACCTCAAATGAATGCAATTATGTGCTTTGCTTTGCCTTAAGCACCTACAATTTTGTACTTTGTTCTTGCATTTATGGTTGTTTCCTCTCCCCTTAGTCCCTCTTCGTACTTGCCGGTGGCAAGACTGGCCGCATGCTTTAATAGCACATCTGCAACCTACAAGTTTTATTGGTTTTTGGCTATTCTTAATTCTGTTGAACAGGGAAAAAGCCAAATTCGAAAGCAGGAATTGTTTGCTCAAATGCTGGCTCAGGCCTGGTACACCATTCACTACTTTAAGGTTTCGTTTGGCTCTCAAGACCTTATTCAGCAAGCAGCTCAGGCCTTGCACGAATTGGAATTTATCCCCATAGACGCACCGAGGGAAAGGGTAATTGCTCAGCTAGCTGGAACGACCCAAGCTATGTCGTTGGGCATATTGATGCATTTTGACAAAAATGTGCCCCATTGGTTTTTAAGTCCTTGGTTTCCAAAACACGAACGAGAAAGCGACACCCAACGGCGAAGCCGAATCTACAATCAATCGCAATCGTTTGCGAATCAGGTTTTGTATGCTCTGTACCCAGACCGCGTAGAGATAAACCCCATTTGGATGCCCTACCTTGAAAGCAACATTCGGCTGCTAAAGGACTTTTGCTATTGGAACTTGACTCAGTTTTTGCAGGCCAAAAACCCGCAGGTGCCCGACCTTGCGAATAAATTGATTAAGCCAGCTTTGCGCAGCTCATTAACTCCACAACGCCGAGATTTCTGGGATAAAGTACTGGTTGACCTAGGGCCTCAGCCCTGTATTTACACTGGAAAAGCCCTGGTAAAAGGGGCCTATGCCGTAGAGCATTTTATACCCTACCGCTTTGTTTCGCATGATTTAATGTGGAATTTAATTCCGGCTGACCCCTTGTTTAATTCCCGTAAAAGCGACAAACTTCCGCCCCTACGTTTGTATTTTGATGGATTTTACCGCTTGCAGTCTACCGCGGTTCATCATATGCTTGAAGTGGCTCCCCGAAACCGATACCTTCAGGATTATTTAACCCTGTTCCCGCATGTAGAAGCCATTTCTAGCGAACGCTACAGGGATCAACTGTCACCTTTACTGAGCATTGCCCACAACAATGGATTTGAATACCTAGAAACAGCATGAAATCCCAAAGCCTCTCTTGCCCTTTTTGCGAATTAAGTGAACGGCAACTGCTTGCAGAAAACGAGTATGCTTTGGCCTTTTACGATGGATATCCGGTGAGTCCGGGCCATGTTTTGGTGGTTCCTCGCAGGCATTGTTCTGATTTTTTTGAGTTAAGCGCTGTAGAGCAAATAGCCTGCTTAAGTTTACTGAGCAAATGCCGGGAGCAGCTTATTTCAGAGTGCAGACCCGATGGGTTTAACATTGGAGTGAATGTGGGTGAAACCGCTGGGCAGACCATTTTCCATGCTCACCTTCATCTAATTCCCCGTTATAGGGGCGATGTTGAAAATCCACGGGGAGGAGTTCGGGGCGTAATTCCAAACAAAAAGGACTACTGATTTTGACTTAAGACGCTTTTGCTCAATTTATTGCCGAATTCATCGGTAATAAGGGCATGGTGTCCGAAACGAATCTGTTCGAAGGCATGAAAGCCTGCCAATCGGGCCAATTGGCGTTGAATCCCGGTTGACACCAATAGGTCGGCTCCCCTCCAGACGTCGGTTATTCCCATATCCAAATCGTCGATAATGCTGACCCAGTGGTAGGCGGGCAATCCTTCGCGTGTCCACACAACGGGGTCAAGAACAAAGGCGGCACGCTCTACGGACTCCCATTCCCCGTCGGGCCGAAGCCAGGTTTCGTTGCCTTGTTTTAACTGCGCCCGTAAGGCCGTTTGACCGGGCACCCATTCCAGAGCCATTTCTCGGCATCTTTTTGGGCAGCCGTCAAACTGTTCCGATTGTTGAGTTTCCTTTCGCGAGCAAGAGCAGGCATAGGTATATTCACGTATAGCCGAAAGGGCCTGAGAATACCTGGTCAAGCGCAGGTGTTGGGAATGGTTTTGCAGGAAATCGGTTGCGTCAAGCGGGCCTTCCTGCCACTGAATTCCCCAATCCCTTAATCGGGAAAAAACATCTTCAAGGTAGGCTAGTCGAAAGCGGCTTTGGTCAATGTCGTCAATGCGTAGCCGAAGGATAGCACCTTCTGATTTTGCCCAATTCCAAATGAAGTTGGCATTGAATTGGTTTCCTCTGTGCAGAAACCCACTAGGGGTGGGAGCAAACCGTGTTTTTTTCAATTTACCGAAATTAGCGCGGCAGTTCGCCTACCATTTGGTTGGGAATTACCCAGGCATCAAACTGTTCGTTGGTTAAATAACCCAGGGCCAAAGCGGCTTCACGCAGGGTTGTATTTTCTTTGTGGGCCTTTTTAGCGATGGCAGCCGATTTCTCGTAACCAATATGCGGATTCAACGCTGTAACCAACATCAAGCTGTTTTCTAGGTTTGATTTGATGGCGGGTAAATTTGGCTGAATGCCTTCGGCGCAGTTTTGACTGAAAGAACGGCAAGCGTCGCCCAGAAGTCGAGCCGATTGCAGAACATTGGCGGCAATCAGGGGCTTAAACACATTCAATTCAAAGTGGCCGGTGGCTCCGCCAACGCTTACTGCTACATCGTTTCCGATGACCTGTGCACAGACCATGGTTAAGGCTTCTGGCTGGGTTGGGTTCACTTTTCCGGGCATAATGGAGGAGCCTGGCTCGTTGTCGGGAATCAAAATTTCGCCGATGCCGCAGCGAGGACCTGAGCTGAGCATGCGTACGTCGTTGCCAATTTTCATTAAGGCAACGGCGGCTCGTTTTAGAGCCCCGCTCAATTCCACCATAGCATCGTGGGCGGCCAAGGCCTCGAATTTATTGGGTGCCGTAACAAAAGGATGTCCAGAGAAGTCGGCAATGTATTCGGCCACCGTTTCGGAATATCCTTTGGGGGCGTTCAATCCTGTCCCTACTGCTGTGCCACCCAGGGCTATTTCGCGAATGGCTTCAAGGGCGTTTTTGATGGCACGCACGCTGTTGTCAATTTGCTGAACATAACCGCTGAACTCTTGCCCTAAGGTCAGGGGTGTAGCATCCATAAAATGGGTGCGGCCAATTTTCACTACGTCCATGGTTTCTTTTGCTTTTTGGGCCAGCACGGTTCTAAGTTCCATCAATCCGGGCAGGGTTCCGGTAACAACCGAATGGTAAGCGGCGATGTGCATGGCGGTTGGAAAGGTGTCGTTCGAGCTTTGGCTTTTGTTGACGTCGTCGTTGGGATGCAGTATTTTTTCGGCATCGTTCAGGCTTCCTCCATTCAGCACATGTGCGCGGTTGGCCACCACTTCATTCACATTCATGTTGCTTTGGGTACCTGATCCGGTTTGCCAAATCACCAAGGGAAATTCGTCGGACAAACCACCGGCCAAAATTTCATCGCATACTTGGGCAATGGCATCGCGTTTGGTTTCAGAGAGTACGCCCAGGTCGGTATTCGCGTAGGCTGCGGCTTTTTTCAAAATAGCAAAGCCACGGATAATTTCGGCGGGCATGGAAGCTTCAGGACCGATTTTAAAGTTGGTGCGAGAACGTTCAGTTTGGGCGCCCCAGTACTTGTGAGCAGGCACCTGCACTTGCCCCATGGTGTCTTTTTCAATGCGGTATTCCATCGTGGTTAATTTGAATTCAAAGGTAGGTAAATAGGTTTTTTTGCCTAAAAAAAAGGGTGAAAATTCTGTCCAAAAATCAGGAGGCAATTTGGTTTATTCCTGTGCGGCCAGGAAGCGTTCGGCTTCAAGGGCAGCCATACAACCGGTTCCTGCGGCTGTTACTGCCTGTCTGTACACCGAATCTTGCACATCGCCGGCAGCAAACACTCCAGGTATTTTGGTAGAGGTGGTGCCGGGAATGGTTTTTAGGTATCCATTTTCATCCATATCCAATTGACCTTTAAAAATATCGGTATTGGGACGGTGTCCAATGGCTACAAAAAAACCGGTGGCTTGCAGGGTAAATTCTTCGCCGGTGGCGCTGTTTTTTAATCGGGCACCTGTAACGGTATCTTCGCCCAACACCTCTAAGGTTTCGGTATTGAAATAGACCTTAATTTTTGGGTTTTCGAGCACGCGTTTTTGCATAATTTGGCTGGCGCGCATGCTGTCTTTTCGTACCAGCATGTGAACGCTTGAGCAGAGTTTCGACAGGTAGGTGGCTTCTTCGCAGGCGGTATCGCCTCCGCCCACAATAATCACATCTTGGTTTTTGAAGAAGAAACCGTCGCAAACAGCGCAAGCAGAAACTCCGCGTCCGTTCAAGCGTTGTTCGCTTTCTATGCCGAGCCATTTGGCCGAGGCGCCGGTTGTAATGATTAGGGTTTCGGCAAATACCTCTTTGGCTTGGTCAAGGGTAACCTTAAAAGGCCTGGAAGAAAGATCCACGGAGGTTCCCATGCCAAAGCGCACATCGGTTCCAAAGCGTTGGGCTTGTTTTTTGAAATCTTCCATCATTTGGGGGCCCATGATTCCATCGGGATAACCGGGATAATTCTCAACGTCGTTGGTGATCATAAGTTGACCGCCGGGCTCTGGGCCGGTGTACATAACCGGTGTTAGGCCGGCGCGAGCAGCATAGATTGCAGCGGTATAACCGGCAGGTCCTGAACCTAAGATAAGGCAGGGTAAGGCATGATTTTCAGCAGATTCAGACATGAGATCCAATTTATGCCCCAAAGATAGGCATCATTGGGAGATGAAGGTGTGATAAGAAGCACCGTAGCCTACAAAACCACCTAGGGCTCCCTTCATGTTGCCTTTAACAAAGGTTGGGGCGGCGAACGGATTTCCGAAAGAGGCCGCGGCCGATTGAAAGCTGCGGATAAAAGAGTAGGAATCGCGGGTGATGCTGCAAAAGCGAACATCAATGGTGTCGCCCTTCACAAAACGGCGGCGTTCTTGGAACGACAAGGAATCGGGAACCAAAAAACTAGGTTGGGCATCGGGTTTAGAAACGTCGAAGAAAATGCTGTCGCCGTTAATGATTCGGTCTTCAAATACGCTGTTAAAAGGAGTTTGAAAGGAGGTAAAATCTTGGGTTTTCAGAAAAATCCGATAGTGGTTACCCAGCTCAGGTGGGTCGCGAAACCAAACCCGTAATCGGCCATATTCAATGGTGCTGTCTTCTTCGTCTTTGCCTTCAGACTCCCAGGCAAGGCTATCAAGGGGCACTGGCATTGGGATTTGGGTGCTGGCGGTAGCGGTGTCGGCACCTGAAATAACGCGGATGGAATAGGTTTTGCCAGGTTGGCCAAATAAAGCGGGATTTTGGCCTTGATAGAAAAAGGGCGGGAACAGGTTTAAATCGACGGTGTACAGCAGGGTATCGGTCAACTGTCCATCGCTCAAAACAACAATGGCATCGGAAACCACAATGGACGACAAGCTTTCCAAATCGACAACTGAAGTATAGGGATAGGCCGTAGTTACCGTTACCCGAGCTGGTTCGCCGCTTATGATGTAGGCATCAACCACCAAAGAGGATTGATTGATGGGAATGGACAAATCGATATCGGTTTCGCAAGAGCTGAACAGGAAGGAGGCCAGGGCAAGCAGAATGAGGAGGTTAGAGGCATTGATGCGGCCCGGGCCCCGGACAGCGGCAAGCAGCCGGCGAAGCAAAGTGCGTTCGCCGGAGGCGTGGGCTTGGGTGAACTTCAGTGAACACAAGCCCGCGGCGATCCGGCGCCGCGCTTTGCTAGCCGGATGCAGCCAATGGCCGGAAATGGCCCCCAAAAAACCTAAAAAGAAAAGTTCCATGTTACTGCCGGAATTATGGGAAACAACGACACCTGCTTGCCTTGGAAATTGACGGCGCCGGTGTTGCTGTTGGTTTCAATGTCGAAGTACACAAAGAAGGGGTTTAGCCTGCTGTATACATTGTAAATACTGATGTTTAAGCTGTTTTCCCACTTGTCGGTTTTTTTGATTACATAGGTTGCCGACAGGTCTAAGCGGTGGTAGGGCACCATGCGGAAGTTGTCGCGGTCGGTAAAGTAGGGAACGATGTCGTCGCCGAGGAAGTAGAATTCGGAGGGTACCGCCAGCACATTTCCGGTGCTGTACACAAACACGCCCGACAAGGTCCAGCGCTTTGATACTTCCCAGGTGGCGGTTACCGAAATGTCGTGGCGGCGGTCGTACCTGGGGTAAAAGAAATCGCCCTCGTAGCTCACCAAACTTTTGTCGAAATTAAAGCGTTCGGTCCAGCTAAGGGTGTAGCCAATCCAGCCCGTTACTTTGCCCAGTCGTTTTTTGATGAAAAATTCTGCACCATAGCTACGTCCGCTGCCCAGTACCATGATGTTGTCGGGGTTGTCGTTGACTAAATCGCCAAAGCTACTGTTGTCGCGGTATTCCACAAGGTTGTCCATGTGTTTATAGTACACCTCGACCGAGGTTTCCAGGGCGTTGTTGAAGAGGTTGTGGAAGTAGCCCAAATTTCCTTGAATGGATTGTTGGGGCGGAATCAAGGAGGTGCTGGGCAGCCAAATATCGGTGGGCAGCGAAACGGTGGCCAAATTGGCCAGATGCAGGTTTTGGTAATTTACTGTAAAAGCGCCTTTGATGCTGCTGTTTTCGTTGATAAGGAATCTAAGGGCTATTCGAGGTTCGGCTCGAAAATAATCTTGGATGTTTTCAAGGCTGGAGTAGGAAACGGTGTCGATGTTGGTGCCGTCGTTGCCCTTAATGAAACGGTCGTAGGGGCCGGTATGTTGAAAATAACTAAGCCGGAATCCCAGGTTTGCTTTCCAACGCGTGCTGATGTTCCAGTCGTCTTCGGCGTACACAGAGCCATCGAGGGCGTACAAAACTTGTGCGGTGGGCAAGCCTACGCTGTTGCTTTCGAGCGATGCCTGGACGGTGCTGGGTCGGAATTCATGAAACACCATTTCGGATCCGTATCGAATCAAGTGCTTGTTGTTGGGAGTCCAGTAAAAATCTGTTTTTAGGGTATAATCGCGGATTCCGCTGTTCAATTCAAAGCTAAAATTCTCGCCCTGCGCTCCGGTTTTAAAATTGTAGTCGGTAAACGAAGCTGTAGTGTTCAAAAACAAACGGGAATCAAATTGGTGGTTCCAGCGTAGCGATGCAATGGCATTGCCCCATGGAATATTAATGCGTAAGGCACCTGTAGGACTTCGGAAGTTAAAAATATCTTCGCCAAAATACCCTGAAAAGAACAGCCTGTCTTTTTCTCCGATTTTCCATTGGACCTTGGCGTTCAGGTCGTAAAAATAATAGCTGTTTCCATTTAGGGGGCTTCCTTCGCCGGCAAAGGGCATAAGAAGGGCGTCTAGGTAGGTGCGTCGGCCGCTGACCAAAAACGAGAGTTTTTCTTTGGCAATGGGACCTTCGAGGGTAAGTCGGCTGGCAATCAGCCCAATTCCGCCACTGCCATGAAATTCTTTCATGTTGCCTTCTTTCATTGAAATGTCGAGCACCGAACTGAGCCGGCCACCGTAGCGGGCGGGCATACCGCCTTTAATGAGTTCAGCGTTTTTAATGGCGTCGGAATTGAACACACTAAAGAAGCCGAAAAGGTGAGAGGCGTTGTACACGGTGGCGTTGTCGAGCAGGATGAGGTTTTGGTCGGGTCCGCCGCCCCGAACATAAAAGCCAGAGCTGCCTTCGGCTGCGCCCTTAACGCCGGGCAGGAGTTGAATGGTTTTCAAGATATCGACCTCGCCAAAGAGAACGGGCATTTTCTTGACCTCCTCCATTTGCAAATCGATGGTGCTCATGCGTGTGCTTTCGGTATTTTGCCGGGCCTTATCGTCGGTAACGGTATATTCTCCGGCCAGCTTGGCTTGCACCTTCAATTCGTAGTTGCGCGATTGATTGCTGAACAGGGCTAAACTGTCGGATTGAGCCAAGTACCCTAAGTAGGCGCACTGAATTTGGTAGGTTCCTTTTGGCAGGGTAAGGGAATAAAAGCCGTAGGTGTTTGCAACGGCTCCGGTGGTGGTTCCTTTAACAACAACAGCCGCACCTGGCAGGGATTCTCCGGTTTGCGCATCGCGCACGTATCCCGAAAGGGTTGCTTTTTCGCTGCGTTGGGCTGGGAGCAGCAAGGTGAAAGCCAGAAGAATGGCTGTTGGAATCGACTTCATACCTCCAATAAACCCCGAAATCGGATTTCTGTTCATTGAGCACAAAGGTAGGTGCTGGAAGTTCGCCCTAATGTTATAAAATTGAAAAAGAAAAGCGCTCATGAAACACAAAAATTGTGTAGCTTTCCCTAAAAAAAGATGGGAAAATTCACCTCAATTAAATGGGTGCCAATTTTGGCGGTACTGCTGGGTTTTAGCTTAAATTCTTGCCGGAGCGACGAACCGCTTAGCGAATGCATTCAAGGTACATGGCGCTTCAATCCGAGTCCTTTTCCGTGTGAAGCAGATATTTACTTCAACGCCAACGGAACGGGAGAGCTTCGGATTGCCGATTGCCAAAATCAATGCTCTATTTTGGGTGGAGTAGGGGGAGCCTATTACGACTTGAGTTGGACGTTGTCGGGCACTACGTTGAGCATCGATTTTAAGTCCACCGGATTGGCCTGCAACATTCCGTACACCTATGCGGTAGAACAGCAGATTCCTGACAAAACGGGCAGTGCAACGTGCAGCGGAAGCAATTTAGAAATGAGCATTGGTGTGGGCGAGGTTTATCGGTTGGAGCGCCCGTAGAGACCGAGCATTTTGTGTAACTTAAACCTGGGATATAGAGGCCCACTTGCGGGTATCAACGGTACAGAGGAGTTTCACTTTGGTTTAACGGCAAAATCGCTGTAGCGCGGTTGATAAAAAGAGCTTCTTCTTTTTCTATACTTCGCCAAAAATCATAAAAAATGATAGTTTTGGCGGGATATAAAATTGCCGGTGGTGTTTAAAAAAAGTATGAGCGTCAACCAATGTTTCATAGTTTTCAATTAGCGCATCAGGAAATGCGCGTTGAGCGTTAGAAATTCTCTTTTTGATTTCTTCAATTGGAACATGTTTCCTTCTCATAGCGTTTTCCCATTCTGAAAAGATGTGTTTGCTCCATTTAGGATTTTGTAACTCGACCTTTAACAAGGGTTTCAGAGGGGGTATAAATGAAAAAGCCCCACATTGCTGTGAGGCTTTTTCGTCTTTTGCTCCCCCACTTGTCCCGCACCTGCGGGAGTCCCGCACCTGCGGGAAAGGACCCTCTGATTAATCCCGCACATGCGGGACTCTAACCAACTGAGCCAACACCCCTGTACCTGTAAACCCATCTTCCAACATCCGTTAAATATTGCATCTTTACGGTATCGGGAGACGCATCCTTGCGGTAATGCACGGTAAACGACCCACCAAAAAAAAAGACGCACAATTGTGCGTCTCTAAGTTTGGCTCCCCCTCTTGTCCCGCACCTGCGGGAAAGGCCCCTCTGATTAATCCCGCACATGCGGGACTCTAACCAACTGAGCCAACACCCCTGTCCCTGTAACCCCAGCTTCCAACATCCGTTCTATGAGCTTTCGGCTCTTTTGTCGCTTAATAAATCGTTCTATTTTCATCGTTTCTGTGATGTTGGTTGAGGCTTGGAATATTGCTGAAATTTTCCAGTCCTTAAAACTGCCCGTGAATTTTGTTCCATCGTTATTTAAATGCTGATGCAACCGGCGCCATGGATCTGAAGAATAACCGACATAGTACTTGTCCGCCAACGATGAATAAAGTATATAAATGTAATACATAGCGCATTGACATTAAAAAAGCCCCACATTGCTGTGAGGCTTTTTCGTCTTTTGCTCCCCCTCTTGGACTTGAACCAAGGACCCTCTGATTAACAGTCAGATGCTCTAACCAACTGAGCTAAGGAGGAATGTTTTCCCTTAAAAAGGGACGCAAATATAACGGGCCATGTGCATTTTTCCAAATCCAAGGAGGCAAAAGTGCATTGCCGCTCTGGATTTTTTTATATACTGCCCCTTATTCTTTGTCTAAGAACGGATACCGGTAGTCGCTGGCCGCCACAAAGGTTTCTTTGATGGTGCGGGGACTCACCCAGCGCAACAGGTTGATCATGGACCCGGCTTTGTCGTTGGTGCCTGAAGCCCGAGCTCCACCAAAAGGCTGTTGACCCACCACGGCGCCCGTGGGCTTGTCGTTGATGTAAAAATTGCCCGCCGCATCTCTCAGCTTTTCTGTCATGTGTTGAACCGCATAGCGGTCGCGGGCAAAAATGGCCCCCGTTAACGCATAGGGCGAGGTGGTGTTTACCAAATCTAAGGTGGCATCCAATTCCGAATCGGCATACACATATATGGTCAACACCGGTCCAAAAATCTCCTCTTCCATGGTGATGCTTTTGGGGTCCTTGCTCAGCACCACCGTCGGCTCAACAAAGTAGCCTTTGCTCTTGTCGTACTTGCCACCAATTATAATTTCGTTGCCGGGTACGGCCCGGGCCTTTTCAATGTAGGCCGTTATGCTGTTGAAGGCTTTTTCGTCGATAACGGCATTGATGAAATTCCCAAAATCTTCGGTTCCTCCCATGGAAAAGCTGCTTATGTCGGCCAACAGTCCTGCCTTGACTTCGGGCCAAAGGCTCTGAGGAATGTAAGCCCGGCTGGCGGCCGAGCATTTTTGACCTTGAAATTCAAAGGCGCCACGAGACAAGGCTGCCACTAAGGGCTGTACCGGAGC
>VGMT01000029.1 GCA_016866335.1 Bacteroidota bacterium | reverse complement strand
CTGTTGTTGTTGCTGTTGTTGCTGCTGTTGTTGTTGCTGTTGCTGCTGTTTGAGTTTTTTTAGAGCGTAATGCAGGTTGTAGCGGGATTTTTCGCTTTCGGGCTGAAGTTTGAGTGCTTCTTTGTATTGTTGAGCGGCTTCTGCCCATTTTTCTGATTTCATATAGGTATTGCCCAGGTTGTGATGAGCAATGCTTTTATGGGAAGGATTTTGAAAAGAATCGGCTGCTTTTTCAAACCAATACCGAGCAGAATCTGGATTGGCTTGCTGATAAAGCGCATTTCCTAGGCCCATTTGTGCATAGGGATTGTTGGGGTCAATTTTCAGGTACCGTCCAAAAACCGAATCGGCCTTTAAGGGGTGGGCTTCTTGAAGAGCCTGGTTTCCCTGTCTAAGCAAACGGTAAGATTTAAGTCCCGGGATTTGCGCCCGAGAGGTCAATCCTGAAAGGAAAGCGAGGGACAACAGGAATATATTTAACCGAAGATGCTCCATTTTCGCAGCCATTTTTCCCATTGTGATACAAAAACCAAATCAAGACAAAGAAGAGCAAAAGCGAACCAAAGAAATGGCAAAAAGAGTTCCTCTCGGCCGATGGAAGCTTCGGCGGATAAATTGGTGGATTTTTTTAAACGGTCAATTTCAGACATCACCTTATTCAAAGCGGTGGAAGGGTCATTTCCTTTCACAAAAAATCCATTTGTTTCGGAAGCAATTTTATTCAACATTTCCTCGTTGGGCTTGGTAAACACCAGTTTCCCTTGTAAATCTGTAAGGTAAGAGCCGTTGTTGGGAATTGGAGCGGCAACCTGGCTTCCAATGCTCATAGCAAAAACGCGGACACCGCGTTGTTTAAGTTCATTTAAAATGGGCGGAAGATCGCCTTCGTGGTCTTCTCCATCTGACATTAGAACGATGGCGGGTTCACCCTCGGTTTGCTCGGGCAAGGTTTTTATGGCCTCTTTTAAAGCGGCAGAAATGGAGGTTCCCTGAACCGAAGGGTAATCGGTTGAAACAGCCTCCAGGAACATCATTGCGGCTCCATAATCGTTGGTCATTGGCAACTGGATGTGGGCCGAACCTGCGAAAACGACCAAGGCAACCTGGTCGCCCTGCAAGCGTTTTAAAACAGCCGATATGGCTTGTTTAGCGCGTGAAAGTCGATTGGGCTGAAGATCTTCGGCCAACATAGACCTTGAAGCATCTAAGCAAAAAACCAACTGGGTTCTGGCTTTTGTTCTAGGGCTATCTGTCATACCCCCCTTGGGTCGAGCCAAAACCAAAATCAACGCTGCGATCAAAAGAAGCCGAATTCCATACCGAGCAATCAGGACAAACTTTGGAAACAGCCCTAAGGTTCGGTAAAGCATAGAGGGGGTTCCCATTCTCAAAAAACGACTGATTCTCCACCGGTAATCGAGCACGAATAAGGCAATTAAAGGCAATAAAAACCAAAAGCCTTTCAAGTATGTAGGATACTCAAAATTCATGGTTCGGTAACACTTTTAAACCACAACAAACGAACCACCCATTCAAGGAGCAAAAGAAGGGCAGCCAAGGCTACGACTGGCCAAAATAGATCGGGGCGCACATAAAATTCTTTGTCCTGAATCAAGGTTTTTTCTAGGGTATCGATTTCCTCAAAAATAGACTTCAAGGATTGTTCATTTTCAGCTCGGAAATACTTGCCACCGGTTTGGGCTGCGATGTCTTTGAGCAGATTTTCGTCGATTTCAACCGGAGCCATACCAAAGACCAGAGAGCCATTCGGGTTCATGGCCACGGGCGACAAAGCGCTGCCCTTTTTTCCCACCCCGATGGTGTAAACGCGAACTCCAAAGGTTTTAGCAATTTCAGCGGCTGTTGCAGGAGCAATATTTCCACTGTTGTTCACCCCATCGGTCAATAAAATAACCACCTTGCTGGTTGATTCAGAATCTTTAAGTCTGGCAACAGCAGTTCCTAAACCAGCACCGATGGCGGTACCATCAACAAGCATACCTGTTTCAATTTTTGACAGCAAAATTTGAAGAACCTCATGGTCAAGGGTTGCAGGGCATTGGGTAAAGCTCTCGCCCGAAAAAATAACCAAACCAATTCGATCGTTGGGGCGGCCTTCAATAAACTCAGCAGCGATCCTTTTTGAAACACCAAGTCGATCGGGCGAAAAATCTTTGGCTTTCATCGAGATTGAAATATCCAAGGCAAGCTGAATATCTACCACCTCTCGGTTCACCTCGGTCATACCTATATGACCTCTTGGCCTTGCCAAAGCAACAACGATGAATAAAAAAACCAGGGCCCTTAAGGCATTGGGCAACCATCGAAGCCTTTGCCTAAAACCAACTGGGTACTTTTTTTGTGAATTAGGTAAAACCGGATGCTTCCACCCTATTCCAACCTGTTTAATTTTACGAAAGCGCAGCCAAGCGAAAAGGCCACCCAAAGGCAAAAGAGCGAAAACCCAAGGATAATCGAACTGAATGTTAAATAGGTCATTCATGGGAACGGGTGGTTAAGGAATGGGAATACCGCCTACATGCCTGAACAAAAGCCACAGCAGCTTCGATCAATTGGGTACGTTCGGCAGGGCCAGGTTGTTGCTTTGCAAATTTTACCAAATCGGCAATATGAAGAACATAGTTCAATTCTATTCCGGTACTTTCCTGTTCAGGGCGGCGCTTCCACAGCGCCAACCACTCTGAACTCGTCATTTCAGAAACATCAAGGTCATATACCTGATCAACCAATGTTCGCAGCGCATCGACGGTTTGGGTATAAAATTCCTTAATCTGAGCATCGGAAAGAGATCCCTGCAGTTCCTTTAGTTGATTCAAGGCATCCATAGCCGCATCAAAAGGATCAATCTTGGGCGCTAGGGGTTGTGGTTTAGGTTGTTTTCTTTTGCGAACAATCAACCACATAGCCAAGGCCAAAAGAAGCATTAAGGCTAGCAAACCAAGCCAAGGAAGGTATTCATGCCAATGGTAACCAGGGTCGGGATTGGCCAAAATATCTTGAAAATCGGCCTCCATATTTACTTGGGGCGCCAAAACCTCTATGGTATGACTAGGAATTTCTACCATTAGGGTATCTAAGCCATCTATAAATCCCAGGGAAATTCCCGGAATTTGAACGGTTCCGGAATCGTAAACCACGGCTTGCATTAGAATACCGAACCGAAGATCTGCGGAGTCCATCCATTGCACCTGAAGAAGTTCAAAAGCCCCTAAGCTGTCGGCAAATTCAGGCCATACCATCGTCTTTTTCAATTTTGCTTCGGGCAGGCGCAATTCCAAGTTAAAGGGTTCACCTATGGAAACCGTATCTTTTTCTGCCTTCCATTTTAAGCCAAACGAGGTTTGGCCTTTTGCATAAAGGGAGCAACAGAACAGCAAGAATAAAACAAAGCGGTGGTTCATCTGCGGACTCCTCTAGATTTAAACAATTGGTTTAAAGGCCTGCTCACATCGGCATCAGAACTAAACTCGGCCAAGTCAACCCCATAGCGTTGAGCCGCCAATTTCAATTTTTTTTGATGGTTATGCCAAGTATCTTGCCAATGTTGCCTGACGGACTTTTTGTGAGAGTCCAACCATCGAGTTTCCCCGGTTTCAGGATCGCGCAGTCGAATCAGACCTGCATCTGGAAGCTGACCGAGCAAAGGATCGGTGGTGCGCATCAGCAATAGATCGTGTTTTCTTGACGCAATTTTTAGGGCATCAGAAAAAGAGGGTTCAATAAAATCGCTAATGCAAAAAACGGTGGCTTTTTTTCGCAGTACGCGGCCGATGTATTCCATGGCAACCCCCGTTCGAGTGCCAGAATGGGCGGGAACGCAGACCAAGAAATCCCGTAGAATTCTTAAAAAATGAGAACGGCCTTTACGGGGTGGGATAAACTGTTCCACTTGAGAGGAATAAAAAACAGCCCCAATTTTATCGTTGTTCTGGACGGCCGAAAAACCAACAATTGCAGCGATTTCGGCCGCAAGTTCACGAAGAGAACGGTGGTGGGCGCCAAACCCTGAAGAAGCGCTAACATCGAGCATCAAAACCACAATCAATTCCCGTTCTTCTTCAAAAACCTTTACAAAGGGCTCACTGAAACGCGCTGTTACGTTCCAATCAATAAACCGAACATCGTCGCCGTACTGATAATTTCGAACCTCGGCAAACGACATACCACGTCCCTTGAACGCAGCATGATACTGGCCGGCAAACAGCTGATCGGTCAAACCACGCGCTTTGATTTCAAGCCTGCGAACCTTTTTGAGCAGGTCTTTTAAATCATCAGGACTGCTAGTTTTAGATTCCATTTTCCCTGACTTTCAGGAAATATTAAGGCACCAACACTTTATTCAACAACGAATCAACCACATCGTCGCTGCTCATTTCTTCGGCTTCCGCTTCGTAGGTAAGACCAATGCGGTGACGCAGCACGTCTTTTGCAACGGCTCGAACATCTTCAGGAATAACATAGCCCCTGCCCTGTAAAAAAGCAAATGCCTTTGAAGCCAAGGCCAAACTAATGGAGGCCCGGGGCGAAGCTCCGAACGAAATCAACTCCTTTAGCCCCTGTATTCCGTTCCCTTGCGGATTACGGGATGCATGGACCAAATCTACAATGTAACGCTCAATTTTTTCGTCCATATACAAGCTGCGAACCACGGTTCGGGCATGATTAATTTGGTCTTTGTGCACCACCACGTTTACCTTTGGAAATTCCTGAAGCATGTTCAGGCGAATAATTTCCTGTTCTTCTGATTTTTGTGGGTAATCTAAAACCACCTTCAACAAAAAACGGTCGGACTGAGCTTCGGGCAATGGATAGGTACCCTCTTGTTCAACCGGGTTTTGGGTTGCCAAAACCAAAAATGGATCGGGCAGAGCAAAGGTTTGGTCGCCAATGGTAACCTGCCGTTCTTGCATGGCCTCAAGCAAAGCACTTTGAACTTTAGCCGGTGCCCGATTGATTTCATCTGCCAAAACGAAATTGGAAAAAACAGGACCTTTTTTTACCGAGAACGCCTCGTTTTTCGGATTGTAAATCACGGTTCCAACCACATCGGCAGGAAGCAGGTCGGGCGTAAATTGAATTCGGCTAAAACTAACGTCAACAACCTGTGCTAAGGTTTTGATGGCAAGGGTTTTTGCAAGCCCCGGCACGCCCTCCAACAAAATATGGCCATTGCTTAGCAAACCAATCAACAGGCGGTCGGTCATATACCTTTGCCCAACTATAACTTTGTCCATTTCGAGCCTCACTGCCGAAACAAACGCCGACTCTTCAGCAATTTTCTGATTTAATGCTTGTATATCCATGTTCCATTTGTTTAAGTTCTTGAAGCTTCACCGTACATTTGGGCCGAATTCCATGAACTCAAAACAAAAATAGGATTTTTGCTCAGCCTTTTACCCCAAACGCTGCACCGCTTCTGGGTTAAAAGTTGTTAATCAACCCTGTAAGATGCATTTATGGCAACAAAGAACAACGTTTACCTGATTTCCATAGGCGATGAATTGCTTATCGGGCAAGTCATCAATACCAATGTGGCTTGGCTGTCGTCCAAATTGAACGAAATTGGCCTTAAGGCTAAAGAACACAGAACCATTGCTGACCGCCACGATTGCATTACAGCCACCCTAACTGAGCTGATGCAGGCCGGTAACATTGTGATTTGCACAGGTGGTTTAGGCCCTACCGGTGACGACATCACCAAAAATACATTAAGGCAGTTTTTTAATGACGAATGGAGAACCGATGAAGATGTGTTGGCTGTTTTAGAAGGTTTTATGAAGTCCCGAGGAAGGACCTTAGATGCCATAAACAAAGGCCAAGCTGAATTGCCAAAGTCGTGCAAAACTTGGCTAAACCACATAGGCACGGCCCCAGGCATGCTGTTTGATACCCCAAAAGGCATTCTGATAAGTTTACCCGGTGTTCCTAGAGAAATGGCCTATTTAATGGAAAAGTACGGCCTGGAATTTTTGAAATCGCGCTTTCAATTGGCCCCCATTCGGCATCAAACATTCCACACAGAAGGCATTCCTGAATCTCAACTCATGGTTTATCTGCGCGATTGGGAATTAAACTTACCTTCGGCCCTTTCCTTGGCCTACCTTCCTAAAGCAGGTCGGGTTCGGCTGCGGCTTTCGCAATTGAATCCGAATCAAGAAAACCGGGTTGGATTTGAGGCCGAGTGCAAAAAATTGGAGGAACTTCTTGGAATGGAATGCATTGGCTTGAATGAGGAAGACTTACCCCAAGCCGTATTAGGAGCGTTGATTAAAGCGAATTCTACCCTAGCTACGGCAGAAAGCTGTACCGGGGGCTACATTGCCAGTTTGTTAACCGCTGTTCCCGGCGCATCCGCCGCCTTTATAGGCGGGGTGGTATCTTACGACAATTCCATTAAAATCAGGACATTGGGCGTTTCGCCCCAAAACATTAGCCAGTATGGTGCGGTAAGTTCGGTCGTGGTTGAAGAAATGGCCAAAGGCATTCGAAATTTAACTGGGGCTACCTATGGAATTAGTTCCTCGGGAATCGCCGGCCCTGGTGGAGGAACCCCAGAAAAACCAGTCGGGCTAATCTGGATAGGAGTTTCTGGGCCAAACGGCACCTTTTCCCGGGCCTACAAAATGGCTTCCGACAGAGCGGGGAACATAGAACGCAGCTCGTTTTCCGCCTTAAATCTGTTTAGAAAAACCCTTTTGAACGGCTGGGTATTGCCCGAACCTTCGTTCTGGAATGCTTCAAAGTAAGGAGTAGGTTGGGCGGGTAACGGGCTTTCTCCAGTAGTCCGCAACTGCAAGGCTCAGCAACTGTGGCTTTGCGGGGGCTCCTGAAGTCGCCTCCGCAGCACACGTTGCTGTAGCCTTTCAGTCTTACGGGCTACTCGGTTCAATCCCGCCCGCAGCCTTAAAATAAGGATGTTCTGGAAACCATACCCCCTGTGCAATGCTCAGGGGATTGGATTATTGAATAATTAAACGACGTACTTCCGTTTGGCCGTTAACCACTGCTTTTACAAGGTACATTCCACTTTCACCAAATGCCGAACGATATAAGGTCAGCGTATTTGAACCGTTGCTTAAGGCTTGGGTAGATTCAACATGAACCAAACGGCCTGCTAGGTCGTACACCTCGATGTTGCTTCCAATAACGGCTGCATCGTCCAGTTGAATTTGAACGTTGCCCGATGAAGGATTCGGCAGCATTTTAAACCCGGCCTTTTGAGGTTGATCTGCAATGGCGGTTGTGGAGTTAGAAATGGTAAAGTCGTCGATGTACAAAGGATTTCCGTAAGGGCCACCGCTGGTATAATGGAACATAATGCGTACGTTGTCGCGGGTTGAAAAATTGGCCAAATCTACGGTGAAGTACGACCATTCTTCGGGAGCCGAGGGAACGAAATTTGAGGGAACCAAACCGGCGGTCACCAAATTAGTACCTGCCAAAGAGGTAATAGAACTTCCTTGATTGCGCAATTTCATACCACGCAGCTGCCAAGATTCCCCGCAGTTGGTAGAAACATACATTTGAAGTTGGTCATTTTGCTCAACAAAGGGCTGATTGGTACGTTGAGCGTAGGCAAACTTAACTTCAAGCAGGGGATTGCTCACTGTGGTTAAATCGTACGAAGGCGAAACCATAAAGAACCGCTCATAGCGCAGTGAACCACTTGCGTTGCAGCGTGCAGCGCCATAGCTTTTATAACCTCCATAATTCACTTTTTCCCAACCTTTGCTGGGATCAGCACCCTCGTTTATCATTACCCATTTGTTGTCGGCAAAAAAGCTGTAACCTGGACCCGTTTCCATGGCGTCGTAGTACCGGTAGTTTTTATCCATAGCCAAATCGGAAGAAACCAACACATAACCAGGGCGGGTTTTGGAATTACTTCCGTTGGAATTGGTTGCGGTAAGTTTAACATCGTACCGACCGGGCACATTGTATTGTACCAAAGGTTCTGGGTCGGTTGATGTGGTACCTACAGCGCCGGTCAATTCCCAAGCGTACGAATTGGTAGAAGTACTGCCATTGTGGGTACCGTTTTTCATATTTAAGGAACCACCCTCGCAAATCATTTTTAAGGATTCGAAGTTGTTGCTTCCTTGTTTTGACCAAAAATCAGCGATGGGAGCGGGAGAGCAAGGGCTGGCCTGTGATGCGTCATCGGTACCTGTGGCCAGCGCATTGGCGTTGGTTATTAAATTGCTACGGAAAGAAATGGTATTGAACACAAAATCCATTACTTGTTTTTGTCCTTTAGAGAACATATTCATGCAATTATCGTCGGTATAATCCATGTAATTGTTGAACATTTCACCAATTTGGAAGCGGGCGGCTGTATCGGCTGCTGTGCTATTGGATGTCAATTCAATGCAGGTCGCTTCTTTTGGGAAATTAAAGCAACCGAAGTTGGGTTGTCTAGAAAAAGGGGTGTCGTCAACCTGGTCGTTTCCGCAATCGTCATCGCCCCAAATATGAATAAGGCCCAGCCAATGGCCAACCTCGTGGGTCATGGTGCGGGCAGTGGTTCCGGCCGCGGTTCCCGTTTTACCTGTGCGGTTGTGAATCATAGCGATTCCGTCGGTAGTGGTAACGGGATTTTGACCGCCAAACGAATAAGGGAATTGGGCATATCCCAAAATATTGCCAAAGGGGTTGCCGTCGTTGTCGATGGTTTTAACCACCCAAATGTTTAGGTATTTGGCGCGATCCCAGTAGCTCAATTGTTTGAAGCCTGTATAATCTCGGGCGGTATTGGTTTTGTACGAAAACACCCGATTGATGCCATCGGTACAAGCTCCGTTGGGCGCCTTGGTTGCCAAGCGAAATTCAATGTTGGCATCGGCAGCAATGCTATCAAAATAAGGGGGTATAACCACCTTATCGGCATTGGTGTACGTAAAATCAAGATTTGCAGAAGCCAATTGGCTTAAGATTTGAGAGGTAGAAATATTTTCGGAGCCCCCTTCGTGAATAACATGCACCACCACTGGAATGATGCGTTTGCCGTTCTCTGCAGTTTCAAATTGACCTGAATTTAGCGATTTAAATTCCTTGAAATCTTGAACGAATCTGACATATCCATCCCAAAAATCTGGGTGTTGCTTGGAATAATCGGACAAATGGCTGCCACATTGAACGTGTTGATGCTGAGCCTGTAGCCCGGAATTTCCAGATACCCAAACCCCAACTAAAATGCTGAGCGACGATAGTAAAAAGTGCTTCATATTCGATTTCGTATGTCCTGCAAATTTCGTAAATGGAAAGGGTAAAAGCAAATGTTAACTGCGAATGAAAATAGGGTTAACAAAAAAAGGGGTTAATAAACCAAAAAGAGGGGAGCTTTGTAGGCGGTTTAATGTTAATTTTGCGGCAAATTAATCCCAAAACGACATGAAAAAAATACGGGTTGCCATCAACGGATTTGGACGAATTGGACGCATAACATTCCGGGCATTGCTAACGAAACCAGAAGTTGAGGTTGTGGCCATCAACGATTTAACCGCAGCCAATACCCTGGCTCATTTATTGAAATACGATTCCATTCATGGTCGATTCAACGGAGAGGTTAGTACAACAGATGGGGATTTGCTTGTGAATGGAAGTGCGATTCGGATTACTGCGATTAAAAATCCGGCGGATCTTCCATGGAAAGAACTGAACGTAGATGTTGTTTTGGAGTGTACGGGTTTGTTTTTGGATTCCGAGAGTGCCTCAAAGCATTTGGAGGCTGGAGCGGGAAAGGTTTTGCTTTCGGCCCCGGCCAAAACCTCGGACATTAAAATGGTGGTACTTGGTGCCAACGAGGGTAGTTTG
The DNA here is from genome assembly GCA_016866335.1 of Bacteroidota bacterium. Classification (GTDB taxonomy): domain Bacteria; phylum Bacteroidota; class Bacteroidia; order CAIKAF01; family CAIKAF01; genus CAIKAF01. Next base: position 19,128 of record VGMT01000029.1, on the reverse strand, counting down.
ACTGCCCAAGACCGCATTATTTCTAATGCCTCGTGCACCACCAACTGCGTAAGTCCGTTGGTGAAAATTGTAGATGAAATCTGTGGCATTGAAAACGGCTTTATGAATACCATTCATGCCTACACAGCCGACCAGCGCTTGCAGGATGCCCCACACAGCGATTTACGTCGGGCCCGTGCTGCTGCTTTGTCGCTGGTGCCAACCTCGACCGGAGCTGCCCGCGCCATTGGGAAAATTTTTCCTCATTTAAGTGGCAAACTAGACGGAACTTCGGTTCGGGTACCTACCCCAACAGGCAGTTTAACCGATATGTCGTTGATTGTTCGAAATCCGGTCGATACCGCTACCCTGAATCAGGCCTTTAAAAAAGCGGCCGAGAACGACTTAAAGGGAATTTTGGAATACACCGAAGACCCTATTGTTTCGATTGATATTGTAGGCAATCCTCACTCTTGCATTTACGATGCCGAAATGACCTTTGTTAAAGACAATTTGGTAAAGGTATTTGGATGGTACGACAACGAGGCAGGGTATTCGAACCGACTTGCCGACCTGTGTGTGCTGGTGGGAAAATTGAACTAAAAAATAACCTGATGCCCTTTGTCGAACCTTGGGGCCAGCGGCAGGGATTGAAGCAGCTACCCCGCAAGGTGCTGCTTGGATGCCAGAAATACGGCAAAAGAGCGACCTTGGGAGCTCCTTTTGCAGCATTTCTGGCCCAATCAGCACCGCGGAGTAGCGCTGAAAGCCCGGCTGCCGCCCAATAAAATCAGCGTTTTTTAATCGCCCTACCTCGGGCAATGCTGGCATCAACATCAAAGCCTATGAGCAGAGCCAAAGAGGCTAAAAAAAGAAAAATCATGGCCATGGGGACCGCTCCGACCACTCCAAAAACCTGATTGTACTGAAAAAATCGTTCAACATAAACACCAAAGGCCCAAGTAAATAGCAATAAAAACAGCGATGAAATCCAGCTTCCGGCCGATAAAAAGCGTAAACCCAGTGGTTTTGCAGGAGCTATGCGAAACAAAGAGGCCACGAAAAACCAGGTTAAGCCTAAGCTAAACAGCCATCCAAGCCTACCAGAAAGCCAAGAAACGGTACCCGATAAAAAATCAATGGCCTGAAAAACAGTAAAAACAAGACCTAAAGCTAGGCTCGAAAGCAACATAACGAGTACTGAAATAAGTCGAACTTGGCCTGGCCTGCGTCCCTCGACAATGAATGCAGAGGCATTAAATGCCTGAATAATCCCTTTGATTCCTGCCGACGACAACCAAAGACCTGCCAAAAGAGTAAACCAAAGAAATCCTTCGCGTTTTTTTAGCAAAACATCAGCAATGATGGGGCCCACGAATTCAAAAAGGGCGGGGGGAATGAGTTCTTCGCTGAGCCGGAACCACTCGTACCCCAACTTTCCGCCGGGAAAAAATGGAACCAGGCTGACCAGAAAAATAAGGGTAGGGAAAAAGGCCAACATCAATTGAAATGCAACGGAAGAAGCGCGCAGGGATAGGCTGTTGCGTTGGGTGCCCACCAAAAAATAAGAGGCTATTCTCCACAGGCTTACCCCACCAAAACCTGGCGGTGAAAAGCGGTAAGCAAACCTAAAAATGGCGGCGAAAGCCCGGCTCTGCAATAGAAAACGGAAAAACCCAAACGGCCTCATAGTAAGGAAGCTTTCATGCTAATATCGATGCCTTTCACCGAATGGGTTAAGGCACCCATGGAAATAAAGTCAACACCGGTTTCGGCATAGTCAAGCAGATTGTGTTCGGCAATTCCGCCACTGGCCTCGGTTTCAAATTGACCATTGACCAAAATCAGTGCCTCACGTACTTGGTCGGGGCTAAAATTATCGAACATAATGCGCTGAACTTTTCCTGGGAGGGACAAGACCTCTTCAACGTCGTTCAAATTCCGGGTTTCAATTTCGATGGGCAGGTCTAGGCGGTGCTGAGCTAGATAGCCGATTAAGCGTTGGTAGGCTGCTTGTATTCCACCGGCAAAATCCCGGTGGTTGTCTTTAATCATCGCCATATCGTACAAGCCAAATCGGTGATTAAAGCCCCCCCCATGAACAACAGCCTCTTTTTCAAAACGACGAAGCAAGGGGGTGGTTTTTCGGGTGTCAAGCAAACGGGTTGAGGTGTGGCTAATTTGTTGAACCAATCGCTGTGTTTGGGTTGCAATACCGCAGGTGCGTTGAATCAAATTAAGAGCAATGCGTTCCGCCGAAAGCAGAGCGTACGCAAGCCCTTCAACTTCAAGCAAAACCTCGCCGGCAGAAAATGCCTGTCCGTTGGCAACCTTAAGCGACAATTTAGCTTTGGGATCTAGATAAGCGAAGATAGGAGCAATGTAGAGGGCACCCGAAAAAACACCGGATTCTTTTGCCACCCACAGGGCTTTGGCAGGCTGATTTTGGCCGAAAATACCGAGTGAAGTAACATCGCCCCTGACTCCCAAGTCCTCTTTAAAAGCAAGCTCTAAAAAGGAATCAAACCAAACCGGGGATTCATTCATTGGATTGAATTTCTAACGAATGAACGGCTTCAATTCCATTGATTTCTTTGAAAAGAACATAGATCCGAAATTTTTGCCTAGCTGTTTTCCATTCTCCGATAAAAAAATGGGGTTTTCCTTTTTGTTCCTGAACCTGAGGAATGTCGACCGAGGTGGCAGGGTTGTCTTTCATAAAGGCCTGAATAAGTTGACCTGCCTGGGCTTGTGAATAGACTCCTTCCCTTGATAAAATGCGCAGGTTAAGGGTGCTGTGGGCTTGTTGAACAAAGGCATTGGGATCTTTTTTAATCAGCGCCTGCCTTGCCTTTTGAACAGAGGATTGACCCAGCAGGGCAACAGGAAAAAAGCAAAGCATCAAAAGGAGAAGAGAGAATCGGCCCATGTGTTAAAAATTAATGCAAAATTGCACAAAAATTAAGCCAATATCGATGGAAATTCGAATCGTTTCGGTAGGAAAACTACAGCATGCCTATGCAGCGGCGGGTTGCCGCATGTATGAGGACCGTTTGAAGCACTACGTAAAACTTCAGATTCAAGCGGTTTCAGACGTAAAAGGGCAGTATTCAGAACAAGAAAAAGCGAGGATAGAATGCGAACGCTTGTCGAAAGTGCTTCTTGGCTGCGATGCGGTGGTGCTTTTGGACGAGGGAGGAATGCGATTGAATTCGGTGAAAATAGCCGAGGAGCTGCTGGGGTTTCAACGTAGAAGCATCAAAAAGACGGCATTTGTAGTTGGGGGAGCAGCGGGATTTACAGCGGAATTCAAGGCAGAATATGCAAAGCATTGGCGCATTTCAGACCTAACCTTGCCGCACGAAATGGCCAAACTTTTATTGACGGAACAATTGTACCGAGCAATGACCATAATAAAAGGGGAGCCTTACCACAGGGCTGGGTTAGGCTGAGCGGAATGTTACCAGATGGAGCGTTGCACCAAATCGCCGGCCTCGTTGAAATACAATTTCACATGTTGGCCGTTGGCGTGTAGAATGGCGGCGAACTTCAAAGAGCCCTCGGTTTGGAATTGACGCACATAATCCACGTGGTACATTCCTCCTGAGCCGGTAAAGCCTTTGTCGAGCATTTCTTTGGCTTTAGCAGGAATGGCAGAAATATCAGAAAGAACCGCAAGACCTTGGAATTGGCCATCGAGACTGTATTCAGCGTAAGCGGGGGCAGTACCCTTTTTAAAAGAAGCCACAATTTGATTTCCTTCGGTTGCCCAAGATGCCTCACCGCCGTAACGGGTTGAGAAATCATCTAAGGCTTTTTGATTGGTTTGGGCCATGCCAAGCAAGGAGATAAAAGAGAGGGCAAGAACTGAAAGCAATTTCATATTGAGTGTATTTTATGTTAAAGATAAGGCAATCACTTTGAATTTGGTTGCAAATCGGCCAAGAATTTCATCAGATTAACATTATCGGGGTAATCGGACAAGCCAGGAGATTGGCTTTGGCCAAAGGGCAGATGTTGCATTCCTACACAACATTGCAGTTGAGCGGATTGGGTCCATTGTTGAATTAGTTCATTGGGGGGTGCATAGCTGTAATGAACGACGGAAACGGGAGATGCGAGTTTGTTTGATTCGGTGAGCATAAAAAAACCACCATCAATAAACGGTTTAGAGGCCACCAACAATACCGCTTTTTGGTAATCGTAATTGTTCATAAATCGGTGGTGATGACCAATGAAATCAAACTCCTGTTTCCAGCAATTCAACAGGGGATTAAAATCGAAATTGGTAGGCAGCAAAAGATGAGAAACGCTTCGGCAACCCAAACCGTAGTAGGCAAAAACATCTGTGCCTAAGGCTTTAAGGTCGGCGGAGCTTTCGTTTCCGGTCAAAACGGCGGCACTGCTTCGGCTGCTGCGCAAAATATGCGGTACCTGCCTAAAATAATATTCAAAGTATCGGTTGGAATTTGCGCTGCCTGTGGCAATAACCGCATCGAAGCCACTGAGTTTTTGTCCTGAAAACTCAACCATAGATTCGGGCATGCCTGACTTTTGAATAAACCAAGGTAGCAAAACCGAGTCGGAACTCGACAGTTTAATGATGGCGGTATGTCCACTTATCCAAACCGCAAGGGCATCTAAAAAATTAACCAAAGGAATATTCCCTGCCATAATAATACCTATGCGTTTTGAAAGCCTAGGCTCTTCGGGGACACCTTCAATAGAAAGCCATTGGCTGAGCACCTGGGAATGGAGCCAAGGCCGTATGGCTGCCACCGCGCGGCGGATTTCGGTTTCATTAAACCAAGGATTGCACTGCTGGGCTAATGCAACAACTTCGGCTGCCTCGGGGGAATTAGGATCCAAAAATGCGTCCATGGTAGCTCCCATGGATTCCAACACCTTCAACCTATCCCTTAAAAGGGGGATATTTTTCATACTTTTGCAAATATCTTAAAAGGAAAGATGATATGGCTATAAAAATTACGGACGAATGCATTAATTGTGGCGCTTGCGAACCGGAATGTCCAAACAATGCCATTTACGAGGGTGGTGTTGAGTGGAAGATTGCCGAGGGAACATCGGTAACCGGCGATTTCACTTTAATGAACGGCATCCACATCGATGCTATGCAGCCTCAAAATCCAGTTTCAATGGATGTTTACTACATCGTTTCAGACAAGTGCACGGAATGCGTTGGTTTTCATGATGAACCTCAATGTGCTGCCGTTTGTCCTGTGGATTGCTGTGTTGACGACGAACTAATTTGGGAGTCGCGCGATGCGCTTTTTGAAAAGAAAGATAAATTGCACCTTTAAATATCAAGTGGACTTGTTTTCCGTTTGAACATCTATATGAGATCCTGGAAAACAATAGGTCTGCTGTTGCTTATTTCTGGAACCCTATTAGGGCAGACCAGGTATGGGCAATTAAGAGCTTGGCATCAGGAATCGTTGATGGCCAACAATGGGGATGAAAAGAACAAAGCCTACGCCGACTCGCTTTGGTTTGGAATTCAGGAATTGGTAGAAATCGGCATGGGCATATCGGTGGATAGTTTGCCGTCTATTTCGCAGGTTGAATTGAAAGGTGAAAACAAGGTGTTGCTTAGTTGGTTGACACGAAACCGTGCGGCTTTTCAATCCTGGGGATTGATTTTTGACAAGAAAACCATGAAAATTTGGGATTTTCATCCGAACGAAGCGGCATCCTTGTCGGACCCTTCCATTCTAAAAAAAATGCTGAGTGGAGGAAAGTGGCCCGGCATGTTGGTTTACGAAGCGGTAGCCTTTAAAAGGAAAAACCAAACCCTGTTCTTATTGATTGGTTTTTTTCCTGGGTCAGACAACCTAAATTACAAGCATATAGATGTTATGTCGTTTGATAAAGCCGGATCACCCGTGTTTGGTAGCCGCTATATTTCTTGGGAGGGGCAAAAAATTGGACGCAAAACCTTTCGCTATTCTGCCCAAGCGAGCATGATGCTGAAAAGCGAAAAAGGTGAAAAGCGGTTGGTTATGGACCATTTGGCTCCTGCCTCGCCTGAATTAAAAAATCAATTTGCATTTTACGGACCCGATTTAAGCTACGATGCCCTGGAATTCAATGGAGAGGAATGGATAATGATACCTGAGGTAGATTTAAAAAACCCAGGTCAAGATCAAGGAAAACCTGGTAAGGTTCAGCGATTTGGCCCCAATATTCAACCCCGAAGAGACAACAGCGCGGGGAACAAATAGGCATTCCAGCAAGGCCGCCCAATCAAAAACCCTTCGAAGCTTTAGCTTTATTACCTTTGAGCATGTTGAAAATGAGAATTGTTGGTTGTTTTTTATTCACCTTGATTTTAGGTGGATGGAAACAGATGCTTGGGCAGACCACAGGAGCGAACTCTGATTTGGTGCAAATTTCGGGTTACGTAGTTCGAGCTGATTCTTTGTATCCTATTCCCTTTGCCCATATAATTAATCCAGATACCCGTCAGGGTGTAATTTCAGATGGCACTGGATATTACAATTTATTGATTCGGCGCAGCGACACCTTAGAATTTCAAGCGATAGGTTATGAGGTTACCCGCTTTTTTCTTCCCCAGGAAACCCAAACTGGTCTGTTTACCTTCAATGCCTTATTGAAACCCCTTGTTTATGACCTAGAAACCTATAAGTTCAATCAATTTACCTACGATAGGGTTATTGAGCAAATTCGAAAAATGGGGGTAAACGAAAATGAAAAATCCATGGCCGAAGGTAGATTAAGGCAGGGATATTACAGCCCACGACCTGGAACGGGTGTTTTGCTTTCGGGGCCGTTCACCAAATTATATGAAAAATTTAGCCGGCAGGCAAAAGAAATGGATAAGCTCAGGGATTTGATGTCGGGCAACGGCATGGAGGCCAAAGCACAGGCCCGTTTAACTCCAGATATGCTTCAACGCATTACCGGTCTTGCCCCCGAAGATTTGGAAGAATTTGTTAAGTTTTGCAATCTTGGAACCGAATTTGTAGCCCAAGCTACAACCTACGATGTAATGGTGGCGGTTGGTAAATGCCATGAAGAATTTTTAAAGGCTTTCCCAGAACTTCGGTATTCAAAGGAGTCAGAAAAACTGAATAAACCGGTAAGTCCAAACTAAGATGGCGGGATCGAACTTTGTTGATTATGTGAAAATTTGCTGCAGGTCCGGGAAAGGTGGAGCAGGATCCGTTCATTTTCACCGCGATAAATTAACCGCAAAAGGTGGACCAGATGGTGGAGATGGAGGCCGAGGTGGGCATATTATTCTGCGCGGCAACAAGCAATTTTGGACCTTACTTCACCTTAAGTATAGAAAGCATGTGATTGCCGAACCCGGTGGAATGGGTTTGGGAGCCTTGATGCATGGAAAAAATGGAGCAGATGCGGTACTTGATGTTCCCTTGGGTACCATTGCCCGAGATGCCGAAACCGGCGAACAAGAAGCCGAAATAACCGAAGAGGGGCAAACTGTAATTCTGGTACCTGGGGGCAGAGGAGGAATGGGGAACAACCATTTTAAATCGGCAACAAAACAAACACCCCGTTTTGCACAACCTGGCGAAGAAGGCCAAGATGTTTGGAAGGTTCTAGAGCTAAAAGTCTTAGCAGATGTCGGGTTGGTGGGATTCCCCAACGCAGGCAAATCTACCCTGTTGTCGGTGGTTTCGGCCGCAAAGCCAGAAATTGCAGATTACCCATTCACCACCTTAGTGCCCAATTTGGGCATTGTTGAATACCGGGACTTTAAATCCTTTGTTTGGGCCGACATTCCGGGAATCATCGAAGGTGCCTCGGAAGGAAAAGGCCTTGGAATTCGATTCTTAAAACACATTGAACGCAACAGCAGCTTGTTGTTTTTAATTCCCGCCGACGATTCAACCCCCCGGCAAACCTATTCAATTCTATTGAACGAACTCGAAGCCTTTAACCCAGAATTGCTCTTGAAGCGAAGGGTTGTGGGGGTAAGCAAGGCCGATTTGCTGGACGAAGAACTCATGGCCGAAATGAAAGCCCAGCTTTCTGATTTAAACCCCATTTTCTTTTCTTCGGTTACCGGACATGGAATACCCGAATTAAAAGACCAAGTCTGGTCGAGCCTGCACCATGATTGAACAGGTAGATAGGGATATTTTTTTTATCATCAACGGAGCGCATCATCCGGTTTTAGATGTATTCATGCTGTTGTTTTCAAATAAATTTGCCTGGGTCTGGTTTTACATGCTTATACTAGGAATGGGATTCAGAAAATTGGGTCTAAAGGTGTTTGTTTTTTCGTTGTTTGCTATATCTACGGTCTTTTTAACCGATTTCATTTCCGTTCACGCATTCAAAGAAGTGTTTCAACGGTTCAGGCCTTGCCACAATGTAGATTTTGGGCATTTGGTACGGGTAATTAACGGCTGCGGTGGAATGTACGGGTTTGTATCATCGCATGCCGCGAATTCCGCTGGCCTTGCCTCGCTGGTAGCCATGAGCGGTGTTTTGGTTTACGAAATGCCCATACAACGTAAATTTCTGTTCCAAGCTTTGCTGTTTTCGTACCCTGTTCTCAACGGATATTCCCGCATTTATCTAGGCGTTCATTATCCCTACGATGTAGTGGCAGGTTTCGCTTTGGGTGCCGCAATTGGCCTGCTGCTAGGAATGGCGTGGAATTATTGGTACCTAAGGCATGGGTATCCAACCATTAAAAGTCCAAAATAAACCAGAACTTAAAGGGTTTTTAGCAATTTTCTAAGGCCGAGTTCAGGTCCTCCAACAAATCTTCCGCATCCTCTACTCCTACCGAAAGCCGAATTAACCCATCTGAAATTCCATTGGCCAAGCGCACTTCCCGGGGAATGCTTGCATGCGTCATGCTGGCCGGATGCGAAGCCAGGCTTTCTACTCCACCCAACGATTCAGCCAAAACAAACAAACGGGTATTCGATAAAAACATACTGGCCATCTGTTCGCTGTTGTTTTTCAATTCAAACGAAACCATGCCCCCAAATCCCTTCATTTGTTTAGCGGCAATCTGATGCCCAGGATGTTCAGAAAGTCCTGGATAATAGACCTTAGCCACTTTGGGATGCGAAAGTAAGAACTGGGCAACCTGCCCTGCATTTTCCACATGTGCTTTCATGCGCAAATGAAGGGTTTTCATACCACGCAAAGCCAAATAACAATCCATGGGCCCTGGGGTTGCTCCTGTGCTTTTTTGATTAAAAAACAGGGCTTCGGCCAATTTGTCATCGTTGCTAACCAATCCCCCCATAATTAAATCGGAGTGCCCACCTAAGTACTTGGTCATGGAATGCATAACGATGTTGGCACCTAAAGCCAAGGGATTTTGAAGCATAGGGGAAGCGAAGGTATTGTCAACCACCAAAACAATTCCATGCCGTTGACAAATCTGAGCACAAAGTTCAATATCTACCACTTTCAGGGTGGGATTTGTGGGAGTTTCAATCCACATCAAGCGCGTTGAGGGCTGGATTGCAGCTTCAATTTCCGATGCCGAAGAGCAAGAAATAAAGGAAAATCCAATGCCTAACTTTTCATACGATTGACGAAACAGGCGGTAGGTCCCTCCATACAAATCGTTCATAGCAACCACGTGGTCGCCTGTTGACAGCGTTTTCAAGACACAATCCACGGCGCCCATTCCCGAAGAAAAACAAAACCCATGCTTTCCCCCTTCCAATTCGGCCATGGCTTTTTCAAGCACGGTGCGGCTCGGATTCCCAGCCCTAGAATAATCGTAACCTTGGTGTTCCCCAGGTGCTTGTTGAACGTAGGTAGAGGTAAAGAAAACCGGGGGCATAACGGCGCCGGTTACAGGCTCTGGCTCATGGCCAGCATGCACGCAAAGGGTCGATTTTTTCATGACCCAAAGGTAGAGAATTCTACGGCTGGTACGATAAACTATCTTCTTTCAGGGCGATGCTGTCTTCCATCGTATTGTTCAAGGTTGACAGTACAGAAAGGGCCGTTTCTGCCGCCTCTGCCTTTGAATGGCCCGGAAAAGAAGTCAAAACCTCACGGTACGACTTTTCAGCCTCTGAATAATTCAAAAACAACATCTGTTGGATTTGCCCCCTCAAAAATAGCATCTCAGCCTTGCGCGAGAAGTTCGGAAGTCCCTCCAATACCCTTAGCGCCATTAATGCAGAATCGCCTTGGTTGGCCTTAAAATACAATTCCGCAGCGTTGAAAACCAAGGAAGGAGCCGAAGAATCCATTGGAAATGTTCGGTAAAATGCCATGGCCTTACCTGAAAATTTCAACCACAAATCCCGTTGAGCCGGGCCAGACAATCCATTGATGTTGTCTTCCATGATGCGTTCCCGCAAGGCCGATAATTCCTTGTACTGCTCATTGCGGGCAGTATCGCAGCCAATCAGTACCAACACACACAAAACCAGAGTAATACGCAACACAGTTAACGAAATTTAACCTTAAATATAAGCGCAGTTCCGTTCAAATCAAAAATTAGTTGAATTATTTCTTCACTTTGAGTGGGCCGATGCAGCGGTTGGTTCGAATACACACCATGACCAAGGTCTTTGCCCGATAGGGTTTTCCAGCAATATGGCGTACCGGTTGGAACACCTGAAACCTGCAATTGATTTTCTGCGGGGTTGGGATACACAGAAAAGCTTGGCAACTGCGCATCGGGCTCACTAAGTACGGTAGATAAGGCGCAACTTCCATCGAATCCAAACCGGGTTAAAAAGGCTGAATTTTGACCTAAACTGTGCTCGTTGCTTTCTCCAACAACAATAAAACCCTGATCCCAAATTTGGGTGTACCCTGCCATCTTTTGGTATCCATACCGAGCCGATAAGGTTCCCATCACAAAGTTCATATACTGGGTTTTGTCGTACGACACATCCCAGCTATCGTCGGCATACCTGCTTGAAAAGGTGTATTGAATTCCACCATCGGCAGCGTATCCGGTATGCGAATGCCTTCGTTCTGTTGTTCCCGACAAACCTAGGTTGATCCGGCCAATATCATCGCCCTGCTCGCTGATGCGCCACAAATAATTTTTCCAAAGCCCTTGGGCATCTTTCATATTTCCACTCAGCAACCACGAAAATGCACCGGAATTGCTGATAAACGGACAAATGGAATACACCTCATCTTCATCGGAACCTCCTGAAAAAAGAGTGGTATCGGCTTCGAGGGTGAAAGGCTGAACCACCGATACAAACACATCGCTTTCGCCAATGTTGCCGGGAAAATAGGTTCCCCCAATCAACCAATTCCCCAAGGGGCCTAGATGTGCTGCGTTGGGTTGGGCGTCGATTCCATCAACAACCCAGGTGGTGTCGTTCAGTATGTCTCCGGCATCGTTCATCAACAGCAATCGAACATCGCCCCCCCCATCTCCGCTGCTGTAGGTATGCAAAAGCAGTAAAAAATGTCCATCAGCATCGCGGAATATTCCCCTTCCAAAGTCCCAACCACTACCGCCCAAGGTCATTGTTTTCAAGGTATCTCCATTGGGCCTTGCCAAAACCAGCCAGGCATCGTAACCGCCGTTCCCAAAGCTGTTGGTTTGGCCCAACAAGGCCCAAACAGTAGAATCAGCATTCCAAACGGAGTAGTTCAGGGCATCTTGCCCAGGCCCTCCCAGGGTTTTAAACCAAAGTGGATTTCCTAAAGAATCGGCGGCAGCCAAAAAAGCATCGCCTTGATTGGATTGGGCAATGCCCGCAAAAACCAGGTTGCTGTCGCGGGTGGCGAGCACTGTTTTTCCAGAGCAGTATGACTCCCAGCTAAAGGTTCTAAACCAGGTGGTTTGACCCCAGGCAGCCATAGAAAAACAGCTCCATACCAGCCCCAATAAAATAAAATGTAGGCTTCGATTCATGGTTATGGTTTCAAAATTCGTTTGCTAATCTGAAATCCGGCCGAAAACCCGCGGCCAACAGCGTTGGGCCAAATCGATTCTGCGTTGCGGGTAAATAAATGAAAGGCCCAGCCTTTCCCCGCATCTATCCCAAGATTAATGCCCAGTTTCCAAAGGCAGACTCCCCCACCCGATGCGCTTATTCCCGCATTCAAACGGCCTTTGCCCATATAATAAAAGGCAAATTCAAGCTCAGGAATCGGCATGATGTACGGAGCGTAATACACCTGCGCCTGAACCAACGCTTTGTTTTGAAAAAGCCGGCGACCGTAACCCAGCCGAACTCCAACCGGCAAGGCCGTTTCGAACGACCTACGCTCATCTAAAACCACCAAATCTGAAGCTATGCTGTCCAATTGGTCCTGGAAAAGGGTTTCGCCTACCTCGGCAATGTTGGGAATGGAAAAACCCGACCACACCAACTGAGAATCCAATTCAACAACCTGGGCCTGCCGATTCCAATACATCAATCCGGCATCTTGCACCGAAAAACTAAGCACATGTCCATTCTTATGCTGGTATTCTAAGCTGCCGCGAAACGAAAAGCCCAAACCGGCAGGGTACAAAAAGGCCGAACCCGAAGGGTCAGAAGCCCGCAGCTGAATCTGATTCATGCTCAGGCGCAGTTCATCTCCGTCCGGGTGGGTGTAAAAACTACCGCCCTGCATTTGGGCATCGCGGAAAAAACTACCGTTGACAAATCCCAGTCCAAAGCCAATAAACCAAGAGGCATTGGGTCTGTGAAACGGCCGAGCCAGCGAAAAATCAATGGTTTGGTAATTGGTTAAAAAGGCCTTGCCTGAATTCAACTCCAAGGTTTGGCCTGCATAAGGATAATTGCCCCGGCTTATCAATCCAAACAAATCGGCATCGTAGGCGGCATAACCAACCCAAGAATTTGAAAAACCCAAAGAATGCCTCCAATTCCCGCCCACAAAAGCCGAATCCAAACCCCAATAGCGAAAGCCTGTTTCCCAGCGCCCCGAAGCATAACCCTGCTCATCGGCTTGAACCGACAGCATATCGGCTTGGGTAAACGAGCGCCCAATCAAGGCTTCAGAAACAAACCAACCGTTCAAATGGCTCGACTCAAAACTGCCCTCAGAATACAGGCTAACCTGACCTTGACTGGAATACCTGTCATGGAAAAAATCGGGCCTAGCTTGATTCCCAAACCAACCGAAAAGAGGAATTAAAAAAGGAATGGGGTTCATCAGTTAAATCCTACGTTAACTCCAGCCCTGGCAACCAAGCGAAAATCCATGTAATAATGGCTTTTCATCGACACCAAATTGGCTCCGGGAGGGGTATTTAAAAAAGCTTTCAGTTTCACAAAAGCGGTTTGCTTCAGCATGCTTAGTTTGGCTTCGGTTACCTCAACACTTTGATTAAACAACACCACCTGTTCTACGGTTCCTGTATTCGGGTTGGGCTGCCCGGCAGGCACACTTAAATTTTGAATAAGGGTATCAAGAACCTGCCCATTCGCATCAAGCAATTCAACCAGCAAACGGGTTTCAAAAGGAAATAAGGTTTCGCCCCTAAGCCAAAGCGTGGCGTTTTTTAAGGCCTTGAAATCCGATTCCTTCAAGGTCCATGCAACGGTATCGGTAAAGGCCAAATTTTGAGCCGAAAACTTCATGGGCAAGCGGGCATCGATGCTGAACTTGGGCAAGGCATCGGGATAAATAAAATCCATAAACCCTGCGGTGTTTCCCATGGGATTAATGCTAACGTCAACAGCAACCCCAATTTTATCGGGCAAGGCCGATAAAAAATCCAGAATATTGGAATTCTGGTTGTTGATTTCCCAGCTGTAGGTTTTTGGGGCGGGAGCACTTGTACTTCCCGTCCAAACAGCACGGTCTAACCATAAATTTTTGTTGATAATGGCATGCTGAAGATCCACCTGCAAACCGCTTTCGCTTCGTTCTGCCCAAAAACGCCTTGGCCTTACCTTTAGTTCGGCTCCCAAGGTGTTTTCAAGCCGCAAGGTTATGCTGGCTTGCTCAAATTGAACGGCATCGGCCGACAACTTACTGAGCTCAGCTATGGAGGTCATTGAAGCAGGTATGGGTAAATCTTGAGATAAAAACGCTCCCCGCAACCACAGCGGATCCATATCGGTAAACTGGGTAGCAATGGTAAATAAAGCCTGGCCTTGCTGCACGTTCAAGGGTTCTTCGCCAGCGGCAATCGAAGGAACCCCCAAAATTTCAAGCTTATTTGAACCGGTTAAATCCAATCCCCGCAAATCCAGTTTATGCCCCGCCAAATTGAACGAGCGGCTTAGGGCCACCGGGGTTTGTCCGGGTTGCCAGGCCGCCAAACTACCCGAAAACCCAATGGCCTGACCATTCAACCTGGCCATGGGAATGCTGTACTTAAAATTCATTTTTCGGGGAATAGATGAGCTTACCGCCACATCAATCTTCCCTCCTTCCATCAAGGCCTCTACCATTTCCGCATTGGGAACCATAAAATTCATGTAAATGGGCGGCAAGTGCATATCAATCCCCGGATAAATGGTAATGGCCGGGTAGTCCCAATAAAAGGTATCGTTCACCGCCAAGGTCCGAAAGGCCGACAGGGTATCCAAATTCAGCGGAAGGGCATTGCCTTGAATTTCCAAAACCAACTGACCGTTGGGGTCAACGGCAACCGACGAATCTCCCACCAAATTCTGCAAGGTCATTCGGCTGTGCATAATTGGAGCCAAAGCCTCCACATCCCAATCGGTTTCAGAGGGGTTGCAGGCCGACAGGGCCAACATCAAGCCCAAGAAAAACCCATATTTTCTCATAGATTAAAGGTACATAAAATTAGGCATGCTGTAAACAGTCCAAGAAAGCGGTTGGGCACAATGCAAGCCCATAGCCCATGTCTGCCTGAAATCCAGCCAAATCAAGGTTCAAAAAAAGGAGGCAGTTCTATTCCGTCGGGGCCGTATTGCTGAGGCACGGTAGCTCCCGGAAAATCGTGCGGGTACAGATATCCTTTTCCATACCCTTCCTTTTTCATCCAATCGGTGGGGGCATTTCGCAAATACAGGGGCACGGGCAAGTCGCCGGTTTGCTTCACAAAATCCAGCGCTCGGTCAATGGCCAGATAGGCTGCATTCGATTTGGCCGATTTGGCCAGGTACACCGCCACCTGCGACAAAATAATGCGCGATTCGGGCATTCCAATGGCTTTCACCGAATCCAGGCAAGCCTGAGCCAGCAGCAGGGCGTTGGGGTTAGCAAGTCCAATGTCTTCCGAAGCCAAAATCAGCATGCGCCGAGCAATAAACTCCGGCTTTTCCCCTCCATGCAGCATGCGGGCCAGCCAATACAAAGCGGCTTGAACATCTGATCCGCGCAGGCTTTTAATAAAGGCCGACACCACATCGTAGTGCATTTCGCCCGATTTATCGTAGCGCCAGCGGGGATCTTGCAGGGCAGCAGCCAGCACCGCCCCATCGATTCGGGCGTGTTCGCCGTCAAAGGCATAATTTACGGCCATTTCAAGGGCGTTCAGCATGCGTCGGGCATCGCCGCCACCGGCTTGAATCAGGGCTTCTGCTTGCAGCAGCTCCACCTTACGCTCTTGCAGCCAGGCATCTTCCAGCAGGGCGCGCTGCAGCACCTCGTTCAGTTCTTGGGTACTTAGGGGTTGCAAGGTCAGCACCTGGCAACGGCTCAGCAGGGCCGAATTGACCTCGAACGAAGGATTCTCGGTGGTTGCACCAATCAGGGTAAAAAGCCCTTGCTCCACAGCGGCAAGCAGCCCATCTTGCTGGCTTTTGTTGAATCGGTGAATTTCGTCAATAAAAACCAAGGGTTTAGCCTGGTATTCAAACAGCGAAGATTTGCGGGCCTTTTCAATCAGGTCGCGAATGTCTTTCACCCCGCTTGACACGGCGTTAATGGCGTCAAAGGGCCTGCCGGTTTCATGCGCCAGCACGCGGGCCAGGGTGGTTTTTCCGGTTCCGGGTGGGCCATAAAAAATCAACGAAGGCAGCAGACCAGAGTCCAGCCATTTGCGCAAGGCGTTCACAGCAACCGACTGTCCCTGAACCTGTTCCAGCGATTTCGGACGCAAGCGTTCCGGCAAAGGTATGCGATTGGCTTCCATGGAAATTCGGCCGAAAGGTAGCAAAATAAGGCATTCCCTGAACGTGGGAATGATTGGGGCGGCAGCCGGGCTTTCAGGGGTAGTTGGCGCATGCCGGGGGCTGGTCCAGCGGGCTTGCGGTGGCTCCTAAAGTCGCCTCCGCGCCACGCGGCCCAGGCCCCGCCAAGCGGCCAAGCTACCCGCTTCAATCCCTGCCGCGGGCGTGGTGGGAAAAAATCAACCCAAAACAGAGTTCGGCCTTGCGGGGTTCAAGGGAATTGGGTAAATTTTGAGGAAAAACGCCATGGAAATCGAACTGTACCTAAATCGACAAAAAATAGGCAAAGATTATTTTTACTATTTCATCTTTCCCTTTAGCCGAGAGGTGTATCGGTATATTCGAGCGTTGGAAGGAATACAATGGGACCGGCGCTTGCAGCGTTGGTATTGTTTAGAATCGCAGGTAAGTTTAGACGTTTTAAGGAGCGATTTAACAGGGATAGCTCGGGTCAAAGAATGCAGCCAACTGCTGCAAGGGCTAGAGCAAAGGCAGGGAACCATTCGGGCCGCCCAAACCTTACCTGAAATGAACCCAGAGAAACAGCTAGCCATAAACGGGTTTACAGCGTATTTAACTTCCCGGCGCTATTCGGCAAACACCGTGCGGGTATATACCGATGCCTTGTCAATTTTCTTCAGGTTTACGGGGAACAAAGCGCTTGGTCAAATTAGCCACCTGGACATCATCCAATTCAACAATAACTACATACTAAAGCATGCCTATTCGGTTTCCTTTCAAAATCAGGTAGTAAATGCCATAAAGCTGTATTTCAAAACCCAGCGCAAGCAAGAAATGCAGGTTGAATTAATTCAGCGCCCAAAACGAGAAAAACGGCTGCCCAATGTATTGAGCAAAGCCGAGATAAAAGAAATCATAGGTGCCCTGGCGAACGTAAAGCACCGCACCATGCTGAGTCTTATTTATGCCTGTGGTCTTCGCCGAGGGGAACTGCTTAACCTGCGTTTACAGGATGTGCATTGGGACCGGAATCTACTATTTCTTCGGCAAGCAAAAGGAAAAAAAGACAGGGTAATGCCCATAGGCGCAAAAATCATTGAACTGTTGAGGGATTACCAAAAGGCCTACCCCACCAAAATTTGGTTGTTTGAGGGGCGGCAAATGGGCGAAAAATACAGCGAACGCAGTTTGCAATTGGTGTTAAAGCAAGCCCTTCAAAAGGTTGGCAACCCAAAACCGGCCAGTCTGCATTGGTTGCGGCACAGCTATGCCACCCACCTATTGGAATCGGGAACAGACCTTAGGTACATTCAAGAATTGTTGGGGCATAACAGCAGCAAAACCACCGAGATATACACCCATGTAAGTACCAAAAACCTGCAACAAATCCGCTCGCCCTTTGACGATTTGTAAAAAATGTATACTTTTAATAGCAGGAAATAAAACTTCGCCTATACGTCCGAATCGGCGAATTGGGGAAGTTTTATAGCGCCTATAAATGAGTTATAGCCAATGCTAAATAAGGATGACATGGATAAAATATTTACAATTAACGAATTAGTTGCCGGGTCAGATCTTTATGAAATCAAAGAGCTGCAAAAGTTATCTATTGCAGTTTACGATATATTTGATCAAGCATTAATAAAATATATTGAGGATAATAAAATTTGGAATAAGGAGACATCTTTAAAGAGTGCATCTTATTCGGCAAAAGGGAGATGCTTAAAAGAGTTTATTGAAAAGGATAATCATAAATTGATAAGCAATTGGGTTGATTTTGCTAGATATGGAAGGTACGGAAAAGAGGATTCTAGCAAGCTCAACAAATTTCTATCTTCTACTAAAAATCTTTCTGATTTATTAAATATCTCTGAACTTCAATTTGAACTGAGAATACCTAACGAGAATACTATAGTGAATTCAGCAACAGTGGAAAGTCCAAAAGGGTTTAAAACAATTAATCTTCTGCACACTGATTTGATTCTGCAAAAAACGGACCTACTTATATTAACTACAACAACTAAAGAGTCACCTGCTGGTTTATTTTTTGACAGATTAAAAGAACAATGTAATTATACTGTTTCAGAATTAATTCCTTTTTACAATTTTAATAAAGATGTTTTTACTACTTTATTGCCAGGAAATAACCAAACTGGATTCAAATATTTACTTATTTTAAATCTACCGAAAAGAGAAAGCGATGAAACACTAGATTTAATGTCTACGTGGATAAGTTCATTAGTATTATCATCTCTAGCCATTTTAGAGATTCAAGAGAAAAACATAAAGTCTGTTTCGATGCCAGTTATTCGTGGACATTATATGAATAATAAAATTGAATATATAGAATTAGCTAATCTATTATTAATAACTTCAGCAAAATGGCTCAAGAAATCAGAAGTTACGACAGAAGTTAATATTGGCGTTTATTACAAGGATGAAATACCTCAGTGGAACGAAGCGATGAATAATGCACTTGGAAGAGCATCAATAAATAAAGATCACCTTATTAATGAAATTTGCAAAGATTTAAGCAACATCATTGATAAACACATAGAAAGTATACTTAATGACGCCTTAAAACCTTTAAGGAGTTATTTACATCAATCTGATGAAATTGGTATAGAATCAATCTTCATTCAGGGCCGAAAACTAGTTGAATTAATAGTTTCTGATTTAGCTAAAAAAAACAATATAAAAATAGGTGGTGAATTGATGTCAAATATTGAGAAATTTAGAGAAATAAAAATGGCTCCATGGTTGTTATCTTATATGCATACTTTAAGAGTTTTTGGTAATGAAGGTGTTCATGTTAGACTTGACGGGAAAATTTACACGCCAAATAGCCTCTCTAAATCTGATCTTGTAAACGGGTTAACAGCAATTAGAGCTTTATTAATTTTTTGGGATGAGCAAAATAACCAAAGATAAAATAGCACAGGCTATAACAGCGTGTAAGCAATATTGCCTTGCCCCCGCACATGCGGGGCACACAAGGCAACATCGCCTACACGCCAACCGTTACCAGCCATATTAAAACCGAGCATAACCCTAGAATAACAGATTTAAAAAATTAACTTTGCGAAAAACGAAATATGGATAAAATATCATTTGAAGA
>VGMT01000028.1 GCA_016866335.1 Bacteroidota bacterium | reverse complement strand
GCTGTCGGGAATCCCTGCGCCTTTATCAAACAGCAAGGGGATGTACCTTTTTCGGATGCCAAAGGAATGGTAATCGGGGTGGTCGGAAAACCAGCGTTTTCCGTCGGGGGCTTCTTCTGCATTGAACCTTCTAAAAAATTGATTTACCTGCTTGGTTGAAGCCTGAAGTTGAACCTCGCGGTTGGGATCAATTCCAAAATCCTGAGCCACTGCGTTGCTTAAGGGCAGGCAGCATAGAACAATCAATCGGGGCAAAAACAGGCCCCCTCGCATCATTTGCTGGTGTGAGCTACGCGAACATCTCCAAGCCATACATCCCAATAATCAACAAGACGCCCACCAATTTGGGTTTGTTTTTTCTCCACATAAATGGTGATGTCTTTTTTGGTTGTATCCTCGTATTTCAACCCTTCGTTGTTTTGGCCCGTAAATTTTTGAAAAATGGTAATTACCCCGACGTACCGACCATCGGGCTGCAATTCCAAATCGCTAACGTACTGAATATTGTACCATTCTACGGTAACCTGATCGTAGTTTAAGGCCATTAAATGGTCAAAATACCTACGAACGGTAAAGTAGCGGATTTCTCGGCGGTTCAATGAAGAAACCCCAATTTGCGCGTCGTCCGAAAACAGTTCTACTGCGCGGTCAATAACGCGTTGAGCTTCAGAAAATGGGGTGCTCTTGTTTCCCACCAAGGTAATGTATCGGCTCAAATCGCGCACCTTTTCAAGGGCCAAGGAGTCGATGGCCCGTTTTCGTTGGGGGGTAATTTCCAAAGATTTTTCTTGCCCCAAACCGGCGGCACTGAAGCCCATTATAAAAAACAGGGCTATTATGTATCGGGACATGCTCATTGTTTAATCAATTCTAGTTCTTTGATTTTTCCCTGTTCATCCAACTTCAATGGTTCGGCTTGCCGTTCGTATTTTCGTTGGTCTTTAATGTAATCAAGGTACTTTCGTATTGTGGTGGGCCTATCGTAATCTTTTGACCCATTCGCCCCGGTACTTATTACAATCAAAACAGGAACCTGGGCCGAAGAAAACAGCCCTAAGGCCTCTTGAATATGCCGATTGGCGTCATCTACGCTGCTTGCATTGGCTATCCGCTCAAAATAAGTCAATAGGTTTTGAAAGGATTTTTTGGCCTTTTCTTTCTCCGCTGCCAACCTTTCCGATTCTAATTTCTCTTCTGCCATTCGCTGTTCTTCTTGCTTTAAAAAGGCATCAACCTTATCCAACCATTCATCAACCTCCGCGTGGTTTAAATTTAGGTTTTTAATCCGATTCCATTCCGCCCGTTTTTGGGGTACGGTCATTCCATTGTCGGTCATTAGGGCTTTTAAACTTGACAGCGCACCTTGAATCGTTTTGTCTCGTTGTTCCTGGGCGGCTTGCTCGGCTTTCTTTCGCCCAGAACAACCCGGGCTAACTACCATTGCCACCGAGAATACCACCAAAGCAAGCATCAGATTTGTGCGCAATACGGCCGCAATATTCGTTGGGAAACTGAAAATCATAGTTCAAAAGTAAGTAATAATGAGTTTGGGCTAACTTTTCTCACTACAAAGGCTGTGCCAAAGTACAATTCGATAAAAATACGGGGATTTCAGCCAGCTCGAGTTCCTGACAATCGCCGCAATTTTTAATTTTTTTCCGAACAAAATGGGCCAAATCTCGAATTTCCCCTTCGTCCAGCTGAAAATTTGGGGGCATGACTCCATCGTATACGATTCCGCCCACTTGAAGTTCCCCTTTTTTTCCATAGCGTATGGCGCAGATTAATTCAGCATCGCTGTAGGCTTCTGGTCTATGAATGGGGGGAATAAGCCTGCCAAGTCCTTCGCCTTTTTCCCCGTGGCAGTTCAAGCAGTGCAATTCATACAGTTTTTCTCCCCGGGCAATCGAACCTGAATCTGGTTTTATTCGCAATACAGCCCAAATGGCTAGTCCAATTCCCAAAACCAAGGCCAACACCCCCCATTTATTCATGGTGCAACCCAGTTTCAAGTTCCAAGGCCTTAGGACCAAATTCCACAGGTTCTTTTAAAAGTAATTCCAGGTCGGCCATTAACCTATCCACTTCCTTTGGGTTGGTGCCATCGTACATTCCCCTTACCCGGTTTTGGCGGTCCGATAAAATCAAAGCCCCACTGTGGGCAAACCCGCCAGGAGCATTGGCATCGGCTTCGGCGAAAGATCCGTGGGCGGACGCAAGTTCAAATATCAAGTCCGGTTCTCCAGTCAAAAAATGCCATTGACGGGTGTCGGCTCCCAATTTCTCGGCATAGCTTTTTAATACCTCGGCTGTGTCATGCTGCGCATCTATACTAAAACTCAACAGCATTATGCGTTCATCGCCTTTGTACCGTTCTTGAATGCGCAGCATTTGGCCCGACATCCTTGGACAAATCGTTGGGCAGGTCGTAAAAAAGAAATCGCTTACCCTAATCTTTCCCGCCAGGTTTTTCGAGTGCATCGTATCCCCGTTTTGGTTAATGAACCTCCATTCCGGCAAAGCCTGAACACTGGAATCTGCCCTGCCATTAGCATCGGTCATAAACGTCATTTCGCCCAAAAAGGGCAATGAACCTGAGGGGGAATCGGTCCCTGTTTTGCAGGCCCCAAAGCTCAATCCCAACACCAAAAAAAATACGGCCTGTTTTTTCATGGGTTATTGGCTTATGGAATCCACGGCCTGCAAAGCCTGACGGGCATCGTCCATGCTATGTCCATAGTGCACGGCAACTGCTTCAATTCCCTGCAATTCTCTCCGAAGGCAATCTAACCCCGCTGTGTCTTTTAATTCGGCGTACCTATGCATCCAGTTCATCATTTCGTTGTAGGCGTTTTCCAACGATCGGGCCTTTAAGTACCACTGGTTTGAAGCGGTCGAGTCAACCGCTGAATCTGCTTGCTGAATGCATTTTTGCTTTAACGACATTAAGGTGCCCGTTAGGGGCATAACCGAATCGTGCACCGCCAGCATACGTTCGTGAAGCTGAACCAATTCTTGGTTCTTATTCGATGGATTCTCCCCGCAACCCAAGGCCAAAAGGCCCACTGCACTGAATAAAAAAAGCATCCTTTTCATGGTATCAAAGGTAGCCTAAAGCCTACGTTTTTCCCAAATTTGGGTTATTAAAACCCACTCAAAACTCAAACCCCACACCCCAGCAACCCCAATCAAGGCCGCCGAAGCCAACCCAAAATTCGCCCTCCCTCTATTTCCCATTTCCCGTCCTCAAAGCTCAGCCCATAACGTTCCCTAGACGAACCCCAAACCCCCGGATTCTGCTGCACAATTTCCAATTCATCATCGCCAACCCGGCTAACTATGCACACATGCCCAAAAGGATTTCCCATCCAACCATCAAACACCAGCAAATCTTCGGCTTTGGGTTTGCTCTTGCTCGGATTGCTGAATTGAATCAATCCTCTGTCTGCATTTCTCTGCCCGTCTTTTAGTGCCCCATTAAAAAAATCTTTGGCATGCCCATAGCTGTTTGGCATTTTATGCCCAAGCCGTTCATAATAATACCGTTTTACAAATTCCACGCATTGGTACTTCAAACCTAAATTGTAGCCGTCGGGCGCAAGGTTTCGTCCAGCCACATGATCTACAGCCCCGTTGTAATATACCTTTACCCCATTAAACTCATCTACCACTTCGCCAATGTTGGCTTGGGTTTTCTTGGGCAATCCCGGCACGGCGGGCAGCACCTCGGGCTTTTGCTTCATCAATAAAGCCAAACCAATAAGGCTAATCAAAAACAGGGCTGCCAAGCCCAGTCCAATTTTCCCTTTCAGGCTCATGGTTCTTGTGTGCTTGAACCTGTATTCATGGCAGCAATCTGGGCATCAACCAAGGCCAGGCCTTCTTCAAATGTGTGCGGAGCATAGCCCAATTCATGTCGGGCTTTGTCAATAATAAAGCCGGTTTTGGGTGGCCGCTGTGCGGGTTGGTTTAGGGTGGCCGAACTTACCGTTTCCATGGCCTGGGTAGGCAGGTTCCAAAAGGCCGCCACCCGGCGTACCAATTCATCAATGCCCATCATATCGGGGCCCGAAATATGGTAAATTCCTTCTGCTTTATGCTGAATGGCAAGCCAGCAAGCCATGGCTAAATCTTCGGCCAGGGTAGGCGAACGAAATTGGTCGTTCACCACCCGCACAGGATTCCCACTTTTCAGGGCGTTTCGGGCCCAAAGTACAATGTTCGACCTGGCCATTCCTTGGGTAACTCCATACACCAAAACGGTGCGCAAAATCGCCCATTTTAAGCTGCTTTGCATTACCTTTTCTTCGGCTTTCCATTTGCTAAGTCCATAGTGGCTCAGCGGGTCTGCCTGAGCGCTTTCGTCGTAGGGGCCGTCGTTTCCGTTAAAAATAAAATCGGTGCTAATGTGAATTAAATGGCAGTTCCAGCGTTCGCAGGCGCTCAGCACATGCTCGGTTCCCTGAATGTTTACAGCATCGCAGGTGTCGGGCCCTTGCTCGCAAGCGTCCACGTTGGTCATGGCCGCAGCATGAATCACCGAATTAGGACGAACGCTTTCCCAAAGGCGCAGAGTCTGTTCTGCATCGCGAATGTCCAACGGCGCATAGTCCACTCCTGCCGGTAGTTTCAGCCGATTTTCGCCTTGGCCACAGGCATGCACCTGCAACCCCGGCTGCTTCGACAGCAGCTCCACCAATTTTTGCCCCAGCAGTCCGTTGCTTCCGGTAATTAAAACGCGCATACCATTCAAAATCAATAGAACAAGATTACAAAAAAGAGGGCAGATTGCCTTGTTTTTTTGGGCGGCAGCCGGGCTTTCCGGCCTACTCCGCAGGCCCAACCGGGTCAGCCCAGGCCCGGCAGTAGCTCCTCGCGTCGCTCTGCCGTGCAAGGGCTGACTGCCGGTTGCTCCTTTGCGGGGTAGCCTCGTCAATCCCTGCCGCAGCGCCACATTTCAACTAAAACCCCAAAAAAACACGGTTTTGACCTTGACAAGTTGAAATCTCGGTCCTACCTTCGCAGAAATACATAAGACGATGGTACAGGAATCCTTCCTGCATCAGGTATGGCAACGGCATCCCTGGCGCGGAAAAATACTGCAGGTCGTCCCCCACCAACCGCTTGAAATTATTCACCCCGGGGTGTTAAACACCTATGGAGGCCCCGACTTCCATGCTGGTCGATTGCGCATCGGCAACCAGGAATGGGGCGGTCAAATTGAATTGCATGTGCGGTCTTCCGACTGGTTTCGGCATGGGCACAACCAAGACCCCGCCTATGCCAATGTAATATTGCATGTGGTTTGGGAACACGACGAAGAGATCGTTTTGGGCGACCGCGGCCCCTTGCCCACCTTAGAATTAAAAGGATTGATCCCCGAAAACTGGCGACACCAACAGCGGGAGCTCGATGGCAGTCTGAACGATCCGCCCTGTTCCATTCACTTTCCCCTTAGGGTTCCAAGGGCCGACGACTGGGACGAGATGTGGGTTATTCGACGCTTAGAACGCCGGGCCGAAATGTGGAAAGAACGCCTTCAAAGCCTAAACATGGACTGGGGTCAGTTGCTATGGGAGGCCCTGTTGCGTTCTCAAGGCGGAGCCGCCAATGCCTTGCCCTTTCAGCTTTTGGGCCGGGCTTTTCCCTTAAGCTTGGCTTACCGCTACCGCAATCAAACCGACACCCTAACGGCCTTGATTTTAGGCCAAGCTGGGTTGCTGAACGACTTCGATGCCCAGGCAGCGCGATGGCAACAAACCCACAAAGCCTTGGAATCAGGGTTAACGGCTCAGGCATTGCCCTTGTTTTTATGGAAAATGGGCGGAATTCGTCCCGCGGCCTTTCCGGCATTGCGTTTGGCCCGAATGCAGGCGGTTTTGCAGCATTGCCACCCCCTTACCGAATTGCTTAGCCCCGGCGGAGCCGAATCGCTGCGGGCGGCCTGGACTTTGCCTTTGCCCGAGTACTGGCAAACGCATTACCATCCGGGCAGGCCCAGCAAAACCCGTCGAAGTAGGGGCTGGGCCGGCTATGAATCGGCGCTGCTAAATGCCCTAAGCCCTTTGATTTATTTAAGAGGCAAGCTGCGCAACCGCCCCGAATGGATGCAAGCGGCTTTGGATTGGCACAAGGAACTTCCCGCCGAAAAAAACCGAATCACTCAAAAATGGATAGGCTCAGGCTTGCCCATTTTATCGGCCATTAACAGCCAAGCGGCCCTTGAGCGCTACGAAAGCGCCTGCCAAAAAAGGCAATGCAGCACCTGCCCTATCGGCCAACATTTGGTGTTTGAAGGCGGCGCAGGGTTGACCTAACAGGGTTAATTGGTGTCGAGGGTGATTTTTCCTACATTTGCGCCTTAGTTGAACAAAACAACCATTTAAATGAAGCCTTCATTTCCTTTTACCCCCTTTAAAGTTAAAGACATCAGCATGGCCGAATGGGGCCGCAACGAAATACGCTTGGCTGAAGCCGAAATGCCTGGCTTAATGGCTTTGCGTTCGGAATACGGCAACAGCAAACCCCTGGCCGGTGCCCGCATTGCCGGTTGCCTGCACATGACCATTCAAACCGCCGTTTTAATTGAAACCCTGGTTCACTTAGGCGCCGAGGTTACTTGGTCTTCTTGCAATATTTTCTCAACCCAAGACCATGCCGCAGCCGCTATTGCCGCTGCCGGTGTTTCGGTGTACGCCTGGAAAGGCCTGAACGAAGAAGAATTCGATTGGTGCATTGAGCAAACCTTGTTCTTTGGCGAAGACAGAAAACCTTTAAACATGATTTTGGACGATGGCGGCGACCTAACCAATATGGTTTTAGACCGCTATCCTGAATTGGTAGCCGGTATCAAAGGTCTGTCGGAAGAAACAACCACCGGTGTTCACCGTTTGTACGAGCGCATGAAAAAAGGCACCCTTCCTATGCCTGCCATCAACGTGAACGACTCGGTAACCAAATCAAAATTCGACAACAAATACGGTTGCAAAGAATCCTTGGTTGATTCCATTCGCCGGGCAACCGACGTTATGATGGCCGGAAAAGTAGCTGTGGTATGTGGCTACGGAGACGTGGGCAAAGGTTCGGCCGCTTCCCTGCGCGGTGCCGGAGCTCGGGTTATTGTTACCGAAATTGACCCCATTTGCGCCCTGCAAGCCGCCATGGACGGTTTTGCCGTTAAACGCCTTGCATCCGTTGTTGGCGATGCCGACATTATTGTTACCGCCACCGGCAACAAAAACATTGTAACGGGCGAACATTTCCTGAACATGAAAGACAAAGCCATTGTGTGCAACATCGGGCACTTTGACAACGAGATTGACGTGGCATGGCTAAACCAAAACTTTGGTCAAACCAAGGTAACCATTAAACCTCAGGTTGACCTGTACAACATCAACGGAAACGACCTTATTTTGTTGGCCGAAGGCCGATTGGTAAACTTGGGTTGTGCCACCGGCCACCCTTCGTTTGTTATGTCAAACTCGTTTACCAACCAAACGCTGGCTCAGTTGGAATTGTGGACCAACCACCAGGCCTACGGAAATCAAGTGTACACCCTACCCAAGCATTTGGACGAAAAGGTAGCTTGGCTTCACCTGGCCAAAATTGGAGTGGAATTGGAACAGCTTTCGCAAGACCAGGCCGATTACATTGGGGTTGAAGTGAAAGGCCCCTTCAAGCCAGAGTATTACAGGTACTAAATTGTTTTAAGAAGGGGGCAACCCCTTCTTTTTTTTCCTTTCTGTTGACAAGCCTGCTTCAATCTGCGCACCTTTGTGGTATGCGGGTTTTGGGATTTTGGATAAAACCTTAAAAGTTCAACTTCATGATGTCATTTCAGGAAAGAGCCAAGTTAGGTTTGGAACAGTTATCCAAGCAATTGCCAGTTACCTTGAAAAATGCGCGGAAACAGGCCGAGAAATTAAAGATGGAAAGCTTCTCAAAAAACAAGAAGAAAAGAGATTAAGGGATTTCATTGACGAACAGCGGCTTTGGAAGGGGGCACCCCTTCTTTTTTTTCCTTTCTGTTGACAAGCCAGCTTCAATCTGCGTACCTTTGTGCTATGCGGGTTTTGGGATTTTGGTTTCTTGTACTAAGCATCCTTGCAGGTTTTTCGTGCTCGGACGAACGGGGCTGTGCCGATCCCAATGCCTTGAATTATGATGTTGAGGCAAGCGACGGCGCGGACGACTGCGTGTATGCTGGCCGGGACTATGCCTTTCCGGTATTTTTCTTTACCTCCACACAAAGCGCGGCTTCGGGGGCGTTTTCCCTGCCTTTTTTTCAAACACTTGACATGAACAATGCACAGGCCATTCCCATTTCGGTGTATGGACAGGGCAACGATCCGTTGTACTCGGCGGCGGCTCCAGCGATTTTAGCGGCCTATTCGGTGGGGGCGGTTCCCAACTTTTGTGTGGGTCCGAATGCTTCGAGCAACGTTGCGGGCGAAGTAGAAGCGCAGATTTCGGCCCAGCGGCTGGAATCGGCAGGGGTGGGTTTGGAGGTAAAAACAGTGAACTTGGGTGCAGATTCGGTGGCTTGGGACCTGTTTGGGTACCGGTACCGAGGCCTACCGGAAGGGGCCTTTGTGAATGTATATGCCTTGGTACCCGAAACCTTAATGCTGCAAGCGGGGTCGGCAAACCAACCTGAACGGCACTACAATGTGTTGGCCGAGCATGCCTCGGCTTCGGGATTGGGAAACGAAGTGTTGTTTTCGAGCAGCGGGAATCCGGCTTTTAAAACCCGATTGAGCATGCTGCGCCCAACAGGGCCACGGCGCTACCTGGCGGTGGTGTGGCTGGCTCAAGGGAACAACTACCGCCCGGCCAATGCGGTATGGGTGAATCCCTGATCACCTACCCTAACTGGGTTGGCCCAACGCTTAAACCATTCTAATTCCTGTAAATCATATTAGGTTTAGCGCCGCCCGCGGCAGGGATTGACGGAGCTAGAGCGCAAGGGGCGCGGGGGCTGGCGCTGCCGGGGAAAAAGAGCGACCTTGGGAGCTCCTTTTTTCCCTGCAGCGCCCCCCCGCGCCACGCGTACTAGCCCGGAAAGCCCGGCTGCCGCCCAACATCTTAAAATCTACTGCTTCAGCCCTAGCGGTAAGCCTCTCTTTTACTACTTTTGCGCCATGGTTAGCGTTCAAAATCTGGCGGTGTATTTCGGGGGCACGGTGCTGTTCGAGGATCTGAATTTTCAAGTGAATTCGGGCGACCGCATTGGTCTGGCTGGCCGAAACGGGGCCGGAAAATCGACCTTGATGAAAATTTTGGCCGGGTGGATCAACCCCTCGGAAGGCGATGTAGCGCGCCCGCGCGAATTCAAAATTGGCTATCTGCCTCAGGAATTTGCCCATAAATCCACCAAATCCATTCGAGAAGAAACCGCCACGGCCTTTGCCGAGGTGCAGCGCCTGGGTGCAGAACTGGAACGGATTACCCATGAATTGCAAACCCGTACCGATTATGAATCGGACGCCTATTCGCAGTTGATTGAAGACCTGACCAGCACCCAAGAGCGCTTTGATGTGCTGGAAGGCAGCCGCACCGACGAAAAACTGGAAAAAGTGCTGAAAGGACTCGGATTTTCGGACGAAGACATGGAACGGCGCATGGCCGACTTTTCCGGTGGCTGGCAAATGCGCGTAGAACTCGCCAAACTGCTGCTAACCAAGCCCGATTTGCTGCTGCTCGACGAACCGACAAACCACCTGGACATTGAATCGATTATTTGGCTGGAGGAATTTTTGAAGGGTTACCCCGGTTCCATCATGATGATTAGCCACGACCGCCGATTTTTAGATGCTTTGACCAACCGTACCCTAGAAATTACCGCCGGCAGACTTGAAGACTACAAAGCCCCCTATTCTAAGTATTTGGAATTGAGGCAAGAACGGCGCGAACAGCTGATGAACGCCAAGAAAAACCAAGACCGAGAAATTGCCCGTTTGGAACGGAACATAGAGCGGTTTAAGGCCAAAGCCTCGAAGGCCAGCTTTGCTCAATCGCTGCAAAAAAAACTGGATAGGACCGAGCGGATCGAGGTAGATGAAGATGAGATTTTTGCCATGAAAATCCGCTTTCCTGAACCGCCCCGCAGCGGAAAGGTGGTGGCCCGGGCCGAGAATTTGTCGAAATCGTACGGAGACAAAAACGTCATTGCCCCATTTTCCTTTGAAATTGAGTCGGGCGACCGGGTGGCCTTTGTAGGGAAAAACGGGATGGGCAAAACCACTTTGTCGCGCATTATTGCTGGCGATTTAGATTATTCCGGAGAATTGGAAACCGGACACAATGTAGCCTTGGGGTATTTTGCCCAGCACCAAACCGACCGGCTGCAGGGCGACCATACCTTGTTGAAAGAAATGGAATACGCGGCGGCCCAATCGGATGCCTTTACCCGAATTCGTGGAATTTTGGGCGCCTTTTTGTTTAGTGGAGAAGAGGTTGAAAAGAAAATAAAAGTGCTTTCGGGCGGAGAAAAAGCCCGTTTGTCGATGGCCAAATTGCTGCTGACTCCCCTGAACTTTTTGATTCTAGATGAACCGACAAACCACCTGGACATTGTATCGAAAGAAGTGTTGAAACAGGCCTTGGTTCATTTTCCGGGAACCTTGGTGGTGGTTAGCCACGACCGGGAGTTTTTACAGGGACTTACCAACAAAACCTTGGAGTTTACGCCCCGGGGCATAAAAACCCACTTGGGGGGCATTGATGAATTTTTGCGCAACAAGCAATTGGAGTCCTTTGCCGAATTGGAGCGCGACAAAGCGAAAAAAGAAACGGCGGCCAAGCCGGTGGTTCAAGAGCCTAAACCGGCAAACAGAGAACTTCAACAACAGGCAAAAAACCTGCAAAAGCAGGTAGAAAAGGCCGAAAATCAGGTTCAAAAACTGGAAGAAACCTTGGCCGGAATGGATGCCAAACTGCAAGATGGCGAGCAGTTTAAAACCTTGGGGGCGGAGTTTTTTGCCGAATACGAGGCCTGCCGAAAAAAATTGGACCAGGCTATGGCCGAATGGGAAAAAAATATAGATGAACTGGCTAAAGTAAATGCCCAAGAATCGACATCGTGAGTAAGCCCACCTTATTTATGTTTTCGTTTGGGGGCGGGAATGCTGCCTCTTACCTAAAGTTGATTGAGGCATTGGAGGCCGATTTTCGTTGCGTCACCTTTGAAATGCCGGGGAAGGGTTCCCGAATTAAAGAGCCATTGCTGCGGAATTTGCACCAAATTACCGAAGAGCATTACCAACAAATGCAGGGACAGCTTAATGGTGCATTTGCGTTTTACGGGCATTCCATGGGTTGCTATGTGGCGCATTTGCTGATGCGGCGTCTGCGCGATGAGGGAAAGCCCCTGCCCTTTGGAGCCGTGCTGACATCAAAGGTGGCTCCGGTGCATCATTTTGACAAAAAGCGCAGCATATTAACCGATGCCGAGTTCAGCGAAAAACTGCGGGAACTGCATGGAATGCCCGAAGCCATATTGAACAATCCGGAATTATTGGGTATCTTTTTGCCTATGGTAAGGAATGACTTTTACGCCATCGACACCTTTCGGCATCGGGTGGCTGAGCCTTATCCTGTGCCCTTGTCGGTATTGTGTGGAACCGAAGAACAGGTGCCCGATGTGCAATTGACGGATTGGCAGCATGAAAGTTCCTTGCCCATTCGGTTTGAGCGCCGCCCCGGTCATCATTTTTGGATATTTGATGAGCTGGAATGGTTGGCCAACCACATCAAAACCCAATTGAAGCATGGCTAAGGAGGCCTTTAAAATAAAATGGGTTCGGGTTCAGGAGCAGCTGCCTTATTCGGAGTTGTGCGACTGTGTAGATCGGCTTGGCCTGCCCAAAGTTTGGTTGCGGGAGTCGGAACGGTTTGCTCAGGTACCCGACCGCTTGCGCTATGTGGCTGGGCGCAGGTTGCGCTTGGAATACCTGCGCATGTACGGCTTCGATTTGGAATTGCATACCGCCTTCAAAGAAGACGCAAACGGAAGGCCCTATTTTCCAGAAGGTCCCGATTTCAACATCAGCCACAGTGGGGGTTGGATTGGCATGGCTACGCATGCCCGGCACCGGGTAGGCTTTGATGTAGAAAAACACCGCAGCATAGATCCGGCATTGTTTACCCGGCAATTTTCGCCCTTGGAAATGCAAGAGATAGTGCATTCGGAATCAGAGACAACCGCCTTTTTTGAAGCTTGGAGCAAAAAAGAATCGGTGATGAAAGCCGATGGGCGGGGCATGCGGATACCCTTGCACAGCATTGCATTGAATTCGGCCGGAGCAGACTTAGCTGGGCAGCAGTGGCATTGTGTTTCGGTGAATCCTATGGGACATCCGGGGGGGAAATTTATTGACTATTCGGCCAGTTTGTGCAGCGATGTGGAAATTGAGGCTTGGGAGAGCGAAGTGGAGTTGTGGTGAGGCGGGATAGGTTGCTAAGGTTTGGCGTTACCATAAAATTAACCTAAACCTAAATTTGGCTACTTTTGACGCATGAGAAAGGTTTCGTTGATATTTAGTTTATTTTTTGCGTTGGGAGTTCAGGCTCAGCAGCCCCTACATTTTACCGCTACCGACCCCGATGCAGCTCCCCGCGCGCATGGCGTTGATTTTACGCACCTGCTGTTGGAGCTTTCGTTCGAGCCACAAAACAAAAAAGTGCTGGGTAAGGTAACCCATACCTTTAAGGCCAAACGTCTGGGGGTTGATTCCATTTTTTTAGATGCGCCCGGCATTCGGGTATCTGAGCTCCGCCTAAACGGAAAATCATACCCTTATGAACTCATGAATCAGGGCATTGTTTTAAGGTGTAATCCAAGTCCAGATACCGCCTTAGAACACACCTTAGAAATTCAGTACACCGCCAACCCAAAACGAGGTTTGTATTTTATAGGTTGGGATGACCCCAGCAACACCAACCGAAAGCAAATCTGGTCTCAAGGCCAAGGCATTGACAACAGGCATTGGATTCCGATGTTCGACAGCCAAAACGACAAAGTAATTTCAGAATTACGGGTCACCTTTCCTGAGCCCTATTATGTCTTGTCGAACGGAGGCTTAATTTCACGGAAAAAAACCAAAGACGGTCAAATAGAATGGCAGTACAAAATGCCTGCTCCGCATGCCAATTATTTGATAATGCTGGGCATTGGAGAGTACAAGGTGTTGGAGAAAAAATCGGCTTCGGGCGTTCCAATGAAGCTGCTGTATTATCCTGACCAAGCCGACCGAGCCGAGCCCACTTACCGGTATTCGGTGGAAATGTTTGATTTTTTTGAACAAGAAATTGGGATTCCTTATCCTTGGAAGACCTACAGCCAGATTCCGGTACAAGATTTTATGTATGGAGCCATGGAGAACACCTCGGCAACGGTGTTTGGCGACTTTTTTTGCGTAGATGAGCGAGGTTACCTTGACCGAAATTATGTATCGGTAAATGCCCATGAATTGGCGCATCAATGGTTTGGCGACTTGATTACCGCACGTTCGGCCAAACACCACTGGCTGCAAGAATCGTTCGCTACATTTTACAATTGGATGTACGAAAAAGAAGCCTTTGGGGCCGACCATTTTGATTGGAATCGGCACAATGCGGCACAAAGCGCCTTGCAAGCCAGCCGAGAAGACCTGTTGCCCGTTGCTCATTCTGCGGCAGGCACCGTTCGGCACTATCCCAAGGGGGCACATGTGTTGTATATGCTTCGAGAGGTTTGCGGCCGCGCCAATTACAACAAAGCCATACGTCGGTACCTGCGTAGTTTTGGCTTTAAAAATGTGGATTCGCACGATTTGTTGAACAGTTTTCATGACGAGCTTGGCTTGGAATTGGATTGGTTTTGGAATCAATGGGTGTACAAAGGCGGGGAGCCTCACTTTCATGTGGTTACCGAAACGGTATTCAATGCAGCCGGAAAACCCGAAGCCCGTTTTATCATAAATCAAGAACAAGAGGTGGGTGAGTTGTCCTCTGTATTTCAAATGCCCATCAACCTGGCCGTGTATTTAAAAGACGGAAGAATAATTCGCTCTCAGCAATGGATAAAAACCAAAGAGGCTACCTTATCGGTTTCCTTACCTGAAGGAGCGGAAGTTGATTTTATGGTTGCCGATGAGAACCGTCAAATTTTGAGCAAGCGAAGGTTTGAAGCAAGCAAGGACGCCTTGAAATCTATGGCTCTAAAAGCCAATGGGTTGTTGGATCGATTTTCAGCTTTGGAATACATGAGGGAATGGCCCTTAGAAGATAAAACAGCGATTTTGATGCAGGTTTTAGCCAAGAAAGGTGAGTTCCATGCTCTAAAGGCCGAGGCCCTTCGGCAATTAAACCCCTCGTTTAACACCAACAACGAAGTTCAGCTAGCCTTTAAAGAGGCCTTGAAATCAACCGACATTGAGGTCCAAAAATCGGCCCTACAAATGCTGCTTAATGTCCAATCTAGCTCGGCCTTGACGTCCCTTTTACCTGAAATCCGTGCTTTATTAAATCAACCCAATGCCAGCTACCAATTGCTGGAACATGCCCTTACCTTGGGTTGCCGATTGCAGCCTGACCGGGCCGCCGAATGGCTAAAAGCGGCACCACAATTGCCGGGGAATCGAGGGAAAAACCTGGAAATTTGCCGATTGGAATTGCAGGCTCTATACCTTCCCGAGCAAGTCGAAAAAGCACTAAACCAATTGGAGGAATACAGCTCGGGGCGCTATGAATTTATTACTCAAACCCAAGCATGGGCTGCTTTGTCGCGGCTTGACCACTTAAGTTCAGCTATGCTTGATAATGCCATACAGGCCATGGAGCACAGCAACCAAAGGCTGGCCGGGCCGGTACGAAGCAGCTTAAAAGAATTGTTGGCGCGGCATAGGCACCAGGAACTATTGAATCGCTGGGTGGCCGAACACCCAGAACAAGGGGCAGGACTGCTTGCCAAGATTCGTTAATAAGTGGGCCGCACTTTAAACAGATATTCTAAGCTTTGGTGGCTGCTTCTAGTTCCAGCCACGTATTTTTCTGCACGTTTCATACTGGGATTTTACGACCACAACGAAAGCATGTACCTTATGTCGGCCTGGCGGCTTACCCAGGGTGAAACGCTGTATGGGGATTTTGCCTTTTTGCAAGCTCCGGTTTATCCTATGGTTTTGGCCCCATTGATCTTGGCGTTTGGCGAAAGCCTGACCTTATTGGCCATAGGAAAAGGATTTTCCATTCTTATTTGGTTGGCCTGCGTTTTGGTGCTGGTAGAAGCAGGTAAAAAGCGTGGATTGCCTTTATACCTTAGTTTGGCAATGGGCCTTTCGTTTATGATGGCCTTTTCGCAGCTCAGGTCTTTTGCCGAAGCCTCAAACTATGGGCTGCCTGTGTTGTTTTTTTTGTTGGCAGCCTTTCGGGCCGAAAGGTATTTACGGGGAGATCGAAGCCCTGGCTTAGCATTTCAAACCGGTTTGTTTTTGGGGTTGGCCGTAGCCACCAAATCGTATTATGCCATTTGGGGGGGACTTGCGGTATTGATTTTTGCCCATAGCCCTAACATGAAACGGCTTTACCCTCTGATGTTGGGAGGGGTGTTGGGGAGCTTCCCGCTGTGGTTCTGCTTGATTTTAAATGGCCCCGAGACCTGGTTTGGAAATCTAGAGTTTCACCGAATCACCACCGCCTGGAAATGGGAAGTTGGAGCGCCTCAGCTTAGCTTAGCCTCGCGGCTGGAATTCATGGCAGATTGGATAATGCGTTGGGACAGCCTAGTCACTGTGTTGCTTTGCGTGTATGTGTTTATTGCACAAGCGCTTAAGAAAAATTGGGCCGGATTGGCCTTGCGGTTCTTGGTTTTGGCCTTACCTACCGCTGTGGCGTTGTCGATGCAGCCCTTGTTTACGCAGTATTTGCCCTTGGTTAGTGCCGCGGTTTTTGTAGTTGTGCTGGTTGATTTTGCCAAAA
Source organism: Bacteroidota bacterium (assembly GCA_016866335.1). Classification (GTDB taxonomy): domain Bacteria; phylum Bacteroidota; class Bacteroidia; order CAIKAF01; family CAIKAF01; genus CAIKAF01. The sequence continues at coordinate 15,982 of VGMT01000028.1, read as the reverse complement.
CAAACCTAAACTCAAACTTAAAACTGGGTATAGGAACCCTACTGTTAGGCTCTATGGTGTTGCAGCCCAAACCCCTGTGGTGGGTGTGGAAAACATCTCGGCCTGTAACAACCATTCAAAAATCAACACAACAAGGCCACGACTCTGCCCTTAGCCTTAGCCCGCTTATAGCGCATGAACTGGGAATGGTTGGGCCATCTGAATTGACCTGCGGCCCCTTTTTGCTGCGAATTGCGGACCGAATACAAGAAAAAAAACGCAAAAAGCTGGGCGTTTGGACCATAAAAGAAGTCGAAAGGATGATACAAACCCAACGCTTCCCGGTGGTGGTAACCGGTCATGAACCCCTGCTTGAGGCAGAGATGATCGTGCAGCTTCGGCAGGCCAACTACATGGCCACGGACGGTCCATTATTCACGAAGGTTTGGCGAAGGACTGAGCTAAAGGAGAACAGGCAGCAATAAAATCAAGGGAAATAAAATTTTGGTGGGTTTTTAAAAGTATGGAGAGGGCGTTTGGCGGTTTTTAAGGGAAGGGCAACTGCCTATTGAGCTGGATCCTAGCCTAAAATGCCTGGGAAGGAACCCTTGGGTGGCATCCATAAGAAAACACACAAAAACAACTGCCTTTAGAGCCGCATCCAAACCTAAAACGGCCGGAAGGACTCCCATTGGGTCGAACCCACTTTTCCATCAAACCAAGTAAGCTGTTTTAAAGTTCCGCTGGTGTGTATTCTTAATTTGACGCCCACACCACATTCTCTTTAAAGCATCCTTACCTAAAAAGGGTGATCCTGCCGCTTCACCCAGACTCATTCCCGTTATTCCCGCCTCCTTCCTCAACAAAGTCGCCTTTGTTGAATTAGAAGGCATTTCTGAGTCCCCCGAGTGAACCATTGGTTTGCTTTTCAGCTTTCCTTTGATCCACGAACATACTTCACTCCAAAAAATACCCTAAGTGTTCTTCGCCACCCCAAATATGTGGCGAAGCAAAGTCTAAAAATGATTCACTAGTGAGCTTCAAATGTACGAGTGCCCTATTTTAGTGTCAAGGGAAGATCCGGTTTTTTAACATTTTTTTCAAGTTGTTGTTTTGGATAAAATGCGTTGCATTATCTAGTGTTTGATGTAATTCAAGGTTGACTTCAAACCGCCTTTATTAATTTCCACATAATACAATCCTGCGGGCCATTTTTCGGTATTTAGTGGCAGTACGTGTTTGCCGTTTGAGAAAGGTTTAGCAACCAAATTACTTAGTAGTGCGCCACCCGAACTGAAGACATTTACTGAAACAAATTGATTGTTTTCCACATAGAAGGACAAGGTGCTTTCCCCAAAACTAGGGTTGGGATGAATTGCCCTTTTTTCGGTGTCTTCCGTGTTGTTGCTGCTTGCCGAAATGCTGTTTAGCCCACTTACACGTAGCCGAACAAAGCTGTTTGGAGCCTCGGTCATAGCATACACTTTGCCGTCGGGTGCTTGGCGTATATCTCTAAAACGCGCATAGTTGTTCATGCTTTGTGAGGATGCCACTTTAATGTTGTCTTCCAATTTAACCCAGTGAATGTGTTTGCCTGCCAACGCACCTATTAGAATATCGGCTTCGTTGTTGGGTTGGCCATTTTTGATAAAAGTCATGCCGCTGGGGGCGATGGAGGGAACCCAATAGGTGAGCGGAAGCTCCATGCCTGGCAAAGTAGTATCGGGGGTAATAGGAGTCCCATCGTAGTTGATTCCAAATGTAACCGCTGGCCAGCCGTAATTGGTATTTGGCTTAATTAAATTGAGTTCATCGCCACCCATTGGGCCATGTTCGTGTGCGTAAATTTCGCCGGTTGTAGGATGCATTGCCATGCCTTGGATGTTTCTATTTCCCCAGCAATAAATTTCAGGTTGTGTATTGGGGATGCCAACCAATGGGTTGCTTGCGGGAACGCTTCCGTCGTCGTTGAACCGCAAAACTTTGCCAAGGTGGTTGTTTTTGTTTTGTGCTTCATTTTGTGCTCCACGATCGCCCACCGACATATAGAGCATGTTGTTGTTATCAAAAACGATACGACTGCCAAAATGCTGTCCTGAATTACGAATGGGTAAAGCCCTAAACAATTCCTGAAAATTTTGAAGTTGGTTGCCTACTAGGTTCCCTCTACCTAGGGCCGTTGTTTGACCGCCGGTTGCCGAAACCGCATAGGTTAAATAAACAAAATTGTTGTTGTTAAAGTCTGGATGCAGGGCTACATCCAACAATCCACCTTGGCCGTTTAGTGAAACTTGGGGTACCCCTGTAATTTCATTCAGCGTACTGGTAGAAATGGAATACCGGTACAGTTTGCCTTGCTTCTCTGTAAACAGAACCTCATCGTTGTTGATAAACGTAAAGCCCCAAGGAGCGGCCATGTTGGTTATTAACACTTGGTCCTCGAACAACTCTAAGGTCTGGGAGAATCCTTGGTGTGCATTGGAAATAAACAAAGATGTTGTAAGAGCAAAACTCAACCTAATGTAGGGAGTCAAACTCAGGTGGAAATTCAATTTTATCATTTTAAACATGGGTTATTAAGGAAAGGAATTCCATGCAGAAAGAGGCATACCGAATATAGTCAAATGGGTTCAAAAACCAATAGCAAATCACCTGCATTCATGTTGGTGGCTTTACCAATCTCAGCTGGCAAACGGCCACGAGGCGCGGCAGGGGTTGACGCAACTACCCCGCAAAGGTGCCGAAGCCTGGCCCGCTAGGTGCGGAGGCGAGGTTAGGAGCCCCCGCAAACCAGCTGGGCCAGACTTTCGGCAACTGCGGAGTAGTGCGGAAAGCCCGGCTGCCGTCCAAAATCAACAACCTTAAAACGGCAATGGAATACGCCTTAGTACCCTCCCCAAAAAATCAAAGGGAACAAAAATGTAACCACAATCGTCCAGCCGGCGTAAAAGGGCAAAAACCGCACCAATGCCGATTCAATTCCGCTTAAATTAGCTCCCCTTCGAGCAGCAGAAGTCAAGGCCTTAGCCACCATAACTAAGTGAATAAGAAACAGCACATTGCCGCCCAAAACAGCCAAACGGTTGGGCGAAAGGCCCCATTCAAAAATCCGGTACACAATGGCCGACAAAGCCAAGGTGTTGATGGCAATCGTTACCAGAGAAAGTGCCGACAGCAAATGCAGCTGCAACTTGGCAGAGGTACTTTGAGCCACCTCGACCACCGAAAATAAAATCAAAGCCAAAACCCCAATCAGCACCGAATTAAAGAGCAAAAGCGCCTCGCGGTCTTGAAACAGGGTGTCGGCCGAATAGACCATAGCGACCAAATAAACGCTCAGGGTTATCAAGACCAAAGGGGTAAAAATCCGGGCAATTAATGGAGAAAGTCGATTTATCATTTTGGGATTGCTCCGCACCCAATGTGTGCTAAGAACGGGAATGGCCGCCGCTCCCATAACCATAACGTTCCGGAAATACCAATCCCCAATCGAAACGCCAATCAACTCAAAAAGTCCTATGGTAATCAAACTGAGCAGTCCGCCCGCTTGCAAAACCAGGGTTGCCATAATAAAGAAATCGCCATTAAACCGCAGGAATTCCAGGCGTTGCCGATCGTTTCTCCAATTTTCGCCCAAAAAAGAAAGGCCGGTTAGGCTCCACAAAAATAGGGGCAAATGCAGGCAGGCCAAAAAATAGACATCTTCGTTCGAGTTGTCGGGCAAAAAATTAATGTACAGGGCGGCAATCAGAACGCCCAGGGCAGGCAGCATCCAGCTGCGCTGGCTTTTCAAGGTTGGTCGAAGAAAATAAGCCATCAAAACGGGTAAAACCAGCAGGGCCAGATTTCGGGGATAAAAGAAATCTGGATCAAGGTCAAAGATGTCGGGCAGGCGCACCAAAACGCCTGTTAGCACGGCGGCGCCAATCACCCAGAGCCAGTCGGCATTGGACTGGGGCTTCGCCTGGGGGGTATATTCCAGGCGCGCCTTCCAAAAATAAAAGGCAGGATGCTCTGGCGCTGCCGCTGCCCAATCCTGAAATGCCGCGGCAAATTCGGCAGGCTGACTCCGGTAGAGCCGTTCCAGCTCTTCTGGGTTATCAATCTGATTTTCAATGAATTCCTTGTTCATGGCAATCTCGTTTCATGGCAAAGTACAAAAGAAATGGGAATGCATTTTCTAAAAATTGGGATGTTCTGTTTTTTTAGGGGGCGGCAGCCGGGCTTTCCGGGTTACTCCGCGGTTGCCGAAAGGCTGGCCCAGCTGGTTTGCGGGGGCTCCTAAGGTCGCCTCCGCACCTAGCGGGCCAGGCTTCGGCACCCTTGCGGGGTAACTCCGTCAATCCCTGCCGCAGGTGCCTCAAAGTATCCTCACTCGTTCAAACCGAATTCTCCTTCCGTGGCGCGTCGTTCCCGTTTCACGCCTTTTAATGATTATTAAGGCCTGGTCTTTAGCAACTCCTTTGTAGTATATGTATTTTTGGAGAATGCAAACAAAGAAAATTGCCTTGTTTTTGGTCTTGGGCTTAGCAGCGCTGCTGCTTGGTGTTGGCCTGTGGATGTGGAACAAACCCCACCGAAACGTGCAAGAGGAAGAACCCGCTTTTGTTGGCAAAACAGATGGCCTTTTGCAGTTCATTCAGTCGTCCAACGATTCGGTAAGGGCAAGCCTTCTAAATCAAGTTGTGGAAGTTGAAGGCCTGGTGGCCGAATTTGAGCGAAGCGGAGATTCAACGGTTAGCCTTCGATTGCTGTCGTCCAAGGCTGATGTGTTGTGTTCCTTCAGCGGAAAAACAGCCGTTGAGCTTCCCGATTTATTGCCCAACCAAGCCGTTCAACTGCGTGGTATTTACACGGGCTACGAAGAAGGATTGCCGGGTTTTGATATGTTGCCCACTGTAACTCTAAACCGGTGTGCTCTTTATGAATCCAAATAAAAAAAACTGGGGTAAACAAGGCATGTCAGGCTGGCTAAACCTAAGCGTAGTTTTGGTTTTAACATTGGGATTTGGGGCCTGCAAGCATGATTTACCTGATCCCCCGCCTGAAGATTGCCAGTCGGGAAAGATGTATTTTTCAAGAGACATTGCCCCACTTTTGCTAACGAACTGTGGCATGCCCGGTTGCCACGACGCGGCCAGCGCTTCTGACGGAGTAAACCTGAGCAGCTATGAAGCGCTTATGAACAGTGGAATCTTGAATCCCAATGCTCCGTTTAATGGAGATTTTTGGGAGGTGCTGAACGAATCGGACCCTGACAAACGAATGCCACCTTCGGGGCCTTTATCGGCATCGCAACTCAACTTGATTCAACAATGGCTTTCAGAAGGCGCCCCAAACTCCATCTGCATCGAAGGCTGCGATACCACCCAATTTACCTGGACGGCAGTAATAGAGCCCCTAATTCAAACAAAATGCCAAGGCTGCCATAATGCCTCGACTCAAAATGGAGGTATTAATTTGGCAAACTATGCCTTGGTTAAGGCACAGGCCTTGAACGGAATGCTGAATAAGGCTGTTGCCGGCAGTGGGGGCATTCCCTTGATGCCACCCGGAAACCCCTTGGCATCGTGTCAAATCAGCCAACTTCAATCTTGGATTGACGCTGGCGCACCTGAAAATTAATCATTACCTTTAAATCACAGCAAACTACACATCGATGAAAAACCTAATTGCCGCACTACTTACTTTGACTATTGTTAGCACCGGAATGGCGCAGAAGTTTACAACCAAAACGGGACATGTTTCGTTTTTTTCAGACGCAGCCCTTGAAGATATTTCGGCTGTCAACAAACAAGCATTATCGGCCGTTGATGTATCGAAAGGCGAGGTTGCTTTTGTGGTTCAAATTCGAGGGTTTGAATTTGAAAAAGCGCTAATGCAAGAACATTTCAATGAAAACTACATGCATTCCGACAAGTTCCCCCGTGCCACATTCAATGGCAGCATTCAAAAGGCTGCTCCGTTGACCTGGCCTGGTTCGCATCAAATTGAATTGCTGGGCAAACTTGAAATTCATGGAGTAAGCAAGGAAATTCGGGTGCCCGCCACCTTGGCTGTAAAAGGAGAAGAGGCCCAATTGAATCTGAAGTTCAGCATAAAATTGGCCGATTTTGGAATTAAAAACGACAAAGTCAAAAACATTTCTGAAACCATAGAAATAACCGTAAAAACCTCGATGAAAAAAGCATGAAAAGCCTAGGTTTATTACTGGCTTTTATTCTGTTTGGCACGGGCTGCTATTACGATAAGGCAGAAGAATTGTATCCGCCTGGGGATTGCGATACCGCCACCGTGGGTTGGTCGGCTACCGTCAAGCCGATTTTGCAAAACCGTTGCTATGCCTGCCACAATGCTGCATCGGCAAATGTTTCGGGGGCCGGAATTGCCTTGGAGCCGTATTCCAATTTGCAATCCTTCCTTAACAGCAATTCGCAGGCCTTTCTAGGCGCCATTCAGCATGGATCTGGCTATTCTCCTATGCCCAAGGGCGGAGGCAAACTTTCGGATTGCGAATTGCTGCAAATCAACCAATGGATAGCGGGGGGATACCCAGAAAATTAAGACCAATGGGGACTAAAACCTGGTTGTTTATTGGATTGTGTCTTTTGTTTTCGAGCGTACAGGCTCAGGGCTTGTTGGACGAATTGGAATCGACGGCTCCCAAAGAAAAAGAGTATGCCTTTGCCACCTTTAAAGCGCCCCGGATTATTCAGGGGCACTCCATTGAAACCCCCGGCAAAGGCGAATTGATGTTCATCATTCAACACCGTTTTGGCCGAATCAATACGGGGTTTTACGAACTATTTGGCTGGGATCAAGCCTCCATCCGAATTGGGTTGGAATACACTCTGCCTTTTTCAGAACGGTTTAATGTAGGATTTGGCCGCAGTTCTTATGGAAAAACCTGGGATTTCTTTTTAAAAACCAAATTGCTAAGGCAAGCAAAAGGGGGGAGTCCTTTAAGTATAAGCTGGTTGTCAACCATGGCCATAAACGGTTTGGACTGGGCCAATCCCAATCAGCAAAATTATTTTACCTCCAGAATGGCCTATTCCCATCAATTGTTGCTGGCGCGCAAATTCAATTCTTGGTTTTCGTTTCAACTTTCTCCAACGCTGGTGCATAAGAACTTGGTGCCATTGAGCCAAGACCAAAACAGCTTTTTCGCTTTGGGTATGGGCGGCAGGGTTAAAGTTTCAAACCGGGTTTCCATCAACGCCGAATACACCTGGTTGCTGCCAGGGCAACACATACCCAACATCAATGGTTTGGAGCCACAGAACGCCATTTCGTTGGGGGTGGACATTGAAACAGGAGGCCACGTTTTTCAATTGCACATAACGAATACCCAAGCCATGTTTGATGTGGGCAGCATTGCTGAAACCACAGGCCGGCCGGAGCTTGGCGACATCCATGTCGGCTTTAATATTACCCGAACATTTTCATTTAAGCGGCGCTGATTTTGCCAACCCTTGCCATCCATTCTCCAGAAAATAAGAATCGGGGAATGCATGAGCTGAGCTTCAACGTTTAGGCCCTGAGCCTCTCCTAATCGTCATTGAAATCAAAGTTCTGACTGCAAATGGAGTTAAAAGGGCCTGGTTGTTCATCTGGAATTTAGCAAAGCAAATTCCAATTATAAAAGCAATTCCACTATTGAAAAAGGGTGGTTTTTCTTATAGAAAAAAAAGAATTGATACCTTTAATCTTCAATTAAAAAATAATGAAGAAAATAGCATTGTACAATTTGGCTGCGGGTTTAATGATGGCGCTTCAGCTTCAGGCCCAATCCATTACCGTTGCCACCGTTCCTCCCTTGGCTGGCGGAAACGGATCAGCTGGGGTTACCTTCAACGTAAGTGCAAGCACCACTCCCATAATTATTGACACGGTTTTGTGCGCCTTTTATGGCCCTGGGCAAGTTGAACTTTGGTATAGCCCTACACCGATCAATGGAGCCCCTACTGTTTCGCAGGCCAATGGCTGGATTTTGTTGGGTTCGGCCAACATTGTCAACGTCGGAGTGGGAACGACCAATCCCATACTTCAACCCATACCCATACCTGTAAATTTAACCATGAATCCGGGGCAGACCTTTGGATTTGCCGTTAGCGGACCAAGCACGGTGTACACAACCTACAGCGGAGGAATATCCTATTTTACCGATGGCACATTAGGAATTGAAACAGGAACCAACGTGGGTTATGGGGGCAGTGTTCCCAACCCAACATTCCATCCGCGTCAGTTCAATGGAGGGGTAATTTACCATGTGGCTCAAAGTTTGGTAAACGACGATGCTGGGGTTAATGCGCTTCTTAACCCAAAAACGTTTTATTGTTCAGGCAACCAAGCTGTTCAGGCTCGTGTTCGCAACAATGGTATGAACACATTAAGTTCGGCCAATGTAAACTGGAAAATCAATGGGCAGGTTCAAACTCCGGTTTCGTTAACCAGCCTAAACCTAGCTCCAGGAGGCAGCACCGCAGTAAGTTTGGGAAACTTTAATTTTTTGGCCGGCCAAACCTATCAGGTTGAAGTTTGGACAAGTCAGCCCAACGGACAAGCAGACCTGAATACCTCAAACGACTCTTTGGTGTTGATGCTGCGCGAGGGCCTTTCAGGCACCTTTAGCCTGAACCCGGCTTTGCCTTCAGGGGGAACCAATTTCACCACATTCAATGAGGCGGCCGACACCCTTGAGGTTCGCGGCATTTGCGGTCCGGCGGTGGTTGAAGTTGTCTCTGGTTTGTACACCGAGCAGGTAAATTTTGGCGAAGTCCCAGGAGCTTCTTCCACCAATACAGTAACCTACCGGTCTCAAGCCAACGACTCAACCGCGGTTGAAATTACGTTTACCTCTACAAACTCACTTGCCAACTATACTGTTCGATTCAATGGAGCCGACCACCATGTATTGGAAGCATTGAAAATCACAAAAGGAGGCAGCAATTTGGGTCGGGTAATTGATATCCGAAATAAAGCAATCCACAATACCATTAAGCGATGCTATCTACTTGGAGACACGCTATTAGGAACGACAAGCAACTTGATGGCCACTGTGGTTTCCGACATCAATACAGGGGGCGACAGCTACAACACCATCTCTGGAAATCGAATTGAAGGTGGCTCGTACGGAATTTTTTACAAAGGTGCCACAGGCAATGGTTCGGCAGAGTTGGGGAGTAGAATTGTGGGCAATAGTTTGACCCGGCAGTTTTACATGGGCATGGAAATAGACTATCAAGATAGTTTATTGGTAGAAGGGAATCAGATTAGAGGCAATTCTTCGTATTCTGGCACATCTATGGGAATTCGAACCAATTACTCAGGCCCGGGAATGAGGTTGGCGGCGAACATTATAGAGTCAAGCGGCAGATGGCCTACCTATGGATTGTATTTATCTCAGGGGGCAGGCTCCAATACCGTTCCAAGTAAAGTGTACAACAACGCCATAATGGTTGGCGATAGCGGAGTTACCAATGCAGTGTATGCCATTGTTATCGACGATATGATTAACCTAGACATTGACCACAACACCTGCATTGTACGCGACGGAGAACAATTTAGTGGTGGATTGTTCATCAGTTCTGGTAGCAATATACGCTCCAGAAACAACAACCTAGCATGTAGGGTTATAGGAATCCCCTACATTAGCAACAACAGTTTGTTTGTAGGTCTATCGAACTACAATAATTTGTACACCCCTGGCCCATTTATTGGTGGCATGGGCAATCTGGGTTATACAACCTTGGGTGCGTGGAAAAACGCTACAGGCCTTGACCTAAACTCGTTGGCGGTGAATCCTCAATTTTCCGCTTGGGACGACTACCATACCTGCCGGCTTAGTTTAGATGGAAATGGGACTCCCTTGGGATACACACACGACATAGATGGCGAAATCCGAAATCTGATGAACCCTGACATTGGAGCAGATGAATTCTTTCACAGCACGACCTTTAGCTTAGGTCCCGACCTGTATAAATGCGCCAACGACAGCGTTGTGCTTGGCTTGAACTCCATGGGCCCAGGAACCTATTTCTGGAGCACCTTCGAAGACAGTCCAACCATTACGGTAAGCCAGGCTGGCATTTACGAACTGTTCTTGGTTGGGTCATGCAATTCGGGAGTTGATACGATTGAGGTTTTTGATTATCCCGCACCTACGGCTTCCTTTACCCACACCAATTCGTTCATGACCTATTTATTTACCAGCGGAGCCACCGGGGCCGGACTTATTTATGCTTGGGATTTTGGTGACGGGAATACCAGTGCCCAGCAAAACCCGATACACCTATACAATCAAGTTGGAACCTATACCGTTACCCTGACTGTAACCGACACCTGTGGAAACACCAATTCCACAAGCAAGACCATAAATGCAGCCCAAACTGGTTTGGATGCTCTAAGCGCTGGCTTTAATGTGTACCCCAATCCTACCCACTCAAACATCTTCCTTGATTTGCCATCGTTCATTGACAAAGCAAGCATAGAAGTAACCGACCTTACTGGAAGAACGTTAAGGGTTCAAGCCTACGAGAAAAACGGTCAAGAAGTTCAACTCTCGCTGTTGGGCCTTAGTGCTGGCACCTACATATTGAGCATTCATAATGGCCAAGAAATTTGGACAACCCGAGTGGTGAAACAGTAATTTGGCACTAAAACCTACAAAAGGCTGCGGGAAAACATCCGGCAGCCTTTTTTTATTAACAATGCCATTTAACACCCGAGGTAATTGGTAAATTTGTAAGGGTTTGAATCTGCGATTGGCATTTTTTCGCCCCCATGGCCTACAATGATTACACCTGAAACCATACAACGCGTTCGCGACGCTGCCCGCATTGAAGAGGTAGTAGGTGATTTTGTTCGCCTTAGAAGGCGGGGGGCCAATCTTATCGGCCTTTGTCCCTTCCACAATGAAAAGAGTCCATCGTTCTCGGTTTCACCCGCCAAAGGAATTTTCAAGTGTTTTGGCTGTGGTAAGGCGGGAGATTCTCTTGGCTTTTTAATGGAGGTTGACCAATTAACCTATCCAGAAGCGGTTCGTAAACTCGCCGAACGGTATAGCATAGACATTGAAGAACGGCAACAAAGCCCAGAGGAACAAGAACAAGCTCAGGTTAAAGAAACCTTATTTCAAATAAACGAAGCTGTAGCGAATTGGTTCCAAGCTCAATTATGGGAAACGGAGGAAGGACAAATTGCAGCGCTTTCTTATTTCAGAGAACGTGGTTTTACCGACGAAACCATTCGAGCCTTTCGCTTGGGTTATGCCCCAAAAAGTTGGAACAACTTGGGCGATTATGCCAAAGAAAAAGGGTACAAAGAAGAGTATCTGCAAACCCTGGGCCTTATTTCAAAATCAGAACGCAAAACCGACGTTTTCAGAGAAAGGGTGATGTTCCCCATTTTAGGTACCAGTGGGCGTGTGCTTGGGTTTGGAGGCCGCTACCTGATTAAAAAAGAAAATTCCCCTAAATACATAAACAGCCCAGAATCGGAAATTTACCTAAAACGGGAGGTCCTTTACGGACTGTTCCAAGGAAAACAACGCATCATAAAAGAAGACGAATGCTACCTGGTTGAAGGTTATACCGATGTTATATCCCTGTTTCAAGCCGGAGTAGAAAATGTGGTTTCCAGCAGCGGAACCAGCTTAACTTCTGAACAGATTCGGCTAATTCGACGGTTCACAAAAAAAGTAACCTTGCTTTACGATGGAGATGCTGCGGGAATCAATGCCAGTTTTCGCGGTATAGATATGCTTTTGGAAGAAGGAATGGAGGTTCGGGTTGTACTTTTCCCTGACGGAGACGACCCTGATTCTTTTGCTCGCAAAACCGATACCGAAGCATTAAAAACCTTTTTGAACCATCAGGCCCAAAACTTTTTGGCTTTTAAAGCCAACATTTTAATGGCCGAAGCGGCGAACGACCCTCTGAAAAAAGCCGAGGTGCTTAGGCAAATGGCCGACAGTCTTGCTTTAATACGCGACAATTTTTCTAGAATAACCTTGATTCAAGATTGTGCTCAACGCATGGAGGTTCCAGAAGAAATGTTGGTTTCTGAAATCAACCGCCGCATCAGAAAACGCATCAGCGAACGGAACCAACCCGAACCGGAACAACCCGAAGCTGGAGAAGCCATAGAAGACGAAGGAACTCCAGCCTTAAACCTTCCCGAACCGGCTCAAAGCCACAAAGAAATTCAAAGGGAAGCCGCCCAGCTAGGTTTAATACGACTTGCTGTTTTGTATGGCGATCGGATTCTTCATTTTTCCGAAGGCGAAGAACCCTTTTCAATTTCCGCCCTAACGTATATTATAGATGAATTAGCCAAAGACGAAATTCAACTCCCCAGCCCATTGGCCCAGTCCTTTTTAGAAACCCTAGACATATTGGACCAAGAAGAACGCTGGTCTGAAATTCAAGCCGTATTAATTGGCCATGAAAAACCAGAAGTGCAACATAAAGTATTGGATTTTCTGCAGTCGCCCTACCATTTAAGCCAGTATTGGGAAGAACGGCATAATATAATAACGGATCGAGAAGACACCCTCTTGAAAAAAACCCTTGCCCATTCCTTAATAACCGTAAAAATGAATGTGCTTATTGATCGCGCCGATGCCCATCGAGAGCGCCTGAAAGTATTACAAGAAGAACAGCGAGCGGCGGGGCCTGAAAAACTCGAAGAATTCCAACACCAATTTTTTGAAATTTTAGTCGAAATCGCTAAAATTCAAAAACTGGTGCAACGCTTCGCCACCGAACTTTCTCGGGTAATCATTCGGTAAATTACTTCGGTTTATTAACAGCTAAGGGAATTACAAAGGGCCCTTTTATGGGCTTCGAAACCGGAGTTAACTGTATGAAATATTGGGATTTACGACTATTATTTCACACCGTCCTTTAGGCCGCCTCACCTGCGGCCACATGGTTATGAACAAAGTATTGAAAAGTAATTACGCTTCTCCCTAAATTGAAACCTATTTTTGTATTGATATTATGAATACCCCGAACAACTCTAGAACTACATCCAGAACAAAACCCAAAAACCAGCCCATGCTGTTGGGCGAATTTGGCAAACTACCACCCCAAGCACCCGATTTAGAGGTGGCTGTTTTAGGAGCATTAATGCTTGAAAAAGACGCATTAACTGCCGTCATTGATATTTTAAGGCCGGAGGTGTTTTACAAACCCGCTCACCAAGTAATTTACAAAGCAATTCAAAGTCTTTTTCAAAAATCCGAGCCTATTGATATGCTAACGGTAAGTACCCAATTAAGCGAGCAAGGAGAATTAGAGTTGGCTGGGGGTGCTTATTACATAAGCGAATTAACCAGCAGGGTTGGTTCTGCGGCCAACGTAGAATTTCACGCCCGTATTGTTATTGAAAAGTACATTAAACGCGAATTGATTCGCATTTCTTCTCAGGTAAGTACCGAAGCTTTTGAGGACACATCGGATGTATTCGACCTATTGGACATGGCGGAAAAAAGCCTGTTTGATGTGGCACAAGGGAACATTCGAAGGAATGCCGAATCTATGAGCCATTTAATTACCGATGCGTTAAAGCAAATTGAAAATGCTCAGGCTCATCAATCACCAATCAACGGAGTGGCAACAGGATTTCGAAAGTTGGACGAACTAACTGGAGGTTGGCAGCCTTCCGATTTGATTATATTGGCGGCGCGCCCAGCAATGGGAAAAACGGCATTTGCATTGACCATGGCAAGGAATGCCTCGGTCGATTTCAAAATTCCTGTAGCCGTATTTTCTCTTGAAATGGGCGCTCTTCAGTTGGTAAATCGTTTGATTTCGGCCGAGACAGGAATTTCACAAGAAAAATTGCGCAGAGGAAATCTGAATGAAGCCGATTGGGAGCGCTTAAACAGCAAACTATCGGACTTAGCAGAAGCCCAAATTTACATAAACGACACCCCCGGATTATCCATCTTTGAATTTCGAGCCATTGCCCGTCGATTGAAACAGCACTCCAATATAGGAATGATTGTAATCGATTACCTTCAATTGATGAGCGCAGGCAGCGATTCCAAAGGCATGAGGGAACAAGAAATATCAACCATTTCTCGCTCCCTAAAAGCCATCGCCAAAGAACTTAAAATTCCCATTATTGCACTTTCGCAGTTGAGCCGCGCCGTTGAAAGCCGACCCGGTGAAAAGAAACCTCAGCTCTCTGACCTACGTGAATCGGGCGCCATAGAACAAGATGCCGACCTGGTTTGCTTCTTATACCGCCCTGAATACTATGGCGTTATGGAAACCGCCGAGGGAACATCCTTGGCCGGAAAAGCCTTTTTAATCGTTGCCAAACACAGGAATGGGGCCACCGACGAAATTCAGATGAAATTCGTAAAAGAACAGGTCCGATTCGAAAACGACGACGACGAACAAGATGGTTTTTCTCTCGGAATAGGTATGCCTAGAACTCCTCCAGACCCGTCCTCGTTTAGCACCGTTACCAAACCAAGTAAAATGAACGACGACCCTGCAGGACTCGACGACTTGGATGTTCCGTTCTAAAGAAATGATAAACCTTTGCACCCCTTTTAGGTATTTTCCGTTCAATCTTTTAATGAAACGAATTGCACGCCTATTCCTATTTGCTCTAAGCTTCTTTCCAATACTCCTTCAGGGTTCATATGTATTGATCCCTATGGACAAAGGTCAAAAAAACCACCTCAAAGCCTACGGAATAGCCTATTGGGTTTTGGGATTTGAAGTGGACACCTACTGGTTGTTAAACTACAGAGGCGGAGCATTTATGTTTAAATCCAACAACCAGTTTATCGAAGAGTGTAAAGTCAGAGGAGTGAGCTACGAAATTATCGCAGATGCGCAAAGTACTTCAATTTTATCACAATTGTCGGCTCCAGATGTAAACATGGATGCTGTTAAGTTGGAAAAACGACCTAAAATAGCCGTATATTCCCCTCCCGACAAGCAACCTTGGGACGATGCCGTTACCCTGGTTTTATCCTATGCCGAAATTCCGTACGACATCGTTTACGATAAAGAAGTCATTGCGGGTAAATTAAGCACCTACGATTGGTTGCACCTACACCATGAAGATTTTACCGGGCAATATGGACGCTTTTGGGCTGCTTACCGCGGAGCTCCATGGTATTTGGAGCAGGTCCGAAGCAGCGAGTCTTTGGCCCGAGAGCTGGGATTTAAAAAAGTTTCAGAACTGAAAGGCGCTGTGGCCAGAAAAATACGCGACTTTACCGCTGGGGGAGGCTACCTTTTTGCTATGTGCTCGGCCACCGATTCCTACGATATCGCATTAGCTGCCGAAGGGGTAGATATTTGCGAATCAATGTTCGACGGCGATAAAATGGATCCACAAGCCCAAGCCAAACTGAATTTTGAAAATACCTTCGCCTTTAAAGATTTCCGATTGTCCTTAAATCCTGCTGAATACGAATACTCAAACATTGATAATACCAATTTTCGGCGAATAAAAAAAGATTTAGACTTCTTCACCTTGTTTGAATTTTCTGCCAAATGGGATCCCATTCCTACCATGCTTACCCAAAACCACATGCAGGTTATTTATGGTTTTATGGGGCAAACAACCGCCTTTAATCGAGCCGTCCTTAAACCCTCTGTTGTGGTCATGGGCGAAACAAAAGAAGCCAACGAGGTTCGCTATATCCATGGTGAGTTTGGACGCGGATTTTGGACATTTTATGGCGGCCATGACCCCGAAGACTATCAACATATGGTTGGCGACCCTCCAACCGACCTAGCACTTCATCCGAATTCTACTGGCTACAGGCTTATTCTAAACAATGTCTTGTTTCCCTCTGCACGAAAAAAGAAACAAAAAACCTGAGTATCCTTCTATTTATATCTTAAATTCAAGTTACAAATGCAACTTTTAGGGAGCTAAATGTTAAGATGTTTTTATCAGAGAAAGAGAAGCTAAAAATAACCCCTCTTTCCTCTGACATGGAAACACGACGAACTTTGTCTCCCGT
>VGMT01000027.1 GCA_016866335.1 Bacteroidota bacterium | reverse complement strand
ATTGGATTTTCAGCCGTTTCTGGAATGCCCAATTTAAAATTGGCCGATTATCAACCTTCCGGAGGAACTGCCATGTATGATGCGATAGGCGATTCTATTGCCCGCATTCAAACCTTTTTTGCTCCAGAGCTAAAAAGCAAAGAAGCCAGCGTGGTGGTGGTTATTCTAACCGATGGAATGGAAAACAGCAGCCGCAGGCACACCGCTTCTGCCGTATCTGCCAAGGTGAAAGAGCTTGAGCAAAGTGGATCTTGGTCGTTCACCATGTTGGGGGCCGATTTTGATGTACATCAATTGGCCGAAGGCTTAAACCTTAAACAATCTTCAACAAAGCAGTATTCCAAAGGCGAATTTTTTGAAATGCAACAGGATTTGTCTTTTTCAATTTTATCCTATGCCCAAGAAAAGAAGGCCGGGAAAGATTCCATTGAGTTTTTGAAGTCGGAGAAAAAGTGAGTTCTTAAAGGAAAGCCGTATTTAAAATTAAATAAATAGCGTCAGCAAACAGGGTAGCCGAAAACTGTTCTAGAGTAGGCAAGTATCAAACTATCATTTTATGAAAAAGGTTTTGTTTTTATTAAGCTTCGTTTTGTTTTCGAAATTTACCATAGCACAAACGAACAGCAATATTCGGTATCAAAATGGTTATTATAAACCAAGCACAGGAACGTATGTCCAATCTCACTACAAAACAAGAAGTAATTATACCAACCATGACAACTATTCTACATGGGGTAATACAAATAGTATCACTGGTAGGTCTGGTTATAGAGCAAGAGATTATTCAAGTGGGGCTAGCAACTATGGATATGGCCAAACAAGATATACTGGGCCAAAAGGTGGTCAGTATTACTACAATTCAAATGGAAATAAAACATACGTTCCTAAGTGGTAAAAAGAAAAAAAGTAGCCGCCTTATGGCGGCTACTTTTTTTCCTCAACTTCACCAAAGAGCGATTCACTTTTTGATGCAAAGAATCCTGTAACTGACTTTTCTTAGGTAGATTTTTTTGTTTACATCAACGGGAAACAAATTCGGTTTATTCGAATTTAAAAAGTCTGGACTTCCTGACCTAAAAAACTTACCTTTAAAGATCTGAAAGATTTCTTCAAACGGGTTCGCATAGGGTGAAAAATTGCAGAAGAATTGACACATATTTGTATCGTATTTTTCAAGTGTTTCATATTAGGTAAATGCAATCTTTAATCAATGAAAGTTCATTTATTTTACTCCTCTCTCCCCAAAGAACAAATCGATCTCGACGTTTTTGAGAATGTGGTTGACTTCCTGCAGCAATCCAAGGGCCCCATCCAGTTTACGGCTGGCAAACTGGATTATCGGCATGAAATTACTCCGCTTTCAGTGCGCCCACAATTCAGTTCGAACGAAACCATTTTTCATTCCATTTCGTTAAACAAGAAGCTTGCCCTACCAAAACAGAAGGGTGAAATACGCACCTGGAACAGTGCAGAAGAATTCCGCACCCAGAAAGGCAAAATAGAAGAACCGGAACCTGAACCCAGCCCAGATTTCCCCAAAAAAGAAGCCTACATGCCTTGGGATTATTTTTTTGATCAATGCCGTAGTTTTCGCGAAATTCATGCTATTCCAGACCAAGACCATGTTTTCTTGTTGAGCAACATGGGCAACGATAAAAACTGGTTTGGTTCCATAGGGCCCAGCGGCCGCGATTATTTTATCCATACAGCCAATTGGGACTATTTTTTTAAAGATGCCGATGAGCAATTCCCCATAGCCTACGAGGTTGTGGTCTGGCTACTTAGGCATCTGATGTTTACCGACCGCCAAAGCATGCTCACCGGTATTCATTCAAAACCCAAAGGCTGCGCCAATGATTTCTGCCAGAATAAAGAAGAAATTCAATTGAAAATGCGCACCGCAGACGTTTGCCACTTTTGCATGGAAAAACTGCAAGCCAATTCCTACAATCCTTTATACCTGGCTCAAATACTAGAGGTTTTTGAGCGGGTTCGGGTGAATTTGCTTTTCCGCGAAAGGGCCGCACTGCTAAACAAGCCCTGCCGTATTGAGGTGCTTGGTTTTAGCCGACAATTGTTTTTACCCGACCTAGGCAACACCGAATTGAAACTCAACCCCAAAGAGAAAACCCTGTATTTGTTTTTCTTGAACCATCCTGAAGGGGTAAGGTTGACCCATTTGTGCGACCACAAAAGGGAACTGGAACAGCTGTACAGCCGATTCGTTCGTTCAGGAGACCAAGGTGGAGTTAGGGAAGCCATTGAACGCTTGGTTGATAGAACCGATTCAAACCAACACGAGGTTTTGTCGCGCATTAAGAAAAAAATTGTTCGAGCTGTGGGCTCGAAAATGGCTCCATTATACCTGATTTCAGGGGACAGAGATGAGCCAAAGAAAATTGCTTTGGATCGAGAATTTGTGCTGTACCGCGATTAATGCTTAACTAGGCAATTCCGTATTATCTAAACAGGTGCAAAAAGCCTTGTTCTTGGGTAACATTGTCGTCCAATAGAATAACGTAATAATACACCCCATCGGAAGCTGGAACCCCAGAATGGTCAACCACCCCATCCCAACAGGTTGTATTTCCATTGCTCTGGAAAATCCGTGTCCCCCAGCGGTTGTAAATCCAAAGGGTAAAACAGAATTCGTTTTCAAGGCCTACGGGGCAAAACAATTCATTCAAGCCATCGCCATTGGGGGTGAAAAGGTTCGGCATGACAAATTTTAAATAATCGGACATGCTGCCGCCGGCAAAATTTAAGGATAAGGTATCTCTGCATGGCCCGTTCCATACAATTTGGGTCAATATTGCCGTAGAATCGTAGGGGATTTGAGCCACATTCTGACCAGGAGTTAAGGGTTGACCATTAACAAGCCAAAGTACCGAATCTGCATTTTGCGACAAGTCATTTAAGGCGAGCTTCATGCCCAAACATCCACCCGAAGCTATCCAGTCAAATCCGGCAATGGGAAAATCGGTATGGACCTGAATTGCCACCGTGTCGGTACGCTCACAAACCCCCGGCTGACCAGGGAAAAAGGTAGTTAAAACATAGGTGGTGCTGCCCGTTGGGGTGGCAATGGGGTTGGGAATATTCGGATTTGAAAGACCAGCAGGCGGAGACCAAAGGTAGCCTAAACCAATGGTGTCGTTAAAGCCCAAAGCAACACTTTCCCCCTGACAAATGAGTTTATCTGTTCCGGCAAAAGTGGTAGGGTCTAACACCATTACTGGTTGGACTATGGTGTCAATGCAAAAGCCGTCTGAGGCCACCAACCGATACGTAGTACTAACGGAGGGGAAGGCATTCGGGAACGGTACAGTTGAATTTGAAAGGCCAGAGGAAGGAATCCAGGTAAAAGATACCTTGCCTGTGGTGTCAGCTTGATTTAAGGCAATGGTATCGCCAGGGCACAAGGCCAAAGGAGGCAGATTTACTAGGCCATTAATTCGATATTCAATGGAATACAAAAGAGAGTCTTTGCACGAACCAAGGCTGTACACAAGTTTATACGTGGTATCGCTAGGGGGGGTAGCCAAGGTGAACTGGCTGGAATCATTTTGCAAACCTATGCTTGGAGACCATTGAAAATCGGCAAAGGAAGAAATGCTAGCATTTCCAAGAAGTATGGATTCGCCAGGGCAAATATAAATGCTGGTGTCGGGCAGCGAAATGAGCGTTTCAACCACAATAGGCACAAACAGCGTGTCGGAACAACTGCCGTTGTTTAAGATTAATCTGTAGGTTGTTGAAGTGGTAGGAGAGGCCAAAGGAAAGGAACTGTTGGGGTCTGAAAGGCCCACGGTTGGTGTCCAGGTATAATTCACCGTGGGGTCGCCGTTTGGAGTTAGGCCAATATAAATGGACTCACCCAAACACAAAAGGGCCGTATCTGCTGTTTCGGTATTGTTGTCTAAAATAACTACCTTCTTCTTAATAGAATCCACCGCATTGCAATTGCCACCCGTATTATCATAAGCATACAAGGTTACTTCATATACCCCAGATTGGGCGTAGGTATGGGCTGGATTGGTTAGGGTAGAGGTGCTTCCGTCTCCAAATTTCCAAAGGTAATTGGTGCCTCCCGCCGAATTGTTTTGGAAAAACATAGCAGAGGGTAGGCATACCGATGAGGGTACATTGAAATCAGCGATGGTGGTCGGAAAATCAAAGGAGAATTTAAACACTCCATTGTTGCAGTTGGGAGAACTGTTCACTACAGAATGGGCTCCAACGGTAGTGGGAAAATCCGAATTGCCTCCGCAGCCAGCGCAAACACTCTGGTACATCATTCCTTTTCTGTCAAATCGGCTGGTGCCACCATCCACGTGTTCAGCACTGATAGAACCTCCATAGAAGGATCCATAAATGAGTTGATTGGCGTTGTCGTCCATCACCATCAAATAATAGTCGGACCCGGTGGTAAACTGCTGAAAGGCCGTGCCTGGGGTTATGGGCATGCCCGAGGTGGTTGAGCCGGTATAAAAACCATTGTTGACCAGGCCACCCCAACCAGACAGGTAAATTTTACTGCATACATCCACCAAAAAGGCCGAAGGAGAGATATCTGGATTCCCGTCGCCGGTGCCAAAGGCGGTTGACCAAATAAGGGCGGAAAAATCCGGCGTGTATTTTCGAATGTACTGCCCCCCCGAGGGTATATTAAAAATGGCATTCTGAATGTAATAGGTGCCGGGCGCATTGGTTTGACCTAAAACATAAACGTTCTCTGAGGCATCAAGTTGAATAAAATAATTTTGGTCGTAGGTAGGTGAGCCCACATACATGCTGTTCAGCAAGGTGTTGCCATTGGCAGAAAAGCGGGAGGCAAATCCATCGCAAATTCCGCCATAATAGGTGTTGAAGGGTGAATTTGCAGTGGGGAAATTGGAGGAATTTGTTCCTCCGGTAACCAATAAATCGTCGTTGTTGTATAAATCCAATGAATAGATGGCGTCGTTGTTCGAGCCTCCCAAATACGACCCCCAAATCATTGTTGTAAGTCCATTGTCCATTTTAAACACAATACCATCTTGGCCCCCACCACCATAGGTAGTTTGAACCGTATTTGGTGTAACAGGAAAATCGGAAGAGGCTGTAACGGTGGCTACATAGATATTGTTGAGGTTGTCAATAATGATTTCGCCCCTAACCTCATCGGCATAATTAAAACGCAGGGGGGCACCCTGGTTTAGTCCATCGTTTCCCGTCCCACCTACGAAGGTAGATGCCTGGAGTGCAGTTCCATTTGCAGAAATACGGCTAATAAAAATGTCGGAACCCGAGTTGTAATTAATGTTCATGGAGGTGGTTGTACCGTTTGCCCCCCCGTTGAAAGAGGCATCAAAGGCATTTTGGGTTATTGGGAAATCGGCAGACCCGGTTGTTCCGTACACAAAGAGTTCATCAAAATTGTTTACAACCAAACTATGCGGCAACTCGCTGCCGCTGCCCCCCAAATAGGTAGACCATACCATAAAGCCCCCTAAGGTATCGTATTTCGACAGGGTAACATCCGACGGAAAAACAAACCCATGCCCGCCATTCCAAACGGTTTGAAATGCACCGTTGCTGGTAGGGTACCCAATGCCGTTGGCCACACCCCCAGAATACAAGAACCCATCTGAATCGTAGGTGGCTGTATACCCCCAATTGTCGGTGGTGGAACCCGAAAATGAGCCAAAAACCAAATAGGGGTCAACAATAAGCTCCAATTTTTTATTGTAGTTGCCCAGATTAAAGCCCAATTTTTCGCCCTGCAAGATAAATGAACATGGAATCCATGCGGTATCGCCGCTGCCCATCACTTGGTAAGCAACGGGTGGTTTTTCTGAAACGGTTCCCAATGTTGTCTCAATGAGCAAATTGCCTTTATCCAAGTACAGCGATTGAGCTCCCTTAAATTCCAAGCCTATTTCTTGTGGCGATGCTCCCGCTTCAACCATAAACTCATACTTCATCGAATGTCCATCCGAGAAAAAACGGCAGGCAATTCCTTCCCAAACATCTTGAGCAACCAAATATTGGTTGGCATAAAGGCCTGATGCCCAAAGGGAAGGGTCGTTTCCTAGAAAATAGTTGTAGCAAGTTTTACCGGGCGATTGACCTTTCCATTGAAGGGGGCCAAAAGGATTTACAAAGTTGACCTCTACCGCATGCGATTTAAGGATTATCTCCTCGGGCTGCCCGTTTGTATGAGCTGCATGCAAGGGTTCCATGTCTGCCCAATGAAATTTCCAGCCAGATTTTGTGAAAAAAAGGGCGCCGGAGGGAATATCCGTTTTGTATTGAAATGGACTTTGCCATTGACCTTTATTTTCGACGAACCCTTTTTGCCCAAACATCAATTGAATTGGGTAGGCCAGCAAGGTTAACGCAAGAGAAAAAAGGGAGATTTTAGACATACACATTGGGGTGTAAAAATCAAAGGTACGCATTAGGATGTTGAATGGCAATGCGATGAAGGAATACAATCTACCAAGAGCAAACAAATCAATGCCGCGGTTTTTGGTTCTCACTTGATTTGCAAATGTAACAGGCGGGTATTACATTTGCACCCCTTCTAAAGGGAAAGCGGGGTGTAGCTCAGCCCGGTTAGAGTACACGTCTGGGGGGCGTGTGGTCGGAGGTTCGAATCCTCTCACCCCGACAAGCGGTCAATTTACATTGACCGCTTTTTTTTGAAAAAAATATCAACATACAAGTAGCCAAAAATTAAATCCAAAGAACCCTGTTTTTTTAAAGTAGGAACTTTATTTAAAAACAAATAAAACATTTATTATGTAAGCCTAAAATGCAACAATTCAAAAATAGAGAATTGTGGTAGGGATTCTATTTGAAAAATTGTTTATTCTAAGTATTTGATGTTGTATGAATAGTGGGTTGTTAACATTTTTTTAGGAAAGTTTTTTTCTATATTCTTGAAGTCGATTTTTAAGTGTGGACTTTGAAATTCTTTCATTTAATCCTGCTGCCCAAATCCGTTCCAGCCTTGTTCTTGCATTGGGAAGGATTTCCCCGATCTATCGATCATCTGAAAAACCTGCGGATCTTCTTCCATAAATCCAATCACAGTAACATCTTCTATGTTCTCAATGGCCGAATACGATTCCAATGGAATGGTAAACAGAATTTCATAGTCTTCGCCTCCGTGCAATGCCAAATGGTAAGGATCCATTTTAAGTTCTTCGGCCACCTTTAAGGTAGCCGGGTGAATGGGTAGGCGTTCCAAATCAATTCGAACCCCCAACCCCGATGCCCTACCAATCATAAAGCAACCCTTCGATAATCCGTCTGAAACATCGGTCATGGAAGTTGGGCGAATTCCGGCTCTGTTGAGCTGATCCCAAATGTCGGTGCGTGCCTCTGGTTTCAACTGCCGTTCTAAAACATAGGCATGCTCACTTAGGTCGGGTTGAACGTCCGGATTTTCTAAGAAAATTCGCCGTTCACGGTCCAACATTAAAAAGCCAGCATAGGCTGCACCCAGGTTTCCACTTACGCACAACAGTTCATTTTTTTGGGCTCCCGATTGCAAAATGCCTTCGCCCGCGTTCACATAGCCTAAGGCGGTTATTGAAATGAAAAAATCATGCAAGGTGGCCACCGTATCGCCTCCAACAAGGTCAATTCTATACCTGTTGCAGGCCAGCCTTACCCCCTCCATAAATGCATCCAATGCCTCTACAGTAAACTTTGGCGGCAGACCCAGGCCCAATACAATATGGGCAGGTTCGGCACCCATTCCTATCAAATCGCTTACATTTACTGATACTGCCTTATAGCCCAAATGGTGCAAGGGACAGTACATCAAATCGAAATGAACCCCTTCTACCAATAGGTCTTTGGTCACCACCGTTTCTTTTCCTTGGGCTTGCCTCAGTACCGCCGCATCATCACCCTGACCTAGAATGGTTTCAGGTCGGTTTGAGGCACTAAACTCCCGAA
Organism: Bacteroidota bacterium; assembly: GCA_016866335.1. GTDB lineage: Bacteria > Bacteroidota > Bacteroidia > CAIKAF01 > CAIKAF01 > CAIKAF01. Next base: position 24,163 of record VGMT01000027.1, on the reverse strand, counting down.
TCCGCTGGTGGATTCCTGCCTCGCCCAAAACGTGCAATGGCGTCTTATTTTCGTTTCCTTTTTCCATTTCTTTGCAAATATCGTTTGCGTAAACCGATTCCTTCCTGTATTTTTGAGCAAAATTCAATTATTTAGAATTATTCTAAATAGTTAAACATTTTCCGTTGTATCAACGTTAGGCTTTTAAGTACGAATTATGGTTACGGTTACAGAAACTGCAAAAAGTAGGTTAATAGAGCTCATGGCCAAAGAATCTCTAAATCCCAGCGAGCATTTTGTTCGGGTTGGGGTTAAGGGAGGCGGTTGTTCAGGCCTTAGTTATGAATTGAAGTTTGACCAGACTCGGCAAGAAAACGACCAAATGTTTGAAGACAATGGCATTCGCATTGTTGTCGAGAAAAAAAGCATGCTTTACCTAGCTGGAACATGCCTAGAATTTTCCGACGGTTTGAATGGAAAAGGTTTCGTTTTTAATAATCCAAACGCAACGCGCACCTGCGGTTGCGGCGAAAGTTTTTCCGTCTAACTAGGGAATATGCCAGAAAATCAGGATCAACTATTGCACGACATCACCAACCGGGAATACGAACACGGATGGTCGGTCGATTTGGATGCGGAAACCCTAGAGCCAGGACTTACCGAAGAAACCGTTCGCTTTATTTCAGCCAAAAAAAACGAACCTTCTTGGCTGCTTGAATGGAGGCTTAAAGCTTTTCGGCAGTGGCAACAAATGGCCGAACCCCACTGGGGCTTGCTTCATTACCCTCCTATTAACTATCAATCTTTAAGTTACTATTCAGCCCCTAAAAAAAAACCTGAACTATCTAGTTTAGATGAAGTGGACCCTGAATTGCTGAAAACCTTCAACCGGCTTGGAATTTCTCTACAAGAGCAAAAAATGCTGGCGGGCGTGGCGGTTGATGCCGTAATCGATAGTGTTTCTGTAAAAACTACCTTCAAAGAAAAACTGGCCGAAAAGGGCGTCATTTTCTGTTCTTTTTCTGAGGCGGTTCAAGAGCATCCCGATTTGGTCAAGGCCTATTTAGGATCCGTTGTGCCCATCAAAGACAATTTCTTTGCCGCCTTAAATTCTGCTGTTTTCTCCGACGGTAGTTTTGTTTACATCCCCGCCGGCGTTCGCTGTCCTATGGAGTTAAGCACCTACTTCCGCATCAACGCTATGAATACCGGGCAGTTCGAAAGAACCCTGATTATTGCCGACGACGACAGTTATGTTAGCTACCTTGAAGGCTGTACGGCACCCATGCGGGACGAAAATCAACTGCATGCGGCTGTGGTTGAATTGGTCGCTTTGAACAGAGCACACATCAAATACAGCACCGTTCAAAACTGGTATCCTGGCGATAAAAACGGCAAGGGGGGGATTTACAATTTTGTGACCAAACGCGGCAATTGCTTGGGCGACAACAGCTTGATATCTTGGACCCAGGTTGAAACAGGCTCTTCCATTACTTGGAAGTACCCCTCGGTCTTACTGAAAGGCGATGGCTCTAAAGGAGAATTTTTTTCGGTTGCCGTTACTGCCAATGCACAACAAGCCGATACCGGTACAAAAATGGTGCACCTAGGTAAAAATACCAGCTCTACCATCATCTCTAAGGGAATCAGCGCAGGAAACTCAAACAACAGCTACCGTGGCTTGGTGAAAATGGCTCCCTCAGCAACCGGCGCTCGAAATTTTAGCCAATGCGATTCCTTGCTGTTGGGCAGCACCTGTGGTGCCCATACCTTCCCAAGCATTGAGGTTGATAATGCTACCGGAAAAGTGGAACACGAGGCTACAACCTCAAAAATTGCTGAAGATCAAATTTTTTACCTAAATCAAAGGGGTATACCCACCGAAAAGGCCGTGGCTCTTATTGTAAATGGATATTGTAGGGAAGTGCTGGACCAACTGCCTATGGAGTTCGCTGTGGAAGCCCGTAAATTGCTTGAAATATCTCTGGAAGGTTCTGTTGGTTAATGATTTATGTATATGTTGGAAATTAGAAATTTACATGCCTCAATTGATGGGAAACCCATTTTGAAAGGCCTCAATTTAAGTGTTAAAGCCGGAGAAGTCCATGCCATTATGGGCCCAAACGGCTCGGGAAAAAGTACCCTGGCTTCTATTATTGCCGGAAACGAAGCCTACGAAATCACGGAGGGCGATGTTTTGTTCCAAGGCATTTCATTGTTGGATTTGCAACCCCACGAAAGGGCAGCCGCAGGGGTTTTTCTGGCCTTTCAATATCCTGTTGAAATTCCTGGCGTTTCCATGATGAATTTTATGAAATCGGCCATCAACGAAATACGTGCCCAAAAAGGCCAAGAGCCCATCGAAGCATCGGCTTTCTTAAAATTGGTTCGGGAAAAACAAGCCTTGGTTGAGCTCGATGCTAAATTGGCTAACCGAAGTGTGAATCAAGGTTTTTCGGGGGGTGAAAAAAAACGCAACGAGGTGTTTCAAATGGCTATGCTTGATCCCAAACTTGCGGTGCTAGATGAAACGGATTCAGGACTCGATATTGACGCCCTTCGTATTGTAGCCCAGGGAGTGAACGCCCTGCGCAATTCCCAAAATTCCTTTCTGGTAATTACCCACTACCAGCGGTTGCTTGATTACATTGTTCCCGACGTTGTACATGTACTTGCCAACGGTAAAATCATCAAAACAGGAAGCAAAGATTTGGCCCTTGAATTGGAAGCCAAGGGCTACGACTGGATTCTTGAAACCGACCAAGCCTAATGGAAAACAGCAACCCTGTATTGGATTTTGTTGGACCAGCTGGCATAACCCGGCATTGGACTGGACTTGGGGCTGGCCTTCCTAACCGAAAGCAAGAGGAATGGAAATACGTGCCCGTTGAAGCTTTAATGGAACATTTGTATCCTAAGCCGGAACAACCCCTGTCCCTAAATCAACGCCCCTGCCCAGACGGGCTTCCAACCGAAATACGCTATTTAACTGTTTCGCAGGCCCTAAGTCAGGCTATTCCTGGCATAGAACAAGCCCTTAATGCCATTCAAACAGCCAATTTAGATGGAATGGCCCATCGGTTTAAGCAGGCCATTGGGTCTCAAGCTATGGTCCTTTGGGTTCCCAAGGCATTTTCTGCCAATGCACCCATCTCCCTTGCACCCGCCATTCAAACCAACGGCCAAACCACCGACGCATTGTTGATTTTGTTGCAGGCAGGGGCCGAAATCGACCTTATTCTACCCGAAGAGGCTAAATCAAGCCGGTTTTCCTTTACCTACGTGGGTCTAGAAGCTTCAGCTAAACTCAACCTGCACAGGGATTTGTCGGGCAGCGATTCCGTTTTTGCTATGAGCCACATTGAAGCCCAATTGGCCGAATCGGCTCAGTTAAATTTGGTGCAATGGCTTCAGGGTGCAGCGGCTCAACGGCATTCTATTCAGGTAAACTTGGCCGGAGCAAAATCGTTGGCATGGATATCCTCACTCCAATTTGCCCAAGCAAACAACCAAGTGCACAGCTATGTGAATATGGTGCACCAAAGCCCAGAGGCAGAAAGCCATCAAAACATTCGGCAGTTGGCCTTAAATTCAGGTGTTTCTTCGTTTACCGGCAAAATTCATGTGGCCCTTGATGCTCAAAAAACCCAAGCATATCAACATTCGGCAGCCATGGTTTTGGAAGTGGGCGGCCGAACCTACCATCGACCTGTTTTGGAAATTTATGCCGACGATGTAAAGTGCAGCCATGGAGCCACCACAGGAAGTTTAGATGAGCAAGCCCTGTTCTATTTGCAGGCTAGAGGAATTTCTAAACCTGCGGCTAGGCGTTTGCTTATCGAAGCGTTTATTGAAGAATGTTTGCATGAATTCCATGATTCCCTGCAACAAAAAGTTCGTACAGATTTGATTCAATCCCTGCCATAGCATGAGCCCCACCCTAACAAATGGATTTGGTTCAAAAGCCCGTGTTGATTGGGATTCCATTCGATTGGATTTTCCGTTGATTTCGGGGAATGACCTGGTTTATTTTGACAACGCAGCCAGCAGTCAAAAACCAAAAGCAATGCTGCAAGCCATGGAAAACATGGTGGAGCATTCCTATGCCAATGTGCACCGAGGTGTTCATACCTTGAGCCAAGAGGCAACAGACCAGTACGAAGCCGCACGAAAAACCGTGGCTCGATTTATCAATGCCGCCGATGATGCCGAGGTTGTTTTTACAAGCGGAACCACCGATTCCATCAATACCATTGCTTTTTCTTTCGGTGAAGCCCACATTCAACCGGGCGACGAAATTCTGATTTCAGGCATGGAACACCATGCCAATATTGTGCCTTGGCAGCTTATGGCCCAACGCAAAGGCGCATTCATTAAAGTGATACCCGTTCTTGAAAACGGTAGCCTGAATCTTGAGTCCCTTGATTCTTTGATGGGCCCAAAAACCAAATTGTTGAGCTTGGTTTGGGTCTCAAACAGCCTGGGAACCGTTAATCCAATTCCTTACATTATTCAAAAGGCCCACGCCTACGGCATTCCAGTTATGGTTGATGCGGCTCAGGCTGCCCCTCACATGCCCATTGATGTGCAAGCCATTGACTGCGACTTTTTGGCCTTTTCAGCACATAAAATGGGCGGCCCAACAGGTTTAGGAATTCTGTACGGAAAGCGTGCCTTATTCGAAAACCTTCCGCCTTACAGAGGAGGGGGCGACATGATAGATCGGGTTACCTTCGAGAAAACAACCTTTCAAGGTCTGCCTTTTCGGTTTGAGGCTGGAACCCCTCATATTTTAGGCGCGGTTGCTTTTGCCGCCGTTCTAAATTACCTGTCGGGTATTGGCATGCGGCAAATTGAAGAACGCGAGCGGCAGCTTTCGCACAGCTTACGCTGCCAACTAAAAGCCGACTTCCCTGAAATCCAACTGCTAGGAACCGCTCCCGATAGCGTCTCCGTTGTTTCTTTTCTGGTAAAAGGCCACCATCCAATGGATGTGGGAGTGCTGCTCGACAATCAAAAAATAGCCGTTCGCACCGGCCATCATTGCTGCCAACCTTTAATGGATCGCTTTGGAATTCATGGTACGGTTCGGGCTTCGCTTGCTTTTTACAATACCGAACAGGAAATTGCCCGCTTTTTACTTGCTTTGCGAAAAACAATCCGATTGCTGCGATGAATCCCTCCATGAACGAAAAGGCCGATATGCTCGAATCAGATTTCGCCATGTTTGATTCCTGGGAAGAAAAATACGAATACCTGATGGATTTAGGCAGGGACCTACATTGGCCTAAAAACCGAGCCCAAACCGACAACATGCTGATACGCGGTTGCCAATCTAGGGTGTGGTTGGACCATGAAATGAAAGACGGAAAAATGGTGTTTTATGCTTCTTCCGAGGCGCTTATTGTTAAGGGCTTGGTTGCCATGCTTTTAAGCCTGTATTCTGGAAGAACGCCCGCTGAAATTCTGGCTTTTAAGCCTGATTTCATTGACCGAATCGGATTGAGTCAACATCTGTCTCCAACGCGAAGCAACGGACTTTTGTCCATGTTAAATACGATTCAACGTACCGCCATTGCCCTGCAAAACGCTTAACAGTATGACGATGGAAGACCAGGTAATTGCAAAAATTAAAACGGTTTACGATCCTGAGATACCGGTTGATGTGTATGAATTGGGTTTGATTTATCAAATCGAGCTGAGTCCAGACAACAAAGAAGTTAGCATTTTAATGACCTTAACTTCACCCAATTGTCCTTCGGCCGAGGAAATTCCGGTCGTGATCGAACAAAAGGTCAAAACAATAGAAGGGGTTGAAACGGTTCGGGTAAAGCTCACCTTTGAACCGCCTTGGGACAAAGACATGATGAGCGAAGAGGCCCAGTTGGAACTCGGATTTCTGTAGCCCTTGCCGATTTTTCGCTCTTGAACCCCACCCAAATTTCGGGTCGGCGCCGGTGTTTTATGGAAAAATAGATTTCTTTTTTGTGCGGCAGTCGGGCTTTCACAGGTAGTCCTCGTGTGCCGGGCTCTGCCCCAGCGGGCTTGCGTGGGCAGCCAAGGTCGCCTCCGCGCCGCGCGGGCCAGGGCCCGACACCCTGTGGGCTACCTAGTTCAATCCCTGCCGCCGAAAGGAAAAGCGGCAGGGATTGAGTAAGCTAGAACGCAAGGCGGCAGGTGCCGGGGGCGCGCTGTGCGGAGGCGACCTTGGGAGCCCCCGTAAACCCGCTGCCCCCGCCACCTGCCGCCGCGGACTAGCTACGAAAGCCCGGCTGCCGCCCTAAAAAATACAACCACTAAAACCCCCATTTTTTCCAGCATTTTGAACCTTCGACTGAGATTGGCTTTCCGTTAAATCCCAATTTTTCATAGGGCTTGAACTTTTATTTTCTTTTCTTTGTGCCGACAGCGCGCAAAAAGTAAAATTGAAGTATGGCAAAAAATTTGGTCATTGTTGAGTCCCCTGCAAAGGCAAAAACCATCGAAAATTACCTTGGTAAAGACTTTGTGGTGAAGTCTTCAATGGGTCATATTCGAGATTTGCCCTCCAAGGGATTGGCCGTTGATTTAGAACATGGATTTGAACCTATATACGAGGTAGATCCCAAGAAAAAGCCATGGATTGCCGAGCTTAAAAAACTGGCTGCGGGCGCCGAAAAGGTATGGTTGGCTTCCGACGAAGACCGTGAAGGGGAAGCCATTGCATGGCATTTATTGAAAACATTGGAACTGGACGAGTCAAAAACCCGCCGCATTGTATTCAATGAAATTACCAAAACGGCCATTTTAAAGGCCATTGAATCGCCACGGGGAATTGATTACCGGTTGGTAGATGCCCAAGTGGCCCGAAGGGTGCTTGACCGGCTGGTGGGCTATGAATTAAGCCCGGTACTTTGGAAAAAAGTAAAGCCAAAATTGTCGGCCGGGCGGGTTCAATCGGTCGCTGTACGACTCATTGCCGATCGGGAACGCGAACGGGAACAGTTTGACATTACCCGATTTTTTAAGGTTCAAGGAAAATTTACCGATTCAAGAGTGAAATCATTCAAAGCCGAATTGCCCAATCGACTTTCCTCAGAATCGGAAGCTCAAGACCTGCTTGAAAAGCTTAAAAAGGCCAACTTAAAGGTTGCTGGAGTGGAGGTTAAGCCCCTAAAACGTTCGCCTTCGGCCCCCTTTACCACCTCGACTTTGCAGCAAGAAGCCGCCCGAAAACTCGGGTTTTCGGTGGCGCGCACCATGTCCTTGGCTCAAAAACTGTACGAGAGCGGAAAAATCACCTACATGCGAACCGATTCGGTGAATTTATCGGATTTTGCCCGTGGAGCTGCCAAACAAGCTGTAGAACAAATTTTCGGAGCCGATTACCATAAGGAACGCAATTTTGCAAACAAAGCAAAAGGAGCTCAAGAGGCGCATGAATGCATACGGCCAACCGATTTTAATCTAGAGCTGGCCGGAGAAGATGCGGCCGAGAAGAAATTGTATGATTTAATTAGAAAGCGAGCCTTGGCTTCGCAAATGGCAGATGCCAAACTGGAGAAAACAACCGTGAAGTTGGAGGCGAATGAAATCCAACCGCATCATTTTGTGGCTAGGGGAGAAGTCATAACCTTTAAAGGCTTTTTAAGCTTATATATGGAAAGCAAGGAAGAAGACGAGGGCGAAGAGGAAGGGAACGAGGGGCAAGACGAGCAATTGCTTCCGCCACTTAAGGCCGGAGAATCTGTTTCCATAAAAGAAGTGAGTGCTGCCGAGCGGTTTACTCAACCCCCACCGCGCTACTCAGAAGCCGCTTTGGTAAAAAAAATGGAAGAGTTAGGCATTGGTCGGCCATCGACTTATGCACCAACCATTTCGGTGATTCAAAGCCGGGAATATGTGGAAAAGGGAGAGCGGGAAGGTGAGGAGCGCAAGTACACCGTTTTAAACCTAAAAGGCCAGGAAATAAAGAAGTCGGTGGCCACCGAACGGACCGGTGCCGACAAAGGAAAGTTGTTCCCAACCGACATAGGTATGGTAACCAACGATTTTTTGGTTACCCATTTTTCGGGGATATTGGATGTGCATTTTACGGCAAAGATTGAAAAGCAATTTGATGAAATTGCCGAAGGTCAAAGCCAGTGGAATCAAATGATCGAGGATTTTTACGGCCCCTTCCATAAGGCCGTTAAAGAAACCGAATCTATTTCAGGAAAGGCTTCAGGAAAACGGCAATTGGGTGTAGATCCCCAAAGCGGAAAACCTGTTTTTGCTTTGGTTGGAAGGTATGGCCCAATGATTCAAATAGGGGAGGCCGAAGACGAAGAAAAACCCAGGTTTTCGTCCCTGCAAAAAGACCAAAGTATTCAAAGCATCAACTTAGAAGAAGCCCTGAGCTTATTTAAGTTGCCCAGAACCCTAGGAGATTTTGAAGGAAAAACCGTGGTGGTAGGTCAAGGGCGCTTTGGGCCGTATGTACGCCACAACAACCAATTTGTATCGATACCCAAGGAACAAGACCCCTTAGCGCTTGATTTGGAAGGCTCTGTTTTGCTGATTCAAGCCAAACGAGAAGCAGATTCTAAAAAACGGATAAAGGTATTTGAAGAAAATACAGAGGTTCAAATACTAAATGGACGCTGGGGGCCTTACATAGCAGTTGGCAAAGACAACGTAAAGATTCCGAAAGGAAAAGCTCCCGAAGAATTAACCTTGCAAGAATGCCTAGAATTGCATAAGGCTCAGGGCGGGGGCAAGAAAAAAGGCCGTGCGGCCAAAAAATAAGCCATCATGAGTCAAGTTCCATCAGACTGGACTAGTTGGGAAGAATACTTCGGCCCTGTAACAACGCAAATACAGGCAATGGAGTATTTTCCTACGCAATTGGGAAGCCATGTTCGTTATTATACGGGGAAATCCGATTTTCCGGATGTAGGGCAACACAAATTTGATGTCGTGTTGGTAGGTTGCGGTTACGATGCTTCCGATTTGTCGGCGTCCATAACCGCGATTCCAGATTCGGTACGTCAGCAACTGTATGAACTTCACAGGGGTGATTATCAGGTGCACATTGCCGACTTAGGGAATTTTGGGATTCGAAGCAACGTAGAAGAAACCTGCCTGATGTTGGGCCGGTTGTTTCGCAGCATAGTTGATTTGGGAGCCTTGCCGGTTTTAATTGGCGGGGGGGGCGAACTGGGCTTTGCCTTGTATAGGTCTTTTACTCTGGCAGGGCAGTACGCAAATTATTTGGACATATCACCGCGGCTGCCATTTCAGGCACTGACGGCCGAAGAACTGTTGGCCGAAAACGTACTGGGCAGAATATTGGGTGAAAAAAACCAACTGCTTTTTCATTACTGCATTTTAGGCTATCAAACCTATTTTAATTCTCCAGAGTACCTTCATTTGTTTAAGGATTTTCATTTTGACCTGCTTCGGTTGGGTGAAGCCCGAGAGAACATGCGCTTGACCGAACCTCTGCTGCGCGACGCCCATTTGGTGAATTTAAATATGGGGGCCGTAAAGGCCGCAGATGCTCCCCACACCCTGTTGGCCTCACCCAACGGATTTTCATCGGATGAAGTATGCAGGTTGGCTAGGTACGCTGGATTAAGCCATAAATTACGGGGTTTTTGTTTGTCGGGATTGATCCCCAATTCAAGCCCCGATGGATTGGAAATTCAATTGTCGGCCCAAGTTTTATGGCATTTAATTGAAGGGGTTTACCTACGCAAACCCGAAACCTTAGATGTAAATCACCCGCCCTATATTCGTTTTACTGTGGAAAGAGAAGATGTTGGCATGGGTTTGCATTTTTACAAAAACACCCTAACAGATGCATGGTGGATGGGTGTACCAATAAAGGGACAATGGAGTCAGCACTTTAAAGACGAAGAGTACTTGGTTCCCTGTGGGCAAGAAGATTACATTCAGGCAACCACCGAAGAATTGCCCCAGCGTTGGCTTCGTCGTTTTAAAAAATTAAACGAGTAAATTGTGTTTTAACCCTTAAAATGAACGGTTTTTCGGTGGTTAACAAGGCATATTTGCATTTTTAACAAAAAAAATTCTATACCTTTACAACTCAAACGTTTTGTCGTATTTGACAATATTTTACCAGCGTATGAAAAAACTAGCGGTTGCAGTTATGATTTTAGTTGGGTTTCTTTCAAGAACTCAAGCTCAGCAGGATCCTCAATTTACTCAATTTTTTTACAACAAGTTAATCATGAATCCTGCCTATGCCGGTAGTAAAGATTTACTTTGTTTTACAGGTTTGTTTCGCAGCCAGTGGGTTGGCTTGGAAGGAGCCCCCAGCAGTTTTCTTTTTTCGGGCGATGCTCCCATTCGTTTGGCCGGCCAAAATTTTGGGGTTGGCTTAACGGCCTTGGGTGATTTTATTGGTTACGAAGAGAATTATTCGTTCCGCTTGGCCGCCAACTGGCGTTCTCCGCAGATGATTGGTCCTGGTTATTTGCGTGCCGGTTTGGATTTGGGCGTAACCAGCAAGGGAATCAAGAACACCAATTGGATTTATCCTACGGGCATTCCTGAGCCAAGCATTCAATCCTTGAACAACAATACCAATATGGTTATGGAGGCTGGAGTAGGTGTGTATTATTATGGTTCAAATTTTTATGCCGGTGTTTCAGCCTTGCACTTGGCAGGCATGCGTTTTGCCGACATCAACATTGCCCAGGCGCGCCACCTTTTCGCTATGGGCGGCTATACCTTTGAAGAGCCTTTTCACCCCGATTGGGATTTTAATCCAAACGTATTGATTAAGACGGATTTTGCCGCAGCAACCTTCGATGTAAACGTGAACGCCATTTGGCGCAAGTTCGTTTGGGGTGGCCTGACGTACCGCTTAGAAGATGCTATTGCTATCAATATAGGAGCAGACCTTGGTTTTATTCGTCCATCGTTGCGTTCGCTTCAAATTGGTTATTCGTACGACATCAATACATCAAGGTTAAGTTCTTACAACAGCGGGTCGCATGAAATTTCACTCCGCTATTGCATTGATTTAAAGCCTGTTAAAGATATTATTCCGGGTTATTCGGTGCGGTTTACCGATACAAGAGATCCAGTTAAGCCCGTATTTAAATAATTCCATTACCTTTGCATACTAAATTTCAATGAGTTTCCGTTTCCGGATGAAAGGACCTATCCCTAAAATACTCCCTCCCATGAGATACACTTTGCTAATTTTTCTTTTTGGTATGCTCTCTTTCGGGTGTGCTAATTCCGACAACGGACAGTTGATCGGGGTGCAAGGTAGACCTAAGTGGTACCAAGCCGACCCATTTGGAATGATTTACATGCCAATGGGAAGTTACAATATGGGTTCCAGCGACCAAGATGTACCGAGATCGTTTTATGCACCAGCAAAAACGGTTTCTATACAGGCGATGTACATGGACCAGACCGAAATAAGCAACAACGAGTACCGTCAGTTCGTGTATTACGTTCGTGATTCTTTGGCCCGTCGCTTAATTGCAGAGGGGGTTGATGAGGATTACCATATTATGGAGAACGAGTACGAAGAAGTACTTGATCCGCCCATTCTGGTTTGGAAGGATAAAATTTATTGGGATGATCCAGAATTTCGTCAGGTTTTGGAGGAATTGTATTATGTGGAAGACCAGCGTTATTTCCGCAAACGCGAAATAAATGTAGATAAGTTGGTATATACCTATTGGTGGATTGATCTGCAAGAAGCTGCTAAATATAAGTTTCGTAGAAATTCGGACGACATTACCACCCCAATGGCCGATCGGAAACAGTTTTTGCACCAAGAAAGGGTTCGTATTTATCCCGATACCTTGGTTTGGGTCGCCGACTTCTCTTACAGTTACAATGAGCCCATGGCAAAAATGTATTTTTGGCATCCTGCCTACGACAATTATCCTGTTGTTGGTGTAGATTGGAAGCAAGCCATGGCATTTTGCAATTGGAGGACAGAATACATGAACAATTTTTTGGTCGCTTCAGGGGATTTTCCTGTTCATGATTTTCGCCTTCCTACCGAGGCCGAATGGGAGTATGCTGCTCGTGGAGGTCGCGATTTAGCAGCCTACCCTTGGGGCTCAAATTACATCCGCAACAGCCGTGGTTGTTTCTTAGGGAACTTTAAACCCATGCGCGGAAATTACATCGACGATGGTGGTTTTCATACTGTGCCTGTTGACTCGTATAACCCGAATGATTTTGGATTGTACTGCATGGCGGGTAACGTTGCAGAATGGACTTCGGTTGCTTTTGAAGAAGCTGGATACAATTGGTCTCATGACCTTAACCCAGATTTGATGTACAATACCCAAGACAACGATCCGCCTGCGTTGAAAAGAAAAGTTGTTCGTGGTGGAAGCTGGAAAGATGTTGGTTTTTACCTTCAGGTTTCTACCCGCGCTTACGAATACGAAGATACCGCGAAAAGCTATATTGGATTCCGTTGCGTTCAAACCTACATGGGTCGCGATAAAATGGACGCTGAATAATTTTAAACCTAAACTTTTAACCTTTAATTAACCCACAAACCAAAACCAAACAAAATGAATAAGTTCCTTCAATCCGAAAAGGGAAAAGTAGTAATGAACTTCGTATACGGGTTCGGAGCCTCCATTGTAATTCTAGGTGCTATGTTTAAAATTATGCACTGGCCTGGGGCGAGCGTTATGATTGTAGCCGGTTTATCGACAGAGGCTGTTATTTTCGCAATTTCTGCCTTTGAACCACCCCACCATGAATTGGATTGGACTTTGGTTTACCCCGAATTAGCTATGCATGATGGTGAAGGCGATGGTCTTGATGGTAAAGCTAAAAAGGGCGGAGATGGACTTAGCCAAGAGCTTGATAAAATGCTCGAAGAGGCTAAAATTGGTCCAGAGTTGATTGAAAGCCTTGGTAGCGGTATGCGCCGTCTAAGTGAGTCAACCTCTAAATTGGCCGATATGGGCGATGCCGGTGCAGCAACCTCTGATTATGTGAACAACGTAAAACGTGCCGCTTCTTCGGTAAGTGAGCTTTCTGATAGCTACATTAAAGCTGCTGACGCTTTAACTAGTTTTTCTTCTGCCGATGGTTCTTCGTATGGCGAACAACTTCAGCGCGTAAGCAAGAATTTGGAGGTGTTGAACAGCGTGTATGAATTGCAAATCCAAGGCAGCAAAGAGTACATCGAGTCTTCTGCTAAGGTCTATTCCAACATTTCTGAATTGCTTGCCAACCTTGATTCTTCGTTGGAAGATACCAAGCGTTACAAATCTGAAATTCATAATCTTAGCAACAACTTGAGCAACCTTAACACCGTGTATGGTAACATGTTGGCAGCTATGAATATGAATCGGGCCTAATATCTCTAACCTTAATAGTCAATTTTTAAGAAAATAATACAATGGGAGGAGGTAAAACGAGTCCAAGGCAGAAGATGATTAACATGATGTACCTCGTGTTAACGGCCCTTTTAGCCTTGAACGTATCAAAAGAAGTGTTGGATGCTTTTGTAAAGGCCAACATTTCACTTATGCAGCAGGAACAAATTATGGCGTCCAAGAATAAGGGGACCTATAATGAATTGGCAAATCAAGTGTTGCTTAACCCAAAAGACGAGAAGTACAAGCGTGCTGATGCTCAGGCAACAGAACTTGCTAAGGCTACTCAGGAGATGCTAAAGAAGTTGAACCGTCTTAAATTAGACCTTTTGATGAATGTTGAAGGTGTGGATGAGGCTGGAGCAAAGAAATTAGCTGAAAATCCTTTTGAGGTTAACAAGAAGGACGATTACGATATGCCCACCAATTTTTTTGGAACAGGTGAGGCTCCCGGCAACCAAGGAAAAGCAGGTCAGTTGAAAAAAGATCTGGCTGCCTTTAAAAAGGAATTGTTGGTTATGACTAAAAACAATCCGACCATTACAAAATCCGTGGAGATTATTGATTTGAATGACCCAGATCCCAAAAGCGAGACGGTTACAAAACACCGTTTGACTACTTGGGAAATGAAGTATTTCTATCACCTTCCTTTAGCGGCTGCTTTGCTTGAAATTAGCAAATGGGAAAACATAGTACGCAGTTCAGAGGCTGAGGTATTGAAGTTCATTTGGGATCAAATTTCTGCCGATGCCGTTAAGTTTGATGCTGTTCGCGCTCAGGTAGTACCTAAATCAACGTTCGTTGTTTCGGGTTCTAATTTTGAGGCAGATGTGTTTTTAGCTGCCTACAATACCGCAATGAAACCTGAAATTGTTACGGGTGGTTCAGTGGATACGGTTACAGGGAATGTTCCTGGGGGTTCTGTTCTAGATACATCCAAGATTGTTGATGGGGTGGGTCGGGTACAAATTCCTGCTTCTGGCACAGGTGAGCGTACCTTTGCGGGTGTTATCAATTTATTTGAAAAGGCCACTGGCAAAAAAATACCTTACCCTTTCCAAACCAAGTACACTGTGTCGCCTCCAATGGCTTCTGTTGCTGCTACCAAAATGAACGTGTTTTATAAGGGTTTAGATAATCCTGTTACGGTTTCCGTTCCTGGGTATCCTCCTTCTCAATTGGTGGTTTCGGCTTCTGGGCCCATTACTATTTCTGGTGCAAACGGAAATTACATTGTTAAAGGAACGAATACCGGCCCTGCTAAAATCAATGTTTCTGTAAAAATGGAAGATGGCCGCACCATTTCTATGGGTGCTCAAGATTTCCGCGTCAAACAAATTCCTACTCCCGTTTTAAAATGGGGCGGAAAGCGTTCTGGTGAACTTGTCCCTGGTGGTTTGGCTGCTGCTTCACCTTTGATTCCTGAAATGGAGAATTTCGATTTCGAAGTTTATTCACGAATCCTCAGTTTCGAAATGTCGTACACAGGTCAGGGTGGTCTGCTTCAAAAGCGTGAAGTGGCCGGAAATCAAATTCCTGGTGACCTTCAAGGCAAGATTCGTTCTATGCGTCGTGGAGATAAGGTGTTCTTCTCTGAGGTTGTTATTCAATTGCCTTCAGGAGAGCGCCGCAAAGTAGATGGCGTCTTTAAAATCCAATAATCTTTTCTTATGCGAAAATTGGTTTTACTTCTTACTTTAGGTTTTGTTAGCCTTTCTGCCCTTGCTCAAAATGACGGTACAGGTGGCGTAACTTTGGAGCCTCGCGATGGATTTTACGATAAAATCCATGGTGATAACCGCAGGGTTGTTCCCTATCCTCATATGAGGGAGTCCGATGTTACTGAAGCTTGGAGGGTGTGGCGTGAAATTGATTTTCGTGAAAAGGTTAATCAGGTTTTTTACTACCCTTTGACACCTACAAATGGTCGTAAAAACTACATTGAAATTCTGCGTACAGGTATTTTAACCGATTTAATCGTTACTCCTTTTAATTCTGAGAACGACGATTTTAAAGTTCAACTAACTACCTCTGATTTTGCTAAAATTGGTACCCGCAGAGATACCCAGTGGGTTCCATCGCCCGATCCCCCTTATGAGCCTGTTCAAAAAATTATCGATGAGCCATTTAAACCGGATGCCGTTAAAGCTGTTCGTTTGAAAGAAGATTGGTTTTTTGACCGTCAGCGTTCGGTTATGGAATGCCGGATTATTGGAATGCTTCCTATGATGCAGCAGTTCAATGCCTCGACAGGCGATTTCGAGGGAATGGTTGGTATGGCTTGGATTTATTTCCCCCAGGCCCGCCACGTAATGGCTCGTGAAGAAGTGTACAATATCAAAAACTATGCACAGCGCATAACCTTTGATGATTTGTTTATGAAACGTATGTTTTCTTCCAGAATTTTGAAAGTGGATAACGTGCACGACAGGTACATTTCAGATTACACCACCGGATTGGATGCGTTGTTGGTAGGAGAGGAAATTAAAGAGCAAATCTTTTTGTTCGAACACGATATGTGGGAACAATAATTTAGTCTACTTGATTAACTAAAGGGCCTTGGGGCCCTTTTTTATTGTTTAAATTTTCCTTGGACTTCTTCCCAGAAAAGTTGGGCAGCAACAAAGGGATTCAATTCTCCTTTTTCGACCTTTAAATTTAGTTCTTTCCAATGTTCCGAGGCTTGCTTGGAATTCATAATCCCTTGCATTACGGTTTGGTTTAAGGCCTCTTTTAACCAGTATTGGGTTTGTTCGATTCTTCGTTTTTCGAAGGTTCCTTGGCTTTTTGCTTGGGCTATAAGTTCAAGGATGTAATCCGCACATTCAACTATTCCCATACCTGTTTGAGCCGAAGCCATTTTCACCTGTACATCTAAACCATAGGGATGAGGCGGAAATACATGGAGGGCATTTTTCAGATCTCTTGCGGCTTGGAATGCCCGTTCTTGGTTTGGGGGCTCCGATTTATTTACCACAATGCAGTCGGCCATTTCCATTATTCCTCGTTTAATACCTTGGAGTTCATCGCCAGCCCCAGGTATGGTTAGTAGGACTAAGGCATCGGCCATAGAATGAACCTCCACTTCAGACTGACCTACGCCTACCGTTTCGATTAGGATTAGGTTGTACCCTGCTGCCTCGCATAAATATATGGCCTCGCGGGTGTGCGATGCTACACCGCCTAGGGTTCCATCTGATGCAGAAGGGCGTATGAAGACATTGGGAAGCTTGGATAGATTTTCCATTCGCGTTTTATCGCCCAAGATGCTGCCACCGGATCTTCTTGAGCTTGGGTCAATGGCCAAGATGGCAATGCGGTAGTTTTTTGATGCGAAATAGGAGCCAATGGCCTCAATAAAGGTCGATTTTCCGGCTCCAGGTATTCCCGTAATGGCTATGCGCTGACTTTTGCCAGCAAAAGGCATGCTGGCTTGCAAGACCTGCATGGCCATTTTTCGAAGCTCAGGTTTTTTATTTTCAAGTAGGCTAAGGGCCCTTGAAAGTCCTGAAATACCCTGCTTTTGGATAGCATTCATCCAGTCTGCCACCGAATTGGGTAGAGAGGGCCCACCGGGTCTTTGAAAGTCGGGGTTAATCCCTTTCATTTGTTCAAATACGTTTTTAAAATCTTCACCAAATCTTGCTCAAGGCTTTCTTTTGGCGATTCAACCCAACGCCCTATCTCTTGTTTGTCGTAGAATACAATAATGGTAGGAACAAACTCAATTCTCATGGCATTAAACCCTTCAAAAGCGGCTTGCTTATTTTCGTCAACACCATACATTCTGTATCCCTCTTCGTCCATACCCACCTGTTCCATTATTTTTAAAAAAGATGGAACATGTGCTTTTGAATCGTCGCACCAGAACCCCAAGATGCATTTAAAACCAATCTGTTTTTTGTGTTTTTTCAGAAATTCTATGCTTTCCTTATTGGGATTATAGACCTTAAAACCGGGTTCAAAAAGGGGTGCGTATTGTTTGCTAAAGAACATGTGGTTGGCAACTCGGCCTACCGGATTAGAAGTATATTGGCCATGCAAGGTCATACCGAAGAAGAAAAGGGTACACGAAATTAGAATTCGAATCATAGCTTAAAGGTAGGGCTTGCGTTCGAAAAATAAATGCCTTGCCTTTGTAGATGATACGAAAAAGGAATTTTAGAGGCATTCGGTCCCTGCAAAATGGGTTGTTACTCTGCCGATTCCAGCGGCCAATACCTACCTTTGGTCTATGCAAAATGCGCGGTTTCTTCTTCAAAAAATGGAGGTTGAACATACCTCTCCTGTTTCGTATTCTTTGGTTTCTGCCCAAGGTGATGCACGAATCAACCTGAACCAATGGGTTGGGAAGCAAATTCGTTTGGAATTTCATGGAGATACAGAATGTTTGAACTGCGGAAGGGCAGACCGTATTTTTTCACAGGGATTTTGTTTTTCCTGCCATCAAATCAGCCCCGAGGCTTCAGAGTGTATTTTGCGTCCTGAATTGTGTTTAGGGCATTTGGGTAAAGGCAGAGATGCCCAGTTTGAATTTGAACAGCATGTTCAACCTCATTTTGTGTACCTGGCAGCCACCTCAAACGTCAAGGTAGGGGTTACCCGCACACATCAAAGGCCAACGCGTTGGATCGACCAAGGTGCCATCAGCGCCTTGGCTATTGCTTCCACTCCATACAGGGCTTTGGCTGGAAAAATGGAAGTAGCCTTGAAAGCGGTTTTCAGCGACAAAACGCCCCGCGATAAAATGCTAAAAGGAGAAGACGATGCCCGCATCGATTTCAAGGAGCAAATGCCTAAAGTTTGGCAAGCGCTTCCCCCTTCCCTTCAAACGTATTTGATTCCTGAGAAGGATTGGGAACTGCATCGGTTTGAATACCCTGTTTTGGCCTATCCTTCCAAACCTCAATCCCTAAAGTTAGACCGGCCTTTTTCTTGGTCGGGCACCTTATTGGGACTGCGTGGGCAGTATTTGTTCTTGGAAGGAGATTTGGTGTTTAATCTTCGCTCCCACAGCGGATATTGGTTGGATATTGGTTTTTAACCTGGGTATTTGGCTGCCCGATGAATTCAATGGGATGCCTCTTCCCTAGGTTTGTATTATGGACCTGCGTCAATGGGATACCCCTAGCTCATTTAAGGTTTCGAAGAAAGGCTTCCCGCAATTCGGTGCTTCGGCGGGAGGAGTTCTCGGCCCAACTGATTTTTAGCTCAAGCTGTTCTTGAGGGGAAAGACCATAAGGCAGGTTGTTCTTTTGCTTTAGTTTCCAAGTGAGGTGGTGAAGGCAAACGGCGGCCGACACACTGACGTTTAGGCTTTCGGTAAAACCAACCATTGGGATTTTAACGTAGGCATCGGCTCCTTGCAAGGCTTCTGGGCTTAGGCCTTGCATTTCAGTACCAAAAACCAGCGCAATGGGTTGGTCGCATTCCAAGTCTTCTATATTTACATCTTCTTGGTGGGGCGTTGCTGCATAAATACGGAATCCCGCTTTGCGTAGGGCGGCGTAGCAGTTGGCCACCGCTTGATCGCCGTCAAACCGGTAAAGGGTTAACCAGCGGCTGCTGCCCAAGGAAATTTGATGGGTGGTACTAAAGGTGTTCGATTTTTCAATGATGTACACATCTTGCACCCCAAAACAATCGCAAGATCTAAGAATAGCGCTGGCGTTGTGTGCCTGAAACAGGTTTTCGAGCACTACGGTAACCTTTCGGGTTCTTTGGGCGGCTTTTTCAGAAAAAAGCGCCGCTTTGTGCGGAGTAAGATGCTCCAATAGAAAATCCAGGTAGTTCGGTAGCCGTTCTCCTGGAATTTCCATTAAGAAACCATATCGAGGTTTGAAAAGAAGAAAGCAGCTTCAATGCCGGCATTTTCATCGCTGTCGCTTCCATGAACGGCATTGGCAGCAATGCTTTGGGCGTATTTAGCGCGAATGGTTCCTGCCTCGGCTTTGCTGGGGTCGGTAGCGCCAATCAGCGTACGGAAGTCGGAAACCGCATTTTCTTTCTCTAAAACCGCAGCCACAATCGGGCCTGAAGACATGTAGGAAACCAGTTCTCCATAGAAAGGACGCTCGCTGTGCACAGCATAAAACTTGCCGGCTTGCTCTGCACTTAATTTCAAATACCGCATGGCTACCACTTTAAATCCGGCGGCTGTAATGTCGGCAATAATGTTACCCATGTGTCCGTTTTCTACGGCATCGGGCTTAACCATGGTGAAAGTTCTGTTTCCGCTCATTGCGTTTTGTTTTGTTAATTTCGTGCAAAAGTACATAAACCAGCCGATTTGAAACCTGAAATACCACAACTAGATTGGAATTCCTTAAAAGCAAAGGAAAAAGTGGTGGCCATTTGCCACAGCCGCCCCGATGGAGACGCCATTGGCAGTTTATTGGGTTGGCATGCCTTGTGCGGTCATTATGGTATTTCATCTTTACCGATAAGCCCAGATACGGTACCCGATTTTTTGACCTTTTTACCGGGCAGCGCTTCAATTGTTGTACCAAGGTCTGAGGATTTACAGGGACCCGATGGTCCCTTGCAGGGGGCTGATTTGGTAGTGCTTCTGGATTTTTCGCGGCGAAACCGGTGTGGTGAAGAACTGAGCCAGGCCATAAACAGATTAACTTGCCCCATTTGGTGCATCGATCACCACCCCGAACCCGAAACCTTTGATGCGCTTTTTCATAGGACCTCGGCCAGCTCTACCTGCGAACTGCTGGCCGGATTGATTCAGGGAGATTGCCCCGCCGATGCCGCCCAGTGCCTGATGACAGGTTTGTTAACCGACACAGGTCGCTTTCAATACGCCCTTAGTCCCAACACCTTTGAAATTGCGGCCGCCCTATTAAAATCTGACCTGGATTACAGGGCTTTAACCGACCGCTTGTTTGAACAAGAATCGTTGGAGGCTCTTCGATTAAGGGGTTTTATTTTAAAAGATAAATTGGTTCAGCACCCTGAATTGCCCTTGGCCTGGATTGAAATTAACTTTGAAGAGAGCCAAGCCTTGGGGCTTAAGCCCGGCGCCACAGAAGGTTGGGTCAATTTTGGCTTGTCCATTCAAGGCAACCGAGCGGCCTTTTTGTTTCATGAAAAAGAAGCCGGGGTAACCCGCATTTCATTCCGCTCAAAACAAGGGATAGAGGTTAACGGGTTTGCAGAAAAGTATTTTAATGGCGGAGGACACAAGTATGCTGCAGGCGGACGCTTTGACAGCCATTGCCAGGACACCGTTCAATTTTTTATGGAGAGGGTAGGTGAGATCTTTACCTTTTCGCTATGAGGTTTCTGTTGCTGTTTGCTTTGATGCAGATTGCCTGGAGCTGCGGGGGAACGGCCGAAGAACAGCCAAATGTGCCCCAGATTTCGCAGGAAAAACTTCAGGAGGAGTTGGTTCAGGTTAACCAGCGGCAAATACAAGAGGAGCAATGGCTGATTAAAAATTACCTGGAACGCCGCAAACTTCGGTATGAAACCAAGGGGACGGGCTTGCATTTGGTTCGGATTTCAAAAGAAAAATCAGGGATGAAGCCCAAGGCGGGGGATTGGGTCGCGGTTCAATATGAAGCCTCCTTGCTGGACGGCAGTCCTTGTTTTTCTACCCACGACAGTTCCGAGGTGTTTAGGTTGGCCTACGACCCCATTGAATCGGGTTTGCAGGACGGACTGTTGAGCATGGAAGTAGGAGAGGAGTGCCTGTTGTTGATTCCCTCGTATTTGGCCTTTGGGTTGTTGGGCGATTTAGATAAAATACCTCCATATACACCCGTAGCGTATCGGGTTAAATTAATGCAGATACAACCATGATGTTTCGATTGTTTTTGGCCGGATTGGTTTTGAGTGCCTACGGTTGTTTTTGGCGGTCTGATTTTGAAAAAGTCGGCCCAGAGGTGGCTTTGCATTTTGACCGCGATTTGGATGGAGGGCCAACGGGCGATTCAAGTGCTTGGCTAAGCATGTCGGTTTGGCTGGCCAATTCGGCCGACTCCATTCTAGAGCCTACGTCGGGGTTTAGTTTGGAAGTCCATAAAGTGGAATCCAACAATCCGAACGATTTAATGGCCGTGCTGCCCTATTTGAGTGCGGGCGATTCGGGAGCCATTCAATGGACGGCAAGGGCTTTTCATAGCATACCTGAATTCCGGAACCTTGGATTGGGGGGGCTGCTGCACGACAGTTTGGTTCGCTTGCGGTTCAGGGTGTTGGAAGTTCGGAATGCCGAGGGATTGGCCGAGCTAAACCGGCAAAAGCAACATCGTGCTGCCGCCTATGCCGTTGATGAATTTAAAGCCTATATTCAACTTTATAGACCTGATTTAGAGTCTGTACCTTTTTCTCCCTTTGCGATTAAAGAAACGTTCAACGAAAGGGCTAAGAACCTTCAATACGGAGATTCCATTCGGTTGCGGTATTTGTTGCTGACCTTAGAGGGCCGCCCGGTGGAGGGCGATTGGTCGGAGGCAGGACAAATGGGGCTGCGAATTGCGCCCAACGAACGGTTTCCAACTGCTTTTTTACAGGGTTTGCAGGAGTTTAAAGCAGGAGAACAGGGCATGCTGTTGTTGCCTTTTACGCATTGGACATCAAACCGCCCGAAGGAATGGAAAGTGTATGGCTTGAGCCCCTTTGATAACTTGGTTTATAAAGTGAGCATCGAGGCCCATTATCCAAGGTGATTATTTTCCATAGTAAGTTAAGCATCGGGTAGCTGAGCCACGAATGCACGAATGGAATGTTTTTGGGGCGAGATTGGCGTGGTATTCATAATTGGTGGTTATTGGAAATGCGTTTTTAGGGTAGCCACGAATGCACGAATGGAATGTTTTTGGGGCGGGTTTGGCGTGGTATTCATAATTGGTGGTTATTTGAAATGCGTTGTAAAGGGTAGCCACGAATGCAGGAATGGAATGTTTTTGGGGCTACCAACACAACCAAACCCATTCGTGCATTCGTGGCTAAAAACCCAGCCGCCAAAAGTAATGCCCCGTATATTTTTGCACGTGTGGCCACAGCCCCAACCCCAACCATTCGTGCATTCGTGGCTAAAAACCCAGCCGCCAAAAGTATTGCCCCGTATATTTCTGCACGTGTGGCCACAGCCCCAACCCCAACCATTCGTGCATTCCTGGCTAAAAACCTAGACGCGGGAGTCAGGAGCATCGAGGCGCATTATCCAAGGTGATTATTTTCCTTTTTGTTTTTCCCATTGCTTTCTTAGGGCATCGATGCACTCGTCAAGGGCAGACTCAAACCGAACTGCTTTTTTTTGAGCGAACAAATCGTTGCCAGGAATTCGCAACCGAACCTCGGCACTTTTTGGAGCTTCCACGTTGGGTGTGCGCTTGAAGGTAACTTCTACGGCCACCAAATCTTGAATGCGTTCAGAAAATTTTGAAAGCTTCGCATTGGTTCTTTCTTTAACGGATTCTTTCAAGTTTAAGCCGGGAGCAAGAATGCGGATGTTCATAGGGTTTGATTTTAAGGTTAAGCGTACGGCAGGCAAACGATGCCCAACAGGCTCAAATTACCAAAAAGGGTAGGGAAAGAAAAGAGCTTTTGGAAATTTTAACCGTTGTTTCCTTTGGGATGGGCCTTGGCGTAGGCCGATTTTAACCTTTCAATGCTTACATGGGTGTACACCTGAGTGGCTGCAAGACCTGCATGGCCTAAGATTTCTTTTACGGCCAAAATATCGGCACCCTGACTCAGCAGCCAAGTAGCAAAGGTATGCCGCAGCAGGTGGGGCCCCCGGTAATCGGTTTGGGTGATGCGGCTCAGGTGTTTTTTGGTTTGCCGGTACACCCATTCGCCGGAGCAGGGTTTGCCCTTGTCGGTTAGAAACAGATGGTCTTGGGAATCGGTATTGGGAAAATTGGACAGGAAAGAGGTTCGTGCGTCCAGGTACAATCGAAGCCAATCGATCAGCATAGGGTGCAGGGGCAAGATGCGTTCTTTTTGGCGTTTTCCCATAACCCGAAGGCTTGCAGCTTCTAAGGAAAGATCGTTGATTTTAATGGAAATCAGTTCGGCCCGGCGCATGCCGGTGAATAAAAAGCAACCCAACATGGCCTTGTCTCGGAGTCCTTCGAAATCGGCGTCGAGGCTAAAATCTTTAAGCAGGGAATCGGCTTGGGTAGGGGTTAAAAAATGGGGTTGGCGCTTGGGGGTTTTTAGGTTTTTCAGGTCTTTAGAAGGGTCGTTTTCAATTTGTTTTTGCCGCTTCAGGAATTGAAAAAACGAACGTAGGGTTGAAAGGGAGCGGTTGATGGATGTTCTGGCCAATTGCCGGTGCCGTAGGTGGATCAGGAACCTTCGAAGGTCGTCTGAATCAACTTCATGCCAGGTGGGGTTGCCTTCCAATCCAAACAAAAAAACCTGGAATTGCTCCAGGTCGTTTTGATATGCTCGTAAAGTATGCGGTGAAAAACGCCGCTCCGATTTCAGGTATAAAATAAACGCCGCTATGCCATCAAAACCGCCCAGCGTGGTCGGAGGCAGCATGGGGGCGATTAAATGTTGGTTTCCTGACGGCGGATTTGCTCGATGTAAGCGGCTTTGGTGATTTCGTCGCGGCGTTCTACCGAAGGTTTGGTAAAGGCCTGACGTTTGCGAAGCTGCTTAAGGGCGCCTGTTTTTTCAAACTTGCGTTTGAACTTTTTTAGTGCGCGGTCGATGTTTTCGCCTTCTTTGATGGGGATAATCAACATGTGAACTCTTTTTAATGGAGGGCAAATGTAGGGAATTCCTTTTTGTTTCTCAAATAAAATCCAAGTGTTTTTTTGTAAAACTCATCTTCAGGCGTATATTTACCCCACTCAATT
>VGMT01000026.1 GCA_016866335.1 Bacteroidota bacterium | reverse complement strand
TTCAGCACCGAGCTCATTTTATCGCCAAAGCGGGCTTCAAAGCCACCGGCCGAGAACTCGATGGATTCCACCATATCGGGGTTCACGAAGCTAAGACCTTCTTGTTGGCCACTGCGGGCCAAAAACGGACGGTACACCTCCATGCCGTTCACATAGGTCAGGTTTTCGTCGTAGTTGCCACCGCGAACCGAATAGCCCGACGACAATTCGTTGCCGGCAGCCACACCTATACCTTGCTGCCGAATCAGGGCCACAAGGGCGTCGCCAGGGACCGGCATGGCCTGAACATTCTGAACCTGAATTTCAACAATGCTTAAGTCTTCCTTGCGCCGTTCTTCAAGCCGGTATTCCTTCAAACTCAGCAGGCTCAATTGAACATCTTTGCGTTTGGTTTCGCCGGGCTTAAGAGCAATTCGAAATGTTTCAGGCCGGTAATTGTAGGCCTTAATGCTCACCAATTGCGGCAGGTTTGCCTGCATTTCAATACGGTAAAATCCATCGTCGTTCACAGAAACATAGGCCCCATTTTCAAGCACAACGGTGGCCAAAGTTATGGGGCGGTTCAAGCTGTCGGTTACCACGCCTTGCAGCCAACCTGTTTGGCAGTACAGCGCCGGCCCCCAAAACCAAAGAACAGCTGCCGCTGTATAAAACCGCAAAAAATAAAACCGCATGCTAGGCATTAACGCCAAAAGTAAGGAATATTGCTTGGAGGCCGCCCATTCTGTGTTGGGTTAATAAATCTAAAAGGGGAGTGCTATCCAAATCGCTGACTTATATTTGACCAAAATTAAAAACCATGAAAAAAATCAGTTTGTTGGCTGTAGCGTTTTTTATGACCGCGGCCGTTTCAGTAGCTCAGACCTATGAGTACAAAGTATTGACAGCGATCGAATCGATTGTACCCATGGGATTGGGTCGCAGCCGTCTGATTGAGCAAAACGAGAACGTAGATGCCAGCCAGTTCACAACGGCACGTACGGATGGCAAAAAAAGCGATCAGGGTAAAATCGAGCGGGGGGAATTGAAAATCGACAATTTCAACGAGACCAAGTTGTTGAACTTTTACAGCGGCGTGGGCATCAATTTTCAGAACATTGCCAGCAACGACGCCTTGATGTCGTCTAAATTAACCCAAATGGCTTCCGAAGGATGGGACCTAGCGTTTGTGTTGAGCGGAGTAGAGAGCAAAGGGGGACAAGACGACTCCGAAGGGATTTTCATTACCCGATTCGTGTTTAAGCGAATCAAAAAATAAAACAGTAAAGGGCGCCTTCGGGCGCTTTTTTTTGCCTTTAGGGGCCGCCTACTTGATTTTTTGGTCTTTCCGTCCGAATTCCTCAATGGTCCCCCAAACGCAATCCCCTTACCTTTGGGCCGAAACCACGGCGGCTAAATAGGAAACACATCCTGCAGAAAAGAATTGGAAAACACCTTGCGCATGGTTTCTCAAAATTCAGCTTCTTAACGCAAGTAATTTTTGTGAAACTTAAAACTAAAAATCAAGCTTTTTTCAAATTCTATCTATCAACTTTTTAACTGTCATCAAATTTAATCTCATAACTTGTTTTTAGAGGGTGGGAGTTGCATGGCAGTCGACTGCGGCAGGGATTGACGCGGCTACCCCGCAAAGCTGCCGAAGCCTGGCCCGCTAGGTGCGGAGGCGACTTTAGGAGCCCCCGCAAACCAGCTGGGCCAGCCTTTCGGCAACTGCGGAGTAGCGCGGAAAGCCCGCCTGCCGCCCAAAATCATCGCTGCCAATTAATAACAAAACCGAACAATATCCCCCCAAAAAACCACCCGGCCCAGCACTTCCCCGTAAAATTTCCTAAAAATTACCGTATGCTTGCATACGAATTTAAGGTTTTTGTACCTTTCGGCATGCCAAAGAAATCCGCCGATAAATTAACCGCCTGTTTTCAGGTAAAAACCGCCTGGCACGCCATTTTTAGAATGTACAATCAAATGGGGCTCAGCAAAGGAATAAACAGCTCAACCGGTTTCCTGCTGCTGAATGTTCCTGCCGAAGGGGTGGCCGTAACCCATCTGGGACCGGCCCTGGGATTAAGTTCCCGAAGCCTTTCGCGCAGTTTGAACAATTTAGAAGAAAAAGGCTGGATTGAACGCCGTGCCGACACCCTAGACAAGCGCATGGTACGCGTTTTTTTAACTCCCCTTGGGTTGCGGTTCCGCAAAGAAGCCAGCCAAACGGTAAAGGCCTTTCACCGCTTTTTGCAATCAAAATGGAGCCCTGAAGAATGGGCTTTACTCGAAAACCTGTTGAAGCAATTACCCGAACTTGCCTCAAGCTTCTCTGCGCAGCATACGGCCTACAGTCAAGCGCCCAATTCCCCAAATACCACAAGCTATGAATTCTCCCTTGAACATTAACCGCATTGCTGTACTAGGTTCGGGTGTGATGGGCTCTCAAATTGCCTGCCACCTAGCCAATGCAGGGTTTTCGGTAGATTTACTCGACCGCGTTCTTGAATCGGATTCGGGTGCCCAAACCAAGCTTGCCGCACAATCCCTGCAGGCTGCCTTTAAACTAAGCCCCGACCCATTATTTAGCCCCAGCTTAAAATCGCATATCCGAACCGGCAATTTTGATGAACATTTGGAATGGCTGTCGACGGCCGATTGGATTATTGAATGCATTGTTGAACGGCGCGAAGACAAAATCGCTTTGTTCGACCGGGTTGAAGCCCACCGCCGTTCGGGCACTCCCATCAGCACCAACACCTCGGGCATTCCCATTGGCAGCCTGCTTCAAGGGCGCTCGGCCGATTTTCAAGCTTGCTTTTTGGGCACCCATTTTTTTAACCCTCCCCGCTACTTAAACCTGTTGGAAATCATTCCCTCGGCTAAAACAGATCGGAAATGGGTGGATTTCTTTCTGGCCTTTGGCCGCAAATTTCTTGGGAAAACCACGGTGGAATGCCGCGATACTCCCGCTTTTATTGCCAACCGAATTGGGGTGTACTCCATTATGCAACTGCTGCACCAAATGCAGGCTCAGTCAATTTTACCGGAAACCATCGAGCGTTTTTCTGGTCCTTTGATTGGCCGCCCCAAATCGGCCACCTTCCGAACCGCCGATGTGGTTGGGCTCGACACCTTTATTAAGGTGGCTTCGGGCTTAGCTTCTGTGGCAACTACCGAACGCGAAAAACAGGTTTTTCAACTTCCCGATTTTTTGATATCCATGGTGGAGCTGGGTTGGTTGGGCCAAAAATCAGGGCAAGGGTTTTACAAAAAGGTTAAAACAGCCGATGGGAACAGCGACATTCACATTTTGGACCTGAACAAAATGGAATACCGGCCCCAAGAAAAATACCGGGGCTCCCTTTTGGAATCCCTGAAAATGCTTGATTCCCCCTTAGAGCGCTTAAGCCTTTTGGTTAAATCAGATCAGCAACCGGGCCCCTTTTTTAAGTTCCTGATGCTGGACTTGCTCTCGTACTCGGCCGAACAGCTTCCCGAAATTGCCGGCGATGTTTTTAAAATCGACGAAGCCTTAAAGGCGGGTTTTGGTTGGAGCCACGGCCCCTTTGAAATTTGGGATGCCCTAGGGTTCGATTGGGTTATTGCCGAACAAAAAGCCGCCGGCTTGCCCAGCCCCAGCTGGGTAGAAACCATGCAAAAAGCGGGGCAAACGCATTTTTATTCAAACCAACAGGGACTCGTGCATTACCACGATTATGTTCGGGCTGCCGACATGCCTGTGCCCGGCAAAGAAGGGTTTATTCTGCTTTCAAACCTGTATGCCGACAAAACCCTCTGGTCCAATTCTGGAACCCGAATTACGAATTTGGGCGAGGGCGTGTTGAACCTGTCGTTTCATACCAAAATGAATTCCATTGGCGCCGAGGTGATTCAGGGAATACATAAAGCCATCGATATGGCCGAGAACGAAGGATGGAACGGCTTGGTCATTTCCAACGATGGCGAAAACTTTTCGGCCGGAGCCAACCTGGCTTTAATATTAATGCTGGCGTTGGAACAGGAATGGGATGAGCTCAACTTTGCGGTCAAGGCTTTTCAAAAGGCAACCATGCGGATCAGGTATTCAGATATTCCGGTGGTGGTAGCCCCCCATGGCTTAACACTGGGCGGGGGCTGCGAAATGTGCATGCATGCCGATGCCATTGTCGCCGCCGCAGAAACCTACATTGGCCTGGTTGAAGTTGGGGTTGGGGTTATTCCCGGCGGCGGTGGTTCCAAGGAATTCGCCCTGCGCGCCTCCGATGAATTTGGCGAAGGTGGCATTAGAACCAACGTACTGCGAAACCGATTTTTAACCATTGGACAGGCCAAGGTGGCTACATCGGCCCTGCAAGCCTTTGACCTAGGCATTTTCAGAAAAGGCCAAGACCGGTTTACCATGAATTCGGCCCAGCGCATTGGCCTGGCAAAGCAAACCGTTCTTTTGCTGGCCGAAGCCGGGTACCTGCGCCCACGCATGCGCGACGACATTCAGGTGCTGGGGCGCGAAGGCCTAGGCATTGTTTACGCCGGTGCCAACAGCATGAAGTCGGGCAATTACATCAGCGACCACGACCAGCTTATTTCCGAAAAACTTGGCTGGGTAATGTGCGGGGGAGACCTATCGCAGCCCCAGCAAGTCAGCGAAACGTATTTGCTCGATTTAGAACGGGAAGCGTTTTTAAGCCTACTGGGCAGCAAACCCACCTTACAACGAATTCAACACATGCTAAAAACCGGAAAACCTTTACGCAATTAAATCCCAAGGCTATGGAAACCGCATACATTATTGATGGATACCGCAGTGCTGTGGGCAAAGCGCCACGAGGCAGCCTACGAAACATGCGTGCCGACGACCTGGGCGCACAAGTGCTACAACAACTCTTAGCCAAAATCCCCCAACTGGACCCCAGCCGCATCGACGATGTGATGGTTGGGAACGCCACCCCCGAAGCCGAACAGGGACTGAACTTGGGCCGCATGATTTCCTTGATGGGAATCAACACCGATTCTGTACCGGGGCTTACCATAAACCGCTACTGCCCTCGGGCCTTGAAACCATTGCTTTGGCCGCCGCACGAATCCAAAGCGGCATGGCCGATTGCATTGTGGCCGGCGGTGTCGAAACCATGAGCCCCATTCCTTTTGGCGGATGGCGATTGGTTCCAAACCCCAAGGTGGCCAAGGCCCATCCCGATTGGTATTGGGGAATGGGGCTAACCGCAGAAGAAGTAGCCCGCCGATTTCAGATTGGCCGGGAAGCTCAAGATGCGTTTGCCCTAAACTCGCACCAAAAAGCCGTAAAAGCCCAAGAAGAAGGTTGGCTGCAACGCGGTATTGTGCCGATTGAGGTGGAAGAGGTCTCGGTGGTCGATGGCAAACGCCGCCTAAAAACGACAGTTTTTGACCGGGACGAAGGCCCACGCGCCGACACCACCCTTGAAGCCCTTGCTGCCCTAAAACCTGTGTTTGATGCCAAAGGTACCGTTACCGCCGGAAACGCCTCTCAAACCTCGGACGGAGCCGCTTTTGTCTTGCTGATGTCTGAAAAAATGCGCTCTGAATTGGGGCTAACACCCCGTGGCCGATTTGTTTCGTACCACGCCGTTGGCCTAGAACCCGCCATTATGGGAATGGGGCCGGTTTACGCTGTGCCAGGGGTTTTAAAACGCGCTGGATTAAGCTTGAACCACATCGACCTGATTGAACTCAACGAAGCCTTTGCCAGCCAAAGTTTGGCCGTTCAGCAGGCCCTAGATGTAGACCCCAACAAACTCAATGTACACGGAGGCGCCATTGCACTGGGGCATCCGTTGGGTTGTACCGGAGCCAAACTCACCGTTCAATTATTGAACGAATTGGAACGCCGAAACCAACGCTACGGATTGGTAACCATGTGCGTAGGCACAGGCCAAGGCGCCGCAGGAATTATTGAACGACTTTAACCCTTTAGAATAAACAATATGGAAAAGCAAACCAGCATAAACGGAGGAGAATGGCTCATTCGCCCTACCCTGGCCCAAGACGTTTTTATTCCAGAAGATTTTGACCAAGAGCAAATTCTGATTCGTGAAACCTGCCGCGACTTTATTCAACAAGAGGTGTTTCCGCACCTTGAGGCCATTGACAGCATGGAAGACCCTGCTTTGATGCCCCGTTTGCTGGACAAAGCCGGCGAACTGGGCTTGTTGGGCGTTTCTGTTCCTGAGGCCTACGGGGGCTTTGGCAAAGACTTTAACACCGGCATGCTGGTGGCCGAAGAAACCGGTGCCGGGCATTCCTTTGCCGTGGCCATTTCGGCCCATACCGGCATTGGAACCCTGCCCATCGTACTGTATGGAAACGAAGCCCAAAAGCAAGCCTACCTGCCCAAACTGGCCTCCGGGGAATGGAAAGCCAGCTATTGCCTGACCGAACCCAATGCCGGATCTGATGCCAATTCCGGAAAAACCAAAGCCAGCCTTTCGCCCGATGGGAAAACCTACCTGTTGAACGGGCAAAAAATGTGGATTACCAATGCTGGTTTTGCCGATTTGTTCATTGTATTTGCCAAAATCGATGCCGACGAAAACCTGTCGGCCTTTATTGTAGAAAAAACCTACCCGGGCATTCGTTTGAATCCCGAAGAAAAGAAAATGGGCATCAAGGGTTCTTCGACCCGGCAGGTGTTTTTTGAAGACTGCCCAGTTCCGGCAGAAAATCTGTTGAGCGAGCGCGGAAACGGATTCAAAATTGCCGTCAATATTTTGAACATTGGCCGCATTAAATTGTCGGCCGCTTCGATTGGTGCCTGCAAGGCCATTGTTGGCCGCTCGGCGCGCTATGCCAACGAAAGGCAGCAATTTGGCAGGCCCATAGCCAAGTACGGGGCCATTCGCTACAAATTGGCCGAACAGGTGGTGCGCACCTTTGCTTGCGAATCGGCCACCTACCGAGCCAGCCAAAACATAACCGATGCCATCGAGGCCCGAAAAGCGGCGGGAATGTCGCCCCAACAAGCCGAATTAAAAGGCGTCGAAGAATTTGCTATTGAATGCGCCATGATGAAGGTACACGGCTCAGAAACCCTAGATTATGTGGTGGACGAAGGAGTTCAAATTTTTGGTGGCATGGGCTATTCGGCCGAGGCTCCCATGGACCGGGCCTACCGCGATGCCCGCATTAACCGAATTTTTGAAGGAACCAACGAAATCAACCGGCTGCTTACGGTCGATATGATGCTGAAACGCGCCATGAAAGGCAGTTTAGACCTGATGGGGCCCGCCCAACGCGTGGCCGCCGAATTGCTCGAAATCCCCGACTTTTCTGAGCCCAACCTGCAGCAGCCGCTTGAGGCCTTTCACCTGTACACCGAAAAATTTAAAAAGGCCGTTTTGCTGGTGGCCGGCGCCGCCGTTCAAAAACTCATGATGGAACTGGCCAAAGAACAAGAAATTCTAATGGACATCGCCGATATGGCCATGGAAACCTACGTGGCCGAAAGCACCCTGCTCCGGGTTCAAAAATTGATCGACCGCGATGGAATTGAAGCCCATGCCAGCAAAATCCAACTGCTGAATGTGTTGTTCTACGACACCGCCGACCGCCTTTGGCTCAGCGGCAAAAACGCCCTCTGCAGTTTTGGCAGCGGAGACGAACTTAGCATGACCATAATGGGACTAAAACGCTTCACCAAAACCGCGCCCATTTCGCCCCGCGATGCACGCCGAGCCATTGCAGCCGAAATTCTGCAAAAAAACGCCTATCCATATTGATGCATTTCAAATTAAATGCCGAACTTTGAACCTTGTTCCTGAATTTTCAATATGCGCATTACCGAGGCTCAACGAATAGTAGGACAATACAGTCAAATCATCCGCTTGTCGCGGGAAGGGCAGTACTTTCAACCGGTCGAAAATTTGCCCTGCTCGGCAGCGCGCATCAAATTTGGCATTTGCAGTTTGCTGTCGTTCCGTATTCAAAGCGGGAGTTTAGATTTAGACACGCTTGAGAGTTTAATTGTGGCTTACAGCCATTTGGCGTTTTTTACGGATGCCGATTCCGCGCGGCAACTGAATGAAATGACGTTAAATCCCCACCGCAGCACCGAATCTATGCTGGAAAAAATCAAAACGCTGAACATGGTCAAGGTTCAGTTAAGGCTTGAAATTCAGGGGTTTATACAAGAAGAGGCCGAATCTTTGCGCTCTTAATTTTATTTTTTTGGGCCTTTTCCGGCTGTTTGCTGTAGCCACAGGCCTGCAGGTCAGGTTGCGGCAGCCCTGTGCCGGTGGCTCCTAAGGCCGCCCCGGCAAAGGGGCCACAACCGCCCCGCCAGCCTGCGGCTGCCGCTTCCATCCGGGGCCCAGCCAACACAACACCCTATCCCTTATTCAGAAAAAAGCGCGAATTTGAGCGTTACCCATATGAACAATCGGGCCTTGTGGTGATTTGCGTCCCTGATAACCCAAGGTTAACTGAAGGTATTCGCCCAGCTTTCGGGCCCCCTGCCACCGACCAAGTTAGATTGTCGCCCACTTGAAGTCCTTCAAGCATTTCAAAACTCAAGGGATCGTTGCCCGGCTGATCGTAAGCAAACCTTAGGTAATCAAAGGGCGTTTTTCCCCCAGGTGGCCCGAATCGGTTGTATGGTTTTTGGCTGAATACGTCATTTCCATTTTTCGTTCCAAGAAACTGTTGATTTTTTTGTCCGCTTTCCGCCCTTTGTTTTCAGCGATTCCAGGAATTTATCCGTTTTTAAACGTTTGTTAAACGTTTACCAAACGGATAATTTTCTGTTTCGGTTTAACTTTGTTTTAGGGGGTGGGGGGCTAGCCACCCAAAAAATCGGAACAGTTTCTTTAATGATGCGCCAGAAGGAAAGAAATCGGCAAGGGCAAGGCCACACAAAAGGCCTTAGCAACCAGCCATTCGGTATCGGTTGCCGGGCAAGGCTTCAATTTTCCCTTCCAATTCCATGACCGAGAGCAAGGCCAGCACCTGAGCGGGAGATTGCTGGGTGCGCAGAGCCAGTTGGTCCAACAGCAGGCCAGGTTCTGATGCCAACTCACGCACCAAAGTCATTTCGTTTTCAGAAAAGTGAACCTCTGGGTCGGCTAATTCAAGGCGATTCGCTGGGTTACTTTCCAATCCCAAGGACTTTAAAACCTGTTCGGGGCGAGCTATAGCCTTTGCCTGACCTTCACTGATTAATGCCAGCGGGCCAGCATAGGCCGATTGGGTAAAAGGGCCAGCAAAAGCGAACAAAGGGCGTTGATAACGAAGGGCATGCCGAGCGGTTATCATGGCTCCGCCCCCCCGATTGGACTGAACCAAAACCAAAGCCTGGCACATTCCCGCTAAAATTCGGTTTCGCTGCGGAAAAAACTCGCGTTCAGGAAGGGTGCCTGGTGGGTATTCAGACCAAATGCAACCGTTTCTCAGCAAATCGGCGGCTAGGGATTCGTTTTGCAGGGGATAGGCCAAGTCGGCCCCATGCGCCACCACTGCCATGCTAAAGAAACCGTTTCTTAGGCTTTCGCGGTGAACCAAGGCATCGACTCCCCTGGCTAAACCACTGCACACCGAGAATGAATTTCCGGCCAAGCTGTGTATAAATCGCTGCAGCAAAGGGGCCACATCGCTGGAAGGATTGCGCGTTCCAACCATGGTTAAGGTAGGTTGGCTTGGTGGCAACATGCCCCGATGAAAAAGGATTAAAGGGGCATCGAGGCAACTGCGCAAGGCCGAGGGATAATGGGCATCTAAAAAAGTAAGGGTTCTAAGTCCACTTTCATGGCAGCGCTGCAGTTGTAGGTTGGCCTGTTCTTCAAGGCGAGCCAGATTGCCTGCCGAAAAATGAGGCTCAAACCCCGGCTTGAATCCAGGCAAGGCCCTTCGCTCCAATGGACTCAACAGAAACAAGCTCTGCATGTTTGGTAGAGAACCTAGCCACCTTCGAAGGGTGCGGGGGCCAATTCCCGGCATGGCATAGAGCATTAGCAGCGATTTTTCTAAACTCATACAATTTCAAATTGGGCCCCAGGAGTACCTGCAAAGGTAGGCCCAATGCGAAATAGGTGCAAGGGGATTTGCCGAAAATTCCTTTCAAATATGCCTTTCTACTTGATTTACTAAATATCAAGGTCGAAAAAAGGAAACAAAAACCCCTACCTTTGGTTTGTGAAGTCGTTCAAAACAACCCTGGTTGGAATTACCTTCCTATTGTTTTGCATGGGCAGGGGCGGCAATGAACTGTCTGCCCAGGAAT
Organism: Bacteroidota bacterium; assembly: GCA_016866335.1. Taxonomy (GTDB): domain Bacteria; phylum Bacteroidota; class Bacteroidia; order CAIKAF01; family CAIKAF01; genus CAIKAF01. The sequence goes on along the minus strand of VGMT01000026.1, from coordinate 21,883 downwards.
TTGACCACCACAACCTTAGGCTGGGACCATTGATTGAAATAACGGAGACCGGCAACGACCGCGGTGTAGGCTTGGGCGCAAGGATTGAATGGTTTGTAAGTCCTCTGATAAGCTTGGACTATCAATATTTGTTTGGCAGCAACGGGCAGGGGAATTTTTACTGCCACGTTCCTGGGGCTTTGGCTGGATTTTTGGCTCTGGCCAGTGGCTATTACAGCAATCCCTGGCAAATCAACGGCTGGTACAGCACGGAGGCCGATGGCCTGTTGGCCCTGGCCTTTTTGCTGCCCGAGGGACTAAGCCTGCATTTTTATCCTCACCCTAAACTGGAATTGGCTCCGGCCTTGGCTCCCCTGGGTGCCGATTACAACATTCGGAACAACGGGCGCACCAGCATTACGGGTAGCCTTATGCTCCGGGCACACTACCATCCCATTCCCCGTTTTTCTGTATCGCCTGCCTTGGGACTACGATTTGTGTACAGCACTGGGTTTCCTTCTTTGGTGTATGGATTGGGATTTGGGTTGAAAATATAGAAATGAGGCGGTGTTGAGGCCTGATTCAAGGTCAACCTGAACTTCCAGGCAAATTCCCCCCTTCATTGGCGCGGACATTTAGGCAGGCATGCACGCTTTTTTTCCTGTGCATGGCCAGCAGCGTGGTCGCCGAAATTAAGCCGCAACCCTTCGTGCATTTGTAGCCAACACCGTAGCCGCTGCTTGTTAAAATTCAAACTCTAGGCTGGCTTGGTTGCCTGCATCTATATTGCCTATTAAAATGCCTTCGTTAGCGGGAACGGCTTGCATCAGAGCCTGTTCTGGGCTTCCATGCAACCAGTTCTGAAGAGCGGTTCCTTGCTCAAGAACCAAGGGCATGCGTTGTTTGGTATTGTGAATAAAAGCCATGGTTGGGTTGGCGGGAACCGTAACCAAAGAAAAAGAACGCAGGTCTAGCCAGCTGTTGTCGGCCCAAATAGCTCCCAAAAGCAGGTCGTGTCCATCGCTGCGCCGAATTTCGTAGGGGATTTTTTTTCGGCCCTCGTGCCTCCATTCAAAAAAGGAGCGCACCAAGACGGCACCGCGGCGATAGGTAAACGAGGGTTTGAAAGCGGGACTGCTGTTGAGTCGTTCAACGGTGGCATTGGCCATTTTTCGGCGCCATGATTCATCGATGCTTTTATTCCAGGCTGGAACCAAGCCCCAGAGCATAGGTTCTATGCCTTTGTTTTCGGCGGTAATGACTCCTAAAATCGGCCGTTCATCGCGCATGGCCGATACCCTGCCCTGAGAAAAGAGGTTTGACATCGCTTCTTTGGGATGGGCAGATTCTGCCTGGGTATAATAGGCTGAAACGGTGTAGCACATTAGAATGGGGGTTGCCTCGGCGGCTCGCCTACGGGGCGGTTGGCGCCGGCAGGGACGGGTTTCACTTTTTTGACGCCTTCGGGCGGTCCAATTACGGCGGGTCTGGGTGGCGGTAAATCGCTGCTGGGTTTTATGCCTGATTCAGGATTGCTTTGCGCCTTGTGGTTTGAAGCACAAGAGGTAAGCAGCATGATGCTGATCAGAATGGCAGAAAGCAAAAAGGAAAGGTGCCGCAAAATAGTATCTTTGATTTTCAAATTGTTTAGGTAAAGATAATCAAGCGCCGTATAGCATGAAAAAAGTGTACTCCTTGTTTTTGCTTTTTATCCCTTTGTTTGGTTGGGCTGGTCCTGGCGACACCCTGCATGTTCAAAGCCACCAAGATGTTCACATGAGTTGGTATGGGAATTACGACCGTTGGGGGCAATTCCCTGCGGCGGGGCAGGGGCCCTTTTATAAAGTTTTGATGGATTACACCTTGGGCTGCCCCAGCAGCGGTTGTTCAGAATGGGATTATACCACCCAGATTTTTTTGCGCCGCCCAACAGGAATCATGGACTCGAACCAGGTGCAAAACCCCTATGTAAAAGTGGGGAACACCAGTCCTGATTCGGTGGGAATTTCTTGGACTCCCACCTTCAGCACAGCCTGGAACTCGGGCACCCAATCTGTTGACACCACGTTTAACGCTCCGCTGCAGGCCATTTTGTTCCAAAACCCACAGCAACCGGCACAAGCCACCGACACGTTAAACGGCTGGGCAGCTTGGGGAAGCTATTTGGTATTTGATTCGTTGGGCGCCGTTATAGATACCCTATATTGGTCGGCCGACACCGTAATTTATCAATCGTACATAACAACGTATTCCGTTTTTGAGGTAATTGAGAACATTGAAATTGGACGTTTAATTACCCCTTATGCCGGCACCTACCCCAATACATGGAAATGGACGTATCGGTTTGATGTTACCGATTTTCAGCACTTTTTAAAAGATTCTGTTGAAATTCGTGCCTTTTATAGTGGTTATCAAGATGGATTTACGGTTAGCTTAACCTTCCATTTTGTGGAAGGTGAGCCTCCGCTGAAAGTAGCCCGCTTGCAAAAAATGTTTGGGGGTAGTTTTCCATATGGGAATCCCAACGATCCGATTGGGAATTACATGAGTCCCTTGATGCATCAGCCCTACCCTGGGGCCACACGCACCGACGCGCTTCTGTATATAACAGGTCATGGATTTGGGGGGAACGAAAATTGCGCCGAATTCTGCAGCAAGAATTACTATTTAAAGGTGAACAGCCAATCTCAAGCTTCGGCAGCGGTATGGAACAACACCTGTGGATGGAATCCTATTTTCCCTCAGGGTGGCACTTGGGTTTATGACCGGGCAAACTGGTGTCCGGGCAGCTCAGTGCCCTGGTTTAGGCATACCGTTACTCCGTATCTGGTTGGTCAAAACAATTTGATATCTTTTGATATGCAAGCCTTTACGAATGTAAACAACAACTATTGCAGTTATATTACCGAGGGGCATTTGATTGATTATTTGCCACCGACTTACCAAAACGATGCCTCGGTCGAAGAGATATTGGCTCCAAGCAGCAATCCCAATCATTCGCGTTTTAACCCCATTTGTGGGAGTCCAAAAATTCGGATACGCAACAATGGGGGCACAGCCCTGACCTCGGCCAAAATTGAATACGGAGTAAGCGGAGGCAATTCGCAGGTTTTTAATTGGACCGGGAATTTGCCCTTGTTGGCCGAGGCCGAAATCAACTTGCCGCCACTCAACAGCTGGTTCAACTCGTTTGGAGCCAACACGTTTTTTGCAAGAATAACCGAAGCCAACGGTCAAGCCGACGAGCTGGGCTTCAACAATGAGCAGATGAGTTCTTTTCAGGCGGTTACTCAGCTTCCCGATTCGTTTTTTATTTTCTTCAAAACCAATATGGTTCCGAACGAGAACACGTGGTCGATTGAGGATGCCAACGGACAGGTGGTTCGATCTCGCAGCTCTTTTCCTATCAACACCCTTTCTAGAGACACCATTCGGCTTAGTCCAGGCTGCTATCGTATGCGGTTTAACGACAGTGGGGGCGATGGCATTGCTTTTTGGGCAAACCAGCCCGCTGGAACAGGGTCATTGCGCATAATGGGTGCTGTTTCGCCCTATTCGACGCTCAAAAATTTTGGAGGTGATTTTGGAAATGGGGTGGATTTTCAATTTACGGTGGGGTATCAAATGTCGACCGGCATTTTAAGTGAGCAAAGCTGGAAGTTGTACCCCAATCCGGCCAACGATCGTATTTCGGTAGAATTCCAAGCGGAATTGCAAGGGTTCTATGTTTTTAGAATTGTTGACCTTCTGGGCAGAACGGTTCAACAGGAACAACGCAACCTGAATGGTGAGCAAAGCACAAACATAGCGCTCTGGAACTTGCCCTCTGGAAGCTATGTTTTAATTAGTACTGGTCCGGGTGGCTTTAAACGCAGCGACCGATTTATGATTGGGGCTAGGCCCTAACACCCATAGGTTTTTACGGGTTTCGTAAAGGTTACCACAGGTCTGGCTACACCTACCTTTTTGTTTCTGGCTACTTTATCTTACTCGGGTTTTGTGCCATGAACAAGGTGGGTCAAGTTAAAACATGCACCTAGTAAAAAGCAGGACCGCGGACTAGCCCTGAAAGCCCGTTTGCCGCCCAAAAAAGAAAAAAAAACCTCATTTAGCCCTTAAAAATGCGATTGAGCCGTTTTTCAGTAGCAGAGAATTGAATAAAAACCTATTTTAGAGCCAAATTCCGTTTTTTAACGCATGGCAAACCGGGCCTATTTTTACGCCTACCGCGACGACACAGAAGAACTTTTGTTTTTGTCTGAATCTTGGCACCCCATTCCCTTTTGGTTTAAAGTCGCATTGAGCACAGGAGCAGAAATGATTCCGAGTCAGATTTTTGAAGGCGATGAACCTGTGGCCATTCAAGCGCCTTTTAAGGCCGGACTAGAACGGTTGTTTGAATTTGGAGCCTATCTTCAATCGCAATCGGTGCCTGATGCTGATTTGCTGCAAGATTTTTTAGATCGTACTCGGCATTATTTTGGTCCTGAACAGGTGAACAACCACCATTTTTTACTGGAAGCCGCCGAGATTTATGACTTGATTCTCGAGGAAACACCGGAAGACCAAAACGAACAATTGCTCTTTGAGATTCAGCGCATGGGGGTAGAAATGGCAAAGATTTTGGCCGACAAACCGGGTGACCTTAGAAAGGCAGTGGCCTCGCCTTGGGTTAAGTACCTGTGGAACAACTGGGAAGAAGCTATGGACGTCCGCTGGCTTATTGACGAAGAAGGCTAAGCAATCTGCCCCTATTTTAATACCTTCGTGGCATGGCCGAGCACAAGGAGATGTCCTTTTTGCAGCATGTTGAAGAACTCCGCGGACACCTGTGGCGTAGCAGTATAGCTGTATTTATTGGCAGCATATTGGCCTTTATTTTCACCGACTTTCTGTTCGACACCATTTTGTTTGGGCCCTACCGATCAGACTTTTTGACCAAAAAGGCCCTATGCTGGCTTGGTCAGCTGATTCATGTTGAGACCCTATGCCTTGGGGAACTGCCAATGCAAGGCTTTCAAAACATAAGCATGAGCGGGCAGTTTACATGGCATATTTGGGCCTGCCTGATTGCAGGCACCGTGCTGGCGTTTCCTTACATTTTGTTTGAAATTTGGAAGTTTGTTCGCCCTGCGCTGCACGTACACGAACAGAAAAAAATATCGGGCATCGTTTTCTTTTCAAGCTTTTTGTTTTTTTCGGGCGTTGCCTTTGGGTATTTTATATTGGCGCCAATGACCGTTCATTTTTTAGGGACCTATAGCGTGAGCGCCTACATAGAAAACAAACCCACCTTTACCTCGTATATCTCAACCATTCTGCAACTTACCCTTGGAACAGGCTTGGTGTTTGAATTGCCGGTATTCGTTTTTTTTCTGGCCCGTTTGGGATTGGTTGGGCCCAAATTTCTACGCAAATACCGCCGGCATGCCGCGGTGGTAATCTTGGTGGTTGCCGCAGTAGTTACCCCGCCCGATGTTACCTCTCAAATTCTAATTACCCTTCCGCTAATGCTGCTGTATGAAATCAGCATCTGGATCGCAGCTCGGCAATTTCCTAAAGAAGAATAAGGCGTACCGTATCAGGACGAATCAACCTATCTTTGATCCATGACAAACTTGTTTGATTTAAGCGGAAAAGTAGCCATTGTAACCGGAGCAGGCGGTTTAATTGGGCAAAACCACGTTCGGGCATTGCATTCAGCCGGAGCTTATGTTGTTGCCTTAGACCTAAAAAAGGAATCTTGCTTGGCCCTTGAGCAAGAAAACCCAGATAAGGTTATGGCCCTTGGAGCCAATATCACCAAAGCTGAAGACCTAAGAATGGTATTGGCAGCCACGGAATCCCGCTGGGGGTGTCCGCATATTTTGGTGAACAACGCCGCCATCAATGACATGTTTGAAAATCCGGCCTTAGCTGCCGAACAATCGGCGTTTGAAAATTACCCGGTGGAAATGTTCCGCGCCTCGCTCGAAGTAAACGTAACCGGGATGTTCCTTTGCTGTCAGGTTATTGGAAGCGCCATGGCCAAGGCAGGCAGAGGCTCCATCATAAATGTGGCCTCGACCTACGGAATGGTTGGTCCCGACCAAAGCATCTACAAAAATCCCCAAGGAGAACAAACCTTTTATAAATCGGCCGCCTACCCCGCCACCAAAGGTGCCGTGATTAATTTCACGCGCTTTTTATCGGCATATTGGGGCAACAAAGGAGTCCGAGTCAACACCCTATCGCCAGGCGGGGTAGAAAACGGTCAAACCGAATGGTTTATTGAAAACTATTCGGCTAAAACCACGTTAGGTAGAATGGCTGCGCCCACCGATTACATGGGCGCTGTGGTTTTTCTAGCCTCGGAAGCCAGTGCTTATATGAGTGGGGCGAACCTAGTAGTTGATGGAGGTTGGACAGCCATGTAAATGTAACTATGCCCTTATACAAACGCATTCCCCGCCTGCTGCTGCGCTGGTTTTTCCAGGGGCTGTTGCTGTCGGCCCCCTTGGGCCTAACCCTATACGTATTGTACTTTAGCTTCACCTATTTAGATGGTCTGGCGCATTATAAGGTTCCTGGCTTGGGTATATTGTTTGTATTGGCTGGTGTAACTCTAGTTGGAGCCCTTGGCTCAACTTTAATTGCCCAACCTTTGCTCTCATGGTTGGAAAAAGGCCTTGAAAAAACACCGCTGATAAAAGTAATTTACGGTTCAGTGAAAGACTTGCTTTCGGCCTTCGTCGGAGAAGAAAAGCGTTTCAACAAGCCGGTTTTGGTATTGGTTTCTGAACATCCAGCGATGTACAAATTGGGGTTCATTACGCGAGAACATCTGGAGCCTGACATTTTTGGGCCGAACAAAACAGGAGTCTATTTGCCGAAATCGTATGGTTTTGTAGGCGATTATTTGGTGGTAGATACCCATACCCTAAAAGCCATAGACTGGCCAGCAGCCGAAGTAATGAAGCATATCATATCGGGGGGTATTGTAAGCGTACAAATGAAAAAAACAAGGTCAAAAAACGAGGAGGAGGAAAACCAACCCTAGACTAGAGTCTTGGCCTGGCCTTATTTAACGGAGATTTAACAAAGAGTGGTTGATAAAGAGAGGTTTGGGCATAAAGCATAAGGGACATTGGTATTATTTTTGGGGAAGATTTGGACGTATGAAAAGAGTACCAAAAGGACTAGAAGTTGGAGTTATTGTTGGTTTAGGGCTGGTTGTTCTAATAAATGTAGCTGTTTTTATTGCTGTTTTCAAGCAACCTGGTAGTAGGGTAATGGAAACCTCGGGCGATGTACAGAAGCAGGAAAAGTTGGAAGGGATTGAGGTTATGAGGTCGGTGGTTGCAAGGAGCCTTGATTTTTTATTGGGAACAGATTCGAGCCATTAAATTGATTTGCCCCGAAAAGGGCCCTTACCGGGAAATTCCATCGAAATTCCAAAAAATGCAAGCGCTCTATTTAGGCTTACACTTGCAACCAATACCATTTACCCCCAACCTAAAAAGGCGAGGCTAATCGTTCGAACCGTTGTTCGCTTCCTTACAGAAAATTCCAGAAGGACGCTCTACCTAAATCCAGTGCTTTGACCTTCGTATTAAAGCACCAATAATTCCACTTCACATCCTTCGCAATAATGGTGATTTGCCCTTTCACCCTTCTCATTCCCAAAACTCCCGCCCCGAATTTCAGCAAAGTTGCCTTTGCATCCATCAGAGGCATTTCTGAGACCCCCTGGCGAACACAGAATATCCTTTTACAGACGTTCAAATGTTCGCATAAACTTCACGCTCAAAGAACCCTAAGTGTTCTTCGCCACCCCTTTACGTGACGAAGCAAAAAATAAAACACTGTTTCACCGGTGAACTTCAAAGTACGCAAAGCTCAGCAAAATTGTCAAGTAAAACAGGGGGTGTTTTTGCATTTATTAACACTTTTTCGCATTTGAGAATGCCACCGCTCTTAAATAGTCGACTGATTTAAAGGGCTTTGCATTTCTGGGGCGGTTTTTTTATTGGGGGGCGTGCCGGCCTAAGGGCCGGCACCGGGCTTTCCGTTTCAATGCCCTGCGGGCATTTCCACTGCAATCCCTCGCCCGGGGCCACCTAAACTGAAAAAGGGCAAAATGTCAATTCAGTCGGGCGAATCTTGGTCCTCCAAATCAACCCCTTCATTGTCTTCATCCATGCCCTCGGGGAGTTCCAACAGTGCCCTTGCCTCTACGGGGTCAAGCAAACTAACTTCGCGCAGTTTACGGGTCATTACGCTTGTGCGTGTTGACCTCAAATCTTGCAGGGAGCGTGATGCGCTGCTAAGTTGTTTGTCCACCTTTTCCAATTGAACTTGGAATTTATCAAATTCGGTTTTAACGGCTTCCAAAATTTTCCATACTTCGGAACTGCGGCGTTGAACAGCTAGGGTTCTGAAACCCATTTGAAGGCTATTCAGCAAAGCAGAAAGGGTGGTAGGCCCAACCACGGTAACCCGGTAGCTGCGCTGCAAATTCTCAAACAACCCAGGATGTCGAAGAATTTCACCGTACAAGCTTTCAATAGGTAAAAACATAAGTGCAAAATCAGTCGTATGGGGAGGGTCTATGTATTTCTGACTGATATCGCGGGCAAATCCTTCTACTGCTTTCAGAAGTTCCTTGCTGCTTTGTTCAATTAACGATTGGTCTCCGGCATCGTATGCCACCAATAGTTTTTCATAAGATTGAATAGGGAACTTTGAATCAATTGGGAGCCAAACCCACTCTGCATGTTCTTTGCCCGGTAATTTTACCGCAAATTCAACGTTGGCTTGGCTGCCCTTTTTGGGGGCTACATTTCGTTCATATTGGTCAGGAGTTAGCAATTGCTCTAAAATATTTTCAAGCATATATTCGCCCAAAATACCCCTGGTTTTAACGTTGTCTAGGACCTTTTTCAAATCGCCCACCCCCGTAGCAATGCTTTGCATTTCACCTAGCCCTTTGTGAACAAGTTCAAGGCGCTCACTGACCAATTTGAACGACTCTCCTAGTCGTTTCTCTAGGGTTTCGTGCAATTTTTGGTCAACGGTATGCCGAATTTGATTGAGTTGCTTTTCGTTGTCTTCTCGAATGGCATTCAATTGTTTTTCAATGGACTCTCTAACTTCTTTCAAACTTTGAATGGCAGCTACACTTTGTTCTTTTTGCTGATTTATCTGCTCGGTTGAGCTAACTTTCATTTGTTCAACCAACGTTTGAAACTGCACTGTAGATGCTTGGCTAAACTGCTGCAGTGATTTGGTCAATTCCTCTCGGTCGCCACGCGCCAGGGCTTGCGACTCTGTTCTTTGGCGCTGCAATTCGTCTTGAAACAACTTAGCTGTTTTTTCTTGAGCGGCATCAAATCGAATCAACGCTTCCTTAATGGTATCCAATTCGGGCATGGGGCCGCTTTTTCGAACCAACATTAAGCCTAAAATCAGAATCAACAAAAATAGAATCAGGTAGATTAAAATGGGTTCCATAAATAAAGAATGAATTAAGATAAGGAAAAATGAAACTTAGCTTTCGAGCAGCTTCAACAATTGAACGGCGGCTTGGGGTATTTTAGTACCCGGTCCAAAGACAGCCGCAGCGCCAGCCTCAAACAAAAAGGGATAATCGGCCGAAGGAATAACGCCCCCAACCACCACAATAATATCAGGGCGACCAAAGGATTTTAGTTCTTTAATTACTTCAGGAACCAGCGTTTTATGGCCGGCAGCCAGAGAGCTAATTCCCAGAAAATGGACATCGTTTTCTACCGCCATTTTTGCGACCTCGGCGGGAGTTTGAAATAGGGGGCCCACATCTACGTCAAAACCTAGGTCGGCAAATGAGGTTGCTATAATCTTAGCACCTCTATCATGACCATCTTGGCCCATTTTTGCAACCAGAATTCTGGGGCGGCGACCAGAACTGTTTAAAAAGGATTGAACACTGGCTTGGGCCTCTTTGAATTGCATATCGTTTTTCATACCTGAGGAATAAACACCAGAAATAGTTTGAATATGTGCCTGATACCTGCCGAAAACCCGTTCTAAGGCCTCTGAAATTTCACCAAGTGTAGCCCGGGCTCTTGCTGCCTCAATAGCCAATTCCAATAAATTGGCGTTCGGGTCAGCCGCACCTTTTGCCAAATTTTGAAGGCAAAGTGCCACCGCCTTCGCATCTCGGCGGGCTTTTAAATCTTGAAGGCCTCTTACTTGCGCATTTCGAACCTCTTGGTTGTCTACTTCCAATAATTCTATCTGGGTTGTTTCTTCACAGGGATAGGCGTTTACCCCAATCAACACCTCTTCTCCACTATCAATGCGCGCCTGTTTTTTAGCTGCCGCCTCTTCAATACGGCGCTTTGGCAAACCTTGTTCGATGGCTTTGGTCATTCCGCCCAAGGCTTCAATTTCTGTTAGGTGTTCTTTTGCTCGCCGAATAAGCATTCCTGTGAGGTATTCAACATAATGGCTGCCCCCCCAGGGGTCAATAAACGGAGTGATTCCGGCTTCTTCTGCCAAAATCAATTGCGTGTTTCGGGCTATTCGAGCCGAAAAATCGGTAGGCAAGGCAATGGCCTCATCTAAACTGTTGGTGTGCAAAGACTGTGTTCCCCCGAGTACCGCGGCCAGCGCTTCATTTGCGGTTCGAACCACATTATTAAAAGGGTCTTGCTCCGTAAGGCTATAGCCCGAAGTCTGGCAATGCGTTCGCAACATCAAAGATTTTGGATTGGAAGAGCCAAGGCCCGACAGCAATTCAGCCCACATTTGCCTTGCGGCTCTTAGCTTTGCAATTTCCATAAAATGGTTCATGCCAATGGCAAAGAAGAAGCTAAGTCTTGGGGCAAAATCATCGATGTTCAGCCCCGCTGCCATACCTGTTCGAACGTATTCTAGGCCATCGGCCAAGGTATATGCAAGTTCCAAATCGGCAGGGGCACCAGCCTCATGCATATGGTACCCTGAGATCGAAATAGAATTAAACCTTGGCATTGATGCCGAAGTGTATTTAAAGATATCCGCAATAATGCGCATACTTGGAGCTGGCGGGTATATGTAGGTGTTGCGCACCATGAACTCCTTTAGAATGTCGTTTTGGATGGTGCCAGAAAGCGTGTCGGGCGAAACACCTTGTTCTTCGGCAGCAACTATGTAAAAAGCCATAATGGGGAGAACCGCTCCATTCATGGTCATAGAAACCGACATTTCTTGCAAAGGTATTCCATCAAACAACCTTTTCATGTCTTCAACCGAATCAATAGCCACCCCAGCCTTTCCTACATCTCCTTGCACCCGAGGGTGGTCAGAATCATAGCCCCTATGGGTAGCCAAATCAAAGGCTACCGACAAACCTTTTTGGCCCGCGGCCAAATTTCTCCGATAAAAGGCATTCGAGGCATCTGCGGTTGAAAACCCTGCATACTGCCTTAATGTCCATGGCTTTATCGCATACATGGTGGGATATGGGCCTCTTAAAAACGGAGCCAGTCCCGGCAAACTATCCGCATGCCTAAATTCAGAAACATCCTCAGCGGAATACCTTGATTTCAAAGAAATTCCTTCTGGGCTAACAAACGCTTCGGTGTTCATCGCTGTCGGAGTCTTGAACGCCTGTAAATTCAATTTTTTGTATGCTGGTTTCATTCCTTACTTTGAAGATGTTGCTTCCATTTTTAAACGTTCCACCTCTAAACCCTCACTTAGCCTTTCTGGCCTAAGTTTTAAAAACTGAATGTCTTCTTCAGGTTCCGCTGGAAGAATTCGGGCAAACTCCTTTGACATCGTTTGCCTATCGTCTACATAGGTGTTGCTTCCTACCAGCACTTTTTTGCGGGCTAAAAACCCTTTTTTTTCTTCCTCCGACTTAAACGCTACTTGCTGCTGAATAAAATTGCACTTAAGAGCATCTGCCATACCCCCTAATGCCTCGATTTCTAAAAACAAGTTCCAAGCGGCTTCGGCCAACTGTTGGGTTCTTTTTTCAAGAAAATAGGCGCCCTTGGCCGAGTCGGCCACCCAATTTATACCAGCTTCTTCTCTTAAAATTAATCCGATGTTTCTGGCCCAACGGCACGAGGCGGCATCTGGTTCCCTAAAAAACCCATCAAACGCTCTGTTTGAAAGGCTATCAGCGCCACCAACCAAGGCGGCGTGGCTTTCAATTCCCGCCCTAACCAAATTGTTGTGAGCGTCGTACAGGGTTTTATTGCGCTCAGCAGTTTCTATATGAATATGGGGTTTTTGGTATGCAAGAGACCTAGAATCCAACAGGTTTTTCCACAACAACAAAAACACCCTAGGCTTGAGCAGCTCGGTAAAATAATCAGAGGTACATAATGAACTAAAATGGAACATTATGGTTGAAAGCAACCTGTCTTCTTCCATTCCTCTGTTGGAAAGTTCTTCTAAATAATCTGAGGCCAAGGCCAAAGCAAAGGCTAATTCTTGAACGGGACTGCAGCCGCACTCCCGGTAAAATCCAGCCTGAACGTGCAACCAGTTGCCCCTTATCATTTCAGCCAATGCATATTCAATGGTTTTATGAAGCACGTCGAAAACGCTTGTCCTTCCTCCTTCCATTTTACCTTGGCGTGCAGCCAATGTTAATGGATCTAAGAATACACCACCCTTAATCGAATCAAGTTCATATCCTTGCCGCAATAAATAGTCAATCCACAGAAACACGCCTGCTGTTGAAGAATCTGCAAGGTCCCAAAATATTGGCAAGCCCCAGTCGGGATGAATCCCCTCAAGCAATCTGTCCCAATCGTTCTCTGAAGGAAGCGCTGTATGGCTAAATATCAATCCGCTTACCCCTCCATTCAAGGCTTCTTGGGCTCGTTTATTTGCTCTGGAAACACGTTCAATTTGTATGCGCTGCCAAATTTCGCATTTGCCTTGGTTTTCAGGAAGCGGGTAGGCCGTTTCAACATCTTCTGAACGATACAATGCCTTAATTCCAAGGCCATCTGAATCCGTTTTAACAAGGGATTTCAGTTCATCAGGATTTTTTATCGAGGCCTTAACCGCCGACACCCAATCGGCGGTCTCAAAATCCTCGTGAAAAGAAAACGTATTCATAGGGGTAAAGATAGGCAATGGGCAAGGTATGGCAAAGCCAATTCGCCGATGAAAATAACCGTATCGGATTTCTAAACGTAAGGGTTTGCATGTCTTAATTCAGAATGCAGCAACAAATCAAGGGGAATGTTGGTCTATACCTTAAAAACGGGAATACTCCATTGGGGAATTCAAGCGGTTTGTGGATTGGGATTGTCTTAAATACTAATTTCTTTAAATTGTCTGCGTATGTTTGCAATCAACCTACTCTTTTTTATGCGGCTTTTATTGATCGTTTTTTTTGGAATTTTTAGCTCCATACCTGTCTTTGCTCAGCCCGGATGCCCCGAGGTTTTTGCAGGAAACGACACCCTAGTGCCTTGCACCAATTCCTGTTTAGATTTGGTGGCCAAACCTTTTCGCGTAGGCGAAACAACCTCTTACACGGTTGAATCCATTCCATACAACCCTCCCTTCCCATTCACGGCTGGCACTCCGCTTTTTATTGGGATTGATGATATTTGGAGCTCAATACAGCCGCTCCCATTCCCTTTTTGCTACTTTGGTGGAGCCTACAATCAGGTGGTGGTTGGAACCAACGGGGTATTGACATTTGATGTAACTCAGGCAAACAACTATTGCGCTTGGGCATTTAACGCAAGCTTGCCGAGCAATACGTTGTTTCCGAACACCATCTATGGAGCCTACCACGACATTGACCCTTCTATTTGCGGACAGATAGCGGTTCAAGTTTCGGGCAATGCTCCTTGTCGAACCTTCGTTTTTAACTTCTCTAATGTTTGCCACTTCAGTTGCAACAACCTTCAGACTACCCAGCAAATTGTTTTGTATGAAACCACGAATATCATTGAGGTTTACATTCAAAACAAGCCAACCTGCGCTACTTGGAACAGCGGTAATGCCCTTATTGGAATTCAAGATGCCTCGGCCACCAATGCTGTTGTTCCTCCAAACCGAAATACGGGTCCCTGGACTGCGGCAAACGAAGCCTGGAGGTTTGTTCCCAATGGTGCGCCAACGTATCAGGTTAGTTGGTTCGAGGGCGGAAATCCAATTGGGCAGGGCGACACTGTTACGGTTTGCCCAAATACGCAAACAACTTATACCGCTCAGGTTGTTTATACCCGCTGCGACGGTAGCCAAATAACCGTAACCGATGATGTCGTGGTTGATTTGGTTGGAAGCCCGGCTGTCCCAACGGCTAATTTGCCTGTGTGCGAAGGAGACACCTTGCGCCTTCAATCCAATTCCAGTGGGCCTGGTTTTGTTTGGGTTGGCCCCTCTAATTTCAGTTCCCTGGCGGCTAATCCCATGCTCGAAGGCGTTGGTCAAGGTAATGCTGGTATGTACGCTGTTACCATCACCGACACCGCTGGTTGTGTCTCAACTGGATATGTCTGGGTTACCGTCAATCCACTTCCTCGTCCTGGGTTTTCCTTTGTTCAACCCTTGTGTGAAGGAAGCCCGGCAAACCTTACAGACACGTCCTCTTTCTCCGGGCCAGGTCAAATTTCAAGTTATTCCTGGCTTATCAATGGAGCCAATGGCTACAATGATGTCTCTTCCCTTCAAGAACCTTCATTTTTGAATTTGCCTGCGGGGACCTTTCAGGTGCAATTAATTTTAACCACTGACAGCGGTTGCGTTGATACCCTAAGCCGATTAGGGTTGATTTCTGAAAATCCACAGGCCTACTTTGGTTATGAATCTCTTTGCTTTAAAGAAAACGTTTATCAGGATAGTACCCAAGGGGGCACGCCGCCTTATTCCTTAGCATGGGACTGGAACAACGATGGCATTACCGACACAACGGTTCAATCGTTTTCTTATGTGCACCCTCAATCATCGGGACAGCAAGTTATGTTAACGGTTACCGACAGTTTGGGCTGCCGCTCAGACACCCTAATCGATGTTATGGTAATGGAATCGGTGGACGACCCCTTAATGCCAAACGTACTGCACCTAAATCCCAGTATCTCAGGAAACAATTGTTGGAATTTTGAGTCCTTTGCCCCAGGTTTTAATCGATGCATTGATTACGATTTATGGATATACAACCGCTGGGGTGTTTTGGTTTTTAGCACCGAGAACACCTCACTTAATCCAGATTTGAATTGCTTGCGTTGCTTTTGCGGCCAAACCAACAATCAAACAACGCTTTCTACAGGAACCTACTTCTATATTTTGAAGGGCAAGGGGGAATTCGGTGAAGGAATTGAACTTCAAGGCCAATTAATGATCATGGAATAAGGCTAGAATTCCGTTTCTGTTCTATGGGCGCCTTTCGAACCGCTCGAAAATGTACTCCTGCGATTTCGTTTGAACTTTACTTTAATTTTTGCAATGTTCACCCTTAATTTTATCTGATTTTAAAGCAATTAATTTAACTTTGAAAGGGTTTTCCTGAGGTGCTTATTCCCATTCAGTATTGTTCAAATTATCCATTTAGCCATGAAAATTAACCGACTGATTATAACTTGGGCCTTAGGACTTGGCTTGTTGTCGCTTCATGGCCAATCCAACAGCATAACCACTTTCCTTCGGGTTGAAAAAATTCCAGGGTTGAACTTTGGCTTGGCCTTTTCAGAAACAAACGACATGGGGTTTGTTGGCACCGGTCAAGACGACGGCCCTGGGGGTCATGGAATGTGTGATTTATACGTTATGAAAGTGGACGAATGCGGTGTAACCCAATGGTACAACCGCTACGGAGGGCCCGATGAAGAGGGAGGTAAATTTGTACGGCAAACAAGCAATGGGGGGTTTATTATTGCAGGATTGGCACGGTCTTATGGCGCCGGAAACTACGACTCCTGGCTGGTAAGGCTTAACCCTCAAGGCCAATTGCAGTGGTCTAAAACCTTCGGAACCGTTAACGACGATTTTGGACTTTGTACAGATGAAACTCCCGATGGGGGATTTTTAATGGGAGGATTTTGGGGCAGCCCGCAATATGGATTTATTTTAAAAACAGACGCCAATGGAAATCCTGTTTGGGAAAAAAATGTTGAACTTACCAACGCTTGGGTAAACTATGTGGAAGCTCTTCCGGGTGGAGACATTTTTATTGCAGGTCAATATATTGGGCCTTTTGGCGGACAAGATATGTTTGCTGCACGATTAAATCCCCAGGGAAATCCAATTTGGACCCGCAACTATGGAATGGCGGGGAATGATGGCATTGATTGGGATTTGGCCGGTAAGATAACGCCATCGGGAAACCTCCTTATTTCAGCATCTACCTCCAGTATGGGTCAAGGCTATGACCTACTTTTAATGAGCATTGAAGGCAGTTCAGGTAACATCCAATGGTCAAAAGTACTTCAAGGCCCTGGCGAAGACAGGTCGCATTTTGTGAATTATACTTCAAGCAACCTGATTTTACAAAGTGGATATACTTCATCTTGGGGCAATGGTGGTGCCGATGTGCTCTTTAATGTCTATGATACGCTTGGGAATAGACTCTGGAGTAAAACCTACGGAAGCAACAGCCTTGATAAAGGTTGGGGCATTCAAGAAACTCAAGACGGTGGATTTTTAGTTTCGGCCTCCACCCAAGGTTTTGGGGCCCTGTATTTTGACCCCATGTTTATTAAGGTTGACAGCCTAGGTGGGTTGGCAAACTGCCCATACAGCACAACGCCCAACCCTACCATGCTTAACCCCAGTTTGACAACCGGAACCCCAAATCCAAATTACGCTCCTATTTCTATTCTTTCGGCTTCGCCCGCCCCTACTCCCATTTCTATTGTTCCAAACAGCGACATTATTTGTTTCAACTGCAACAATGTGCCTCAGTTTGTGGTTTCTGACACCACGATTTGCCTGGGCGACTCCATTATTCTATGGAACAATACAACCATTGGGCTTATTTGCAGTCAAGATTGGCAAATTCGCGACAGCAGCGGAGTTCTTATGGTTTCCCTTCCAGGAACAGATAGCCTAATTTATTATTTCAGCCAAGTCGGGCGTTACAAGATTCGGCTTGAAGCAACCTGCAATAACGTTACAAATTACGACTCGATCGAGGTTGTAATACGCCCCAAGCCTGAGGCAAACATGTCTCTAAATCCCGTATGCCAAAATGCCCAGCCCAGCCAATTCTCTGGATCATCTACCTTTTTTCCTACCCAATGGAACTGGAATTTTGGCGACGGCAACTCGTCCAATCAGCAAAATCCAGCCCACACCTACACGCTCCCAGGAAACTATCAAGTCCAACTCCTGGTCACCAATATGTATGGCTGCCTAGATACCATCGTAGATACCCTAAACATTCATCCTGTTCCTCAGGTTAATATTCAAGCCCCCAATACGCTCTGTTTCGGACAAACCTCTACCGCAAATGTTCAAATAAGCGGGGGAACCGCGCCATATTCCCAAGTTTGGAATACCGGGGCAACCACTTCTTCTGTCCCTCTGAATGCTACAGGGAACATTGTTTTATCGGTTCAAGTTGTTGATGCGAATGGGTGTGTGGCCCTTTTGGCAAACGATACGGTGGTTGTTAGTCCCCCTCTTTTGGTTAATTCCCTCCCTGATGATACAATATGCCTTGGACAAACAACTTCAATTGGGGCCAACATGCAAGGAGGAAACGGAAATGCAACCTTAACCTGGACCAATGGGGTTCCTCAAGGCCCAGGACCGCATAATGTTACTCCAATTCAAACCACAACCTACATTGTTACCGCTTCCGATGGATGCACCATTCCAAACGATGCAGATACCATGACCGTGGTGGTTAATCCTATGCCAACGGCCTCCTTTACCAGCAATCCAAGCCAAGGCTGCCTTCCATTAACGGTTCAATTTCAAAACACCAGCACCCTGGGTAGCGGTCAAATCGTTTCACAACTTTGGTTGTTTGGCGATGGAAACTCAGCTTCCAATGCCAACGCTGTGCACACCTTCACCAGCAGTGGAACATTCCCAGTTACCCTTGTTGTAACCTCCGACCTAGGTTGTGTTGATTCTATTACCCCTCCCGCCATCGTTGTTCACCCCCTTCCCCTTGCAGGATTTTCCTTTCCTCAGCCTCTTTGCGAAGGCCAGCCTTTGGTTTTAACCGATACATCTTCGGTGCTTAGCCCGGGAATTATTAACGGATTTGCCTGGAATATCACCGCACCAACAGGGTACATTAATAGCTCTAATCAACAAACCCCAAGCTTTACGAATTTACCTGTAGGCCCCTTCCAAATTCAACTTAGAGTTACTACCGACAAAGGCTGCAGCGACACTCTTTTGCTTGATGGAGTGGTTTCTGTTAACCCTGAAGCCTTGTTTACATATCAGGCCCTATGCCCTCTGGAAAATGCGTATCAAGACAGTTCAAATGGAGGGACACCCCCTTACACCTTTGCCTGGGATTGGAACAACGACGGCCTAACCGATACAACGGCCACAAACTTCATTTACAACCATCCCTCCGCTTCAAACCAAAAAATGAGTTTAACCATTGTCGATGCTGAAGGATGCCGATCTACTATTCTTATGCCGGTGGTTGTAATGGATTCAATAAATACTCCCATTATGCCCAATGTTTTGCTTCGGAATCCAAGCATTCCTGGCAACGATTGCTGGGATTTTGAAGTTTTTGCCCCAGGCTTTAATCCTTGTATTGATTACGACTTTTTTGTCTATAACCGATGGGGGGCCATGGTCTTTCAAACCGAAAACACCAAAACCAACCCTGATTTGAATTGCCAACGCTGCTTTTGCGGGCAATCCATATACAATACCCAACTTAGTACTGGAGTATATTTCTACATCTTGAAGGGCAAAGGCGAATTTGGAGAAGGTATTGAATTGCAAGGCCAGCTCATGCTTATGGAATAACAACGCAGTTCAAATTGAAGTAAGAATTTCTGTTTTTATGTCAAACGGTTGTTCTTAATCCAACCCATACTTATTAACTTTGAGTTAATCTAGTTGTTCATCTTTTGTGCCATGAATCGATTTTTGCATTCTTCAGGGTTTATTTCTCTTTGTTTTCTAGTTTGTTTCTCTACAATCCATGCGCAGAGAGAGGTGCTATCTTCAGGGGGCGATGCCCAAGGGGGTTCTGGTGCCTTTTCATGGTCGCTTGGGCAAGTTGCCTATCTTCATTATTCAGGCCCTGACGGTTACATTTCTGAGGGAGTCCAGCAACCCGCCGAATTGTTTTTAACGGGTGCCGATGTGGTCGAAGTGCATACGTTGAAATTGTATCCTAATCCAGGAACAAATAACATCCATTTAAAAGGCCTTGAACACATCTCTTTACCTACCCAGTATAGTATTCTAAATTCAGTGGGGCAAGAACTTCAAACAGGAGAATTATCCCTTCAACAGCCATCCATTTCGGTGCTTAATTTACCGGCGGGAGCGTACACCCTTCTACTTCCATATACCAACCTGAACACCAAAATACCTTTCGTTAAACACTAATTTTATTCCGCAATCGTATGAAATTCAAAATGTTACTCTTTACCTCTCTTACCGCAACCGTCGGTTTGTTGGCTCAAGCTCCAGCTCGATTTTCTTACCAATCTGTGGTTCGAAATCCCGCCAACAATTTGGTGGTAAACGGGAGCGTAGGGCTTGAGGTCAAAATCCGCCAAGGCTCCCCAACCGGATCCGTCGTTTACCAAGAAACCCATTCGCTTACTTCCAATTCAAATGGCTTGGTAACCGCTGAAATCGGCTCAGGTCAAGTGGTTTCTGGCTCCCTTTCTGGAATCGTCTGGTCGGCTGGCCCCTATTTTTTAGAAGCAGCTACAGACCCCTTCGGAGGAACAAGCTACAGTTTGTCGAGCACCCGAGAATTGTTAAGTGTTCCTTATGCATTGTATGCTGAAACAGCCGGCAATGGAGGCGGAGGAAGTACCATAAGTGCCGGAACCGGCTTGACACTAAACGGAAACGTAATGGATGCTCAAACATCCACGCCACTGTGGAACGCCAATGCCTTGCAATCCGCTCCAATTTCTACCATGGCCCCAATTCTGAACGATGTTTTAACCTGGAACGGCCTGGCATGGATTCCGGCTGCACCCTCTGGAGGGGGCGGAGGAGGAACCACCGTAAACTGCAACACAACCTCAAACACCAACTATACCATTCGTGGTACGGGAAGCGGCAACTATGAATGTACCAATGCCATTGTGGTTACCAGTACCGATCGGGTTGGAATTGGAACCACAACACCAAACTCATCTTTCGATTTAACAGTGGGTAACGGAGGTTTCTTGGCCGATGGATCAAGCACCACTTCAAATATCGCAGGGCGGCTTCGCATCGGAAGCACTTCCAGTTCAACCTACGATTTACAGGTTGATGGGCATACCTATGTAACATCAGGAGTACGGGTAGGAACCACAACTACCCCCAGCAGTGGCGGCATTCTTGCCAACAACACCATAGAAACCAACCAGCGCTTTATTCAAGGCAGCAGCACAACCGGAACCGGCACAACCATTATACGCACTTCCAGCGGCGAACTAAGACCCCAGTCCTCTACCATACATGTGAAAACCAATGTTAAACCGCTTCAGTTCGATAAAGAAAATCTGTTTCGCCTGCGCCCCGTTGCATATCAACTCAAGCCAGCATTGGGTGGAAATAAAGAAGTTGGACTTATTGCAGAAGAAGTCCATGAAACACTGCCCGATTTGGTTGTTTATGGACCAGAACGCCAATGGGTCGGCAACTCTGGAATTCCTGCAACAGACCAAAATGGAAAAGAAATTCTAGACCACAGCAAACAAGTGCCTTATTCTGTGCACTATGACCGACTGCCCGTTTATTTGCTTCAAATCATCAAGGAGCAAGACCAAAAAATCCAAGATTTGGAATTGCGACTCCAAAAATTAGAAGAAAAGAGGTGAGGTTTTAAGAGAATATTAACTTTGATGCCAATTCAAGTATTCATTTGATTTGGCAACAATTCCTACACTTCCTGAAGGCCGCTCTGGAAATCCCTCTGCCCCGCTAGGATGGGTTTTTTACAACCCTACCGTTCAATTATCTGTAGGCAATGCATCTTGGAATTCCGAATTGGGGCCCTATTACATCGACATGCGCCCCGCCTTGCTTGATTATGCTGAATTTAGGTACGGCGACTTCGCAGAAAACGGACTTCCTTTGGTGGGCTACGGAAGCCAAGCCGTTCATTTCTGCATTAATTTAGCCCAATTCGGGTTTGCTGTTCATGATGTTTGGTGGTACAACAAAGAACAATATGAATACAGAAAAAGACTAGATGTTTTGCTCGAATGGTTCGAATCCAACAAAGAAAAATCCCGCCATGGAACGTGTTGGCGTATCCCATTTGAAAACAAAAAATACGGCATTCCTGCAGGCTACCCCTCGGCCATGGCACAAGGAGAAATCATCTCGTTCTACCTGCGCATGCATCAATTAACCGGAAAAGCCGAACTCATTGATACGGCCATGGATGCCTTTGAATTTTTAAAGCTTGATGTGCATCTTGGAGGAGTACGAAGGCAAAACGAACAAGGACAAATTTGGCTTGAAGAGTACCCCCTTAAATCGCCCAGCTACGTCCTTAATGGGTTTATTTATACTCTTTTCGGCCTTATTGATTTGTACAGGGTTACAAACAATTCCCATGTAAAAATCGAAATAGACCGCTGTGTTGATAGGCTGAATTCAAGCCACAAATGCAACTTTTGGATTAAACAATAATTCTTTCATTACAAATATAGGTGTTTCGAATTTGAATCGTTTTCTTGGGCGTGAATTTATTTTGAGTTCAACTTCTTTTACTTGTTCTTCTGTTATAGATTTAAAGTCCATTTTCTTAGGAAAATACTGT
>VGMT01000025.1 GCA_016866335.1 Bacteroidota bacterium | reverse complement strand
GTTCGTTGTAAGCGGGAAATACTTTAGAAAAACCTAATGACATGGGCGTAAATTTTCACAAAGGTAGGCAATCTGCCCCGCACCTGGGGTATGTTTTGCTGGGGTTGGTGACTGGAGTTGCAGAGGCTATTATGGTTTTGATTCAACTTTTTAAGGTTAAGGCGAACCAATTTAGCAAAATGTGATTTTTTAAATTTTGGCTTTACAAAAATGGCAATTAAATTTGAAGCCTAGTCCTTATATTTTTTCAAAATAGCTCAAATGAACGATTCTCTTGCGTCTTTATTTATAGTAATTTTAGTGTTGGCAGTAGTAAGCTGGGCAGCGACTCTTCTAATAAGGGAGAGAAAGGGGGACTTAAATATCAACAATTTAGTCAATAATAAAAGCGATACGGTAAAAGATGTTGAAGAAGATACCAACCCAGGATTGCCGAACAATAAGATTGTGCGTATTCCTCTTTTTAAACTTTTTCTAATAATATTTACCCCGCTGATTTTTAGCGCTCTTTCTCATTTGTTTTTATTCCACACTGATTCTGATTTTTCTTTTAATGCATCATTTTTATTGTTGCTTTGGTTGCCACTATTTATAACGACAATCTATATAGAATGGGCCTTATATCAAGAATTGAACAAGCTGACTTTTGGTATGCCCTTTTATGTTAACACTTTGCTTACCGTTTTAGTCCCTTCCCTAATTGTTATACTTGTTTTTTATTTAAGTATACAATTTGATAGTTATTATGATTATGGACCCTTTGAAATGGAGGATCTACTATTGGGTTGGCCTTGTGGGGCACTTGCTATCTTTTTTCTTGGGGCGGTTTTGCATAAAAAAAGGGAAAATCATCATTTTTTTAAACTTGCGGCAGATAAAATTCTATTTTATATTTCAGTTTTTTTTTCAATCCTAGCATTATGCACCTATTCATATGTTCTTTATATTCAAACTTACGTTCCAGAAGTTAAATCAAATCGTGAAGGATTTCTTTTTGCTTCTGCTTTTTACACATTTTCTCTCCCTACTATGTTTTGGCTAATTTTTTTTATTTGGGTTAGTAGGCGTGAGTATTTTCTTGGGTTTTCAAATAAATTGAAAGGAAAAGTAGCCCTAGCCGAAACTAATCGAAATAGAAAAGATGCCATTAAAAAACTCCGAGAAGCTAAGGAACTACTTGATTTGGGTATTCTTAGCCAGGAGGAATACGAAGCGATTTCAAGAATTTATAAGCCACTTATTTTTTTAAATAAATAACCCCCTCTTCCCTCTATAAAAATTTATAATTAGTAACCTCAAATCACTCGTTTAAAAAATTTTATTATAGGATATTTCTGTACTTAGTTGTTTTTTCGCTACAAAAATTTAAATTGGGATTTATCCCTGAGGCTTGTTTTTTTTGTTTGGAGCTGAATTTAAGGTCAATATTATTTTTTCCTACTTGTTTGCTTTCGGCGACCCTGAGGCGGTTCAGGCCACCGCGGCAGGGATTGACGAGGCAAGCCCGCAAGGCCGGGAGCGGCTGGCAGGCAGCGACCCGCAGAGCGACTTTAGGAGCTACTGCGGGGCCTGCACTGCCCCGCTTCGGGCCGCGGACTTGCCCGGAAAGCCCGGCTGCCGCCCCCCTTTTCAAAAAAACACCCCTGGAAAATCTGTACCTTGTGGAACCAAACGAAAATGGAACGGCAATGATTCAATGGCTTGCAGATGCGCCGCCTCAGGCGCCTTTTTATGCTTCAATTTTTAATTATTTTTTGTCGGAAAACCTGCAAGGATATGCGGAGTATGATGCTGAAACCCTTGCATTGGTGCAGCGTATGCCTGGATATTTGGGCTATGAGAGCATGAAGCAGGAGGGGCGGGGCACCTTTATAAGTTATTGGGCCGATATGGCTTCCATTCAGAATTGGGCTGCGCATCCGGTGCATCAGAAGGCCAAGGAATTGGGGAGATCGACTTGGTACCGGTACTACCACAGCTTTGTGGCAGAGGTTCAGCATGCGCGGTTTCATGCGCATTAGAGGGTGAGGGCCGTTAGGCCCGGGTTAGGGGAGGGTGAACGAGCCCAAAATCCGAGTGGCAAGCGCCGCGTACTGTTCGGCCTTGCTCTTTTCGCCGGTAAAAGTCAGCACCACTGCCTTTTCGTTTAGCAGCCAGACGTACTGCTCAAAGCGCAGGGAATACTTGCCCTGTATTCC
This sequence comes from Bacteroidota bacterium, assembly GCA_016866335.1. Classification (GTDB taxonomy): domain Bacteria; phylum Bacteroidota; class Bacteroidia; order CAIKAF01; family CAIKAF01; genus CAIKAF01. The sequence continues at coordinate 31,862 of VGMT01000025.1, read as the reverse complement.
GGTGTACACCAATTGATGGTACTCGTTTTTGCCCTTTTTTACCCTTCGGCTGACCAAAACACTGGGCTTGGTGATGTAGGTTTGTATTTGCTGTTCGGTCAATTCAATGTAGGCGTCTAAGGTTATTCCCATGCCCTTGAGGTCTTGTTCTATGGCGTTGAGGTTTTCGTGGAAGGCGTCGTCGGGCGATTCCAGGGGAGACAACAAGGTAAACAGGGTGCCCATTTGTCCGGGTTGTTGCAGGGTCCAATCGGCAGGGTGTTCAAGGGAGTATGCGCCGATTTGGGATGTTTTCCAAGTTGGGGGTTCGACCCTGTTTTTGCCTTGGTTGCCGGTGATACGGTCTTCAAGGGCATTGGAGGCCAGGTAATCATTCCCTTGAATTAATTCGTTGTTGGAATTGGATTGTAGGGATTGGGCGTTGAGGGATAGGGCCAACAGAGGGGGCAAAAGGACGAGGAGGGTACGGGTAAAAAACATGTGCATGGGTTAAAGGTATAGAATGTTCATGAGTTGAACTTGAATGCAGAAGCTTCAAACCGATTTGAGGGCGATTGGGCCTGAAGCCAAGCTGAGTTGGGAATTAAAACAAAAATATCCGTTTGATTTTGGACCCACCCTGGCAAAATGCCAAGTCAAGCCAATTTCGCTATGAAAGCCCCGCATATGAAGGGGCGCAATACATTAGCGAGGGGTGCAGCCCCTCGCCGTTTTATGCCACGTTATCGATTTTTAAATTTTTGACCACGGAGACGCGGATAATTTAGCCACGAATGCACGAATGTTGCGCATGCCTGGCTACAAACCTGGTCGTGGATAAATTAGCCATACCAACCTTGGGCGGATAAATTAGCCACGAATGCACGAATGTTGCGCATGCCTAGCTACAAACTTGGTCGTGGATAAATTAGCCATACCAACCTAGACGCGGATAAATTAGCCACGAATGCACGAATGTTGCGCATGCCTGGCTACAAACCTGGTCGTGGATAAATTAGGTAAACCAACCTTGGCCGATAATTCAGCCACGAATGCAGGAATGGTTGCGCATGGCCTGGCTACACCTCCCAACGTGTTTTTACCCAAACCCCCTTTTTACTCTCGCCTTTTTCGCCCCTACACCAACCATTCCCGCCGTATGGCCACCGTCCCTTTTTTGCCCACCACCATTCCCGCGGCCCGATTTGCCAGCCGCAAAGCCGATTCCGTTGACAATCCCTGAGCCAGCCCCACAGCCAACACTCCAACCACGGTGTCGCCGGCCCCACTTACATCAAATACCTCTTGTGCCTGTGTTGGAATCCGCAGCAAATCGCCGGAATGCCAATAGGCCATTCCCAACTGACTTAGGGTTACCAATACATGCGGTATGTCGGTGCTTTTGGCCGCTAAGGCCATGGCCTGGGCCACAGTGTCTTCCCCCAAAGGCCATTCCTGGCCCAAATGGGCGCAGAGCTCTTTCCAGTTTGGACTTATCCAGCTGCTGCCGGCATACCGGCTCCAATCGGAATGCTTGGGATCGGTCAGGCAGCTGCCGCCCTCTTGCCTACACCGCCCATACAGGTATTCCAAAACCTGAGGATGACAAGCCCCTTTGGCGTAATCGGACACAATCCAAACGCCCGAAAAATCAGCGGTTTGAAGCAGATTGATCAGGCCCTGCGGGTCTTGCAGTTCGGTTGTTTCTTCTTCGTCCAGGCGCAGCATTTGCTGACCTCCGGCCACAATTCGGGTTTTATGCGTGGTGGGGCGGTCGGCACAAACCAAAGGCCTAAAATCCACGCCCAAATCGTGCAGCAGGGCGTTCAAGGTTTGCCCTTCGGCATCCTGGCCCAGCAGGCCGAACAACACGCATTTAGCCCCCATGCCTGCCACGTTGGCCGCTACATTTCCGGCTCCGCCCGGTTGTTCTTTGCGTTGCAATACCTGAACCACGGGCACCGGCGCCTCGGGCGAAATCCGATCCGTCCGCCCAATCAGGTAGCGGTCCAACATCACATCGCCCAATACATGTACGGTAACCGGCTTCATGGGTTCTTAGGTTAGCCGCACCGCCAGGTGCAGGTAGTTGTTCACGGCCCCCAGCACTTCGTAGCCCCTGTAATGGCTCGCGAAAAACTCGGTAAAGGCTTTGAATTCATGGGTAGGAACCCCAAATTCATCAAAAATTAAAACATCGCCGGGCTGCAGGTATGGCGCCAGCATGTTCATGGCGTAGTAGGCCGAACTGTATAAATCTCCGTCCAGGTGCACCACGCGGCGGCCAGTTTTTGGAATGTGGGCCAAGTAGGGAGGCAGGGTTTCTTGAAACAAGCCCGCATGCCAAGTGATGCGGGGGTCAGTAATGTCGGGAACCTGCCCGCCCGCGCTCATGTCTCCTTTTTTAAATACATTCCAGTCTTCGGGCAATCCGGTGAAGGTGTCGAAGCCATGAAAGGTTGATTCGGCATGCTGGTTGAATTCCACCCACCAGCGGAAGGATTCGCCCCGCGCCACACCAAATTCCAGGTAGGTTATGGGGCCCGACAGTTCTTGGCTTTGCATTAAATGCCGATGCAGGCGCTGCCGGTTGTCGTAGCGGTAGTGGGCCGAATAAAAGTCGTTCAGGGCCAATTTTCCTTGCTTGGCCCGCCAGGCCGACATTTTGCTTAGGTACACCAAATTCAGCAGGGCGCCGGTAAAGGGTTCCACCAGCACATGCAGGTGAAACAGCATAAACAAGGCTTTAATTTTGCGTATAAAAAACAGGGTTATCCTCTTCATTTCTTTGTGTTTTTTCCTTGTTTGCTGCCTGATTTTTGGGAGCTGGGGTTTGATTGAACTTTTGCTAGAGCTGCTTTGCCGGTTTCTTTGCCAACGGGTTCCGGCAGCAACCAGGCGCTTAGGCCCAAGCCGGCCAGCAAACCTGCCCAAGGCAACAAGGGAGTAAAATAGCGGGTCCAGTCTTGCCACAAAAAGTTGATGTTTCCGTACATGGTTAGGGCGGCAGCCACCAAAAGCGAAACGGCCGCCAGGGCATGCGCACCGGTATAGCGTCGGCGCAGCCAGTACACGGAACCCAATCCAGCCAGCAGCAGCAGCAAATCCAAGGGGTTGTACGGAAAATTCAGCCAACTTCCCAGGCTGCCGTAATACCGTTCTTCGGTTGAACTGCGTATCCAAATGCGGCGGACGGTCAGTTCAAAGGCCGGAGCAAAGTTGTTTTTAATGGCCACCCAGTTGTAAAAGGTCTTGCCACCGTAGCTGCTGTCTGGAACACGTTTTTCTAAGTCCCCTTGCACTTCCATCATGCTTTTCCAGTGGGCATCGATGGTTTCGGTTAGTCGGCCGGCTGTTTCGTCCGATTTCATGCGGGTACCAATCCCGTTTAGTTGCCCGGCCAGGCGCTCGGCGTTTTCGCGGGTCAGTTGTCCCGACTGAAGCAGCGGATTCAAGGCATTGAACAACAAATTTATGCGTTTGCTTGCCGAATCAATGGTCAGGGCAGTGGCCCGTTTTTCAAAGTAGCCATCCACCGATTGCTGCATGGCTTTGCTTCGGGCATAGGGCTGCGGCCGTATTTGCGGGTTTAGGGCAATGAACAGCAGCAGCATGCTGCCGGCTGAAATGCCTCCGCCCATCAGCAGATTTTTTAGCTGGGCTTTGTCGCTCCAAACCCGGTACAGCAAATAGGCATATATGGGTAGGGTAGAAACAACGGCCATGGCTCCGTTTAGCTTTGAGGCAACGGCGGCGCCCAGGCTGAGCCCCAGCCCCAGCGACCACAACAGTTGGAATTTAAGAGCCGATTTCGAGGCAAAAGCCGCCTGCCATTTCAAGAAAAGGGCAAACGAGAGCAGAGAGAAAAACACCACGAAAGAGTCAAGGCCCACGGCGGTGTGCACGTCGAAAAAGGCCGTGTTGAACAGCAGCAGCAGCGAAGCCAGCGCACCGGCCAGGGGTTGTTTCAGCAAGAAGCCAATCCAAAGCAACAGGGCAAAGGTGCCAAAGGTAAACAGAGCGTTCACTTGGCGGGCGGCGTAAATTTGCTCGCTGGGCGAATAGGCAAAAGGGGCGCTGCTGGGCTTGCCTTCTGGGGTTTCAAACTTAAAATACCCGTTGGGGTTTACGGCAGCGCAGCGGGCGTAAATCCAGGCGCCCATAAGGAATTTTCCCAGATTGGGGGCTTTCCAGCCAAAAGTCCACAGGGCATTGTCGAACCATTGGTAATCGCTGCGCGGAAAGGCCAGGGTATCGTATTTAACCAGTTGGCTGTAGCCCTTGTTTTCCGATTTCAGCGTAACATAATCGTAGGGAAATTTCACGGTATCGGGCGAGAATTGGGCCCATTTTTCGCCGGTAAACACGTCCACCTTGTTTTCCCAGGCGTAGGTTGGGAACCAATTGTCGAGGGCATTCGGCTGCCGCACATGGCCTTTGGCAAACATGGCCCAAGAGGACACCGAGGCGCTGGTCCACATTTTTTCATCGTAGCCTTCGGCGGGCCTGTCGGCCAGTCCAATCACCGAAAAAGACTTAATTCCGGCGGCAATCAGCAGCAAAGCGCTGAGCAACAAGGCCGCAGGTCGCGAGGTTAGCCATGTTTTCATGGGCTAAAGATACATAGCCTTTTAGGATTTTTTAATGGTGGCGGCAGCCGGGCTTTCCGAGCTACTCCGCGGTTGCCTAAAGGCTGGCCCAGCTGGTTTGCGGGGGCTCCCAAGGTCGCCTCCGCACCGAGCGGGCCAGGCTTCGGCAACCTTGCGGGGTAGCTTCGTCAATCCCTGCCGCGGGCGGCGTTGGGGCGGTTGCGTGGTTGGTTTGCTTTGGGCAGCTTTAAACTCGATGTTTTAGATTAAGGAAAATGGCTCAAGCCTTTTTATACGTTTGCGTTTGACTATTAGTCTTGGTTTGAATTTTCATCAATTCTATCTCGACGCATTCTTTCATTTTTAAATACCTCAAAATGGATTCAGTTGCAATGAAGCAAACTGCAAGAAATAAAACCTGAAGCGGCAATGAATGTAGGCCAACAACATCAATATTTCCTGCCTTAAAAACGACAAGCCAAATTAAAATCGTAGAAATATGGTGAAAAGCGAGGTAGTGCCTTAGGTAAAAATGAAGAATGCGCATGGTGTTGTACTTTATAGAGGTGGAATTGGATTGGTCCCCATTTATACTCCTTTGCCACCTTTTGTTTTCAGCTCTTTTAAAATCTCCTCGTAATCGTTGAAGAAGGTGTAGTCTTGGTCCAAGTCCGGGCTAAGAACCATAACAATAAAATAAGCAACAAGGTGGCCGGTCATGCTTGCAATTAGGCACAGAAGAAAAGGTCTTTGGTGCATATACCAAAGACAGCCCCCAACGGTGTAGGGAACAATGCTTGTTGCGAAAAAAATACCGGTTCGGGTATGCATAATTTTTACCAGCGCATTCAAAAACAGAATCAATCCAATGCCCTCGTAATTGCCTTTAAAGTCTGCTTCGATTTCGGCCCGCAATTCTTCTTTTGATTTTTGCATGCTGCTCAGTTTTGGTTTACATCAGCCATGAGATACTTGATTTGGTTCTGTTAACCGGAAAATCAGGTTCTCAGGGTTATAATATGTAAAACGAAAAGCGGGCTAGGTTTAGTGCCTTTACTAATAAAAGGCACCCAAAAAGGAATGTGGAGAAAATAAGGCAATGAGGAACAGGCAAACCTGCTTGAAATTAAAAAGGGATTGTTCGCCTTACATCCGCTTGTTTACTGGTTTATGATTTTTTTTAGCCTAGGCAAGGTTTGCTTGTTCTAAATCAATTGTAAAGTCTGAAAAGGGATTTGAAAGCGGCAATTTGTTTTCCATAAAAGCCTGAAAAAAAAAGTTGGCTCCAATTTTGATTGTTTTCTTGATGATATCCTTAATTTCTCCGTCGGGGAGGTGTTCAAGCACTTCCGAATTTTCAACGAAGTACCTCTTTTTAAGTAATGGCTTGTTGCTGTTGTGGATAGCCATCAGAAAAGCCAATGCAATTTCTGGTTTGGAGCGGGTATTTGGGGTAAGCGACTTCCATGGGTCGGTTTTTTTTGCCATGGCTGTTTTAAATCCATAGAAAAAAGCATCTACGATTTGTTTGTTCCTTAAGGCAGCTGACGGTAAATACGTTCTGCTTCCGAAACGGCCAAACTGAACCCATAACCTATGAGGGTTTTTTCTAATAATGGCATCCCAGCCTGTTAGGTATGCCTTTAAAGCTATCTCTTGTTGCTTGAAGGCAGCTGGGATCCCTCCTGTTTTGCTGTCGAGCATCCAGGGTTTTTCTTTTAATTTACGGCAGTAATCCTTTACCTTCAAAGCAGGGTAGCGGACTTTCTTAAATGCAAACATTTTGAGTGAGGCAAGATCTTGTGGGAGTGCCAGGCGCAAACTAGGCCGAGCCTCCAGGGCTTTTGCCCAGGCTTGTTGTCTTATTTCATTAAAATCGCTTCTACTGTTTAAAAAATCTGGAAAAATACGGTCTCCGAATTCGGTGGTTTGATTTTGAATTAAAACCATAGCTGCCCTGCTATAGGTTTGGCCGATTGGTTCGTGTTCTTCGTAAGGAAGTAGGTCGTCCATTTTTAATGGATACGCCCGCTCATCACGGGACTTTGGAATCCGGATAAGTTTACGGTAAATATGCGATTCGAAGAGTTGCCCAATGCAATCTGTAAAAGCCTTTGTTTTTTTTACTTCTTCTGGCATGGCATTGATTTCTGCCAGGGTAAAGGCTTGATGGGTTAGCTTACCAATCCAGGATTGAAGCCAAGCAACCTTCAGCGCCTCTGTTTCTTCAATTGAGCCTTCCCACTGAATGTTTGATGTATAGAGTTCCGGGTAAAGGGTGATTATTTCAAAATAATCCTCAAACTCAAATTTGATGTTAACCTTTTTTTCTATTTCAGAGGTAGAAAAAAAGGTGACCAAAGAATATAAATCAACGCGATTAATTTTCCCGAAACGTATTTTTATTTCTTCCGGCATTTGGTTGTAGGCCAACGGCCAGTATCGAATCCGATTTTTCCACCAATTAATGTCTTTGTTTTCAAAGGAAATGGAAGTTTCTGGCGTATAGTTCAAATCCATTTCCGAGCAGAATAAAGAAATGTCGTGCATCCATTCCTCTGGAAATGAATTGTTTACTCCAACGTATTCGTAAACGGTTTTATTAGATACGCGCAATGCCGCCTTCGGTTTGCTGTCGGACCAAAGGATGTAAAAAGAAAACCTTTCCAGGTAAAATTGAGCCATGCTATAGGAGGCAACACACCAACCACTTCCACGCGCAGCAGCACAAAGCATTCTTGAATTTTTCCGACCCCTAGGAATCATTTGCCAGCCGTTTCTTTTAATTTCAGAAATTCCAAAAGCTTCTTTTATGAAGTAAAGTTTGCTTAGATTGAATCCTGGGTAAATGCTTTCTTTTTCAAGTTGAAGGTGCAACCACTGTAGTATGCTTAGGCTAGGTTCACTTAGAATCCGCCTAGAACCAAAAGGGGATGTCTGGAAAATGGGATGCAGCATTAGAAACACAAAGGCAGGGTCATCTTGAAAATGCTTGGACATAAGCTTAATCCAAAGCTGAAATGCATCGCTTTTCTTTTGGTTGATTTGACGGCATAATTCGGCAACGGCAGCAGCAGTTCCTTGATGTTTTTCAAGTTCCCTCAACAATGCCACCTCGTTAGCTTCCTGCTCCAGAGCCGTTCTGTAATGGTTTTCTAAATCCACATGATTGGCTTTAACAAAGTAGGTCTTTTCCTTATGAATATCTCCCAAAAGGGAACAACGGGAATACAACGCGGGCAGCAACTGCTGTGCGATGTACGCTGTTAGGTCGGCTTCGTTCTTAATCCCTTTTGACCAAGGTACAATTCCTTCATATTTGGCAATAAATACCTTTAAAGACGCCTTTTGGATGGCGAACTTTCTAACCTTGGCTGGGAAGTTATAATGGGTAAAGGCATTCAAGGATTGCAAAATAAGGTCTTTTGATCAAACAATGCGGATGTTGTGAGGGCAATTGCATTCCATTGATGTATCAAAAAATCAGAAAACAATCAAAGGCAAATGGGCGGTGTTTGGAGTAAATTGGGATTTTAAATGGTGAGGTTGACCATTTTCTTTTCGATTAATGAAAAATCAAAATCAACAGCAAAATCTCGGCCTTTTCTTTTTTTATCCGCAGTGGTGTAAAGCCCATATTTATCAATTAGTGCTTGGTTGAGTTTTACTTCAATATTCAAGCGATCCTCTGGATTCGAGAGATTTGCTATTTCAGCATCCATGTCATCAGCATAGACAAAATAGAAATTGGAAACAAAGTTGGCTAAGGTTGGACTTATTTGAAGGTTGCTTGAAGGGAATAACTGGCATGCTTCTGATGCAGAAATGTTTTTATGATTCATTTGGTGAGCATGGCCATATTTCGCGTTAAAGAAATTTTCGTTTTGAAAGTAAATCAGATATTTCAATTGATTTATTTTCAACATGTGTTCTCTAGTAGTTCTTTTTTTTCCTTTATTGACCTCCATATACATCCGCAAATCACAGTATATTTTGGATATTTCTAATATGCTCATAGATTTTTTTGAAAAATCCCAAAGCTCTTTCCTTTCCTTAATGGTCTTTGGTTGAGTTGCGGTAAGATTATTATGGTTAGTTAAGAATTTCCCCTGAAAATGATCGTTATATATTCGTTTTCTTAGGTTTGAACTTTCTCCCACGCAGAGTGGAACAAATTTTGTTTCGCGATCAATTTCCACTTTAATGCCATAGATGTAAACTCCCGCTCCTTGGGGATAATGCGCAGGATTGGATGGGTCAAAGTCGTTGAATGGATTTTTAGAAAGGATGCCGTTTGAGTCAATAACTGGAGGATGTTTTAGTATCATAATGTTGAAGTTTAAATTCCAAATTTTCTTGAATTATAACGTGTTTTATATTTCGACTTATTCTCAGGATCAAAGTAATCGTACAAAAAAATATTGGATTCTGAGAATGGTTTAATGTACCACCAATCGATTATTTTAGCCTGATCAATGGCGGGCTCTTTTTGAACAATTTTTGGATAAGAATTTTGATGATTTTCAGGAAAATAAAGTACCGAGAGATAATTATAGTTTTTTAATTCATTAAATAACTGATTAAAATTATTATTCCAACATACCCCCAAAGCGGTGAAAACACATGCAACATTAATCTCGTGTCCATCCAAATCCGTTTTCAATTCTTCAAAAACCCTGTACGGATTTGATTGCCTTTGTTTTAAAAATTCGAACAAAGCAATCATTTTTTCAATCCCCAATTTTCTAATGGTATTATCTGTGAAATACTGGGCAATACCTTCGTGAAATTTTTTATTTTCATCATTGTCATAATTAAAATTGCATTTTAATGCTATACCATTAAAATCTCTATTCCAATGAATCATCCAATGGGTGAGCTCGTGAATTAACACAATTGCCGTTAAGAAATCAATCGCGTCTTCAAGTTTAACCCCATAATCGGGCGTTCTTCCTCCTTCTTGCAGAAATACAAGCAGGTTTGATTTTTGGAATACCTCACCTTCTTTTAGGTTTTTATTCTGCCCTTTATTAACGTTTAATAGTTGGTCGTGTTCATAAAATGCCTTTGCTACCTTTTCAATATTTTTCGGATATAAAATAACCTTGCCAACATCACACCAAGTGCCGTTTGTTTGTTCATAAACGCCTAAAAAACGATCAAAATCCCAATCTTGATTTTCGACAGGTGTTTCATCTGAATCATAAATAGAGGGCAGGTTATCGATTTCCCAGCCATGGTCTTTGAAAATTTGAATTAACAATTCTGTTAACTCTATTTCCATTTGTCTCATTTTGTGTTCTACTTCCATTATTAATTAGTTTTATTAGATTTATTTTTTCTTATTAATCCTGTAAATCCTCAACTGTCTCAATTCGGCTTGTTTTTTTCATTTTCACCCTCAAACATACACCAAGTGGTTCGCATCCAATTGGCCTTCCCCATTAAATCGGTAGGCCACAAGTTTGCCTCCTTTGGCGACGCTGTAGTCCAAACAGCAAATGTTGTGCTTGTAAAATTCGGGCTGCCCGTTAAGCCAATAATGCCCAAAAAAAACGATTTTCTCATGGGTTGGGTAAAAGTCCAGCGAGGTTAATTCCCCTAAATGGATAGGCGTCTCAGGTAACATTTCTAAGTTTTCGACACTAATGGCCTTGTAGGTCATTTTTGTCGGGTCTTCCCACCATTTTATTCGTATCTCCGTTCTTTTGTTTTTTTCTTTATCGAAAAAATGCAGACCATTGGGCATGGTTAGTTCTTTCCCTTTCAGGGTTTGATCTACGGCATTATAAAAGTCGCTTCCCTCCATTGCAGATTGGTAAATTAAATCGTCGGTAAGCCGACCTTCGTTTAATGTATGCTTTAACAAACCAATGTGTTTGTTGTCCCAGCACGCATGAACGGCCTTAAATTCATTTGTTTCTACGTACAATGGCAATGTCTTGAACCAGTCTAAATAATACGCGTATTCACCCTGACTTCCATGAAACTGCTGAAGGGTTTCGTAATGCTGTACGATGTTTTTTATTAAATGTTTCCTAAGATGTCCGCCCTTTTTCCCCTCAAAATTGAAGCATATGGCATTGTATTCATGATTCCCCATTAAGGCCGTGGCATGCCCTTCGTCCACCATGGCTTTTACTATTTCAAGCGTCTCTCTGATTTTAGGGCCCCTGTCAATGTAGTCTCCAAGAAACAAGGCTTTTCTTTCGTGGTGCCTATAGGTTCCGTTTTGTTTTTCATACCCCATTTTTTGAAGCAAGGCCTCCAATTTATCGGCATGTCCGTGAATATCTCCAATAAAGTCTAACATGGTATTTAACTTGTTTGTAGGCTACGCCGCGGAAGCGGCCTGGGTACTTACTTGAATGAATACACCATAAACTCGAATGTATTTAAATTTTTGGGTTAACCCGAATACATCCTAGCTCCGTTTTTCCAATTGCAGTCGGTTGGGAGTCGTGCTCCCCAAAAAAACAGGGCTTAGCCTTGGTTTTTCAGGGTTTTTTCCCTGCCTCCTCTTCCCTAACCTTCATCCAAATTTTCCCCAACGCATTTTCACCTATCCAGCCATCGGGGGTTTTCATGGCACCCCAAAATAGGTTAGAACCTCTTTTTCCCCGAGAAGTGGCGTCCTCGTAAATCGGCAAATCACGGGTCAAAAGCAGCTGCTTCAATAAAAAGGGATGTTGTTGGACTTTGAGCCGGATGCAGAGCTCCATGTTTTCCAAATCTTGTTTTGATAATGGCTCAACCACCCGCTTATGCATTTCGCCCCTTTGGGTTAAATCCTTTACAATGGCTTTTACCCGAAATTTGCATCCCATTGGCGAGGCCTCTTTTCTAATCAACTCCTGAATTTCTTCATCTTCATAGCGTAGGGCTTGGAAAAGAGCTTCGGTGGTTCTCCACGTTTTATCCCTGTAGGCAATAGGGTAGGGAGCCATGTTTCCTAGCCAGCCGAAGGGCAATTTCACTTTGGTGAAGGCAATCTCATTCATGTGCTTATTTTATGCAAATTTCAATCATTTTTTCTAAGCAGCTTCATTTTGGCAACGCGGCCTCAAAGGTGTGCCGCGGTTTTAGGCCTTTTTATCTGGTTAATTTCAGCTGGACTTTAAAGAACTTTTAGGGTGGCGGCAGCCGGGCTTTCCGAGCTACTCCGCGGTTGCCGAAAGGCTGGCCCAGCTGGTTTGCGGGGGCTCCCAAGGTCGCCTCCGCACCGAGCGGGCCAGGCTTCGGCAACCTTGCGGGGTGGCTTCGTCAATCCCTGCCGCGGGCGGCGTTGGGGCGGTTGCGGAGCCGTTTTTTCAAATTCCCTGCTGGATTTTTGCCTTGATTTTTTTAATCGCGGCGCTTGCTTTGAGCTTTTTCATTCGAATGGCCAACCCGCTTCTGAACTCCCAATCGGAGTGGCGCCGAACTTTATGGGTTTCCGAATGTTATACTCTCAGTATCAATAAAAAATGAACCAAACTGGCCGTCCCAGCTTCTTGCACCTAGCCCACAACAAATTGCTGTCCGATTCGGCTCGAATTCGGGGCGAAAAAGCCATTCTAAGCATTGCTATTGTTTCTTTTTTAATTCATTTGGCTCTGATTTATTTGGTTCAATGGGGTTGGGTTTCTCTGCCCGGCGGGGCTGAATTGCTTAGCAATCCCATCGCAGCCATTTATACCCCCTTTTCGTTTATTCTGCTGTATGAGGTTTATTTGTTGATTTACTACCTGCCCAAATCCATTACTACCTACATCAGCAAGCAATACGAGATTATTACTCTAATTGTTATTCGGCGTTTGTTCAAGGATTTATCGAACCTTTCGCTCACCTCCGACTGGTTTAAAAGCAACTACGACCTTCAGTTTACCTACGATTTACTTACTTCGATTGTGCTATTCTTTTTGATTTATTTGTTCAATGTACAAAGCCGTCGGCGCTATGCCCGCATTCCTGAAGGAGGGTTGCAGGTTGAATCTGTACAGCGGTTTATTCGATTAAAAAAGACCATTGCCACCGCTTTGGTGCCTTTGTTTTTGGTGTTAGCTGTGTATTCTTTTGGGCATTGGGCTTTGGGGTTGATTCCAGCCACGGGCAGCGATTTGCTCTCGTTTAAAAACATCAACAACATTTTTTTCGAGCAGTTTTTCACGGTATTGATCTTTGCCGACGTGATTTTATTGCTTTTTTCATTTTTCCACACCGATGAATTCCACAAGGTGATTCGAAATTCGGGCTTTGTTATTTCGACCATCTTGCTTCGCATTTCGTTTTCGGTTACCGGCTTGCTGAATACCGCCTTGATTGTGGCTGGAATTCTGTTTGGCCTACTTATTTTATTGATTCACAACCGGTTTGAAAAACACCTGTCGGAGCAGCCGCAATCGGCTTAGTTTTGGCGCAGTTTGGAGGTCCGGCCATATACAGCCTGAATTTTAAGAACAATTGAGGGGTTACGGGGGTGCAGAATGGTCTGACGGTTGGCGTGCCAGGCGATCGGACCGCCTTTCACAAGATCATTATTCCGAAGATAAAACGTAATCTTTAAAATCTATTTGTTGTTTCGACGAAAGATTTAGGCTGGCACTTGGTTGCTGTTAGAGGCCTTTTTCTTTCTTAATAATATCTTCAATTTGAGTTTTAAGTGTAGGAATAATATTCTCCACAACTCCCCATACAGCCCAAAGGTCAACGCCTATATAATCGTGGATTAATTTATCTCTCATCCCTGCGATCTTCTTCCATTCAATTTCTGAGTACTTTGCACGGAAATCATCGTTTAACTTTTTAGCTGCTTCACCAATGATTTCAAAGTTTCTGATTACGGCGTCTTGAATCAGATTGTTCTTTAAAAAACCATCTTCATCAATCCCTTCCGTGTATTCTTTTATTCTGGAAATGCATGAATCGATGTGCTCTATATAAATAATTGGATCTTTTTTCAAACCAACCTGATTAAATCCGATTCAATAAATGGCTTTAGGGATGCATTTACCGAGCGCAAAGTAACCAGGTCTACCTTGATACCAAGTAGTTCAGAAAGTTCTTGCTCCAACCCAATTAACTCAAGAAGATCAACCTTCATTTCAAAATCGATAAGTATATCAAGATCACTCTTTTCATGCTCTTCTCCACGAGCATAAGAGCCGAACACCCCAATAAAAGTAGGCTTAACCCTTTGGGTAACAGTTTTAATTATATTTTCCTGTTGTGGAGTTATCATTATTTAAAGATACACTTTTTTTAGTTGTTCAGGGCCTTGAGCATTTTGCAAATAGGTGCAAGCAAATCTCATCATTGAATTTTTAAGAATGCTTCATAATCAGTGTCTATTAGATAGGATTCTATTTCGACAATTGAATCGAGGATGTGTTTCAATCGAGCAACATCTCCTAATCTACCGCGCATAAATCAGTTTCTTTTCGTTGTCAACTAGTGGCTTTATATATTTTGAAAGGCTGTTTGAAGAGACTAGGTCTACCTTCTTTTTCAGCATTTTCTCAAGATCAATTTGCATCTGAACGAATCCCAAACCGATTCTTTGAGAATAATCCAAGTCGACTAAAATATCAATATCGCTATGGTTGTCTGCTTGTCCCCTCACATAAGAACCAAACAAATATGCTTTAAGAACGGGTCGAGTTCTAAAGTATTCCTTGATTGCGTCTAAAGTCGAGTTGTCTAAATTCATAACGTAAATATAAGATTTTCAATAATCTTTTTAAGTGCCTGCAAACGGGCCATTGCCACAAACGTCAGTTCGTCTAACAACTCCATTTCAACCCCAATTGCCAGTCATAGTTGCTCATTTTATTCGCACTACAGCAACCCGGCGCAAGATAGTTTTAAGTGTTAAATGCGCGGGTTTAGGACGGTTTGAGGTGTGTTTGCAGCTGCCCTTTAATCAGGAAATGTTTCACGGTTTACACGTTTGCATTCGCGTATTTCCTTTTCTGTAAGCGGACCAAACTCCGATATGGCAAATGCTTGGCGAAGGTGGCGATTTTCACCATCCCGAAACTGCGGGATTGATGCGGATACCCAAAGGTTGACTTAACACAAATATGTTTGCGTAGCACTGATCCGTAACTTTTGTCAAACCCGTATTATGGACTTTTGTTTGCTATGTCTGTTTAACATGCCCGTAACGTTTTTGCGTGTAGGCGATCGTAGCCCTGTGTTGCCCCGTATAAGCGGGGGCAGGGCTATGACGCTTGCGCGCTATTATGCACTGGGCTTTATTGTCGTCTGTGCATTGCGTTTCTTGAAGTATTCTAAAATTTCTTCTTTTGTCATCTTAGATAACTTCTCACTCAGTTTATCCCGCTGTTGACGCATAAATTTTACAGCGTCAAATGTTTTTTCAGTCGTCTTCATATTTTTCAAATTCTCTTGGTGAACGTATTTCTAATTGCTTATAGCCGTTTTTAATATTGATAGAGTTGTAGCCTCTTATTCTTTCAAGGTTTACTATGTGTTTGAAGTTCCAGCTAACCAAAAAGTCTGCACGGTTTATTGTCGCTAAAGCTATGTGTAAGCAGTCTGCATAACTTGTTTGTCCCACAACATTTTCAGAAATGTATTCGGTCGCCAAGTCAATAGCTTCCTCTGTTGTTTCAATGAACTCTGTCAGGTCAGCTCTGAGACTTTTTACAAGTTCTTTTACTTTTTCGGGTGCGTTTTCAAGTTCGTCCTGAGTAACTGTCGAGTAAATAACAATAAATTCTCCATCTTTAATTCTGTGAAAAAGAGGAATAGTATGGTCTTTGAACTCTTCGTCAAAATGACCACCGAAAACGGATGTGTCTATATATAATCGTTGTTTCACTTTTATTGTTGTCTAATCGTTCTTTGAATTAGGATTTTTATGCTTTCAGACAGTCAATTTTTGTTTGGTTATCGTCATTTAGCCTTGAGCGCAACTCATTTATACCCCCTATTAAACCTCCCCAATCTGCCGCTTTGGTTATATAGGCGAAGGCTTAATGCGTGATATTAAATGTACTGATTTTTAACAAATCGTCAAAAGAAAGCCTTCAATAACTAAATGCATAAAGTGAGAGCCTAGGTTTAGCGTTGCTCACATTTGCACAAACATAGAATCACTCTTTCAAATGAACACTTAGGGCTTTTGGGGTTACCCTTTTACCTGAACGCTCAAGGTCCTAGCTCCCCACCCTTTGGATTGTTCGTTTTGGCCTAAGTTTGATCTGGGTCGAAAAAGAGGGCCCAATGCCTTTGGGTAGGTTTTGAGTAGGTTTTTATTTATTATGTTAAAACTGCGCTGATTCTACATCGAAGTAGTGGTCGGGGGCCTGGACCCACATGCCCTAATTGGAATCGGAACATTGTTCTAGGCAGGGCGCGCTGCGGCAGGGATTGAACCGGGTTGCCCGCAAGGTGGGCGTGGCTGGGCCCGCCAGGCGCGGAGGCGACTTTAGGAGCCCACGCAAGCCGGCTGGGCCCAAACACGGCCACCGCGGACAAACGGTGAAAGCCCGGCTGCCGCCCAAATCATTCTTACAGAAAACTCCTTTAAAAGGTCAAATCAATTTGAAAAACAGCAGAACAAATGAGCCCAAAGCCGCTACCCCAAAAACCAAAATACGGTAATCTATTTTGTAAAAAACAGAGTTTTTATACACCGACGGCTTTTCTGAACCAATTCCAAAGCTCAGGGCCAGGGAACTGCCTACCGTGCCCAAGGCAGTGAACGCTGCCCACCAAAAAAACAGGTGGTCCGTGTTGCGCCTACCCATGTAATAAGCCATTATTGCCAGCACAAGAAAGGGCAAGGCCTGATGCCGAAACGCAATACGCGCCTTACCCATATTGGTCTGCAAAAGGGTTGCGCTGTTGCTCAACTGAAGCATTTCCTTGCCCAGCAAAATGCCTGCCACCATTGACATAGAAAAACCAAGCAACAAAAATATCAAGGAGAAATCGGGGCCTAAGCCCATGCCTTGCAGTACATTAGAAACCAATCCGCCTTTGTTCCAGGCGCTTCCCAAAAACGCACCAGGCCAAGTCCATGCCAACACCCTAAAATACATCAAAACCGGACGTAGGGGATGGTTCGTTTCGCGGATGCTTCGGCCCAGCAATCCCAAAACCAAATCCAACACAGGCAAACCCAAAAGAGCCATTATAAAGTACCCAACAGCGCCCGAACCCGATAATTGAGCTGCATTTCCGGCCGGTATATTGACCGAACCCCAGGCAAAACCAGGTTGCAATTTCAAAAAATCAAGAAAAAAATAAGAACAAACCGACCACAGCCATGTGGCAGCCGCGAAGGTTAACACAACCGATAAAAAGGCATTAATACGCGCATTCATAAGTGCACCATAAAAAACAAAAGTAAGCATTCTGAAAAAATACCTAACAAAAGGCAGTACAGGTTAAAACAACCGAAAACGACCGAGCCCCGCGCATTTCCTTGGGTCGATTATAGCGCCCAAGGTTTGTTTGGCTAATTTATCTACGACCAAGTTGCTGGCTCCACATGCCCAGCCATTCCTGCATTCCTGGCTAATTTATCGGCCCATGCAATCCAATGAAAAAGGCCGAAACCTTAGGCAAGCCCCCATTCCTTCAATTTATTAAATTTGTGGTTTGATTGACTCGGAAAACGCTCAAATGAACATCATAATTCCCATGGCCGGTATGGGCAAACGCATGCGGCCACATACCCTTACCATTCCAAAACCCTTGATTCCCATTGCCGGAAAACCCATTGTTCAACGGCTGGTTGAAGACATTGCAAGGGTGTGCCCAGACCGAATCGACAACATTGTTTTTGTAACCGGGCATTTTGGGGAAGACGTGGAACAACGCTTGCTTGAAACAGCAGCTCAGGTAGGTGCCACCGGCCACATTCGGTATCAAGAAGAAGCCTTGGGCACCGCCCACGCCGTGTATTGCGGCCAAGAATTCTTAGAAGGCCCAACGGTTATTGCCTTTGCCGACACCTTGTTTTCGGCCGATTTTAAAATGGACGTACAACAGGACGGGATTATTTGGGTGAAAGAAGTTGAAGACCCCTCGGCCTTTGGGGTGGTAACGTTGGATTCTGAAGGCTACATCAACGGAATGGTTGAAAAACCCAACACCTTTGTTTCAAACCTGGCCATTATTGGAATTTACTTTGTAAAGAACGGGCTGGGGCTCAAAACCCAAATTGAATATTTGCTGAACAACGACCTGAAAACCAAGGGCGAATACCAGCTAACCGATGCCTTAGAAAACATGCGCACCCAGGGAGCTCGTTGGGCAACCGGTGCGGTTACCGAATGGTTGGATTGCGGCAACAAAGACGCTACCGTGTACACCAACCAGCGCATGCTGGAACTGATTCAACGGCGGGAAACCCTGGTTTCAACCGATGCCCAAATTATCGACTCGATCATTATTCCGCCTTGCTACATTGGAGCCGGTGCCCGGATTGAACAATCTGTGCTGGGACCCCATGCCTCGATTGGGGCGCATAGCCATATTCGCCGTTCGGTGCTAAAAAACAGCATTGTTCAAGAGCATACATCGGTGCAAAATGTGGTGCTTAGCGATTCCATGATTGGCAACCATGCCCGTTTAAATGGAAAAGCTGGGAATTACTCTCTGGGCGATTATTCCACGCATGAGGGCTAATTTATATGCTGCCATTTGTCTCTGCTTTTTGGCCCTAGGCCTTCAGGCACAGGAAACCGAAGCTCAAGTGGCCTTTAAACAGGCCTTTTACGACGCTACCACCCAGAAAATACTGCAAAACCACCGCCAAGCCTTAGACATGTATTTGGAATTGTGCACCAAATACCCTCAAGAGGCCGCCCCCCCGCACGAAGTTGCCCGCCTGCTTAGCGAAAAAAATCCCGATATGGCTCTGCCTTTTGCTCAAAAAGCCTTGAGCCTGCAGCCCAACGAACCCTGGTTTATGTATTCCCTGATTGATTTGTTGGAAAGGGTAAACAGGAATGCGGAAGCTGCCGAACTGAAAATGAGGCTTTTTGACCGGAACAATGATTTTGAACAAGCCATTGAGGCCGCTGAAATTTGGATTGGGTTGAACAACAAAAAAAAGTTGAACCAATGGATAGCACGGTTTATTCAGCAACCCGAATACCAAGCCGATGCCCTGAGAATGGAATTGAAACGCTGCCGCAGTATAAAACAACCTAAAAAATACCAAAAAGCCATTGAAAAACTGCAGCATCAATTTCCAAGCAGTGCTTTGGTGTTGGGTTCCTTGGGCGAAGCATATGAAATTTCTATGCAATGGAAGAAATCGGAATCCTGTTATAGAAAACTCGCCGCTGAACACCCCGACGACGAAAAAGTGCATTTCGCCATGGCCAAGCTTATGGAAAAGCAAGGGCTGTTGGATTCGGCTACAGCCGCCCTTAGGTGCGGTTTTAATCAAGAGGGGGTTTCGGTTGCCTACAAAATTGCGATACTAAAAGCAATGATTGACGAGGGGGCAAAAACCGAACGCCACCGAAAGCAAGTCTGGGAAATGGGGCAGATTTTAGAACGCATGCACGGTGCAGACCCCATTGCTTTTTCGACCTTGGGCGACGTGTATCTGTGCGAAGGGAAAATAGATACGGCCATATTTTGGTTTCGGCGGCACCTGGCCTCGGCGGCACCCAACCAAAAGGTTTACTTTCAGTTAATCCAATTGGAATTGCTCCAACGGGAGTGGAAGCAAGCCCTGAAAACCGCCGAAAAAATGGCCGAATTGTTCCCCGCTAACGCTGGAGCCTACCTGTATTTTGGGTTGGCTTTGAATAAAAACGGACAATATGAAACGGCCTTAGAACAGCTAAAAAGCGGGGAGGTGTACCTAAGCGCATCCGATGCCAGCAAGCGGCTAAAATTCTTTCAAGAAAAGGCCATCGCCTACGCAGAATTGCATCAATACGACCGGGCTCAGACCGAAATTACCCGAGGCTTGGATTTGGTGGGCTACGATGCCGATTTGGTTCAACTTCGTATTTACCTTTCTTTTTTAACGTCGGGCACCGATTCCCAAATTCAAAACGACCTACTGACCTTTGCCGAAAAACAAGGCGAAACCCTATTGGTCCGTTCGGCCCGGTGGCTGCTGCAATCGCGAAAGGGCGGGTCTGCCGAATTAAAAACCACCTTGCTCCAAGCCCTTGAAAGCACTGGGAACAGCGAAAGCATTGCCCTTGAATGGCTGGGCGATGCCCTGCTGTCTATGGGCGAGAAAAAATCGGCCCTTACCGCCTACCAAAAAGCCATTCAATTTCAGCCTCTGCTAATAGGGCACCTTCAAGATAAACTATCATCTTTGTCTGAAATTCCATGAGCATGCGTTTTGGCTTTATGATGGTCTTGGTTCTGTGCATTAGCTGCGTTGCTCCAAAGGCCCGAAAGCCTTTGCAGGAAATGAACGAGGCGAATTTAGCCATACAAAAACAATTCGATTCCTTGCTAAGCAACCGCCCAGAATGGGACTGGTTGGAAGCCAAATTTAACGCCGACATTCGGGTGGGCGATGAGCGCTTTGCCGCCAAAGGTAGGCTGCGCATGCGCAACGACAGCCTTATTTGGCTGTCAATCAAACCCGACATTGCCATTATCGAGGTATTTCGCATCATCATTGTCAACGATACGGCCCAGGTTTTGGACCTGTTAAACAAAAAATACTACTGGGGTTCGGTTCGGCAGGCCACCGCTTGGCTAGGCCCAGAAAGCGGCTTGGCTGAACTTCAAAACATTGTTTGGGGTTACCCTTTTTTGCTTCAATCCCGAGACCGTTTTTCGGCCTTTCAGGCCGATAACGAAACGGTTCTGAGCACCTTTGGTCGAATGGAGGAGCCCGAAAGCAACCAAGTTGACGGACAACGTTTGCGCTTTTTTGGCTTAGGCCGTTTAAGCGAAAGCCTGATTGTTCGTTCGGCCGAAAAGCAGCGCATCCGCATGGAATTCACAGGCTACCACCCCATCGACAAGCAATTGTGGCCCGGAAAAATCAGCATTTCTACCCAAGCCAACGGCAAAGACATCTCCATTGTATTGGACATGCAGCGGGTTCAATTGCAGGGCCCGTTCGACTTCCCTTTCACGGTTCCCGACGCCTATCCGCGCTTCAATTTAAGCGAATTTGGGGGCAAATAATTCCAATTTTGGGCGGCTTTTCCGGCTATCGCGGGTAGTACGCGCCCCGGCGCCCTGGGCAGCAGTGGGCCCGCAGTGGCTCCCAAGGTCGCCCTGCCGGCGCACGCTGCCCTGGGCCGCCGTTGCTGCGCGCTACCCTGCTCTATCCGGGCCGCGGGTGGCCTGGCCCCATTAAACTTGCGAAAGCACAAAAACGTCTTAAACCAATATTCTTCCTTATTTCTTTTCCTCTGCCACGTCGCCGGCCGACACAATGGTTTTCAACGCTCGAACCACGTGGAATTCAGGCTGGTCGGACATGGCTTGCTTTAAGGCCGTTAAATCCAGCTCTTTGTTCTGGTAGGCTATGCTGAGCCAATTCCGCTGTTCGGGGGTAATAAACAAGTCTTGCTCGGCCAATTGCCCCGCCACCACAGCCTTGGCCAAATGGTTCCAAATGGTTGATTCTACAAAGCCCCGCTCGCTGGCAATCTGAGCAATACTTTTTCCTTCCAAATACAAATTCAAACTTTCCATTACGGTTTCGCCCTTGGGCTTGGGAGCCTGTTTCGGCTTGGCCTCGACCGGTTTCTTTTCTTTTGACCCTGCCCCTTGAGCAACCAAGGTTTTTCTCCATTCTGGCTGCAAAATAGCTTTCAACCGATCTTCGTCTATGGGAGCTTGGCTCAATACGGTTTCTACAATGCATCGGCAACGCTGCATGTTCCGTATTTGCGAAAACAGCACCTGATCCAGCGATTCGGCTTCGTTCAGCACCTTTTTTAGTTTTTTAGGCTGCTGAATGGCTCGGTACAATTCGCTGTTGACTTTTATTAAAGGAGGCAAAAAATAGCCTTCGGCCGCCTGAAGCCGTTCCAACAAGGCAGCACTTATGCCTTGCCTTGAATGGGTTCTAAGTTGCTGCTGAAAGCGTTCGGCCACCTCTTGAAGCGGATACAAGGTTTCCAACAAGCGGCTACCCAAGGCATAGCCTTCAGAATGGGCGGCTTCTTCGGCGGCTTCACGGAAATCTCGAATTTCGCGGATGCAACCCAACAAAGAATACGAGCCCATGGCCAAATTCAGAGCATAGGCAGCAGAGGCCTCCACAAACATGTGCTTCAAGCTTTCGGAATCGGGCCTGCCCTGCTCAAATTCGGTCAAGGTTTTGGGCACTTCAATGCCCCGATTCGGAAAGGGCGACAACAGCACCAAGCCCTGCAATCCGGTTAGGCGCGATAAGGCTACATAGCTTTGTCCAGAGGCAAAAATATTGTTCACATCTAAAATGGCCCGCTCAAAGGTCAAACCTTGACTTTTGTGGATGGTGATGGCCCAGGCCAAACGCAGGGGAAATTGGGTGTAGCTTCCAATAACTTCTTGCCGTATGCTGCCGGTAGCGTTGTCAACGCTGTACCTGATGTTTTCCCATACGTGGGGTTCTACCTCAAGCCGCAAGCCATCTTCGGTTTTTACGTACACGCTATTTTTTGACAGGGAATACACTTTCGCCAGTTTTCCGTTGTAGTACCGCCCCTCGCCACTAAAATCGTTTTTAATAAACATCACCTGAGCTCCTTCTTTCAACACCAGTTTGGGATCGCAAGGATACATGCTTTCCGGAAATTCGCCCTTTACAAAAGCAGGGTACACGTAAGGCTCTTCGGGAATGGCACGCAGTTCTTGCTCGTTCATTCGGGCCGCCATCCAATTGTGGGTGGTCAGTGTAATGTACGATTCCGAGTAATCGGGTGTGAAATTCGGATTAAAATGTTGGTTTAGCCGTTCTATGTCGGCAGGCGTAGGCTCGTTGTACCGAAGTCGGTTCAGAAGAGCCACAAAATCGGGGTCGGTTTGCCGGTATATTTTGGTCAGTTCAATGTGCACCGGTGGTTCTTCGCGCAGGGCATGGGCCTGAAAAAAGTACAATCCATCGGGATAATAGCCCCTTAATACTTCCCATTCTTCGTCTTTAACAACGGGGGGCAGCTGCATTAAATCTCCTATAAAAAGCACTTGCATACCTCCGAAGGTTTGCCGGCTTTTCCGAACCCAACGCAAAACCTGGTCAATGGCATCTAAGGTATCGGCACGCAGCATACTCACCTCGTCAATAACCAATAAATCTGCGCTGCGAATGGCTTTTCGTTTCAGGGCCGAAAGCCGAATTCGTCGGGTCAGGGTAGATTGGGTTTCAAAGGCCAGGGCGCCCATCACCACCATGTCGCGCTGGGCCGGAATAAATCCGGTTAAGGGTAGCTGAAACTGGGAATGCAAGGTTACTCCACCGGCGTTCAATGCCGCAATGCCGGTAGGGGCTGTAACCAGCAAAGGCTTAGGGGGATTGGCTTTAATTCGGTGCAAAAACGTGGTTTTTCCTGTTCCTGCCTTTCCGGTCAAAAACACATGCCTTCCGGTTTGATTCACAAAAAATTCGGCAATTCTGCCTGGATCTTCCGCCCCTGTAATCATTGAACTATAAATATAAACGTGTTGTTGATGCCCTGCTTTTCAAAGATAGCCAATTCGCAGGGGATTTGTCAAGGGCAATGCCCAAAATTTTAGGGTTGGCCAAAATGCAAGGGCACTTTCCAGCCTTGCAACTGAATTACCAAGGGCTGACCGTTGTTCAAGGTCGATATTTCAAAACGGTATTGTTGGCGCACCTCTGACCGGCAAGGGTCTTCACCCCTACCCAACAAGCGCAAGGGAACTTGGGGCGGCATGGATTTCATCATGGATCCGTTCCAAATTAAATCGACCGAAACGGTGCCACAGCCGCCACTGCGGCGCACATCTACCACCAAACAGCGCCCATCTAAGTAGGCGGTATCGATGTTAAGGGCAAATCCGGGTGTGTTAAACAGTCCGTTGTCCATAATCCATCCGCCTCCGCAAGAAGGCTTGCGACCGGTGGTTGGAAGTGGGTCGGGGCTAGCCGCAGAACTTCCGGTTTTGCAAGCCAGCATCGAAAAAAGTGAAAAGAACAGAAAAAGGCGAAGCAGCATCATAGGGAAAAAGTTTCGGCTGAAAGGTTTAACCATTCCAAGGCGGAGCCATGGTAAATATGCGCCCTTTCTGCATCGGTCAAGGGCATAGACTCCAAATACGCTCCAATTTCTAAGTCGCCCAAAGGGAAGGGATAATCGGAGCCCAGCATCATTTTTTGGGGACCTATTTTATCGAGAATGTATTGGGTAAGGTCGGCGTCGTGGGTAATCGAATCGACCCAAAAGCGTCCGAACGAATTGCGGGGATTGATTGGATTATCGATGGCTACCAGGTCGGGGCGGCAATGAAAACCATGTTCCAAACGACCGATGGTAGGAATAAAACTGCCCCCGGCATGGGCAAAACAGACCCTTAAGGCGGGAAGGCGTTCAAACAGGCCGCTAAAAACCATGCTGGCGGCGGCTCTGGCGGTTTCGGCCGGCATTCCAACCAGCCAAGGCAACCAATATTTTGACATGTGTTCTTGGCCCAACATGTTCCATGGGTGAACAAGTACAGCCATTCCCAAATCGGCACAGGCTTCAAAAATAGGGAAAAGGCGGTCGTCGCCCAAGTTTATGTCGTTGATGTTGGAGCCAATTTGAATGCCCGGCAAGGCCAGTTCTTCTTTTAAACGGCGCAACTCTTGAATTGCTAGGTTGGTATCTTGCATGGGCAAGGTTCCCAGGCCAACATAATGTTTAGGATATTGATTTTGAATCTGGGCCAGATGGTCGTTCAAAAAAGCGGCCACCCGAAGCGTGTCTTTGGGTTTGGCCCAATAGCTAAACATAACGGGGACGGTGCAAACCACCTGGACCTGAGTATCAAATTGGGCATATTCGTTTATGCGCAGTTCAGGATTCCAGCAATTTTCTTGGATTTCGCGAAAAAAGGTATCGCCCTTCATCATGCGTGCGGCGCCCTTTTTGTGGTGGTGCAGTCGAATAAACCCACCATAGCCGAATTCGGCCGAAAAATCGGGAATATGCTCCGGCAGCAAGTGGGTATGCATATCGATTTTCAGCATGGCCAAAGGTAAGAAAATTGGGCAGTTTGTCGGCAACATGGCAAACCGCCACGAGACTGCGGCAGGGATTGACAGAGCTACCCCGCAAGGGTGCCGAAGCCTGGCCCGCTAGGTGCGGAGGCGACTTTAGGAGCCCCCGCAAACCAGCTGGGCCAGCCTTTGGCAACTGCGGAGTAGCTCAGAAAGCCCGGCTGCCGCCCAAAAACGAAAAAGCTTTATTTATCTTCGCAGCATGCGGATGTATTTTTTTGTTCTAGGGCTAACAACCACACTGGGGCTGCTGGCGCAGCAACCTGCCATTGGGCCAAAATCGGCCAATCGAATTTGGATTCAGGGCGCCACGGTGCATACCGCCCCTGGAAGCACCCTGGAAAATGCCTCTGTTTTGGTGATTGCCGGCCAAATTACGTATGTTGGAACGGCTCCTAAAGACACCCTGCGCTCCCTTAAAATTGACGGAAGAAACCGACATGTGTATGCCTCATTCGTTCATGCCCACTTTAGCACCGGAATGAATTTGGAAAAAACGGAGTACGACCCCGGGCCGAATCCCGAATCACAAAAAGAAGCTTTGCTGTTTTGGCCGAACGATGCGGTGCATGCCGAACGGTGGTCAGGGAACCACTGGACTCCAAATGGAGAGGAGCTGAAAACCTGGTGGAAAGCGGGGTTTGGATATGCGGTTCCGGTTTTAGACGAAGGACTTATTCAAGGTCGTTTTCCGGCCATGAGCTTGGGCGGGCCGCGTGCCGTTCCTGAACCCCTGATGTACGAGGCCGCTTTGGGATTTTCATTCAACAAAGGTCAATCGAAACAAGATTACCCTAGTTCCTTGCCGGGTGCGGCGGCAACCTTGCGGCAGTTTTTGGTGGACGCCCAATATGCGGAATCTCATCCGGAATACCAGCGCCACCGCCGTTCGTTGGACCCCTACAACGCTGCCAAAACCAGGCCACACTTTGTTCAAAGCCCTTCGGCCTGGGATATCCCCCTTTGGAAACAACTTTTGCCGAACCGAAATTTGGTTTTTGTGGATTATGGGGAAGCCTATGAATTGGACAATGCCGATTTAAGTAAAGGCGACCGAATTCTGTTTCATTGCGAAATGCCTTCGGTGCCTGAGGTGCGCGACCCCATACTGTTGGCCCGAACGGACCTAATGGAATTGAAGCGTTGGGAACAACGCTATGCTATTCCGGCAAACCTAGTTGCCCGTGGCATTCAACTGGCCTTAAATCCAGGCGAAAAAGCCGAAGGATTTGATAAAATATGCCATGAATTTTTGCGGCATGGTTTGAGCACAGACCAATTGCTATCGGCCTTGACTACCCAACCCGCGGCCTGGTTGGGACTCGAAAAAAAAATAGGCAAAATTGAGCCGGGGTTTCGAGCCGGCCTAATCATAACCGCAAATCCCCTTGGTCATGAACAAGGGCTGCAAACCGAAGGAATCGTTTTAGAAGGAGAATACCTGCCCCTTATTGCATCGGCGGAACGCAGAACCCTAAATTTTAAACCTGTACAGGTTGAGCTAGATTCCTTGGCGTTTGTGTACACAGAAACGGGGGGCAAAGCCTTTATTGAGGTAGCTGGGAAAAAAATAGAGCCGGAAACGGAAGCCGGGGGCAGTCTGATTTTTGAATGGCCAAAGAGCGAAAATCGACTCTATTTCCCAAGGTGGTATGCAGGCCTATCGTCTTTGCAGGTTGAATTGACCTTTTTAGATGCTTTTGGCGCTGTGAACAGCATACCTTATTCCGTTGAAATTCTGAACAACCAAACAAACAAAACCGAAGAAAGCCAAAACAAAAACCCGGAAATTTCAGTGGAAATTTACCGTCCATTTCATGCTTTTGGCTATTCGGCCAACGATCAACCCGAACAAAAAGACCTGGTGGTGCGATCGGCTATGGTTTGGACGGGGCAGCCCGCTGCGGTGATTGAAACCGATGTGTACATAAAAAAGGGCAAAATCGCTGGATTAGGAAAAGACCTGACCGTTCCCAAAGGGACGATGGAAATAAATGGGAAAGGCAAGCATCTAACGGCGGGCATTATTGATGAACATTCCCATATTGCCTTGCGCAATGGGGTGAACGAATCGGGCTCGGCCATTTCGGCCGAGGTGCGCATGAAAGACGGATTAAATCCCAGCGATCCTGGCATTTACCGGCAGTTGGCCTCGGGGGTAACAGCCACCCAACTGCTGCATGGATCAGCCAACCCCATCGGCGGCCAATCGGCCTTAATCCGTATGAAATGGGGTGCATCTGCCTCAAACATGCTGATGCCCGAAGCTCCTGCCTTCAATAAATTTGCCTTGGGCGAAAATGTTAAACAATCGAACTGGGGCGAGCGGTTTACCCTACGCTATCCACAAACCCGGCTGGGGGTACAAACCTTTATTCGGGAACAGTTTTTAAAGGCCAAAAACCCAGAACCCGGGCCTCCTTCGTTGCGCTACGAAATCTTAAACGAGATTCTTGCCGGAAAGCGAAACATCACCTGCCATTCGTATGTAAGCAGCGAAATATTGATGTTGATGCAGCTGGCCGATTCCATGGGCTTTAAAATAAGAACCTTTACCCATGTGTTGGAAGGATACAAAGTGGCTAAAGAAATGGCTGCCCACGGAGCGGCAGGATCCACTTTTTCTGATTGGTGGGCCTACAAAGCCGAGGTGAACGATGCTATCCCCTATAATGCAGCCATAATGCACAAGGCCGGAATCATAACCGCCTTAAATTCCGACGACGAAGCCATGGGAACACGCCTGAACCTGGAGGCCGCTAAAATGGTGAGGTATGGAAACATATCGGAAGTGGAAGCCTGGAACATGGTTACCCTAAATCCAGCAAAAATGCTGGGCATCGACAAAAAAGTGGGCAGCATAGAACTGGGAAAAGATGCCGATTTGGTTTTATGGAACGGCCACCCAATGATGGCAGCCTCGGTGCCTGAATTCACTTGGATTGAGGGCTTCGACTACTTTACACTGGAAAGGCACAGCCGCATGCTTAAACGGAACGAAGCCGAAACAAAACGGCTTGGCCCTATCTTATTAAAAGCCATTTCTAATGGAGAAAAACCAGAAGAGCGGCCCTACAAAACCTTTAAATCTTACCATTGTGAAGACCTTAATCCTTAGCCTTTTTGTAACGGCCACGGCCTTGGCTCAAGGGAGCTTCGCCATTAAAAATGCCAGACTCCACATTGGGAATGGGCAGGTTATTCAAGAAGGCCTTTTGCAGGTGCAGCAAGGAAAAATAACCGCCGTTGTAGATTTGAATTCAGGCGAGCCCTATACCCTTTCGCCCGAGGTAACTCTAATTGATGGTAAAGGCTGGAACCTGTATCCCGGGTTCATTTTAATGAACACGGTGGTTGGCCTAACCGAAATCGATGCAGTTCGGGCCACTTTAGACTTTGATGAGGTTGGCAATTTTACTCCCGAAGTAGAAGGGCATATCGCCTTTAATGCGGCCTCGTCGATTCTTCCAACCTTAAGGCAGAACGGAGTACTGTTTGCCGAGGTGAGTCCCCGATATGGAATGCTGGCAGGGAGCTCCTCGGTGCTTAGATTAGACGGAAAACCCTGGACCAACTCCCTGGTAAAGGCGCATACAGGAATGCACATGCATTGGCCTAGTGAACGAAAGGAAAATATCCCAGTAAAGGAACAGCTTTACGCCATGCTAAGTCAAGCCGAAGCCGGCCGAGAAGGACAGCAATTCAGTGCCTTAAGGCGCATCATTCAGGGTCAGGAAAAAACAATGCTGCACGTGCGCTCAGCCTCAGATTGGCAAAATGCAATGGACTTTTTTAGGCCTTGGCCCAAGGTGAAAATAGCGGTGCTGGAATGCCGAGATTGCGAAGCCTTAACCGCTGACTTGGTCCGCGAAAAACAAGCCTTGGTGGCAAGCCGAATTTGGGAACTGCCTCCCTTTTACCATGCCCAACCTCAACAGCGTTGGCTGGACGTTCAAAAAATGAGCCAAGCCGGGCTTTTAATGGCCTTAGATTACGAAGGCGACATGGAGGCCATGGGAGGACGAAACCTGGGTTTTATGGCAGGCACCCTTAAACGCGTTGGGTTTGAAGAAAAAGACATTTTACCCTTAATTACCCTTAACCCTGCCCGCATTCTTGGAATAGACCATCAAATTGGCAGCCTTGAAGTAGGTAAAGAAGCCAGTTTTTTTGCCTGCCAAGGCAGCCCGCTCGAGGCATTGGGGTTCAACATGATAAAAGCATGGTCGCAGGGTATTGAAATCCCCCTAAAAGGCCGACAGGAAACCCTGAAAGATGAATTTGAACGAAAGTAACATCAATGCCCTTTTGGCCTTAGGCCGAAAGGCAGCAAATCGGGTATTGGACATATACCTTCAGGAATTTTCGGTTCAGTTTAAGGCCGACGACAGTCCCTTAACCTTAGCCGACCAAGAAGCCGACCGATTGTTTCAAGAGGGACTTCAACAGTTTGGCTTGCCTATTGTTTCCGAAGAAAAAGAGTTTGATGCTAAGCAGGATTTTTCTACCTGCTGGGTGATTGACCCCATTGATGGAACCAAAGAATTTGTAGCCCGAAATGGAATGTTCACCCTAAACGTAGCTCTGATTCAAGATGGTATTCCCATTTTAGGCCTGCTCATTGCCCCCGCGTACCAAGGCGAAGAAGCCGGTGCTTGGCTGGGCGGCCCCCATTTTGGTTTATGGCATTGGCCCATGGACCAAGAGTGGATATGGAACCCCCAAAAGCCCCAGGTTAAACCCAAAGCATCCATACACAGCCCTAGTTTGGTGGGCAGCCGTTCCGACTTCAGAGAAAACCTGGATAATTGGGAACAAGAATTGGCCAAAGGGAAGCCCCTGCATATTTTAAAGGTAGGCAGCAGCTTAAAATTCACCTTTGTGGCCAGTGGCAAAGCCGATTTTTACCCCAGAAGCCACCGCTTATCGGCTTGGGATATTGCCGCCGGACACGCGTTGGTTTTAGGTGCAGGAGGAAAAATGCTGGAACTTGACAGCCGAAAACCGCTATGCTATAACCTACCCCACATTTCAATGCCTGGATTTTTAGCCTTGGCAGGAACAACCTTAGATTGAAAAGTGTACTTTTGAATACCAACACACTACGTATGAAAAACCTATACCTTATTGTAATTCTTTTGTTTGCACTAGGTTTCAAGGCTCAGGCCCAATGTCCGGGTTGCGTTCCCAACACCGTTTTGTGCCAAGGCAGCAACGGGCCCTGTCCAAATTACATGGATACCGCAACCTCTGGCCAAGCCTACGAAGACACCATGACATTTTTTCTTCCCAAGCAGGTAGATGCGACCGTTCAATCGGGAGGTTTGTTCAGCTGGGTTGATTTCTTAAAGTTTGAAATATTGAGCATCAGCGGCTTGCCTTTTGGCATCAATTGGGAATGTACACCAAGCAACTGCACCTATTTCCCAAGTCAGTTCCCGAACGGCACCTTTGCTTGCATTCGGTTTTGTGGAACGCCCTTGGCTGCTCCTGGAACCTACACCTTAACCATCGATACCAAAGGGACGGTACAAACCCCGTTCGGTGCCCAGGCCGGCAACGAAATATTTACCATCGATTTGGTGGTATTGCCACCGGTGGGTGGCAACAGCGGTTTTAGCTTTTCGCCTTCCACAGGTTGCGCTCCTTTAACCGTGCAATTTACCAACCAAAATCCCTCGAATGGGTATCAGCCTGGCCCGCACAATTTGGGCTATCAATACAGCTGGGACTTTGGAAACGGATTAACCAGCAATGCCGAGAATCCAGCTCCGAATGTGTATGGTATGGGTGGAAACTACCTGATTAGTTATCAGGCTGTTATCGACACCTTGCCCTTTTTCTTACAGTCGCTCACGGTTAATACTGTGAATTGCACCGATATTCCCTTTTTTGGAGACCACCCAGATTTGTACCTAAGGGTGTTGGATGCAGGTGGAAATCTGCTGCTAACCACCAACAGCAACCAAGTGAATTTTCCCCCAGGCAGTTCACCGCATACATGGAACATCAACCTACCCGTAACCAATGGCCCTTTGTCGGTTGAAATAATGGATTCAGATGGGGGATTGTATGGGAACGACGACAACTGCTACAACGACCAAACGGGCGGTTACCTTATTCCCCTCACCACACCCTCTGCTCAGCAGTACAACGTCCCTGTGGTTCAAAGTTTCAACCAAAATGGCTTGTCGTTTTCGTATACAATGCAAAAAACAGCCTTTGTTCTTCAAAGTCCAGACACCTTGGTGGTAAATTCAACTCCACCCTTTAGCCTGCTTTCGGTTGCACCGGGCACTACCGCCTGCCAGCGCGATTCTGTTCGATTGGAGGTTTATCCAGGCTTTTCCTATGAATGGTACCAAGACGACACCGTTTTGGTGAGTACGGCTGCCGCGTTTTATTATGCCTTGACAGCAGGCAATTACAAGGTAAAAATTATTGATCCTGCAACGGGTTGCTTTACTTGGAGCGGCGACACCAACCTGATATTTCAACCCAGCACCCCTCCCGGATTTCCGAACGTAGGCATATCGTTGAACAACGGAGTTTTAAGTTCAAACCTAAGTGGAACGTGGACTTACCAATGGATTTTTTGGAATGGTAGCAGCTGGAACCCCATTGCACCTCCCTTGGGCAGTGTTGCCAATTTAACCCCAACCCAAAGCGGGAATTATGCCTTAATTGCCACCAATTCGTTTGGTTGCGGCGACACCTCAAATGTGATCACCTTTGGCGATGCCGGCATGGATTCTTGGCTGCAAAACAACATCGTTTTGTACCCCAACCCTGCAAGCCGCGAAATACATATTCGCTGGCCCGGCGGACTAAGTGGACAATGGGAAATGAGCTTAAATGACCTTTCAGGCCGAAGCGTTCAAGCGTGGACAGAACAGGTGGAAAGCGGCCAAGAAAGCCGCATTGGCATTTCCTTGCCTGCCGGCACCTATATGCTTCGCGGAAACGGTACTGCTGGGCATTGGATACGGCGCTTGGTGGTGAAATAAAAATAGATTTCTGGCCATTCGCGTACCGTTGTAGGTATGGGGCCCGTTCGGGGCATAATTCAATGGTCTAAAATAGCCAAGGAAAATGCAGCTAGGAATGCAGGAATGTTTGGGCATGGG